>NZ_CP072359.1:0-741210 GCF_018128065.1 Prevotella melaninogenica | reverse complement strand
TTCAACTTTTCTGCCGTGTTGAAACTATACGACTTGTCGGAAGTCTCGCTCTTATAGACAATATTTTTCTCGGCAAGCTCCTTTAGTCCGCGCCCCACAGTGTCGGCACCGGGTAATAGCGTGTCAGGTCTCTGCTTGAACTGCCCAATAAGCGCATTGATGTCCTCAAGGCATTCTCCACCACAAAGGTAGCTGAAGAAGAGAGAGCCGAAAATACTTCCATGGCTGAATGCTTTGCCACTACTTCCACGTTTACCCAATACAGATTCGGTAAGTTTTTCAAAGCCTAACTTTGAGAAAACGTCCATAATGTGATAAATTCCACCGAAAGAAGTGATATTCTCGTTTTTAATTGCTACCTTTGTCATGTCAGATTTTTGCTTACTTGTTATGTTTGCAGCACCAAGATAGGTGAAAATTCTGACATATCCAAGTGTTTTGAAGACTTTGTTTCTCAGGCACTTGGAGTTCTTACAAGAATTTATGCTGCGGAATTAAGGGAAAGGAAAACTATAATTATAATAGCTCACCGTTTATCAACAATAAAAGCTTCTGAACAAATTATTGTATTGGAGAGTGGAAAAGTTGTGGAACAAGGTTCGCATGAGCAATTATTATCTAATAAAGGGGCTTATCATAAATTGTGGAAAGAACAATTTGAGTATAGTAACTAAAAATATAACTTTGAGGTATATTGTTTATTATGAAGTATTCAAAAAGAAAAAGAATAGTGGCAAGTACTGGTCTTACAAACCTTTATTATATAAAGAAGTTGTTAGGTTTCCTCTTTTACGCATTTTTTATATGTATATTTGCCCTTATTATAAATAATTTGATTTATCAATTTTGCACTCCTAAAACTTTATCTTATGCTCGGTGGATAGCAACACCCATAGGGGAATTGATAGAAATATTTTTTGTATACATAGCATTAGGTCTCTCAGCGATATGTATTGGCAAGGCTAAATTGAACTTAGGAACGATAAAAAGAGAGAAAATAGCCCTTCTTACGCTATTGTGTATACTTGTAGCCTTAACCGAATGCTTACCTGAGGTGAGTCTTATAACAGCTCTATCACAAATTATAGGGGAGGTTCCAGAAACTGATCTTATTAAGAATATTAATGTTGGTACATTTTTTAGTGTTTGTATATTAGCTCCCATTGTGGAAGAGTTGTTTTTCCGTGGAGTAGTAGAAAGGATTTTATTAAAGTTGAAAACTTCTCCATGGGTAGGCATTATCGCATCTGCTATGCTCTTTACTATGATACATGAGTTCCCGTATCAAGCTATAGGCGCTTTTATAGGTGGAGTGATATATGGGTGGGTTTATTATAAAACAAAGAGTATTTATCTCACCTTTAGCATGCATGCGGTTAATAATATCATTGCTTTCATTGGAATTTTTTTGGATGATGGAGTAGGGAGTTCTGACGCATTTCCTCCCATTCTTTATGTCTTTGCAGGGCTTTCTTTGCTGCTTTTCATTTTCTTTATTGTTAAATTATCTTATAAACTAAAAGATTTTTAGAGAGTGAAATAATTTTGCACTCATAGTTAATAGTTTTGTAACGTGACAAGAAAAAATCTTGAAACTATTATTATTAACTTTTAAAACTTAAAATTATGAGTAATCCTAATTTGTATCGTACTCTTTCACAAGAGGAAATGAGGAATATCAATGGTGGTATTCCTTGGAAGGCTATTGGTAAGTTTCTTCTTAAAACTGGTGTTGTAGCAGCAGTTGAAGAATGTGTTTCAGGTGTTATTGATTGGGTGAGAAAACGGCTCTAATTAAAAGAGAAAAGTTATGAAGAATTATTATTTAGAACTTTCTAAAGATGAAATGACCTCTATAAATGGAGGAATTCCGATGCGAAATGGCTTTGAAATATTTAAAAAAATAGCAAAGTCCATTATTGATGCCTTTCGCCACGCAGGTGAGATATGGGCCTAATACAAAATTAAATAAGTAAGTAATGGACTTTTTTGGTTGCAAAATACGAAAGCTATATTTATTTTAGAGATATATTGTACTGAATATTTTTAGAGTCAAGTGTGTTTTTATAAAATGTTTCAGTATTTTTGTAACATAAGGAACTGATACTTACGAAAGTATTAATTAAAGGTGACTATATACGACATTACCCTAAATATACGAAACACCGTTTAACTCAACAGATTAGGCGGTGTTTTATATTGTAATAACATCTATAATCTTATACTTGATATAATAAATCAAATATATAATCGTTATTATAACAAAGTTAATAAAGAAAAGCCGCCGTTACGGTGTCAAAATAACAGCAGCTTTGAGAAGACACATCTATCGTGTTGCCGCACGAATATAGAGTGGGGTGTTACATTACACGGATGTCTAATAATAACGACATCCGTTTTTATCTTAATCCCCTTTCTTATGAATGTGAGGCTTCAAAGATGGTGTATTACCAGGTGTCTGCTTATTGTCTCTTTGACGTCTGTCAGGTTTTCCTGTAGTAACAGCAATTCTTTTTGGTCCAGGTTTAATTCCCATTGAGTAACCATTTTGATTCAACATGTAAACTCCCCTTTTATAATGGAGTTGAAGCTCCACTATCTTATATCGAAAGATTAGTAGAAACGCTGCATCCTATTAGGTTTTCAGCAAGCAAGTGCCTATGACACCTTTTAAATAAATGCAACAATGATACCCCCATAACTGCATTATTGTGGGGATAACCCCACGTTAATATATGAATTAACTAAAGTTTCTCACCCAAATAAATAGATAGAAAAAAAACAGTTTGTCGAATTTTCTTTGTAAATTAGTAATCGCTAAAGAACTGATTTTAAAGACAAGACAACAAAACTGTTATAGAAACAAAAATAGAGAAAATAAGTGAGTTATCCAAACTTTTGAGTGTTAAAACTCGAATGAGTGATGATTTATTTCATCTTTTTGGCATCGGTCACCTGTTATCTCGCCTGTCATAAGAGAAACATGATGGAGTCTCGGCTTCGCAAGCAACTGGTTTACTTGTCCACTCGTTTACTTGTCCACTTACCATGTTACTCTGTCTTTTATTTACCCTGTCTACAAGCAACTTGGTCACTCGTCCACTGGTTGACTCGTCTACTTACCATGTTACTCTGTCTTTTATTTACCCTATCTACAAGCAACTGGTTGACTTGCCTACTTGTTGACTTGTCTACTTTTCAACAAAAAAACTTCACAACCTTGCATTTTCAATAAATTTTGCTATATTTGCAAATTGTTTAATACATATGTATCACATGTTTGTTGAGATTATAGATATTTCATACTATGAGTTTAAGCTGTAGTCACTGTTTATGGAAGGCTCAAGAAGAGTTTTGTCTGTCCTTTTATATGATAGAGAAAGTTTTTCACAATTGGATTTAATAAGATCAGACTAAATATAACAAAGTTTATGAGTAAAAAGTTACTTATGTGTTTTGCCATGCTGTTTATGTGCGTAAGCGCAGCATTGGCACAAACTAAAATTTCGGGTACCGTAGTGTCGGCCGACGATAACGAGCCTGTTATCGGTGCTACCATTATGGTCGTGGGCACCAAGTCGGGTGCAGTAACCGATGTTGATGGTAAGTTTTCGCTTACCACTGACGTTGCTAATCCTCAGATCACTGTGGGCTATATCGGTATGGCATCGCAGACGCTGAAGGGTACTACCGACATGAAGGTGGTGCTTAAGTCAAGCACTCAGACACTGAACGAGGTTGTTGTGACGGGTCTTACCCGCACCGACCGCCGTCTCTTTACGGGTGCAACGGACAAGGTTGATGCTGAGAAGGCGCGCCTGAGTGGTGTGGCAGATATCAGCCGTTCGCTTGAAGGTCAGGCAGCGGGTGTGTCTGTTCAGAACGTCAGCGGAACCTTCGGTACGTCTCCAAAGATTCGTATTCGTGGTGCCACCTCTATCTACGGTAGCAGTAAGCCACTTTGGGTTGTCGATGGTGTGATCATGGAAGATGCAGCCAATGTCGGTGCAGACGACTTAGCTTCGGGTAATCCAGAGACCCTTATCTCTTCTGCAATTGCAGGTCTTAATGCCGATGATATCGAGAGCTTCCAGATTTTGAAGGACGGTTCGGCAACCTCTATCTATGGTGCGCGTGCGATGGCAGGTGTGATTGTTGTTACTACTAAGAAAGGTAAGCAGGGACAGGCACACATCAGCTATACAGGTGAGTTCACCTCTCGCCTTGTACCCTCTTATAGCAACTTCGATATCCTCGACTCAAAGGAGCAGATGGGTATTTATAGAGAGTTGGCAGATAAGGGCTGGTTGAATTTCTCTGAGGTACTCAATGGTAGCGAATATGGTGTGTATGGTAAGATGTACGAGATGATCAACAAGTACAATGCAAGCACAGGTCAATTCGGTTTGGAGAATACCACAGAGGCACGCAACCGCTATCTACAGCGTGCAGAGTTCCGCAATACCAACTGGTTTAAGGAGTTGTTCTCATCTAATATTATGCAAAGCCACTCAATCAGCTTGAGCGGTGGTACACAGAAGTCAAACTACTATGCATCGTTCAGTGCATTGTTAGACCCGGGATGGTATAAACAGAGTAACGTAAACCGTTATACCCTCAACGTGAACCTCACACAGCATTTGACAGAGAAGCTGTCGTTGAACCTCATTGGTGGTGCGGCTTATCGTAAGCAGCGTGCACCGGGAACACTTGGTCAGGACGTTGACGTAGTAGGTGGTGAGGTGAAGCGTGACTTCGACATCAACCCTTACTCATACGCAAGCAACACCTCACGTGTACTTGACCCATCAGCAACATACGTTGCGAACTATGCGCCATTCAACATCTTCAATGAGTTGGATAACAACTATATCGACCTCAACACGATTGATGCTCGTTTCCAGTTGGAATTGAAGTATAAGCCAATCAAGGGCTTAGAGTTATCACTCTTGGGTGCATTTAAGTATATGACTTCTACACAGGAGCATTTTGTAAAGGACAATTCTAATCAGGCATTAGCTTATCGTGCGATGGCTAACGGAATTATCCGCGATGCTAACAAGTATCTTTATAAAGACCCATCAAACCCTTATGTATTGCCAATGACCGTGTTGCCATACGGTGGTTTGTATCATAAAGGTGACAACCGCATGAGCGATTATGACATTCGTGCAACCGCTAACTATAGCCGCACCTTTGCCGATAAGCATATCATGAACCTCTTCGGTGGTATGGAGTTGAAGAGTATTGAACGTCAGCGCAATGCCTTCGAGGGTGCTGGTCTGCGTTATGATGCAGGTATGGTTCCATTCTATATCTATCAGTATTTCAAGCGTGCATTGGAGTCGGGCAATACTTATTATACCATTAACCCAACCAACTCACGCAGTGTAGCCTTCTACGGCAACGCTACTTACAGCTATCAGGGCCGTTACGTCTTCAATGGTACCCTTCGTTATGAGGGCTCAAACCAGATGGGGCGCAATTCAAGCGCACGCTGGATGCCAACATGGAACGTGTCTGGAGCATGGAATGTGCATGAGGAGAACTGGTTTAATAAGCTCTCTCCATTGAATAAGCTTACCTTACGCGCCTCTTACAGTCTTACAGGTACGCCTCCAGATGCTTCTTATAGCAACTCAACCGCTATCATCACAGCCTCAACTCCTTTCCGTCTCTTCGCAGAAGATCAGGAGCCACAGCTTGAGCTTAGCGAGTTGGCAAACTCAACACTTACCTATGAGAAGAAGAACGAGTTGAACCTCGGTTTCGATGCATCTTTGTGGAACAACCGCTTAGGTGTTACTTTCGACTATTATACACGTAGAAACTTCGACGAAATTGGTCCGATGATTACCGCTGGTTTGGGTGGTGAGATTATTCGTGCAGCCAACGTTGCCGAGATGAATTCTAATGGTCTTGAGTTGAGTATCTCTTCTGTTAACATTAAGAAGAAGAACTTCTCTTGGACAACAAGCTTCATCTACTCTTATGCAACGACCGAGATTACAAAGCTCTTCAATCAAGGTAACGTGATGAGCTTGGTGAGCGGTAACGGTTTTGCCAAGAAGGGTTATCCTGCTCGTGCCTTGTTCTCAATCCCATTCATGGGCTTGAACAGCGATGGTATGCCAATGGTTCTCAATGAGAAGGGACAGGTGACAACCGATGATATCAACTTCCAAGAGCGTACAAAGACCGACTTCTTGAAGTATGAAGGTCCAACTGATCCAACGCATACAGGTTCTGTGGGCAATATGTTCAGCTATCATGGTTTCCGTCTGAACGTGTTCTTCACTTACGCTTTCGGTAACGTAGTACGCCTTGATCCTAAGTTCCGTGCACGTTATAACGACCTCGTTTCAATGACTAATGCGTTCAAGAACCGTTGGATGGCAGCTGGTGAGGAGAAAGAAACCAATGTTCCCGGTATTCTTTCTAAGAGCCAGTACATGGCAAACACCAATGTTCGCTTGGGCTACAACGCCTATAACTACAGCGATGCACGTATTGCAAAGGGCGACTTCATCCGCCTCAAGGAGATTTCTTTGGGCTATGACTTCCCTGCACAGATGTTCCAAAACAGCATGATTAAGAATGCATCGTTGAAGCTTCAGGCTACCAACCTCTTCCTTCTCTATGCTGACAAGCGACTCAATGGTCAGGATCCAGAGTTCTATAATGTGGGTGGTGTTGCATCGCCAATGCCAAAACAATTTACGCTAACAGTAAAACTTGGACTTTAAAACTTATGAAGATGAAAGTCAAAAATATATTATATACTTGCCAGTGGCTGCGATTTCGCTTGCACTTACTTCGTGTAACGATTTCCTTAACAAGTATCCAGACAGCCGCATGGACCTTAAGAACCCTACGGAGGTGAGCCAATTGTTGGTAAGCGCTTATCCACAAGCACACCCAGCTTACCTCACTGAGATGTATTCGGACAATACTGACGAGCAACTGCATAGTACATGGAGTGCGTTCGACAGATTCCAAGAGCAGGCTTATCAGTGGAAAGACATTGACGATGTGAGCAATACCGAGACCCCTTATCAGCTCTGGTCAGCGCATTATGCAGCTATATCAGCTTGTAATGAGGCGATTGAATACATTGAGCGTACTGTCAAGGATGCGCAGTCAGAGGAAGACTATCGTGCACAGTTGGGCGAGGCTTTGCTCTGTAGAGCGTTCTCAATGTTCCAGTTATCAACCGTCTTCTGTCAGGCTTACGACAAGACGACGGCTGCCAACCAGTTAGGTTTACCTTATCCAACAGAGCCAGAGAAGGTTGTTGGTCGATTGATAGAGCGTGGTACGCTGGCTGAACTCTATCAGAAGATTGAGGCAGATATGCTGAAGGGTATTGCTCTTGTCGGTACAAAGTATGCGAAGCCTAAGTTCCACTTCACCAAGCAGGCAGCTTACGCTTTCGCAACTCGCTTCTATCTCTATGCACAGCAGTATGACAAGGCAGTGAAGTATGCTAACATGGTATTGGGCGATCAGCCAGCAGATATCCTCCGCAACTGGGCAGAGTGGAACCGCTTAGGTCCAAGTGGTAACGTACAGCCAAACGCCTTTGTAAATGCAAGCAACACTGCCAACATCATGTTGTTGCCAGTTCCTTCACAGTGGGGTGTTATCAGTATTCCTATTCAGGCTGGTAGCAAGTATGCGCATGGCGAATTGATTAGCAAGAACGAAACCTTGCAGGCGCCGGGTCCATGGGGTGACAGCGGTTCAACGCTTAACTATACCGTTCTTTATAATAATGGTGTATCAAAGTACTGCTTGCGTAAAATCCCTTACGTACCTAAGGTGATTGATGCAACAGCAGAGATTGGTATTCCTTACGGTGAGTATGCTGTGTTCAGCACAGACATTACCCTGCTTGAGCGTGCTGAGGCTTATGCGCTCTTAGGTCAATATGACAAGGCATTGAAAGACATCAACACCGAGTTGACCGTCTTCTCAAAGACCAAGAAGCAGCTCACGCTTGCGGATATTCAAGACTTCTATGGTTCGATGGCTTACTACACATCAACAAAACCAACACCAAAGAAGAAGCTGAACCCATTGTTTGCAGTAGAGGCTACCATACAGGAACCTCTTTTGCAGTGTCTCTTACAGTTGAAGCGATTGGTAACCATCCATGAGGGTTTCCGTCTTCAGGATGTTAAACGTTATGGTATCACAATGTATCGTAGAAAGATTGATGTGCAGTCAAACGTTACTGCCGTAACTGACTCTATGAAGGTTGGCGACCCACGCTTAGCTATTCAGTTGCCACAGGACGTAATATCAGCTGGTGTGACACCTAACCCACGTAATAATTAAAACGAGCCGTTATGAAAAAGTATTTATATTTGGTTGCAATCGCTATCGTCAGCTGTGGCGCAATCTTGTCTTCATGTAGTGATGACAAGGTAAGCGGTGATTCGATCTTCTTGACTGAGGCTGTACATCGTAATGCCTTTGACCAGTGGTTGTATAAGAACTACACCATGCCTTATAATATAGAGTTCCAGTATCGTTTGAAGACGGAGGAGACCGAGCAGGCTTATAACTTCGTGCCTGCTGACTCTGCAAAGACTGTTAAGCTTGCTATCCTCACAAAGTATATGTGGTTTGATGCTTATGCCGAGACCGTTGGTCTTGATTTTATTAAGGAGAATGCGCCACGTATCATCGTTGTTACTGGTACACCGGGTTACACACGTTATCGCACAGAGGTAATCGGTAGCGCTGAGGGTGGCTATAAGGTAAGATTAGGTAAGGTAAATGCCCTTACCGATGACCAGCTGAAGGACTATGGTAGTATGAATAACTACTATTTCCACACGATGCACCATGAGTTCATGCACATTCTTAATCAGAAGAAGCCTTACGATGAGTCGTATGATAACATCTCACGTTCTGACTACGTAAGTGGTAACTGGACTTCTATCCCTGACAAGAAAGCGCAGAGCATGGGTTTCGTTTCGGCTTACTCTATGGAGAATCCTGCTGAGGATATTGCTGAACTTTACTCTATCTACGTGACCAGTACGCCAGAGGATTGGGCTACAATCATGAAGAATGCGGGTAACAAGGGCGGTACGATTATCAACAAAAAGCTGAAGATCATTCGCGAGTACATGAGCAATTCATGGAATGTTGACATCGAACTGCTGCGCAATGCAATCCTCAGAAGAGGTGGAAAGATTGGTACACTCGACCTGAACACACTGGAATAAGAGAACGGGCAGTGTACATATTATCAATAAATAAATAAACAAGGGCTTCTGACTTAGGCTGAAACTCCCCATGCAAGGGTGTGAGAGAGCATAAAAGTCTAAGTTCAGAACCTGATAAAAGTAAATGAATACGCAAATGAAAAAGGTATATTTACTATTCATGGCTATCGTACTGACACTTTCTTTGCAATCGTGTCTGCATGACGATAAGACCACTTTCGACCTCCCTGCGGCTGAGCGAATCGAGAAGAAGGTTGCTGACTATAAGGCACTTTTAGAGTCATCAGAGGATGGTTGGGTAATGCAGTATTATACGGGAAAGAACTATAGCTACGGTGGTTACACGCTGTTGCTGAAGTTCAAGAACGGCCATGTTACCGCTATGGGTGACGTGAAGGACGTTGAGGCAAAGGCTACTTCGGGCTACGATGTAGTGAAAGACTTGGGTCCTACCTTGTCATTCAATGAGTATAACGCAGTGATTCACCCACTGGCTGAGACTTGGTTGGGTAGTCCTGACGGTGCGCAGGGCGACTATGAGTTCTCTATCCTCCGTGCTACTAACGACAGCATCTTCGTGCGTGGTCGCAAGTGGCACAATGATATGGTCCTCACACGCCTGCCAAAGGGTACTAACTGGGAAGAGTATATGCTCGGTCTTGTGACGGTAATGGAAGGTATGAATGTTGAGACCTACGACTTTGTCTTGGGTAATGACACCTTAGGACAGGGAACACTCACACAAGAGGTGAGACGTCTTACTGTTACCTTAGGCGATAAGAAGTGGGAGATGCCTTATTGTACAACCAATACAGGTATCGTACTCCGTGAGCCTATCGTCATCGGTAACAAGAAGTATCAACGCTTTACATGGAACGAGGAAGACCACTCGCTGACACAAGACGACCTTAAAATCATTCAGTTCTTGCCTAAGAGCCATAAGAGCATTGACTTCTGGGTTGGCGAATGGCAATTGAAGACCAACCTACGTAAGCGTATTAGGCTTACCTTGGAAAAGGGTTCTGTGGCGAATACGCTGAAGGGTAAGTTGAATATTAACAATATCAATTATGAAATCCTCATGACTTACGACCCTGCAACAGGACACCTTGAGCTTCCTGGACAGCCAGTGACCGACCCTACTTATAAGTATCCAGCAGGTATCGTAATGATTCCAGCATCGCAGAAGGAGGGCAAACTCTTCGGTGAAGGAAAGGGTAGCTTGTTCTTCACATGGGATGAAGATATGCAGCGTGCAAAGGCTGAAGACAGCGGACAGATTACAGGACACGAAGTAGATTCCTTCTTCGGTGTAGCTTACGGCGAAGACTTGCAGCCTATTACCGATGCAAGTGGCAACTATGTATTTGCCTTCACATTGCCAAATATCCAGTACATGACGAAAATTAATTAATTATGAAGAAGTATATTTCAATATTCATGCTCGTTGCAGCTGCCGCTCTCGGAACGGCATGCAGCAACGACAATAACGAACTGCCTGAATATGCTGCGGGATTGAATGTCGTAAAGGCACAGACAGCATTTAACGTGATTGGTGGAACAAACATGGTGAAGATGGCTTCCGAACCTGCCAAGGCTTATGCACAAGATGCGTGGCTTACGGTTACGAAGAAAGCTGAGACACTTGAGTTGACTGCAGCGACAAATACCAGTCCACAGTCGCGCAACACGCTCCTTGTTATTAAGAACCTTCAGGGCGACTCTATCACCCTTAACGTTCAGCAGGAAGGTGTCACCTTCGGTCTGCCTGCTGGTGAGGATATCTTCACCGATGACAAGGCTATTCAGAAGACGCTCATCGCTACGGCTAACGTACCTGTCACCTATGTTACTACGGGCGACTGGATTACCGTTGAGCAGAAAGGTAACGAAGTAGGCGTAAAGGTGGCTGAGAACACGACGGGTAAGGCACGTGTAGGCTGGGTTATCGCTAAGGCAGTGGGCTTAGTTGACTCGTTGAAGGTGGTTCAGGCTTCATTATCAGACTTCGTTGGCGAATACAAGCAGACAGCAAAGATGCGTAACGCTGACCGTAGCTTGTCGAGAAAGACCTCTGACGTGCGTATCGAGGCTGCAGCTGGTACCAACAAGGCTAACTTCATTGTTGATAACAAATACACGTGGCCAGTAGACTTTATCCCTGGTAAGGGATTTAAGATGACCAACGGTAAGGTAGTCTTCAAGAACGAGGTGCAGACAGGTGTTTACGAATACTTTATCTCAGTTATCGTTGCTGACGACTTCAGTAAGGAGCACGAGACAGCCATCAATGGTACGCAGGAGAGCATCCTTCTTTCAATTGATGACACAGGCAACCTCGTATTCAAAGAGGCACAGAAACTTGCCTCTGAGCAAACCTTCTCATCTTACGGCTGGAACCGCTTTTCTGATACCAAACCAGTTATGGGTGCCTATCGTGGAATAGGTGAGGTGTATGTACAACCAAAACTTACACGCAAGTAGATTTTATAGTTGACGAGTTGACAAGTTAACTGCTCTATAACGATTCGTGTGGGTTGTTTGACCTGATTAGAATATCTGTTGTATTTATAAAAGAAGTATTTGTTCAGTTTAGTTTTAGCGTTTTACACTTAAACACTTTAGCCAACGGAAAAGGATGTTTTAAGGTCTTATTTCATACAATGTGTGTGAATGTTTACCATCATTTGCTGTTGTGCTGATACTCTGCACATGTGGTGCGGATGCTTAACACCACATGTGCGGAGGGTTAAATGCACTATGATATATGGATGACAGGGAATGAATAGTGAGCAAAACGTTGTAATACTAAGAATAAACAGGAGGTGTGTAGAAGCTTGTTTAGCGAAAACTCCTTTATATTTGTAGTAATCCGTCTTCTTCTGTCCAGCCATAAAGCCATTAAACATAGGAACACTGGCAAGGAAAAAACTATTCACCCACACGTTTCGTTATAGAGCCGGTATCTCGGTATTCACGCCCTCTCTCCAATCGGAGAGGGGTGGGGGTGAGGCTTCAGAGATGAGGGGGTGGGGGTGAGGATTTCTTTTCCTTCTATCTCTCACAACAAGCAATCTGTTAACTTGAAAACATTCTGTCATTCTTTGTTATTATGAGATAAATTCTGTACTTTTGTATCTATAATAAGATTGAAAAAGATATGGAACCATTGGCAGAACGATTGCGACCGCGCACGCTCGACGATTATATCGGACAGGAACACCTCGTTGGTGAGGGGGCTGTGCTCCGACGTATGATCGATTCGGGACGTATTGCATCGTTTATCCTTTGGGGACCACCAGGCGTGGGGAAGACTACGCTGGCACAGATTATCGCCAACCGCTTAGAGACACCATTCTATACGCTCTCTGCAGTGACGAGTGGCGTAAAGGATGTGCGTGATGTCATCGAAAGGGCACAGAGTGGGCGGTTCTTCAACTCTGCCTCACCGATACTCTTCATTGATGAAATCCATCGTTTCTCAAAGTCGCAACAGGACTCGCTCTTGGGCGCAGTAGAGAAAGGAACAGTGACGCTTATCGGTGCAACGACTGAGAACCCATCCTTTGAAGTAATTCGTCCGTTGCTCTCTCGCTGTCAGCTCTATACGCTGAAATCGTTGGAGAAGGAGGATTTATTGAAACTGTTGCACCGTGCAGTGACACAAGATGTGGAACTGAAGAAGCGGAATATCGAACTGCGTGAGACGGGTGCTCTCCTGCGTTATAGTGGGGGCGATGCACGTAAGTTGCTGAATATCATCGACCTTATCATGGCTGCCGAGTCGGGTAATGATATTGTGATAACGGATAAGATGGTGGAGGAACGCTTGCAGGAGAATCCGTTGGCGTATGATAAGGATGGTGAGATGCACTATGATATCATCTCGGCATTCATCAAGTCTATCCGTGGCTCCGACCCTGATGCAGCCCTCTACTGGATGGCAAGAATGATTGAGGGCGGAGAAGACCCGAAGTTCATTGCGCGCCGTGTCGTCATCAGTGCAGCAGAAGACATCGGGCTTGCTAACCCTAACGCCCTGCTGTTAGCGAATGCAGCCTTTGATGCTGTGACGAAGATTGGTTGGCCTGAAGGTCGAATACCATTAGCGGAGGCGGTAGTCTATCTGGCTCGATCGAAGAAGGATAATTCCGCATACGTAGGCATCAATAATGCGATAGAGTTAGTGAGACAGACAGGCAACTTGCCTGTACCACTTCATCTACGCAATGCACCGACAAAGTTGATGAAGGACCTTGGTTACAGCGATGGATATAAGTATCCGCACGATTACCCAGGACATTACGTAGAGCAGCAGTATATGCCGGATGAGTTGGTACCTCCCCCAACCCCTCCGAAGGAGGGGAGCACCTAACGGAGTGTTATCTCCCTATGTTTCCCCTTATGATAGTAATAATATGTAGCGAAAGCTCACTAAATTGTACCCCAAACCCAACCAAATTGTGCCTCAAACCCAACCAAACTGTACCCCATTAGGCACTCCCCTCCCTTTTGGGGAGGGGAGTGCCTAATGGAGTGTTATCTCCCTATGTTTCCCCTTATGATAGTAATAATATGTAGCGAAAGCTACCAAATCCTACCCCGAACCCAACCAAATTATGCCTCAAACCCTACCAAACTGTGTCCCGTTAGGCACTCCCCTCCCTTTTGGGGAGGGGTTGGGGGAGAGGTTCTAACACCCAACAAACATGAAAATAGCAATTCTCGACTGCCATGCAGTCAACCCTGGCGACCTCTCATGGGAGCCGATAAAGGAAATAGCAGAGTGCGTTATCTATGAACGCACAAGTCAGGAACAAGTTGTTGAACGAGCAAAAGATGCTGATGGTATTCTTATTAATAAGGTGAACATCACACGTGAAGTACTCGAACAGCTACCACGATTGAAGTATATCGGTGAGTTAGCAACGGGTTATAACAATATCGATGTTGCTGCAGCTCACGAACGTGGTATCGTTGTGTGCAATATCCCTGCATATAGCACGGATAGCGTGGCGCAGCACGTCTTTGCCCTGCTCTTGAACGCTACCACACGAGTTGATCATTACGCTGAGGCTGTGCGCCGTGGTGAATGGAGCAAACAGCAAGACTTCTGCTACTGGGACACACCACTCGTGGAACTCGCAGGTAAGACACTCGGTATCGTTGGCTTGGGTAACATCGGAAAGAAGGTAGCAATGATTGCACATGCAATGGGGATGGATATCTCGGCTTGCACGAGTAAGAACAGTAGCGACCTGCCAGAGTGTATTCGTAAGACGACACTCGAAGGTCTGCTCAGTACGTCTGACGTCATCAGCTTGCATTGTCCGCTAACAGATGAGAATACACGTATGATTAATGCCGACACTCTGAAGGGCGTACGTCGTGGTGCCATCCTCATCAATACAGGACGTGGCGGACTCGTCGACGAGCAGGCTGTTGCTGATGCTCTTGAGAGTGGACAACTCGCTGCTTATTGTGCCGACGTGCTGACTGAGGAACCTCCTCGTGCTGACAATCCGCTTTTCCGTCAGCCAAATGCCTTTATCACGCCTCACATCGCTTGGGCAACACGCGACGCACGTGAACGGCTGATGGCAATATGTGTGCAGAATATTAAACAGTTTATAGCAGGGGAGCCACAGAACGAGGTGTGAAGCCCCACCCCGACCCTCCCCGAAGGGGGAGGGAGGAAGCCTCCCCCAACCCCTCCGAAAGGAGGGGAGTGCAGATAACAAAGGGAAGTATTCTAAATGCATGGAGCCAATGAGCATAGCTTACATAGAGGGGTTAAATAATTACAATATGTAAATCAAATTTCTTTGTTGTCTAACAATGAGGAGATACTCTAAGTTCATCGAGGCAATGAGCATAGCTTACATAGAGGGGTTAAGTAATTATAATATGTAAATTAGATTTCTTTATTGTACAACAATGAGGAGATATACTTAATACTTACGAAGAAAGTATAGCGAACCTTATCCTATTTGTCTCCCTCCCCTTTCGGGGAGGGTCGGGGTGGGGCTTTTAATTTTCAAATATGATCTACACTGATCCTCATCTTGTCCGTACGCTTCAGGTGATACTGGAGTTTCTCGGAACATTTGCGTTTGCCATATCAGGCATCCGCCACGCTGCACAGAAACACTTCGACTGGTTCGGAGGGTATGTCTGTGGGTTTGCCGTCGCCATCGGTGGCGGTACGATTCGTGACACGATGTTAGGCGTGCGCCCATTCTGGACCGCAAATATCATGTATGTACTCTGTACTGGTCTTGCGCTTTTCCTCGTCATCTTGTCACGTAGGTGGATACGTCGCCTTAGCAATGCGTGGTTCGTCTTCGATACACTCGGCTTGGCACTCTTCACGATAGCCGGTATTCAAAAGACTATCGCCTTAGGACATCCCTTTTGGGTAGCCATTATCATGGGTTGTATCACTGGTGTGGCAGGCGGTGTAATCCGTGACGTATTGCTCAATAATATCCCTGTTATCTTCCACAAAGAGATTTACGCTATGGCGAGTGTGGCAGGAGGACTCATCTATTGGGCACTCTTCTCATTGGGAGTGTCACTTCCAGTAACTGTCATTGTAACCTTCCTTGCCATCTGTTTAATTCGTTTTATTGCAGTGGGTTACCACATCTCTCTCCCCACGTTGCATGATGACGAAGAAAAAAAATAATAAAAAAGATTGCGAAACATTTGGTGGAACGAATAAAAAGCAATACCTTTGCACTCGCAATTCAGAAATGATTGATTTAATCATCATCTGTTGCAACCATTATTATGGTTCCGTAGCTCAACTGAATAGAGCACTTGACTACGGATCAAGAGGTTACAGGTTTGAATCCTGTCGGAATCACAAAAGGAACATTTGCAAGAGTGTTCCTTTTTTTTGCATTAGCCTATAAACTTTGAAGTTTGAACTTTGAAGTTTGGGGTCAGTCCTAAAATACTTAGTTTTTATCTTGATGAGCATAAGGTTGCGGGGGTCTTCTATCTTCTTGTTTCTTTGTCGTTTGAAATAAAAATCGTACCTTTGCAGCCAAATTATTATATAATAAGGTATTAGAAAAAGATGATTACACTTTCAAACCTTGCTATCCAATTCGGCAAGAGAGTTCTATACAAGGACGTCAACTTAAAGTTTACACCAGGTAATATTTACGGTGTCATTGGTGCTAATGGTGCTGGTAAATCAACCTTGCTCCGCGCCATCTCTGGCGACTTAGAGCCAAACAAGGGAACAGTAGAACTGGGTCCAGGCGAGCGTCTGTCTGTATTGGAACAGGACCACTTCAAATATGATGAGTATAAGGTAATGGATACCGTTCTCATGGGACATGAGGTGCTCTGGCAGAATATGAAAGAGCGTGAGGAACTTTACGCTAAGCCAGAGATGACAGAAGAGGATGGTAATCGTGCTGCCGACTTAGAGTTGAAGTTTGCTGAGATGAACGGATGGGAGGCTGAGAGTAATGCTGCACAACTGCTTCAGAACCTTGGTGTTAAGGAGGATTTGCATGAGAAGCAGATGTCACAGCTCTCAAATACGGAGAAGGTGCGTGTGATGTTGGCTAAGGCTCTCTTTGGTAAGCCTGAGAACTTGTTGCTCGATGAGCCTACTAACGACCTCGACCTTGAGACCGTTGAGTGGTTAGAGGACTATCTCGGTGAGATTGACGAGCATCAGACAGTATTGGTTGTATCGCACGACCGTCACTTCCTCGATTCTGTCAGCACACAGACTATCGACATCGACTTCGGTAAAGTAACGGTCTTTGCGGGTAACTACTCATTCTGGTATGAGAGTTCACAGTTGGCTTTACGTCAGGCTCAGAACCAGAAGATGAAGGCTGAGGAGAAGAAGAAGCAGTTGGAGGAGTTCATCCGCCGATTCTCTGCCAATGTGGCTAAGAGTAAGCAGACAACATCACGTAAGAAGATGTTGGAGCGTCTGAACGTAGAGGAGATTCGTCCATCAAGCCGTAAATATCCGGGTATTATCTTCTCTATGGAGCGCGAACCTGGTAACCAGATTCTTGAGGTTGAGAACTTGAAGGCTGTTGATGAAGATGGAACAGTACTCTTTGATAACGTGAACTTCAATATTGAGAAAGGACAGAAGGTTGTCTTCCTCTCTCGTAACGCAAAGGCTATGACTGCGCTCTTCGAGATTATCAACGGCAATCGCAAGCCTGATGGTGGTACATATAACTGGGGTATAACCATCACCACGGCTTACCTCCCATTGGACAATACCGATTTTTTCAATTGCGATTTGAACCTTGTTGACTGGTTGTCACAGTATGGTCCTGGTAACGAAGTGGCGATGAAAGGCTTCTTGGGTCGTATGTTGTTCAAGCAGGAAGAGGTTGAGAAGAAGGTGAACGTACTCTCTGGAGGCGAGAAGATGCGTTGTATGATTGCACGTATGCAGCTGCAGAACGCAAACTGTTTGATTCTTGACACACCAACCAACCACCTTGACTTGGAGAGTATTCAGGCTTTCAATAACAACCTGATTGGCTTTAAGGGTAACATCCTCTTCAGTTCACACGACCACGAGTTCATCAACACCGTGGCTGACCGTATCATCGAGTTGACGCCAAAGGGTACTATCGACAAGCTGATGAGCTACGATGAATATATCCATGACGAGCAGATTAAGGAACAAAAAGCTGGAATGTACTAAGATTGTTGAAACATGGCATACAATTTGCAAGTGTATACCATAACAAATAGTGCGATTAAATTATGAGTAAGAAAGAAATAAAGGTCGAAGGCGAAGATTTGGAGTTGAACAACGAAGAAACAACCCTAAACGAAGCTGACACACAGACTGATGAGTCAAACGAAGAGAAAGTTCCTGCAGAGGAAGAACTTGATCTACTGACCGCTGCACAGACAGAAGTTGAACAGTGGAAGGATAAGTATGTCCGTCTCGTTGCTGAGTTTGACAACTATAAGAAACGTACGCTGAAGGAGAAGTCTGAACTGATTCTCAACGGAAGTGAGAAGACTGTAGATGCCATTCTACCTATCCTTGACGACTTTGAACGTGCTCTTGCTGACAATACTGAGGATCCACAGGCTATCAAAGAGGGTTTTGAACTTATCTATAAGAAGTTTATGAAGACCTTGGAGACACTCGGTGTTAAGAAGATTAAGACCGATGATGCCGACTTCAACGTTGATTATCACGAAGCGATTGCAATGGTTCCTGGCATGGGAGACGATAAGAAGGGTAAGGTTATTGATTGTGTACAGACGGGTTATACGCTCAACGACAAAGTAATTCGTCACGCAAAGGTAGCAGTAGGACAATAGTAAGATGGCGAAAAGAGATTACTATGAGGTGTTAGGTGTCAGCAAAGATGCCTCTGACAACGAAATAAAGATAGCATACAGAAAACTGGCTATTAAATATCATCCTGACCGTAATCCAGGTGATGAAGAGGCTGAAGCTAAGTTCAAAGAAGCTGCCGAAGCATACGATGTATTACACGATCCACAGAAACGCCAACAGTATGATCAGTTTGGCTTCAATGCCTCTGGTGGCTTTGGTGAAAGTCCGTTCGGTGCAGGTGGTTTTTCTATGGACGACATCTTCTCAATGTTTGGCGATGTGTTCGGTGGACATGGTCGAGGCTTCAGTGGCTTCGGAGGTGGCGGGCATCAGGCTCCTAAATATCGTGGCACCGATCTTCGTTTGAAAGTTCGTCTGTCATTACAAGAGGTTGCTACAGGCGTTACTAAGAAGTTTAAGGTGCGCAAAGATGTGACCTGTGACCACTGTCATGGCTCTGGTGCAGAGAGTGGTAGCGGTACAGAGACTTGTCAGAACTGTCATGGCTCGGGTGTTGAAATCCGAACACAGCAGAGCATCTTTGGTATGATGCAGACCCAAACCGTCTGCCACGTATGTAATGGTGAGGGAACTATCATTAAAAACAAGTGTACTCACTGTCACGGCGAAGGCGTTGTAAAGGGCGAGGAGGTTGTTGAAATCAATATCCCTGCTGGTGTTGCAGAAGGTATGGTCGTCAATGTCCCAGGCAAGGGTAATGCTGGTAAGCACAATGGTGTGGCTGGTAATATCCAAGTTTATATTGAGGAAGAGGATAAAGATACCTTCATTCGTGACGGACAGAACATCATCTATAATCTCTTACTCGACTTCCCTACGGCAACATTAGGTGGTCAGGTTGACATCCCGACCATTGATGGTAGCAATGTGAAGATTAAGATTGAACCAGGAACACAACCTGGTAAAACACTCCGCTTGCGTGGTAAGGGTCTTCCAGCAGTACAAGGCTACGGTAGCGGCGTTGGAGACTTAGTGGTTCACATCAGCGTTTATGTCCCAAAAGAACTGAGCAAGGAAGAAAAGAAAATGATTGAAGAATTGCGTAATAGCGATAACTTCCAAGGCGATAAAAAGACCAAATGCTCTATCTTTGAAAACTTTAAGAAGCTCTTCAGTTAAGCAAGTTGACGAGTTTGACGAGTTGACGAGTGAACAAGTTAAATGAGTTGATAAGTCGAACAAGTTGACGAGTAAACGAGTTTTTAATTAGCAATGAGTTTACAAACAAAATTGAAATAATGATTATATGCCCCATTAGCCTTCATTGGCTAATGGGGCTAAATCGTTTCCTTACATTTCATCAACACCCAACACCCATCACCCATCACCCATCATGACCTACCAAGAAACCGTAAAATATCTATTCAACAGCACCCCCGTCTTCGAACACATCGGGGCATCGGCTTATAAAGAAGGACTTGAAACGACAAAGGCATTAGATGAACATTTCGGGCATCCACATACCCACTTCCTTTCAATCCATATTGCAGGAACCAACGGCAAGGGTTCATGCTCACACACTTTAGCTGCCATCCTCCAAGCTGAAGGATATAAAGTAGGACTCTATACCAGTCCGCACCTCGTTGACTTCCGCGAACGTATCAGAGTCAATGGAGAAATGATATCTGAACAGGAGGTTATTGACTTTGTTGAACAGGAACGCAACTTCTTTGAGCCACTGCACCCCTCGTTTTTTGAACTCACAACAGCATTAGCTTTCAAGCATTTTGCAGAGCAAAAGGTAGATATCGCCATCATTGAGGTGGGCTTAGGCGGTAGACTTGATTGTACAAACATTATCACTCCTATCTTATCAATTATCACCAATATATCACTCGACCATACCCAGTTCCTCGGTAATACGCTCGCAGCTATCGCAGCAGAGAAGGCTGGTATTATCAAACATCGTGTACCTGTCATTATTGGCGAGTCTGTCCCTGAAACAGAGATTGTTTTCAAGGCAAAAGCACAGAAAGAGGATGCCCTCATTGTCTTTGCAGAAGATATCCCAGCCGTACTTTCATCCCACGCTCTCCCCGATGGTGGCATCGCTTATCAAACTCGTTTTTTTGGCGATTTTGTGGGCGAATTAGGTGGTAGCTACCAAGAGAAGAACGCTAACACGGTGCTTATAGCCGTTATGCAGCTGTATAATAACGGTATTATCAAGCGTACTGACAGCATTGCGGAAGGCTTCGCCAATGTCTGTGAAGCAACAGGACTAATGGGAAGATGGCAGAGACTCCAAACGAGTCCATTAGTTATTTGCGACACAGGGCATAACATTGGAGGTTGGACCTATCTCTCACAGCAAATCAAGCGTCAACAATGTAAGCAGAAGCGCATTGTCTTTGGTATGGTGGATGATAAAGACCTACATGCTGTTATGTCTATGCTCTCCGATGATGCCATTTACTATTGGACACAACCAAGTACACATCGTGCTTTCCCTGCAGAGAAAGTTGCCAAAACAGGCGACAACTACGACCTACACGGAAAGGTCTACCCAACCGTCCTTGAAGCCTACCAAGCCGCCCTTCATGATGCCGCCCAATCCGACTTCATCTTCGTTGGTGGCTCCAGCTATGTGGTTGCCGACCTGCTGACAAACCTACAAGGGGAGTAGCATCCCTTCTTTGCAAACATCCTATTACTAAACAAAGTTAGTCTGACGAAACTACTCTACAATAAGCTCACGGAAATATAAAGGTTTTAGATACAATGAACATTTCCATAAGCCAGTGGTAATAGGAAGAAACCATAAGATAGTTCTCATTTAGAATTTTCAGCACGCTACTTCTCATCTACATTCATTTTAACGATCATTGAAATGAGGTTAAGAGCTCAATGTGTTGGATGGTATAGTCAAGCGGCAATATTGGGTCATTTCGATAGAGATTTTGACTATACCAGATTACCGCCTCTTGTAGAGTTTCTATTGGGATGACCTTAGTGGAAAGTAATAACTTGAAAGAATCATTTGAGCCATTATCGCTTTCAATTCTCTTGAGCAACTCTTCTTTATGATGTTTATTCAGACTCAAATTATATGCAACAAGCAGTCTGGCTGTTTCCCAAACAGCCAACCTAGACACATTATCTCTATCATATTCGTCTTCAATGAATACATTTCTAGGCAAGGTGCTTTCTATTTGATTAAGCAATTCTTGTACTGTAATATTCTTACTAACTATTTGGGCATATAAATTGCTATCAGTTGAGCGAAAACATGTTAATATCAAAATAGTACTTGGATTTACATATTGATTTGCCTTAAATGTTAGAAGTACAAGTCTTATATGGGCACATATTTTCTCCATCTGTCGTAAATTTAGATGCATATATTCAAAAAGGATGCGTGCCATTTTTAAGAATTCTTCTTTTTCTTCCAGTAAGTTTTTAGGTCTTAATTCCGATGCAAAGAATATATCAAATTCATATGCTTCATAAAGATATTTCGTGAATTTATCCACATTAGGTTCTGGTAATTTATATTCTATGTCAATAAATCGTTTCAAGTACTCTTCTGCATTTAAGTTATCACTACCATAGTATCCACAAATAGAATGGCATAATTGCTCTTTGTCTATTGAAAGAACAAATACGATATTGGATACAGAGAATAAATGTTTGACACGTTCTAATACTTTGACTGCAAAACGTGGATTACAACGGTCTAATTCATCAATTATAAAAATCAATGGTTTGCCATCCTGTGTGGTGAATTCGACAAGATTTTCAAGAGCCTTACGGAACTCTTCCATTGACTGACATTGCTCAACAAAGTCATCAATTACTTTGTCAAATGAATCTGCTATTTCTTTCATTGCTGATCCAATTAATTCAACGACATCTTCACCTAAACACTTTTTTGTTAATCCTTTGGCTATAGATGGTAACATGCCTGATGCCACTTTCCCTGCAGCTGCAGCAAACTTCGTGAATTTGACTTTGGCATCATCGCCTTCCGCCATATCACGAAACTGACTAATCATACCTATAATTGGGTCAGTGGTAAAATCATGTTCCCATACATTAAAATGTAGGACATTAAAATGTTGATTTTCAAGGCTCTTTTTCCACATTTTTACAAATGTTGTTTTTCCACTTCCCCATTTTCCATCTATTGCCAATACACATCCTTGGTTCTGACTGACAACAGTTGTTAAAATATTCGCATATTGATGACGACCAAGCTTGCAATTTTTGAAGGGGTTATCTTTTTCTATAATTGGTGCAGGTAGTTTAGAAATCATATTTATGTTTAAAGATTTATGCTTGATTACTAAATAAGTTTGGAGTTGTTTGCATATACAACCAATTTTGATATTCTTGTATTTTCTTTTGAGAAATACCTATACTTGAATAATCCACTATTTTGGAAAGTCGATAAAGGTTGATTCTCATTAGTAATTCTCTACTAACTATACGCTTTGCATCCATAAAACAGATATTTTGTATAAACTGTTTAAGCAAATCGCTTTGTAGAATAAAAAGAGTAAGCTTTGCATATTCAATATTTTCAAATCCTAACAGATAGCAAGTGTCATCAACCATTACGGGCTTACCAGCAAAAGGTTCGACTAAAGAAAACATTAAATCTGAATATAAAGCGGAAATTACTATCTTATATGGAGCAAAAGAATAATCTCCTAATCCAAAAACGCTAAACCTCGGTTTATTTTTGTATATGATACTCTTTCTTCCATCTAAATATGTAGCATGTGATAAGAGATAGGAATATGTTTTGGGAGCCCTTTCTTTTAAAATCGAAGTATTTTCAGTAATATTCGTTTGAGGTAGTATTAAATATTTTCTAATACCTTTCAGTCCTTTTCCTATATCAGAACTTTTAAGTAGAGGGAAAATAGTGATGTCATCAACATCAACAATCTCTTTAAGTCCATTTATATAAATAGAATTATTCTTGGAAAGTTCCATGACTTTTGAACAGTCATGTTTTATTCCTGAACGCCATATTAATGGGGATTGACCGTCAAGGAAACTTGTTTGTCCATAATCTTTAATATTGGATACAAAAGCTTCATTTACCCATCCAAAAGAATGGGTAATTTGTTTTGTGTAAAAGTTATATGATATACATTCTTTTTGACAATGGCTTCCAATATGACACTCAAATAAAGATGCCGGAACAGAGACGTTGAATTCTTTTTTTGCATCGAAAACAAGTTGTCTAACATCTTGTATATGACGAGGATAGAAATATTGTCTATGCATAATATTCTTTATAACCGAGTTTTTTACAAGCAACGCTATATGTGTATCACTATGATATGAAAAAGCGTCAATTATCTGATTGCAAATACTTTCTGCAATATCAAAATTTCCTTTACCTGTGATAGCTTCTATTCCCTTTGTCTTTTTTATGTTTCCTTTTATAGGCAGATTCATTCCATCATTTTTCCCTAAACCACTATTTGTTACCCAAGGCGGATTACCTATAACTAAGATGTTTTGATTCTGATTCCGAATGGCTATTTCTCTAAAATCGAAAGTGAACACATCTGTATTGTAGAGTTCATAGCTGACAATGAGCTTGTTCGTTTGGTATTCTTGAAGTTTTCTTTCTGCTTGTTCAATATATCCTTTAAAAATTTCTATTCCGTAAACTTTTTTCACCGTTTGAAATACATCTATGGCTGCCGATATAAAATTACCGACCCCACAAGTAGGCTCCACAATAATATCCGGGGAAATACCTCTATCTTTCAAATATAGGCAAACACTTTTGGCAAACTCATAGCTGGTTTGCCAATCGCCATAATTTTCTCGAATTGTATCCTTTTTTGAAAGTAACGTTTTAGGTGTTTTACTTATTAACATCCGAATATTTAACAATTTGAGTTATACCATCAATATTTTCCACCATATTTACAATTCTTCTATATTGTAATCTCCATTGTAATGCATTGGAAATCGTTAGATAACCAACTTTCGGTGGATTCCTTAGAATATTCTCTGCCATGTTCATTAAAGTTACCTCATCAGAAGGTATTTGATGGTCAATTAAAAATGCAAAAATGTCATCAGCATTCCCATTGTTGTTAATGATATTCAATAAACCTGTTGTTGTCTGGTAATCTGCAGTTCGAGAAGATTCTATAAAAGAGCAGGAAAGGAAATTTAACCCTCCTTTTTTAGTTCTACCGTTGTCCGTCTTTTGATAAACAAAAACGATTAAATTATAACCAAGTCCATAAATTTTCTGGTTGCTATCCTTAAATGGACAACTTGACTGTGGCTGTTTAATTGAAGTTACTTTAATATCTGTATTTAAAGATGGCAAATCAAGTCCGTTAGCAGAACTGCCAATTGTAATATCATACTGTTGCTCTAAATATTCTTGGAACAAATGTTCAACAAAAGTT
This sequence comes from Prevotella melaninogenica, assembly GCF_018128065.1. Taxonomy (NCBI): domain Bacteria; kingdom Pseudomonadati; phylum Bacteroidota; class Bacteroidia; order Bacteroidales; family Prevotellaceae; genus Prevotella; species Prevotella melaninogenica. The sequence continues at coordinate 716,206 of NZ_CP072359.1, read as the reverse complement.
CCTACTGCTTTTCCATCAGTAACGCCAAATAGTTCAGAACGATAATGCCCACTTTCTTTTTCACAAAACTTTTTCGCTGCAATTTGAAGTTCTGCAATATTTAATATTTTCTTAGTCATATCTAAATGTTTTATTTGCTTGGATTAATTAATTCGCGGCGGTCAACCTCTAAAAGTTCAGCAATACGTGTAAGTGTTATCAAATCAGGTTGTTGTACATTAGTACACCATTTTGAAACGGTCGAAGGAACTTTACCCAATTTTTCCGCTAACCATTTACTGGTTCGTTTCTTTTCAACAAGGACAATCTTTAGTCTGTTTATATCATTCATACGCCATATAGTTGATTTGTACGCAAAGATAGTGATTTTTAGTGAAAGTATTTATGTTCCCATGAATTAAAATATTTTATCAGACATTCGGAGTAAAATATTTCAACATATTCTGTTATATATAGTCATTTATCCTCATGTCAGATGCAAAGGTAGCCAGCCTCATTGAATATGGAAAAGTCAAACGGCAAATCGTTAGGAGTAGTTTCTTTCTCTTGTGGAGAGTAAACAGTCCCAGGCTCTTTCTCCTTTCATCTGCTTGGCTTAATAAAGCGTCCGAAAATGGGACAAACGACTGACGAAATAGTAGAAAAATCAACTCAAACAATAGTTCTTTTTTTGAGGAGCTATTACATACGCCATTATTTTTACTAATCTTTCCGACTTTTTAGAAATATTAGACAGGCGTTTTATAGATATTTTTTGCAAAGAGTAGTAAAATAACAGTGGCTTGCACTTTGAAAGTACAAGCCACTATAAAGTTGCATGATAGGCATTTCTATTTTAGTTTATCTTTTATGAACTGCGCCATTTCGTGCATTTGGGTAGCAAAGAGAACAGGAATGCCATTATTATCCTCATTATAATGTTCTAAGCTATTCTTTATACCTTCATCCATATGATTAAAAGCATACTTGCCATTTAGTCCTCCTTTTACAACTTCGTTGCAACACCGCTTGAGTTTTTGACTTCGTTTGTCGGTAGAGGATGTTGTTATACAATCCAAATCAGTTTTAGGAGTATTCTTGTAACAATAGTATAACCATATCTCAAAGCAAGGATTACTTATTATCCATCTTCCAGTATCATCTTTTGACTTAGAAGAAAGAATATCTCTGAGTTGTTTGTAAAACTCGTCAACATCGGTAAGTAGAAAAACATCATCTATTTCGTCTAAACGATATGATTGATTATCGATAATAATTTCACCTTTTTCACGAGTATTCTTCCATATTTCCTGCATTTGAGAAGGATTTAGTCCTTGCTTTTCTTTCGACAAGAATAATGCCTTTAAGATAGAGGATTTATTGCCTTTAATAAGTTCCTTCAAGAAATCCTTTTCTCTTTTTTCTCCACCAGAGATAATAAAGATAAGTGATGGCACACGAAAGCTATCACCCTTTTGGTACTCTGGAGAGACATTAGAAGGTATGATGAAATGGTTAGTTTCATCATCCTCAACCTCAGTTGATATGTTCTCTGCATCTGTATGTCCTTCATTTACTCGAGGACGAATAGGCGTTTCTGGCTCCTGTTTTGATTCATCCTTCTTATATGAAAGCTTTGAAAGGTCCATAAGGCATTAGATTTTTAGCTCTCCTATAAAGGGAATGGCACCATAACGTCCTTCCATATACCCATTTGCAATATTAATGGTATTATGGATTTTGAAATCATTTAATGAGTACATGTGGGTACTACCTTCTTTTTTCTCGACCATCCAAACTTCATCTGTTCGGATAAATTTTTGATCCAGCAAACATGTCTCATGGGTTGTAAATATCAGTTGACCCGTTGTGTCTTGGCTTGAAAAGATTTTTACTAATTCTCTTATAAGATATGGATGGATACTATGTTCAATTTCATCAATCAAGACGGTTTTGCCTTCCCTTATTGCATCATAAAAGGCAGGCGCAAGATTGAATAGGCGAACAGTTCCATCTGACTGCGCCTCAATATCCATATCTTTTGAAAAGCCGTTTTTCCCAAACTGTTCAAACATCATCTGGCTAATCTTTCTAACCCCATCTTCAATGGTGATATTTCGTCTAATTCTGTTGTCCTTTGTTATTTGAGATATTCCACCAGATTGCATTTTGTTTAATTTCTCTATTAACGATTCGGCCTCATTGTGAGAACGAATCCATTCATCAAAATCCTCTGTTTGAACTTTGACCGTATTGATTCCTAAATCAACAGCCTTGAATAGAGCCGATGTAAACTCAGTGATTTCTTTATTTCTTCTAAAAAGTTCAATTAAGCCAGGAATGAACGAATGAAAGCCGATTAGTAATAATTCTTCGTGAAACCAATTCTTCGCAATAACAATGTTCTTATCTGATAAAACAGGCATATCATCATTAATTGTCAATAAACTGGCAAAAGGATTTTTTTCTAACCATGCTTTAATCATTTTGTCCACCTCATCTGATGGTTTTACTGCAAAAGACAAAATGTTGCCTTCTCTTGTAAATACATCTTTATTCTCTTTAACACCAAGTCCAGATTCCATTAGAGTCTCAGATCTAATCCCCTCTTCACCAATTCCAACAGAATAGATAAACGCTTTTCCTGCTTTTGTAACAAACTCTATAGCCAGATTTATTGGTTGAGAAGCAGGATTCTTCTTTAAAGCATAAAAATATCTTGAAACTTTAGATTGATTTAAAAATTCTTTATTAGTCACTAATAACTTGATAAAGTCAACAGCTTTCAGCATATTGGATTTTCCAGCACCATTGGCACCATATATAGCAGCCATTCTTAGTGTTGGTAATCCTGCAGCCATAGTAATATGATTGGGGAGAGACTCCTTTCTCATATTAGGGAACATATCAAATTGAACCTTATCTTCAAAAGACAGGAAATTCTCTATTATTACTCTGAGTAACATAACGTACAAATTTAAATGATCATAAATGATAAAATACAGATAGCATCTAAATGTATCTGTTATTTTATAGGTGCAAATATACAAAAAAATATATATATGCCGTGAAAAATTCACGCAAATTAACTGCATACAATATTCTCATTCACCTCACGGCTCGCCCAAAGTCTCGACAATCATTGGCACTTGTCGTGGTTTGAAGACACGCTGGTGGAATGTGTAGCCGATTGCAGAAAGCCACTCGGACAAGCCGGGATAGAGATTTATATCACCAAAAAGTTACATTGGGATATTTTTGTAAAAAAGACTTTTAAGGAAAGACTATGTAATCTTTTAGGGGTATAAGGTAATTGCTTTGCTATTGCTAAAATGTACGTAGGTTAATTCAGCGTAGGGGAATCATTGTGTTCATATTCCCGTCTGGAGGAGATAAAGGAGATGGGAGAGGGTCAGCTTTGTTTGTTTTGTTTTTTTTCTACTTTGTCTATTTTCTTTACCGCTTATTCTTTACTTGATGCTTAATTGGCTTCAAAAAGACACCTAATTAGCTTTCAAAAGATGCCCTTTAAGGCTTCAAAAGATGCCCTTTTGGAGGCTTAAAGGGCACCTATTGAAATACTGTTCTGTAGTAGCCTGATAATCAATGCGTTGTTGGTGTACTGAAAATCTTATTTTCTCTTTGATTTTAGGTATAGCAAGATGTATTTTATGTAAATAAAATTCGCAATACGTTTGGGGTATTTCCTTCTATATTGGTTTGATGGTTTAGATATAAATAAGTGCCAAGCCCGTGAAGGCTTAGCACTTATTTATGTCGTATGATGCTACTACTATGGTATGACGATAAGTTCAAGGCTGTCAGATTTGACTTTCACTTTCAGCCAGTCATAAAGTTGTTTTTTATTGTTGTTAGCAAGTGGTTTTGAAGTCTTTACTACTGCGACAATATGATTATCAATCAATGTTGTGTCGGTGAATGATTCAGAAGCCTTTGAAAGTATAATGCTCTTTGCAGTAGGACAGATAACCTTAAGCTCGTCTTTCATGTCGTTTGCCAGAACAGGATAATGCGTATAGGAAGTTAGCTCCTTCTTTAGCACATCGTTGTTATATATAAGTTCTTGCCATTCAGACGTATTCTTATCTCCTACGAATAACTGATCTTTCTTCTTGTGTTTCAGAATCAATAAACTGTCAGAGGTTGTACCTTGTATGACTTTTAGTTTATAACCTTCAAGCTGATAGTCTGTCATTGTTTTTTGTGCTTTTGCTATTGTGTCCGCAGGGATAGGATTACCCACAGCCACTACATGAAGCGTTTTGGTTTGGAGGTCATATTCATGTGAGAGGATATTAGTTCCGTTATACTGAAGTTCCTTTGCTATGAACTGTTCTATATTATTTTCAAAGACACTTTGTTTGATAATGTTCCATGTCATGTAGCTGGCAGGAATAATCGTGATAATGATGATACTAATGATGTAATAATTTACTCGTTTCATTTGCTCACGATTAACAAACTCTTTTCTGCGAAACTTCATGAAATGTGCGCCCAAGCAGGTTGTAAAAGCGATGAACACTGTATTGATGAAATATAGATAGAAGGCGCCAAAGAAGTAGGAAGTGTTGTGCACAGCCAGTCCGTAACCTGCTGTACAGAGGGGTGGCATCAGGGCTGTTGCAATGGCAACACCTGGCAACACGTTGTTTTTACCTCTTGTCGCTAATGCTAAGAAGCCAGCAGCACCACCGAAAAGAGCGATTAGCACGTCGTAAAGAGTTGGTGAAGTGCGTGCTAAGAGTTCCGATTGTGCATCTGTGATAGGCGAGATGGTAAAATAGGTCATTGCAGTGATGACACTGATGAACGTACTTACCAAATAGTTTTTTATAGACTGTCTGAAAAGAGTTAGGTCTGCTATCCCTATTGCCAATCCCATACCAATGATAGGTCCCATTAATGGAGAGATGAGCATGGCGCCAATAATTACAGCTGTTGAATTGACGTTCAGACCTAATGATGCAATAAAAATGGCGAAGATGAGTATCCAGAGATTAGAACCTTGAAAGTTGATTCCGTCAGTTATTTGTTTAACAACATCTTTCTCGCTGTCCTTGTCAGGCAAGACGTTGAAATAACTCTTAATTACTTGCCATAATGTCTGTTTGTTATATTGCTGCATTTTTTTACTTTCTTACAAAGATACTTATTTAATGGAATATATCAAGCGCTTTCTTAGATTACTGGTAATTAGTTGGTTGGTATCGTAACTTATTGCCTTTTGCCTTTGTCTTTTGATATTTGCCCTTTGCCTTTTGTTTTTATTTTTCTTTTGTACATTCTTTCCTTTTTACAATGGCGTCAGCCTTCTGTGCATTCCCCGACCTTTAGGTCTCTGAGCGTTTCGACACTCAAAAGAAAATCTGTTCTTTCTGTTCGACACTCAAAAGAAAATCTGTTTAGGCTCTAATGACCGATATGGTTTTAAAGTTATAAAAGTCAAAAGACAAACTTTCCACTCCGAATTTATGAAGACAAAAAAAGAGTACCAAGAAAACTTGATACTCTTTTTTAATTATGTTAGATTTTAGTGTGCAAATTACTTGCCACCCTCCATCTTCTTCTTCAAGTCAGCGAGAACACCGAGGTCGCCGAGAGATGTACCTGCTGCAACGTTGTTGATAGCAGCTGCATCATTCTTTTGCTTGCCCTGGTTTGCTGAACGCTGGCGACGTGGCTCTTCCTTAACCTCCTCGAATGTGCGAGAGTGAGAGAGGATGATACGCTTAGTGTCCTTAACGAACTCGATTACCATGAATGGAAGAACCTCACCAAGCTGTGCCTGTGTGCCGTCCTGCTTAACAAGGTGCTTTGGAGTTGCGAAGCCCTCACCACCCTCAGCGAGTGAGATAACGGCACCCTTGTCCATTGACTCAGTAATCTTACCCTCGTGGATTGAACCAGGAGTGTAGATTGCCTCGTACTCATCCCAAGGATTAGTCTCGAGCTGCTTGTGACCAAGGCTCAAACGACGGTTCTCCTTGTCGATTTCGAGAACTATAACCTCAATCTCTGCACCCTGTGAGGTGAACTCTGATGGATGCTTAACCTTCTTAGTCCAAGAGAGGTCGCTGATGTGGATAAGACCGTCAACACCTTCCTCAAGCTCTACGAAGATACCGAAGTTAGTGAAGTTGCGAACCTTAGCAATGTGCTTAGAGCCTACTGGATACTTAACCTCGATAGACTCCCATGGGTCTTCCTTGAGCTGCTTGATGCCGAGAGACATCTTACGCTCGTCGCGGTCGAGTGTGAGGATAACTGCCTCAACCTCGTCGCCAACCTTCATGAACTCCTGTGCTGAACGCAGGTGCTGGCTCCAGCTCATCTCTGAAACGTGGATCAAGCCCTCTACGCCTGGCTGAATCTCAACGAATGCACCATAGTCGGCCATAACAACTACCTTACCCTTCACGTGGTCGCCAACCTTGAGGTTTGGATCCAGTGAATCCCATGGGTGTTGAGTGAGCTGCTTGATACCGAGAGCGATACGCTTCTTCTCCTCATCGAAGTCGAGGATAACAACGTTAATCTTCTGGTCGAGTGCAACAACCTCGTGTGGATCGCTTACGCGACCCCAAGAGAGGTCAGTGATATGTACGAGTCCGTCAACACCACCGAGGTCAACGAATACACCGTAAGAGGTGATGTTCTTAACAGTACCCTCGAGAATCTGACCCTTCTCAAGGTGAGAGATAATCTCCTTGCGCTGTGCTTCAAGCTCAGCCTCGATGAGTGCTTTGTGTGAAACGACTACGTTACGGAACTCCTGGTTAATCTTAACAACCTTGAACTCCATTGTCTTACCAACGAATAAGTCGTAGTCGCGTATAGGGTGAACGTCAATCTGGCTGCCTGGAAGGAATGCCTCAATACCGAATACGTCAACAATCATACCACCCTTAGTGCGGCTCTTGATGTAACCCTGGATAACCTCGTCGTTCTCCAGTGCCTTGTTGATATTTTCCCAGCTCTTCTGGAGGCGTGCCTTCTTGTGAGAAAGAACGAGCTGACCGCTCTTGTCCTCTTGGTTCTCAACGTAAACCTCTACCTTGTCACCAGCCTTGAGCTCTGGGTTGTAACGGAATTCAGAAGCAGGGATGATACCATCGCTCTTGTAGCCGATGTTAACAACTACTTCCTTCTTGTCAACTGAAATAACAGTACCTTCAACTACCTGATGCTCCTGGATTTTGTTAAGAGTTTCGTCATAAGCCTTAGTAAGATCGTTCTTACTTGCCTCAGCGTGTGCGCCGTTCTCGAACTCATCCCAGTTGAAGTCAGCTAAAGGCTGTACATTCTGGACGTCTTTGAAATTTGTCATAAAGTGTTTAAAAAATAATTTAATTAATAAAGTTCGACTTTATATTATCTGTAATATGGGCGTAGTTCGCCCAAATCGGGTGCAAAGTTACGAATAATATTCTGTATATTAGTGCTTTGCTTCTCTTTTTTGTTTTTTTCTTTCTACTTCCGAAGATATCGCTTACTCTGTTGAAATCCTTCTTCAAAATCAAGCCTATGCCCTGCGTTGTCAGTGAGTTACGTGTGAAGTAACGGTCGTTGGTTTGATTATAGAAACGGAAAGCTACGTTACCGCTTGGTAGGAGGAGGTAACGGATGTCGAAATCGCCGATGAAGGATGATTTATCCTTTGCTACATTGTTTCGATAACCGAACTGCCCGTTGAAGAGCAGGCGGTTGTTGAGCATACTTCCTGAGAGCATTCCCTCGTACTCAGCATTGTCGAAGCCTTCGTTACCTGTGGCAATATTAGCACCAAAGTTCCAGTTATTATCTTTCACAACGTTGGATAATACGGTGTTGATTTGTTGTGAAATCGTACCAGAAAGTAGACTCTGCATAGCAAGGGATGTACGACTTGGTGCCTCACTGTTGCGTGCCGTATTGTTATTATTGCTCTGCGGATAGAAGCGTCCAACAGCCAACAGGTAGAGTACTTGCTGGTTAAGTTCTTGCTCTGAGTTCAGGATAGAGCGTATCATCTGTTGGGCATCAGGCGAGAGTGTTGGGAGGTCGAGACCGAAGGAGACGGTTGGTGCGCCTGGCGTTCCTTCAATGTTAAGCAGACAGTTTACCTTTGTGTTGTTTGCCGTGAATGATTTTCCGAGTCCGAGGTCGCCCAATGGAACAGAGTTGATGATATAGTTTGCTTTCAGATTTAATGCAGCATTGAATGGGTCGCCGCCGAAGGCTATTGTTGAGCCAGGCTGGAAGATAAACTGCTTCTTGATAATGTTTTGAATTGTGAGGTTATACTGTCCGTGGTCCACGTTGTAGTTTCCAAAGAGCTGGAAGGCACCCTTATTATAATAGGTAGCACGAATCATTCCCGAACCGTTCAGCTGGATATTATCACCAGTGGCTTCATCAAGCAGTACTCCGAGCGTAAGATTAGGATTGGTGCGTAGGAGGAAGTTGATGTGCAGGTCGCTTGGTATGTCTCTGAATTTCACAATGTTTGTTGCCTTTTTAGGGGCATGTTTCGCTGCAAAGCTTAGTGTGTCAGCAGCTTCAGGAGTTAATACGCCAATGCTATCCTTGGGCACGTTAATCCATCGTATGAAGTTGTTTGTACCCGCATCATTGGTAGAGCTGGCATCGTATGTTATATAGGTATTTCTCTCAGGTTCCATGTCAATATTCATGGTTGTTGAGCCAGGTTCACCTTTTATATTACATTTACCAGTACCATATACTACGCCCCAGAAAGCATCCTTACCTTGCTTCTTTGGGAAGTTATAGGCGAGGAGGTTACGTGCGAAGATATTGATGTCGTAGGTAAGATGGGTAAGATACTTATGGTGTAATCCACCTGTGACGATACCAATGTGTCCGTGAGGGTCGGTGATGGTGTCATTGCCAAAGATAATCTCGTTTGGAATCATGCGTACACGTGCGTCACGCATCTTATAGGTAACTCCTATTGGTTTTACATATACGCTTCCGTTCACCTGCATATCACCTTCAAGATTGATGGCGCTAAGGGGTCCGACAACTTTACACCAGCCATTTCCTTGCACTTGAATCTTATCCATAAAGGAGCCACAGAAGCTCTTTAGGAAGTAGAGAGGCGTGTTATGGGCAAAGATAGGTAGGTTGATATAGCTCTTTTTAATGTCTACATAGCCGTTGATGTCAGTGCGTGCGCCATCGCCAGCATCGGCATATGCATCAATATTGATTTTACCTTCCTTGTCATTATAGTTAGCTTCTGCATAGAGTGTACCCATGTCGCCCTCTTCAAACTGGAAGTCTTGTACCTCGAGGTTCGCTTGTAGCTGTGGGTGATGGAAGAATGATTTGATAGAAGCTGTGCCCGAAGCCGTTCCTGCAAATGAAACACTATGGAAATTGACAAGGTTAAGAATATATGGAACGTTGATATCCTTAAATCTTACAAGGATCGAATCGCTTTGATTACCAGAGGTTTGTCCGTTGGCAATGATATGCTGATTGTTGTTAGAAAGTTCAAAGTGGTCAATGATGAGATTGTTCCGATGATAGGAAATATCAGAAGGTTGCACTTGCAGAGCTATGGAGTCAAAGTTGATTTCAGATGGGTTGAGGTGTAAGTGGGTCTCTAAGTCGCCATGACGACGTGAGAAAGAAGCAATGCTATTAACATTACCATATATCGCAGAAAGCCCTGGTAGGCGGAAAGAAATGTCTGAACTTATAGCGTTGTTAGCGATAAGTCCTTGTGCATTAATAATAACATGAGGTCCTTTCTCTCCCTTTCGTTCGGCAGAGATATTCGTCTGCAAACCTTGTGGTTCACTCTTGATGTTCAGAATGAGGTTGTTAATCTGTTGTCCTGCATAGGTCACGTCAGGTGCGTTGATATGCAAATCAATTTCGTTTTGACGTTCTCGTACAAGTCCTGTAAGCCTCATAGCGTGAGAAGAAGTGATTTTTGTTTTAAGCAGACTGTTTATAAACTTCGTGTCATTCAGGCGTAAAGTGAAGGCATAATTAGCCTTTCCACGCCCAAAGTTATAGTGTGGAGTCGGTTGGAAAAGACTCGGGATATAATGCTCTAATATGCGCCTTATGCTTTGTGGAAGTTGGCTATAATCATATTGTCCAGCAAGGTGCAGCTCGCCAAAGTCGGTCTGTGCATCAAGTGACTTACCTAATAGTCCGTTGTTAGCCTTGATGTTTAACTGGTTAAGAGCGATGTTCTGTCCTTCGCCAGACATAGAGAAGTTGTTGACATCGAGGTTTCCTATGACATCATTTAGGCTTGCGCCCTGTCCTTTTATCTTAGAAGTAAAAGAGATTGTTCTATTGCCCAAAGCCTCCGTCAGTTGAAGTTTGTGCAAGTTGACGGCATCAGCAATAATAGAGATGTCAGTAGACAGTTTCCCTTTTCGTTGTAGAAAAGCCATAATATTGGTCGCTTTGCCGTCAATAGTCAGCTTTCCGTTAGGATCGTTGATGGCTGTCTTGCCTGTGAAAATGTCGTTCTGATAGCTTCCGTCAAGGTGGATATTCTTGTAGGTATAACCCTTATAATAGAAGGAAGAGACGTCGCCCATTGCGGTGAGAGAAGATAGGTCGGTGTTGCCTTCTACCTTAATATTCGTGCTTACTATGCCAAAGTCATTATTGTCAAGTACTTTCGCAAGGTTTAAGTCGGTTGTATTGATAGATCCTTGAATGTTCTTTCCGTGAAGAATTGTAGCTAATTGAACATTTCCGGCATCTGTGTTCAGCTGTCCTTTTGCAGTATATTTTCCCATGTTATGCGCAAAGGTGCCAAGATAGTGGATATCACCCATGTTACTCAAAGGCTTAGGGAGGGACTGATGAGTAACTTTGGCAATGGATTGAAGGACGTTTTTACTAACCTTCAGCGGACTGAAAGTGATGTCCCATGTAGGCTTCTTTTGAATGTTTTTTACCCAACCTTTTGCCTTTATCTGGGTTGAAAGTGTTGGGTCGGAAATGTTAAGTTGCTTTACCAATACTGACTGGCTCGTACCCTCAGCATCAACATTAGCTGTGTAGTTAGTCGTTATGGACTTTAACTCGGGTAGGATAGGGGAGAAGTCGGAAGGCTTTACGGAGGCTTTAAATCCATTTATTGCGTAGCGCAAAGTGCTGAAATCTAACTTCTTGTTGTTGAACTTGTAAGTTGTAAGTAACTCTTTTAGGGCAATCTTACTATTAGCTCCTTCGAAAACGAAGTCACGTAAGTTGGCTTGCTTTTGATTAGCTCTCAAATCAAAGGCTAACTGCTTAACTTCTAAGCCTGATGACTCTTTGAAAGCCAATGTCCTTAGGTCTGCCCATACACTTGTGTCATCTAACTTGTGAAGAATAATATAAGACGAAATGTTGTAGAGGTTGATATGATTCAGGTTCAGACGTTTAGGCGTTGTTGGAGCATCCAAACAGTCGTACTTTATGCTACCATGTCGGATAACAAGGCTGTTGATGGATAAATGCAATGGAGTGTGACTTGTAGTGTCCTTAGATGCTAATGAGTCCAAGACAAACTGGAAGTTTGCTTTGGCATTTTTGCTTGTTTTATAGAGTTCTGCTTGCAAACCAAATATCTGTGCAGAGGAGATATTAATCTCTCCTGTGCGTAGAAGATGCCAGATGTCGACTCTTGCTCCAACACGTGATGCCGATAGCATCTTCTTATGACTTTGGTCATAGATGAGGATATCGTCCAATACAAAGCGGTTGATAAAACCTAAATCAATCCGCCCTACGTGCACTTCTGTGCCTAATTTGTTACCTGCTACATCACCTACTTTTTGGGCAAGAAAACCCTGTACTGCTGGTATGTGCAGCAGTACGATTGTGGTTATGTAAAGACCCGCTATGGTCCATATAACCCATCGTATAATTGTCCTAAGTTTCTTCAATGCGTCTACAAAACTACTAAAAAAACGTTTTATACTGAAATTATTATATCTAAATGTGCCAAATCTGCTTAAATTTTGCTACATTTGCAGAAAATAAGTTGCGTTCGGCAAATTGAAAATAAGTTTTCTTTGCCCTCACTTGCATTATTTTTGCAGAAAATAAGCTGCGTTCGGCAAATTGAAAATAAGTTTTCTTTGCTCTCACTTGCGTTATTTTTGCAGAAAATAAGCTGCGTTCGGCAAAGCGAAGGTCCGTTTACTTTATGCTTTGTCCAGCTTATTCAGGACGGAAAAGATTAGAATGAAATAATATAAAATCTGGTATGGCAAATGTAATTAAGTTACGAAAGGGCTTAGACATTAACCTTACAGGACGCGCGCAGGAACAGATGTTGCCTGTGAAATCATCTACGGAATACGCATTGGTTCCAGATGACTTCCCAGGATTGACACCTAAGGTAACCGTTCGTGAAGGTGATCATGTCCGAGCTGGTGACCCATTGTTTGTTGACAAAGGGTGCACTGAAGTTAGCTTCGCTTCTCCTGTGAGCGGTACCGTCACAGCTGTTGAGCGCGGAGAAAGACGTAAGGTGTTGCGTGTGAAGATTGCTGCCGATGCGCAGCAGGAATATGCTGACTTCGGCGTGAAGGACGTGGCGGGCTTATCCGCTGATGATGTCAAGGCTTCATTGCTGCAGGCGGGATTGTTTGGTTATATCAACCAGCTACCTTATGCTGTTGCTACACGTCCAGACACAGAACCAAAGGCTATCTTTGTGTCTGCACTTCGTGATAAACCTTTGCAAGGCGACTTTGAGTTTGAGTTGAATGGTCAGGAGAAAGACTTCCAGACTGGTTTGACAGCTCTCGCCAAGATTGCAAAGGTTTATTTGGGTATTGGTGCTAAGCAGTCGGCTACTGCGCTGACCGGAGCAAAGAACGTTGAGGTAACTGTGTTTGATGGTCCTTGCCCAGCAGGTAATGTTGGTGTACAGGTAAATCATATTAATCCAGTTAATAAGGGCGAAGTGGTATGGACTGTTGATCCAACAGCTGTTATCTTCTTCGGTCGTTTGTTCAACACTGGTAAGGTAAACCTCACTCGTCGTGTTGCCATTGCTGGTAGCATGGTAAAGCAGACAGGCTATGTTGATGCCCTTGTTGGTACTCCTTTGAAGCAAATCCTTGCAGATAACGTTGCTGACGGTTGTCATGTTCGTATTCTCAATGGTAATCCTCTCACTGGCGTTATTGCCAATGACGAGACAGTGCTCGGTGCTCATACTTCTGAGGTAACTTTGATTCCAGAGGGTGATGACGTGCACGAAATCTTTGGTTGGATGCTCCCTCGTCTCAATGACTTCTCAACCTCTCACAGCTATTTCAGCTGGTTGCAGGGCAAGAAGACGTACAACCTCGATGCACGTCTCAAGGGTGGCGAACGTCACATGATTATGAGTGGCGAGTACGACAAAGTGTTACCAATGGATATCTATAGCGAGTACCTTATCAAGTCAATTCTCTCAGGCAATATTGATAGCCAAGAGCAGTTGGGTATCTACGAGGTAAGTCCAGAGGACTTTGCGCTCGCTGAGTTCGTTGACAGTTCCAAGTTGCCTTTGCAGAAGATAGTTCGTGAGGGCTTGGATATCCTAAGAAAAGAGAATGCATAGGGGTCTTATGAGCCCACAATAACTTTAACTATGGTTTCAAATAAAGTTTCTCAGAATGTCATCAGCAGTCAGTCAACAATCGGTTATGGACCTGCAAGAATGTTGCCAATGCCTTTTCGACGTATTACAAACGCTTTGTAATAGTTGTACAAAGGGCTTGTAATAACATTACAAAGCCTTTGTAACCATTCTGGAAACAGAAACTTTGGACTTTAAGAACCCTATAATAAAAGTAATATGAGTTTAAGAAATTATCTCGATAAGATACGCCCGAACTTTGAAAAGGGCGGAAAGCTTCACGCTTTCAAGAGTGTCTACGATGGTTTCGAGACGTTCCTTTATGTTCCTAATGAGACATCAAAGAGCGGAACTTCTATCCACGACGCAATTGATTCGAAGCGAATTATGAGTATAGTCGTACTGGCAGTAGTACCTGCTATGCTCTTCGGTATGTATAATATCGGTTATCAGAATGCCTTAGCAGCTGGCAAGTTGGCTGATGCTACTTGCTGGGGTATGTTCCTTTATGGTCTGCTTGCGCTGTTGCCAAATATCCTCGTGTCCTACATTGTCGGCTTAGGCATTGAGTTTGCTTGGGCACAGATGAAGGGTGAGGAGATACAGGAAGGTTACCTTGTATCAGGTATTCTGATTCCATTGATTATCCCTGTGACCACACCACTTTGGATACTCGTGCTTGCAGTAGCCTTTGCGGTAATCTTTACGAAGGAAATCTTCGGTGGAACAGGTATGAACCTCTTTAACGTTGCTTTGGCTGCACGTGCCTTCCTCTTCTTCTCTTATCCAAGTAAGATGACAGGTGATAGCATCTGGGTAGCACATAATTCAATCTGCGGTCTTGGCTATAACCTGCCTGACGGTTTCACAATGGCAACCCCATTGGGCGAGATAGCGCAGGGAACAACAGTGAATACTTCTGTATGCGATATGATAGTTGGTCTTATCCCAGGCTCTGTTGGTGAGACATCAGTTATCGCTATCGCTATCGGTGCTGTTATCCTTCTTTGGACGAACATCGCCAGCTGGAAGACAATGTTGAGCGTATTCCTCGGTGGTACCGTGATGGGACTTATCTTCCATTCAACGGGTGCAACACCAATTCAGTGGTATGAACACCTCGTCTTAGGTGGTTTCTGCTTCGGTGCAGTCTTCATGGCAACCGACCCAGTGACATCAGCACGTACAGAGACAGGTAAGTGGGTATATGGTTTCTTTATTGGTGCGATGGCAATTATTATCCGTGTGATGAACCCAGGTTATCCAGAGGGTATGATGCTCGCCATCCTCTTTGGTAATATGTTTGCTCCACTCATTGACTACTGTGTAGTTCAGTCAAACATCAGCAAGCGCGCAAAGCGTGCTAAATAAATAAGGAGGACGAAGAAATGAAAACAAATAGTAATTCTTATACAATTATCTATTCTGCCATCCTCGTGCTGATAGTAGCCTTTTTGCTTGCATTCGTGTTCAAAGCATTGAAGCCAATGCAGGATGCTAATGTACAGCTTGATCAGCAGAAGCAGATTCTCTTTGCGCTCAATCAGAATCGTGATATGAGCAATGAGGAGGCACTTAAACTTTGGAAGAAGATTATCGTGGCAGATGATATCATCAATGCTGACGGTAAGGTTGTTGAGGCTGGAAAGCAAGGTGGTGTTGATGCTGGCTTTAAGTTGAATAGTAAGGATGCCAAGGAAGGCAAACTCGCATTGTTCCGTTGCAAGGTAGATGGTCAGGATAAGTATGTTATCCCTGTTTATGGTAACGGTCTTTGGGGTCCTATCAACGGTTTCATCGCTATCAATGGTGATAAGCGAACGGTCTTCGGTGCTTACTTCAACCACGAGAGTGAGACAGCTGGTCTCGGTGCTGAAATCAAAGACAACAAGGCATGGCAGGATTTGTTCAAGGGTAAGCATCTCTTTAGTGGAAACGATACTCAGAATATAGCACTTGCTGTTGAAAAGAAGATCAAAGACCCATCTACGCAGGTAGATGCCGTAACAGGTGCTACGCTTACCAGTAATGGTGTGACAGAGATGCTTCAGACAAAGAAGGGTGGACTTCAACCTTACGTTAAATTTCTGAACAGCAAATAACATTCTAATCTTTTAGAACAATAAGAATATGGATTTATTCTCAAAACAAAATAGAGAGGTGTTCAGTAATCCACTGAACCTGGACAACCCAATTTTGGTTCAGGTCCTTGGTATCTGTTCTGCCCTTGCCGTAACTTCACAGCTGAAGCCGGCGATTGTTATGGGACTTGCCGTTACTATTATTACGGCATTCTCTAATGTTATTATCTCACTTATCCGCAACACCATTCCTAACCGTATTCGTATTATCGTGCAGTTGGTCGTTGTGGCAGCTTTGGTAACTGTTGTTAGTCAGGTGCTTAAGGCCGTAGCTTACGATGTGAGTGTAGAGCTTTCTGTCTATGTCGGACTGATTATTACCAATTGTATCCTTATGGGACGTCTTGAGGCTTTCGCTATGACCAACAAGCCTTGGCCAAGTTTCCTTGATGGTATTGGTAACGGACTCGGTTATGCGCTGATTCTTGTTATCGTAGGTGCTGTTCGTGAATTCTTCGGTCGTGGCTCATTGCTTGGCTTTAAGATTATCCCACAGAGCTTCTATGATGCTGGTTATATGGATAACGGAATGATGTCAATGCCAGCAATGGCACTCATCCTCCTTGGTTGTGTTATTTGGATTCATCGTGCATATTTCTATAAAGAAGACAAGAAGTAATTATGGAACATCTTATTAGTTTATTCTTCCGGTCCATCTTTGTGGACAATATGATATTTGCGTTCTTCCTCGGTATGTGTTCATACCTTGCTGTTTCAAAGAGCGTGAAGACGTCATTGGGACTTGGTGTGGCTGTAACATTCGTGTTACTTGTTACTACACCAGTCAACTATCTCTTGCTGACAAAGGTTCTCGGACCTGACTGTCTGGCAGAGGGAGTAGACCTTACCTATCTTAGTTTTATCCTCTTTATTGCTGTCATTGCTGGTATCGTACAGATTGTGGAGATGGCAGTTGAGAAGTTTTCACCTTCACTTTACGGTGCGTTGGGTATCTTCCTTCCACTGATTGCCGTTAACTGTGCAATCATGGGTGCATCACTCTTTATGCAGCAGCGTATTGGTCTTGACCCAGCAAGCACACAGTATATCGGTAGTGTATGGGATGCACTTGTCTATGGTACAGGTTCTGGTCTTGGCTGGACATTGGCTATCGTGGCAATGGGTGCTATTCGTGAGAAGATGGAATATTCTGATGTACCAAAGCCTTTGCAGGGTCTTGGCATCACATTTATTACAGTAGGACTGATGGCAATGGCAATGATGTGCTTCTCAGGTCTTAAAATCTAAGTAAACAATGGGACAATTCATAACAATAAGTATTGTGGTATTCCTTATCACCATCCTTGTGTTGGTGATTCTCCTGCTTGTGTCTAAGAAGTATCTCAGCCCAAGCGGAAAGGTAAAGATAACAATTAACGGTGACAAGGAGATGACCGTTGATCAGGGTAGCTCAGTATTGTCTACACTGAACGAGAACGGGGTGTTCCTCCCTTCTGCTTGTGGTGGTAAGGGCAGCTGTGGCCAGTGTAAGCTGCAGGTAGTAGAAGGTGGCGGTGAGATTCTCGACTCTGAGCGTCCTCACTTCAGCCGTAAGGATGTCAAAGACCATTGGCGTTTGGGATGTCAGTGTAAGGTAAAGGGTGATATGTCACTCAAGGTTCCTGAGTCTGTTATGGGCGTTAAGGAGTGGGAGTGTACTGTTATCTCTAACAAGAACGTATCAAGCTTTATCAAAGAGTTCAAGGTTGCCTTACCTCCGGGTGAGCACATGGACTTCGTTCCGGGTTCTTATGCACAGATTTCTATTCCAGCTTACGACTGCATCGACTATGACAAGGATTTCGATAAGAACGATATTGGCGAGGAATACCTCGGACCTTGGAAGCAGTTTAACCTTCTTTCTTTGAAGGGAAAGAACCCAGAGCCAACTGTTCGTGCTTACTCTATGGCGAACTATCCAGCTGAGGGTGATATCATCACACTGACTGTTCGTATTGCAACACCTCCATTCTTGCCACGTCCGCAGGTTGGTTTCCAGAACGTACCAACTGGTATAGGTTCTACTTATATCTTCTCTCTCAAAGAGGGCGATAAGGTGATGATGAGTGGACCTTATGGTGACTTCCATCCAAACTTCACTTCTGGTAAGGAGATGATTTGGATTGGTGGTGGTGCTGGTATGGCTCCTTTGCGTGCACAGATTATGCACATGACGAAGACCCTCCACACTCGCGACCGTGAAATGCACTTCTTCTATGGTGCCCGTTCACTCAGTGAGGCGTTCTTCCTTGAGGATTTCTGGGAGTTGGAGAAGGAATATCCTAACTTCCACTTCCACCTCTCTCTCGACCGTCAAGACCCTAAGGCTGATGAGGCTGGCGTGAAGTATTACACTGGTTTTGCAGTAAACTGCATCCGTGATGAGTATCTAAAGGATCACGAGGCACCAGAGGATTGTGAGTACTACCTCTGTGGACCTCCAATGCTCATCAAGACCGTTACTGATTATCTTGACAGCATCGGTGTTGACCAGGATGCAATTATGTATGATAACTTCGGATAATAATCAGCCCCTCCTTAGAGGGTGTGTCAAAATGAAAATGCCATTTTGATAACCTTACAGTTTGAAACAATTCATTAAAAAAGACCATTTCTGTACTCGATTTTGAGTAAAGAAATGGTCTTTTCTTTGCTTTAAGAAAAAACACTTATAGTTTGAAAGTTGTCAAGTTATTAATTTGCATTTTGACCCACCCTCCGTGATTACCGAGATACCCTGTTTTTAGTTGACAAGTTTTTGTAGACGAGTTAACGAGGTGCTTGTTGCGATAAACCACAGTAAATAATGGTAATCACAATTATGAATTATGAATTATGAATTATGAATTGTGAATTGAGAATATTTTTGTTTCAGTTTGCTGTCATTTTTAACATTTCATATATCTTGCTGTGATATAACAAGTTATGTGTCTACTACAAATGACAGGAGTGACAGGAAATTAAGTTAAGGTGGGTTCTGTTAATTAAAAAGAGGATGTATCAGCTTGACACACCCTCTGCTTTAGATGAATAATCTAATAATCCATCAGATGAAACCTTTTTATTATTGGATTAGTTTCTTTCTCCAAAGTCAGTTTGCTGTTGTTCTACTTCTTTAAGCTTTTTATCGTTTTCTTTTTTAGTACGAAGCTCTGCCTCTAAGTCGATGGTGTTTTTGCCGTTGTTGCTGTGTTCATTAGTCTGGTTTGGTATGAGTGCAGCTTCACTTTTCATGTAAATCATAGGGTGTTCTGCAGGTTTACTTTCAAGGTCCAGTACTGCACTGGTAGGCATTTGTGAGCCTTTCCACCAAATGCTTGCAATGATACGTATCTTTCCAGACTTTGTTGTTGATTGGATGAGTACAGGTGCCGTACCCCATTTTACTGAAGCAGGATTTGCACCGATACTTTCATCACCAATGATACGTCCTTCTCCTTCTATTTGGAAATAGATATTATAATTGTTTAGACGCTTGATATTTCCGTTTTTGTCAGCAACAGCAGCAATGACAGTAGCCACGTCAGAGCCATTAGCCTTTATGTCTTGATTTTCATGATCAAGCCATAGGAGTAGTTTCTCGGGTCGGCGTGCAGGATAAACCTCATCTGTTGCAACAACCTTTCCATTAATAAGTCCTTCTGCACGTAAGAAAACATCTGACTGCTGATTCTTTCTTGACATGTTTTTATCTGTCATGAAATCATAGACATCCTTAAAAGTAATAATAGGTGAAGGCATACCCTTTTTGTCATTTGGACGAACGTAAGTCCATGTTTTTCCACCTTTATTATAGGTGAGTCTCACTTCGTCACAGTTAGAATAGACGGTGACATCTTTAGGTGAGAATGGTGTCATCTCATGCGCTATATAAACCATCGGTCCTGTTTCAAACAATCTATCTTCAACAGCTGCACTGCGTTGCGCTTTGAACATATAGTAAGAATACTTTGGTTGGCGGAAGGCATCCATTAATCCTCCATAGAAGGGGTCCGGATGATAACCACGCTGATGGTCGAACGAGTGCCATAGACAGCCTCCTATATGTTGTTTGGACGTACGATAGAGCGCATCGTAGCTGGTATAAGGATAGTTGGGAGCAGCATAATGCTGTGCTTGTACAAGCATTGCATGTTCCCCCCAGTTGCGAGCTACACGACTTGGGGAATTATGAGAATTCCAATCATCAACGTTATCACCCCACTCACGTGTAAAGTATGTCACTTTTGGATCAAGATTTGTTTTTGCTTCTTCTTTGTCAGTATTTGATGGATGACAGAATTGGACAGGGTATATCTCATGTCCGCGAGCCTCGCTATCACAGCCTGAATAGCAATAGGAGTAAGGGTATTCTTCACTGACAATATTTAAAGTCCTTTTTGCAAAGTCGGCAGGATACCAAGTCTCGTTTAGAATGGGTTCCCAAAGCCAAACGCAAGGATGATTACGGTCACGACGAACCAACTGTCGAATGTCATTGTAAACTCTCTCGGCAAAGATAGGATTATCGTTCCAGAATTGCCAGCCGGGTGTGTTCACGATAACGAATAGTCCCAATTCATCACAGGCATCCATAAAGGCTGGGTCTTGTGGGCAATGGGCATTGCGGATAACCTTCAGTCCTGCATCGCGTAGCTTTTAGCATCTCGCCAGTGCAAGCCATTTGATACAGCATTGCCAATAATGGCATAGTCCTGATGGCGGTTTGCACCAATAAGCGGCGCATTATAGGGTTTACCATTAAGCCAAAAACCATCCTTGCCCTTGAATTCAATACTACGTATGCCGATGCGGCGGCGGTAGCCATCCACCACTTGTCCTTTATTGTTGCGAATACGGACTATGAGATTGTAGAGATTGGGTTGTTCAGGACTCCACAGCCATGGCTTTTTAAGTGTTACTTCGTTTTTCGTTGTTAGGGCTTTACCTGAGAGTATTTGTAATTTAGTATTTATTAATGCAGCTCGTTGTCCATCGGGGCGTTGTAATTCATATTCTATGAAACCTTGGAATTTCTGACGACTATCATTGCGGACTTGGGTTTGTAACAGAATGTTAGCTGAAGCCTCTGAAACTTTATCGTAAGCTACAAATAATCCGCCACCTGCCTTTTCTTGTTCATAATTCGGGTCTGTGATATAGACGTTGTGATGAGCAATGAGCCAGCAGTCACGATAGATACCACCAAAATAACAAAAATCAAGCATTTCCTGTGGCTTTCCTAGAGGATAAGTTGGGTCATTGCTGTTGTCTGCCCATACTGCGATAACATTCTCTTTATTCCACTGAATAGCCTCTGTTACATCTATTACTATGGGTAAATAACCCCCGAAATGTTCTGCTAAAAGTTTTCCATTGACATAGATTTTGCTTTTGCCCATGATAGCCTCAAAATGCAAAAACAATTTTTGTCCTTTCAAATTATTATTTGGGATGAAATGCTTACGATACCATGCCTCACCTTGATAGTTGATGCTTCCACTGGCTTCCGCTGGTAGATACTCTAATCCGTGAGGAAATGAAACAACTTTCCATTTGCTATCATCAAAATTAATTGCTTCTGCACCAGTAATACTTCCTTTGTAAAACCTCCATGCAGGGTTCATAGAATAGACCGTTCTGCCCGAATTAGGTAACTCGTAGAATCCAGCAGTAGAAAATTGCGGCTGATGATCAGCTTTTATTATTCCAACTGTAAAGCAGAACAACATCAATAGTAATAGTTTGATTTTTATTTTCATAATCAATAAGTGATATAAATTGTTTCAAGGACTTGAAGAGGCTATTTGCTTTCGGTGGTAATTCATAGAACCCACCGTAAGATAAAAAGATTTATATGTGTTTGTTAAACACTAAACTTGCTTATAGCGCAAAGGTAACTAATTTTATTCAAATAATTCAACAATAACAAATAAAGTATGACATATTATTCTTGTCCTTATCTGTTCTTCTTACTTTGCATTCTAACAATGTAAAGAAAATTCAGAAGATTAAAAGTAGTTGATGCTCTTTTGGCTTTGAAAAGACGCCCAATTGAATTTTTCGGCTCTGAACTATCTCATTGGATAATAGAGTGTTACCGTTTTAGGATAGATGAATAGGTAACGATTTGGAAATGAGCGGAGTGCTTTGAGGCACATTGTTTTGAATAGCCAAAGAACGCTCATTTTCACTTGCAAAGGTACACATTTGCGAGTGAAAATGAGCGTTCTTGCGTGATTTTCTTCTTAAAAGTTTTGTCAAGGCTGAAATATTACGATGAAAGAGAAAGTGTATTTCGGTTTTACAGTCGTTGAGAGCGGTTACGGTTGATGAGCTGATTCCATTTCACCCAAGTTTAACTGGCAAAAATATTTTCATAAATATTCGGGATGTTTTGTGTAGTATCAATTTTATAAATGATTGATAATCAAGCATAGGGTATTGTAACGAGGTGTAAAATCTGATTTGTAGGACACCGTCATATCAAAATTATTTTGTTACTTTGCACTCATGCACGCAAATGTACAGACACGATTCAACCCTGCAACAGGCGACATGGCTCCTTATTATCGCATCAAGGAGTCATATCGTGACGTGCAGGGTCATGTACATTCGCTAATTTTGTTGAACATCGGTTTTGAACCTTCACTTACTGCCGTACAGGTTCGAAAAATTGCATACGCACTTACCGAACGCTTCAAAAACAGAAGTACACCCTCGCTTTTCAAGGAACATCTTGACGGACTTACTCCTATTGAACAGGCAAAGGCTGACGAATGGTGGAGCCGTATGGAGAAAGAAGGTGGAATCGATAGGTTTAACAAGGAAGAGCAGAAGTCGCTGAGAAAATATGAGAACTACGTTGACCTTGAGACGGCAAAATATACTGACGCAAGGAATGTCGGTGCTGAGTGGCTCTGCAAGCAGACGATAGACAAGCTGCAATTAGAGGGTTTCCTGCGCAGAAATGGCTGGACGGAGAATACGATACACACGGCTTTGTCAGCATTGATAGTTCGCACAGTATATGCAGTTTCTGAACGTTCGTCTTATTATTATTTGCGCGATAACTCAGCTGCTGGTGAACTTTATAGTGGAGTTCCTGGCTGGACACCAGGAATCAATTCTCTGTATAAAGTCACTGACAAATTATATGAACTAAAGGAACAGTTAGAGCGTCATCTGTGCAACGTTACTGACGACCTCTTTAAGATAGACAACAAGTTGATGCTCTTCGACTTAACCAACTTCTATTTCGAGGGCAGCAAGCGTAACAGCAACAAGGCCAAGTTCGGCCGGTCAAAAGAAAAACGCTCTGACTGTAAGCTACTTGTACTTGCACTATGTATCAATAAAGAAGGTTTTATACGTTATTCTTCTATCTTGGAGGGTAATACAGCAGACCCCAAGTCTCTGCCCGATATGATTGACACGCTGGCAAAGAGGAAGCCATCACGGACAAAGGATACGCTCGTTGTCATGGATGCAGGTGTTGCCACGGAAGAGAACTTGGAGCTGATTAAAAGAAAAGGTTACAATTATCTCTGCGTATCTCGTACGAAAATGAAGGACTATACGCTCAGTGATGATAATAGGAGTGTTACGGTAATGGATGCCCGTCGGCAGAAGATAACGCTGAAAGAGGTTAAGACAGAGGATGACAAGGATTATTATCTCGAAATAACATCTCCTTCGAAAGCTATGACAGAGTCGTCCATGAACAGGGTCTGGAGAGAGCGTTTTGAGATGGAACTGCAGAGAATAAACGATGGAATCTCCAAGAAAGGTGGAACGAAAACCTATGAAAAGGTTGTTGAACGTACAGAACGTGCCATACAGAAGTACCCATCTATAGCGAAGTTCTATCAGATAAGCTACATAAAAGATGAGAAGAAACCCAAGCAGATGCTGCGCATAGACTGGGAGATAAAAGACCTCTCCGCAATGGAATCTGGTCACGGAGTATACTTCCTCCGCAGCAATGTCAGGACACTTGATGAGCGCATGACATGGGAATACTACAATCTCATTCGTGAGATAGAATGCACGAACAGGCAACTAAAGAATGATCTCAACCTCCGTCCTATCTATCATCAGAAAGATGAGAGAAGCGACGCACACCTCTTCTTCGGTTTATTAGCCTATTGGGTGGTAAACACCATCCGTTGTCAATTAAAACGAGAAGGAGAATCCTGTTACTGGACCGAGATTGTACGACGTATGAGCACCCAAAAGCTCGTCACAACAAAAGGGAAGAATCCATTAGGTGAAACTATCGAGATGCGCCAATGTAGTAGTCCTTCGAAGCAAGCAAAACAGATATACGATAAGTTGAACTTAAAACACTCACCATACAAAAAGAATAAAATTTGTAGGACACAGAGCCCATAAGAAAAACGAGGAAAGTACGGTCACTGCAAGAAATAGGCGAATGTGGGGGTTAAACTTGGGTTCAGTTCACACCAATCAGTTATGGGAATCCCATTGATAGTTAGGAGTGGTCGCTTCTTCTCGTCCTTGGTGATACGGATTTCACTGTCCTCTTCCGTAAATTCTCTCTTGTATAATCCCGAATAGGCTTTAGCCGTTCCTCGCGGGGAGTCTCCGTGCGATACATCTCCGCTATTCTGTCGTCAGAGAAATCCATCTTTCGGAGCATCAGACGAATGTTCAGCAGTTGATAGAACCCACTGAAGAAATGTTTTATCCAATTCCGCTCTTCCTCATAAACCTGCACGGTTTCTTTCAATTCGGCAATGGCTCTGTCCCTTCCCTTGACCGTGTCCTGCAAGAGAACGACTTCCTTTCGGATTTCGTTTTTCTCCTTTTCCGAAAGATACTGTTGCCGTTCGGCTTCCTGCTCCAAGTCTGCAATACGCTTCTCCGCCTTGTCGAGTTCGGAGTTGCCAAAGAGGGAGTACAGCGTGCCTTTCATTCGGAGCTTGCCTGCCTGCTTTCCAGCTCCTTTATCTTGGCTGTGAGTTCCGCCTTTTGAGCTTCCTTCTCTTTCATGGATTTGAGTATTTCCTTGTAATACTCCATCGTGGTGCGGTGCTTGGCTTCCGAGCCGTGTACGCCCCGTTCCAATCCGAATCGTTGCATCCGCTTGGCATAGTCCGTCTGATACTGCTCCAGCTTCTTAGGCGTAAGCACATCATCGGCACAAAGCCGTACTTTGTTCTTCTTCGTCTTATACTTCCGCTTGCCATTTTCGGCTTCCTCCTTGGCTTTCCGTCTTTCTCCCGTGACAATGGGGACGACTGTGGCGTGAATATGCGGAGTCTCCTCGTCGGTGTGGAGTGTCGCTGCGACTACGTTGTCCGCCCCGAAAGTGGAGCGAAGCCAATCCATCGATTCATCACACCACTCGTACAGGCCTCCTTCCTGCTCTATGCAAGCCATATCCTTTGGTGAACTTGACAGAATAAAGCGCAAGGCTTTGACTTGGTTCTTTGCAACCTTTCGGTAGATATCGGCCGTGGCGATGCGATGCTCTATCGCATCGCTACGGTTGGTTACATTTGCGAGGAATTGCACCAATTCCCTGTTCAGGTGCGTGCGAGAAGGATCGACGTTACTCGGGGTATATGTCCGCGCTATATGAGCGGTATTTCCCGAGTCGTTGCTTCTCGCCTTGTCTATATGTAATACGGCG
The DNA here is from genome assembly GCF_018128065.1 of Prevotella melaninogenica. Classification (NCBI taxonomy): domain Bacteria; kingdom Pseudomonadati; phylum Bacteroidota; class Bacteroidia; order Bacteroidales; family Prevotellaceae; genus Prevotella; species Prevotella melaninogenica. The sequence continues at coordinate 690,831 of NZ_CP072359.1, read as the reverse complement.
TAGCCCATAAGATGAATATTGCTTTAAGGGGTATCCAAAGGGGGCGAAATCCCTTGGCTCAGGAGGGTATTTTTAGCGATAACGAAGTGCAGCGTGAAGAAAATACCCTAATGAGCTATGGCATTTCTCGAAATGTCCGCTCCGCCCTGCTCGTACTTCTTTCTTGTTGCGTTGCATTCTGTGAATGCCTGCACGCTTTGTTTCTAAGTTTGGCTCTGCAAACTTGCTGTTCTGAGGAACTGCCGTAGCTATCGAAACAAAGCCGTTTATTCGCATACATTTTATTTCCTGCATCTTTGAATGCCTGATGATAGAATAATGTTATTTGCTTTCTTTTGCCTTATCGTCTAAGTCCTCGTTTGCGATGTGGTATCACCTGCTTTAGTTCTGTTCTTTGGGCGACGTGATAGTCGTTGAGGTCTTTATATCGGGAATAGTGTCGGCTCATATCTTCCACGTTGATACCTGCTGATTGTAAAGATTGGAGGGTTTGTCGTCCTGCTGGGTCGTTGTCAAAGAAAGCCCGAACGGAGTCAATGTCGTTCTCGTGAAGATAGGCAATGGCTCGTGAAAGATTACTGACTGAGTTCAGTACAAGGCAGGGAGCGATTTCTTTCCCTTTCATTGTGAGAAGAGAAAGGAAATCGATAAAGCCCTCGAAGAGGCAATGAGAGGCGTTGTTCGCTTTTCCTGCAATCACAGATATATCCTTCGGGGCAATCGTTCCCTTGAATGTTTTGTCGTCCCGAAGCTCATACCCTCCTGCACGATTAGCAAAACCGATGGCGGAGTACTCTCGTCCTCCTACCTCGTAGCGAACGTGGCGGAGATAAGGGCTTGCCACGGCAAGATCTATCTTGCGTACTTCTCGGAGATAGTTTTGCAGATGCAGAGGCAATTCTTCACTAATGGAGAGAATACGCCTTGTATTATTTGGTCGCTGTTCTTTCCTTTTCTGCTCTATGTGAGCTTCACGATGAAAGGAAGAGGGTGTGAGGATTTGTGCTTTGCCTTCGGCAAGATGTACCATTGCTTCGTAGACACTGTACCCACGCATACGCATTACAAGGTCGATGATGCTTCCACCTTGGCTCGTGCCATAGTCGTGCCACAGGTTTTGTCGAAAGTCCACTTTCAGGCTGGCATTGGGATCTTCTCGGTAGGGTGCGTGATAGAGGGCATAGCCGTTGTAACGCTTGGCTGGCTCGATACCGCAAGCGTGCAGGTAGTCGGCTATCGGTATCGCTTTGATGTTTTGTAAGTCGTAATATTCGTTGTTCATTGCTGTTATCGTTGGATTGGGATTATTCATATTCATTATTCGCTCTGTTTTCTCTTTTGGGAATTTTCCTCTTTTTATCTTACTACTCTTCTACATTCAGATAAGAGATTGACAGTGAAAGAGAAAAGTGTAACACTTCATTCGGTTTTATCCTTCTACGTCTCCTGTCTACACCTTTTCTCATTCATTCTGCCGTAGAAGCGTAGAAAGATGGTAGTAAGCCGTTTCGCAAGATGGACACCTCCTGCAATCCTTTCTCTTTCACTGTATTATCCTTAGTTGTAGTAACGTAGTAAGGAGAATAGGAAAGAAAAGAGAAAGGAGTATTACAAAGAGGTTGGTAACAACAGGGTGCTATGGCGGTGCTCGGGGTAAAGCTTACGGACGGCATAGACATATACGGGGTTGCCGTTTATCCTGCGACACTCTCTCGTATAGCCTGCCTTTCGCAAGGCTTCGCCCATCCGCTTGGGAGAGAGGGATTGTCGGGTATAGCAGGAGAGGTAACCTACTATCTCCGAATTGGTCATATAGAAGCGTTTCGTTGCCGTCTCTGCCTCCGTGGGAAAGGTAAAATAGCGGAGCAACAGTTCCATCTCTGTCGTATAGGCTTGGAAGGCTTCGCTGTTTCTATGCAATTCAATAATTTCTTCATCATTGAACCAATAGCGAAACCCTTCATTCAAACGTGTCTTGGCTTCGCTGTAAACGGCATCCATCGGAATGCTCTTGGCTCTGTCTATCTCTATCGCCAGCACCTCAAAAGGGAGGAAGCGTCTGCTTCCTGTCGGGTCGGTGAGGAAATCATTGCCATTGACCGATGCCACGAAATTTGCCAAGTGCGGTCGCTCTTCGATGTGTTTCTCATAAGGCATACGGTACTTCACCTGTGGGCAGGTAATCAGGTTCTTCAGTTCGTTCTCGTCTCGTTTGTTGAGGGCTTTGAGCTGGTCATCAATATTGATGATGAGGTTTTGACCGATAAGGCTCAGCACATCCTTTTCCTGCGGATATATCTTTCCCGTATATTGATAGTCTGACAGTGCAGGTGGGCAGAGCAGGTCAAGAAATGTGGTTTTGAATTTCCCTTGCTCACCTGTCAGTACAAGGCAGGTGTGGTTACGACACTGCCTGTCGTCCATCGCATTGGCGACCACTGCAACCAGCCACTTGGTGAGGTATTCCCTCCATTTCTCAGGATTGGCTACGCTCACACAGTCGGCAAGGGCGGTGATAGCTTCCGCATTCCCTTTCGTCAGCGGTAACGCTTGGAAATAGGCTTGTACGGGATTGACACGTGGGGAGAAATCGCTTTCGATGATGCTGTACAAGTTCTCGGGTGAGGTCTGTACATCGGCTTCCTTGTCCAAGGCTCTTTTGAGGGTATTGATGCGGTAGCGGTCTATGGCTGTATAATCGCCCGTTTCTCGTGGACGGTACTCTGCTCGGTGCAACACGGTGTTGTATCGAAACTCATACCGAGCCGAAAGGAACTCTTCTATTTGAGCGTTCTTGGATGGGGTGTCATGCTCTTCTTTTTTCATTGTTTGTACTTCTTCTATTTGCTTGGTTTTGAACTTTCATCCGAAAACGGATGCTGAAACCAAATTAGTGAGCCGAACTCACAATGCCAAGGTTTGCGAGGCTGTTGCTTCGGGGAACACAAAAATGCTCCGAAAATGGGCGAGATAAAAGGGAGAAATCAGAGCGAACCCGTTCAAAAAGCAAAAACAGAGAGGAGAACGGCTTAGTAAGCGACTTCATCGGATTGCCAACGTCTGCACACTTTTTCTTCGAGAGAGAAAGGGGCGGGTGTGTTCATTGGTAAGAGAGCCACTTCTATCTATATCAGAGTCACAAGTACGCACTTAGGAAAAAGTGGGAGAAATAGGTGCTGTTCTCTTGTACATTTACCTGCGACTTCCTTTTGTTTCCCTTGATTTCATCGAGGCTTGGGACAAGGATTTCGCCTGCGTACATTTGCACCGAACGAAGTAAAAATGACAATTAAAACGATATTGATATGAGATTTACCGCCATCGACACCTCTGCTTGGGAGGAACTGAAAAAGAGCATCGAAGAGTTGGCTCTTTGTATGCGAGAACACTTTGGCACGAAGCCCGAAGTCCCCGACCTGTTGCACAATGGGGACGTGTGCCGAATACTGAACATCAGCAAACGGACACTCCAGCACTATCGGGACACGTCCGTGCTGCCCTTTATTCAAATCGGGCATAAGTGCTATTACAAACGTGAGGATATGGAAGCACTCCTTGAAAAGTCGAACTGAAAAATACAATGACTATGGAACACGAGATTGTAAACAGAGAAACGCCCGAAATGAAACAGCTCATTTCGGGCATTCAAGAAGTAAGCAAGCGTATTCGGGAGATTGCCCAAACGCACCGTCCACTCTTCGGGGGAGAAATCTACCTTACTGGGCGAGAGGTTTGCGAACACCTTTTCATCAGCCCTCGCACCTTGCAAGACTATCGGGACAAGGGCATTATTCCTTACACCCAAATCGCAGGGAAAATACTCTATCGTCTCTCCGACATCAACCGACTACTGCAAGAGAACTATCGGAGATAAAGCATTTGCAAGAAGCGTTTTCCTGCCGTTTGGCAACCACACAGAAAGAGCCTGCCGAATGGTCATCCAAAAGATACCGAGCAATCTCGCCATCGCTCGGTATCTTTTTGCTGATTACTCGCTATCTTTTCGCAATAAATCAAGTACATTTGCGTTATTGGTTCAAGAAATCTCTCCCGTGAGCGAAATCCTCCGACTTCGAGAGAGAATACAAAGGAGGAAACACTATTGAATTATGGCAAATTAACTATTTAAATTCAGTTTTATGGAATGCAAGATAAATGTTGTCTCTGGTTGGAAAGACTGTACAAGTAGTCCTACTACGCTTACCGTCGTGACCTACGAGCGACATAACCCCCAAGCCAAGAAAGGCACCACAAAACCAACACCAAAGTCCATGAAGACGGAGTTTCAAGCGGTGAAGACTACCTTTAATCCATTTAATAAAAATGAAGAAGGATATATTTAACTAATATTTCGAGAATTAAAAGATAGATAAATGGCATACAAGAGTAAACATATAATAATAAATGGCGATAGCCGACAGATGAACGAACTCCCTAACGAGAGCGTTCATTTGATAGTGACGTCTCCTCCTTATTGGCAGTTGAAAGATTATGGCACAAATAATCAGATTGGTTTTCACGATGAATACGAAACCTATATTAACCATTTGAATTTGGTTTGGAAAGAATGTTTCAGAGTTCTCCATAAAGGCTGTCGTCTCTGCATTAATATAGGCGACCAATTTGCTCGTTCAACATATTATGGACGCTACAAAGTTATTCCCATTCATACGGAAATCATTAAGTTTTGTGAAATGATTGGGTTTGACTTTATGGGGCAAATTATTTGGCAAAAAACAACAACGATGAACACTTCTGGAGGAGCAAGCATTATGGGAAGTTATCCCAATCCCAGAAACGGAATTGTAAAGTTGGATTTTGAGTATATCTTGTTATTTAAAAAACAGGGAAATGCTCCAAAGCCTAGTAAAGAACAGAAAGAAAAATCAACAATGACCAATAAAGAATGGAATACCTACTTCAATGGACATTGGTATTTCTCGGGAGCAAAACAGGATAAACATTTAGCTATGTTTCCAGAAGAGTTGCCACATCGGTTAATCAAGATGTTTTCATTTACAGGAGAGACAGTATTGGATCCTTTTTTAGGGAGTGGCACAACTGCCTTGGCTGCAAAAAACTTGGATAGATCCTCTATCGGATATGAGATTAACCAAGATTTCATCCCAATTATCAAGGACAAAATTAGGATACATGATGCCTTTACAAAAGTAGAATTTGAGGTTTTCAAGCAGCCAGCAGCTATTGTAGATTTTGAAGAGCAAATCAGTGAATTGCCTTATCGTTTTGTAGATATACACAAGTTAGAAAAAAAAATAGATATTAAGAAATTGCAATATGGCTCTAAGATAGATGCAAACAGTACTGGGAAACGTGAGGATTTCTTTTCTGTAAAAGCAATAATCAGCCCCGAACTACTACTGCTCAATAATGATTTGACAGTCCGTTTGATAGGCATCAAACAAAATCCAGCAATAAATGGAAAAGCTATTGAGTATTTAGCTAATAAACTTCAGGGGAAACAAGTGTTTCTAAGATACGATGAAGTCAAATATGACCAAGAAAACAACCTAATGGTTTATCTCTATCTTAAAAACAAGACCTTTATCAATGCGCATCTACTAAAAGAAAAATTGGCATTGGTAGATGATTCACGACACTTTAAGTACAAGACAAAATTTTTCAACCTCTTAAATCAAAAATAATGATTACAATTCAACAATTGGTTCAATACCTAAGACAAAACAATCATACTAGTAAAGCCAATCCTATTACTGCCACAGATTTGGCTATTCATTTTGGAATCTCTGATGGCGGAGTAGAAGTAGAAATGCGTAATGTTATTAGAGAAGCCATAGCACAAAATGAACTTATTGGAAGTAATAGTCGAGGATTTTACTTGATTGGAAATTTGTCAGAACTTGAAGAAAATCTCGATTCCTTGGAAAGTAGAGCAAATAATATATTAGAGCGGAGAAGAAATATGATGAATAGTTGGAACTCTATAAACCCCAATAATACTACTTCAAAAACAGATTTGAACGTGCGATAAAATGGCTAAAAAGGAAATTAAAAGGTATTCAATGGAGTTTGGCAAAAAAGAGAAAGTTCTGAATTATGCCACTCAGACATATCAACTTTCAAGACCCAATAAGGTTGGTGCTGTAATGGCTCTCATTAGAGAATGCCAACCTAGTACAATTGAGGAATGGGAACAATGGTATTTCGATAATGCTAAAACAGCAGGTAAAAATAACTTCAAAATCACTCGCGAAAGTTTGCAAGAGTTAGGAGAAAGATTATATGAAAAGATCACAGAAGTAGTTATTCCCGAATGGCAGGAAGCATTTCACAATCTCACCAAACAGGATTGTTACGACTACATCTATAATTTAACTATTAATCGCACTTATGATGGTTATTTGAGAGAAAAATCAGTAGTAAATGATGGTTTGGTCAAAGTCTTTCCAGATATCCGCTTCGAAGAGAGTCCAGAGGAATTAGACCATGCTGGCGATATTGACTACCTTGGATATGTAACAGAAGAAAAAGCCTTCGGGATTCAAATCAAACCAGTTACAGCTCAATCAAATTTTGGCAATTACTCCGTATCGGAAAGGATGAAGGCAAGTTTTGATAACTTCAATAAAGACTTTGGAGGTAAGGTCTTTATCGTTTTCAGTTTAGATGGAGAAATAGCAAACAAACAAGTTGTCAACGAAATAAAAAATGAAATAGAACGATTAAAACAATAAAAAAATCATATTCCCTATCGGTTCAATTTACACCACCTGTCTAATATAGAAACAAGCTTGTCCCTGCAATGGAATAAGCTTGTTTTTATATCATATCTACACATCTCTTTGTTGCATCAGCCTCTCCATATCCGAGGAAATCTTCTGGTCGGTGATTTGGGCGTAGATTTGCGTGCTGGCAATGGATGAATGTCTCATCATCTTGGCAATGCTCTCTATCGGAATGCCTGCTTCCAACGTCAGCGTGCCGAACGAATGCCTCCCGATATGGTAGGTCAGCGGAGTACGAATGCCACACGCCAAGCCTACGGCTTTAAGGCAGTCAATCAGTTTTCCCTTGCTCACAGTATCGGGAAATATCTTGTAATCTCCTTTGCTATTCTCTTTCGTGTAAAGTGAAAGTATCTGCTCCGCTATCGGATGCAGGGGTATCAAACTCTCCACTTCCGTTTTCTGTCTTGCCTTGCGGACATACCGCTTCCCCTCGCTGTTCGTTTCGATTTGCGAAGCTCGCAGGCTCTGCAAGTCGGCAAAAGCCAAACCCGTAAAGACGGAGAAAAGAAACATTCTTTGGCTCAGTTCCGCCCCTTCCTCCTGCAACGGGAATGCCAAGAGCTTTGCCACATCGCCCTTGCTCAGGAAACGAGGCTTACGCTCCACGGCTTCATACTTCACCTCCTCAAACGGATTGAAGCGGATTGTCCCCTGACTGACGGCTCGATACATCAACCGACTCAACCAACACAAATGCCTGTTTATCGTTGCAGGGGCATAGCCCTCTTTCTTCAAATAGAAACGGTAATCATCAAAGAAGCCTATCGTAAGAGTCGTTAGAGAAATATCTTCCTCGCCACGACTTCGCACAAAGGCGTTTAGTAGCCTGTCGGAATACCGATTGTTGCTATACGTTCCCTCGCTCTTGCTTTCTCGTTGGGCTTTGAGTTCTTCCCCACTAAGGGCAAGAAGTGTCGTTGGAGTTCTCCCGATGCCTTGCAGGTGGTTCTTCAGAAGCTCGGCACTCACTGCTCCATATTTGTAGAGCAAGGTATTGTACCCTTGTTCGATTTCCTCCCGAAAGGTTTGCAGGCGTTGGTTGGTCTTCTTGTCCGTTGTTTCCCCTCGCTTCACGCTCCAATCGTGAGGAATTGTGCTTTCGCCTGTGGTTATTACCACGTTTGAGCCATCAATGGTGATGCGACAAAGGATTGTCGTTGTACCGTCTGCTTTAGTCTTGTTCTTATTGATATAAAATAAGATTTTGAATGTACTGCGCATAATCTTTTCATGTGCTATGTAAATGGTAATTACTTTTTGCCCCAAGGCTCCTAAACTTTTGGGCAAAAGCTTTATTGCTTTCTCGGAAAAGCTTAGGTGCTTTTGAGAGCATATTTTTGAATGTCACAAAGAGAGTTGTAAATCTTCGGTGAAAGAGAGAAATCGCTCGAACTCGTTGAAGAGCTTCTTCGGGGTAACGTGGGCGTATCGCTCGGTCGTTTGGATATTGCTATGCCCCAACATTCGGCTCACCGTTTCGATGGGAACCCCTCGTTCCAAAGTAATCAACGTCGCAAAGGTGTGGCGACCAACGTGTGCCGAAAGGGGGATGGAGATACTCGCCCGAAGTTGCAGAGCTTTGAGCTGAACAAGGTAAGCCGAATAGGCTATGGGAGCAAAGAGCGTGCTACGCTCCTCAGACTGATACCGCTCTATCAAACGCACCGCTTCGGATAGGAGCTTCACACGGCAAAGTATATTGGTCTTTTGTCTGCGGAACTTCAACCACAACGCCCCCTCATCGTCCGTAAAGAGGTGTTCTTGATTAAGAACAACCATATCACAATAGGCTACGCCCGTAAAGCAAGAAAAGAGAAAGAGATTGCGTGCGGTTTCCAACTCCACTTCATACGGCTCAAAGGTCAAGGCTTGCAACTTATCCAATGAAGCTCTGTCCAATGCACGAGGTTGTTTATTCTTGTATGTGAGCAAACAGTTGTCGCTCTGTCAAGCCCTCATGATACGCCAAGCGACAGGCTTTCTTAACCGCCAAAGCCATCTTACGATAATAACCTTGCGAATGTCTCAACTTTCCGACAGAGTAATGTTGCAAGCACTCCAAGAAATCTTCTTCCATTTGTCCGAAAGAAATATCTGTCGTGTGGTACTTCTCCCCTATAAAGGCTTGCAGATGCTTGCGAATAGTATAGTAACTATTCAAAGACGCTGCCTTTATTTCGATGCCTACCTTTTGTGCCATATCTTCAACCATTCGGTTGTATCGTTCCAAAAAGGTGATTTGAGTTTGCATATTTCCTTGGAACTGCTCTTTGATATCAGTTGCCGTAAAGACTTTTCCTCGCTCGCAAAGGACTCGATAAGCTGACTGTACCGAGAGAAGCAAGCGTTCCAACTTGCCATTCGTTGCCACTGCTTCACGGCTCTTGCCATTCAATCTGCTCTCACGAGCGTTCCACAACTTGGGATCACACGAGAGCTTACAACTAAATTGGGCTATAGTTCGCTCGTAGGTTATCCGACCCATGATCGGAGCTTGCCCCGACTTGTCCAATCCGCTCTTTTTCAGGTAGAGCACAACCTTCATTTTGTCTTTTTCCATACGCTTCTTTTTATGGGCAAACTTACCTGATTTTGAAGCGTTTTCAGCTACGCAAAACATTGTGGTACAGAGCATAAGAACCGTAATCGCAGAAAAATGAGTTACCGAATACTCTTCTGTCGATTACCTTCTCCTACCTCTTCGTTACCATTCGAGGAATGGACTAACGGTTTGGTAACGGAACTTCTGCATAAATCCACATATTCTGCTCTTTATCTCAATACGCAAACCATAGAGATATAGCGTAAATTCCTCTCATTTCCATCTACTTACCTCTCATCCTCTCTATAATGTCCTTTCCTCGAATAGTTCTTCTTCGCTTGCAAAAGATGCCCTTTAAGCCTCTTACTAACGCCCTTTAAGCGTTCAATTGAGCATCTCTTGTTACGCCGTTTCACAACTGATTGATTATAAGATACTTGCCGGTGTAATAAAAATGCTCGTTTTTCTGTGTTTTTCAAGTTTTTGAAGCGATTGTTTTGTAATAATATTTCAAAGTTTAATAATCAATTTTCCAACCTCAAACTTCCAACCTCAACCTTCCAACTTCCAACTTCCAAGTGTCTAATTGCTAAATCGTGTATTTGCACGATATAAAAATATGTACATTAAAATATTCTGTACATTGTGTACATTCAATAATATTTGACTATATTAGTTATCTCCAAAGTGGTTCACTTTCCCACTCTTGTGGGAAGCCAAGTGCATTCAAATCTATTTCAGGGTAATTTGCAAAAAGTGTCTTCATCTTTTGGAGCATATCATTATTTGGAGAAATGATATCCAAGAAATACTTGATGATACATATATTATAGTATACACGAAGAGGATCCGTCTGAAGTGTAATCCAAGGATAGGTCATCTTTTTAGGGGACATCGGACGGATTGTATTTTGCTTGTTCCATACACGTGAGTGGTGGCAACATGTATTTCTTGTCAGAGTTACAATGGTCAACCAAGATTGGAAAGGTGCTATTTGTAGTCCAAATGATTGGGAGATTTTTTCTTGATTTTCTTGTCCTTGATATTGTTGTATATGTTTGTGATGATTCCAAATGGAAGTACCTCTGAAACAATCCATGCTGGTGGGTATGGGTCAGAATATGTTTTCTTAAAATGGATGATGAAGTCTTCTTTTGATTTGTAAAGCTCCTGATTTATCAAGTTCATTGTTTTATGAAACTTGGGCAAGTTGACAAAGTTTGCAGAATCTGTCATCCAGAAAGGATTTCCTGTAATAGAACAGCCTATGTTGACAATTGCACAGCGAATAGCGACTTCTATTTTTTCAAGTTCGTTGAATAGAAAAAGACGCAACTTCTTGTCAAATCGATATAGCATCATTACTTTGCTGAATGTTGCACCTTGCTTGTACAAATGATTTTCTTTTGGTATCTTGAGTAATGGGTACATATAAGCAGACAGACGATAATAACCGATATGCTCTAAGTAATGCTCTGCCTTCAAAGTATCGGAAATAGAAAGACCTCTTAATTGTAGCAAAGAAACGAGGTCGTGAGGTGATGTATATCCTTTGCCGAAAGGTATTGTGTTTGACATATAGTATAAAAAACGACCCGCACATTTGAGCATCGTTGAGAGGCTTGGCGGGTTCTAGCAATACAAAAGTATAAATATTAATTGGATAATACAAGCTTTTTGTAGAAAAAAAGGTGTTTGTTTAGTGCGTACGTTCCATAACTCATGTGTTATTTAAAGTTTATGACTTCTCCAGTTTTCAAGTTTATCATTCTTTAGTTCTGTTATTAGACTGACAAGACATTATACTCGATGGCAAATTCGTTATTTTAAACTTGTTGTCTTCGATAATTTTTACGATACCCTTTTCTTCAAGAACCAATAAATAATCTTTTAAGAGACTCTGAACATTTCTATCGTTTGTAAAGTCTTCTACAGACCAAATGCTACCCAAATTTCTATAGAAAAACTCCAGTTTGTGTAGAAACTCCTTTTTGATTTTATTTTTTTTCATAAATATCAGTGACTAAATTGAATTGTTTTTCCAGTTTCCAAATGAATGAGTCGGTTGACTTTTATTTGGCTATTGGTTATAAATTGTGAACCACCTCCTTTCAATTTTAAACCTTTTATTTCTGGAGAACTTTTACATAAGACTTCTTTATATTCTGCACTCATGTATTTACCATTAAGCAAAAATTCTTATCTTCGTATTTATCAAAACTGAATGTTCTTTTTTGTCAAAGCTGAATTTTCTTTCAAGGCAAAGATAATTAATTTTATTTATAAAGCCTGATAATAGTAGCAAAACTGTAATAAGTCCCTATTGTTTCTATGTGTTATTCTTGTTTAGTGTTTAGATTCTGTAAAGAAAATTCGTTAGATGAAAAATCGTTGATGCTCTTTTAGCTTTGAAAAGACGCCCAATTGGCTTGTAAAAGATGCCCTTTAAGCCTCTTACTAACGCCCTTTAAGCGTTCAATTGAGCATCTCTTGTTACGCCGTTTCACAACTAATTGATTATAAGATACTTGCCGGTGTAATAAAAATGCTCGTTTTTCTGTGTTTTTCAAGTTTTTGAAGCGATTGTTTTGTAATAATATTTCAAAGTTTAATAATCAATCTTCCAACCTCAAACTTCCAACTTCCAACTTCAAATTTCCAACTTCAAATTTCCAAGTGTCTAATTGTCTTTACAAATCAAGTGCTATAAACGAAAAAGGGATGTGTCATAGACACATCCCTTTTATGTTGTTTATGCCTTTGGTGGCGTTTTACGTTCATGTTCAGTAAGGAAACCGCAACGGTAAGCATAGAGAAGTTCTTTGAGTGCTTCAATCTGCAACCGTAGTTCTGCACCCTTGTCGGTGTCCTCAACACGCAGCCGCTGTTGGTTCATCTCAACAATCTGAATGGTTGAAACAATGTCAGTACCTCGCTTGATAGCATCTTCTGTTGATGTGAAAGGCTCATGCTGTACGAGCTGGAAACCACGTGAGTGATAGACGAGGGTGTAACCAGCGATACCCGTTTCCTTGTGGTAAGCTTGTGAGAAACCGCCATCAATCACCATCAGTTTGCCATTTGCCTTAATTGGGTTCTCACCTTTAGCGACGTGGACGGGAACGTGACCATTGATGATGTGACGGTTAGGTTGTGGCACATCGAACTCGTCTAAAATCATATCCGCAATCTCTTCATTGTCGCGCATACTGAAATAGTAACCTTTCTCTTCATGGTGCGTTTCCTTGTCTGCAATGAAGTAGCGTTCGAACGTTGCCATCTTTGCTTTGTCGAAGAGTGGACTATCAGGTCCGCACCATAGGAAGAGGAAGAAGTCGATAGCATCTTGACGTTCTTCTTCTGTCTGCAGTTCGTTGTTTGTCTGGAAGGCAGAACGAATCTTCATACCAGTCTGATAAAGCAACTCCTTACCCTTCAACTTCACACCAGGACCAATCTCAACCTCTTTTAGTTTGCCCTCTTTTGTGAGTGGGATAGAGGCATGATAAAGGAGATTATGGTTGAAGACGTTATACATACAGCCATGGCGGAGTAGAGAACGGATATGACTACGCAACTTCTCACTGCCAGTAAACGACTGATGAAGACGATCGATGAGTGCCTGCTCAGCCTCTGTAAGCTGCTCTGGATTCTTTGGATCAATGGTTGGGAAGTTGCATGAACGCATCTTGTATTCCTTGCCATCGACAACAATCGTTCCTTTTTTATAGTCGATTGCTTTAAGCAGACGGCGGTCGTCCATCTTCCAAAGTGGATGACGGCTAATCATCTGTGATTCGAGTTTGAACTGAAGAATACTGATAGCCTTGTGCATCTGCGCTGTCAGTGCCTTGCTCCGCTCATCGAGTGGGTTGTCTTTCGATACCTTTGGCATAAACTCCTCGCATGGGTCATCACCATACACGTCCATCGCAAAGGTAGCCAACTGAATAAGGTTGATGCCATATCCATCCTCAATAGTAGCCATATTGGCATAACGCAGGGCTATGCGAATAACATTACAGATACAAGCATCATTACCAGCGCAGGCTCCCATCCATAGAATATCATGGTTTCCCCATGTGATATCCCAGTTATGATAGTTCTTTAAGGTATCCATAACGATGTGTGCACCCGGTCCACGGTCGTACACGTCACCTAAGATATGCAGCTGGTCGATGACTAATCGCTGGATTACCTCACAGATAGCAATAATGAAGTCATCAGCCCGTCCAGTAGAGATAATCGTCTTGATAATAGCACTTACATAGTCGGTTTTATCCTTATCGTCAGCATGTTCGTGCAACAACTCTTGAATGATATAAGAGAAGTCAGCGGGCAAAGACTTCCGAACCTTTGAGCGTGTATATTTGCTGGACACATCACGGCATACCTCAATGAGTCGGTGTATGGTGATATGATACCAGTCTTTGATATCTTTTTCCTCTTTCTTGACGAGTTCTAACTTCTGTTCTGGATAATATATCAGTGTACAAAGCTCTCGCTTTTCGATGTTTCTAAGTCTTTCACCGAAGAGCTCATTAACCTTTCTTTTGATATTACCAGAGGCATTTTTAAGCACGTGCTGGAATGCTTGATACTCACCATGAATGTCGGCAAGGAAGTGTTCTGTACCCTTTGGGAGGTGTGCGATAGCCTCAAGGTTTATAATCTCAGTTGCAGCGTCAGCAATATTTGGGAACGATGTTGCTAATAGTCGTAGATATCGTTCATCCTTTTTTAAATCGTATTTCTTTTTTGCCATATGTTAATGTCTTTGTGCGAAATTACTCTTTTTGATGCCCTTAGTTTTTCTATCATTACGAGGAGGGAAGGGCATAAATCCCTCTTTTAGAAGCACCTTCTCCGCAAGGAGTTGTATCATACGACGTGAATAACGATAGAGGCGGAGGTGGCGGAGCACGTCAGCAAGTCGGTCTTCGTCGTAATCATTATATTTTATAGCTTTGTATAAATCAGCCAATAGCCGTAGAGAGAGCTTTTTCTTTCGTTCTGCCTGTCGTGTGTTAGCGATGATTATGGCAATCTTCTTGATGATAGCATCATCCTCGTTTTGATAATCACTGAGTCGTTGGCGTGTCATGGGCTGGTTTCCTATCAGCTTCTGCGTGTCAACTGATGTTGTTTCCTTCGGTGACAACAGTGGAAAACGTTGTATGGTAGCGGTGTCAATAGTGGGTGCATTGAGTTGTAGACGGCTGATACAGTGGTCCACAATCTCTCTTATTCCCTCGTCATCGGCATAGAGGAAGATTCTTCTCCATTGTTCTGGATTAAGACTTCGCAGGTTTAGAAGCTGGTCGCTGGGCAAGAGGTTGTGGATTGTCTCTTGTGCCAAGCCAGCGTGTAACAAACTTGGAATAGCATCCTTCTCCATCGCTGTCATAGCAAATTGATAGCGTGTGTCAAGTACTTTACGATAGAACGAAATCGTTTGCAATGCCATCTCGTCATCGCTCAACGAACTGTTTAGGACGCTATCCTGCACAATATTAATACGCTTGGTCCATCCTAAGCGCAGAATGCCTTGTCTTTCTTGCTCGGTAGTCACAAGGAGTGCATCCATCTTCTGGACCATTTTTTCCTGATAGAGTAGGGTCTTCACCCTCTTAGTAGACTTCTGTTCCGTCGTTCTGGCTCTCTCATCAAGTGCCCAATGTGGTGAGAACACTACTGCACAATGCTTCTTTGCAACCCAATTAGCGTGTTGGGCAGCTTGATGTTCCCAACAGGTGTGAATATGAACGATGTCAGGTTGGAAGTCAGCAAAGATCTTTTTGAAGTCGCCCTGTTGTGTAATCGTCTTGACATCAGCATACTCTTTCTGCGCTGCAGTGAGTCGTAGAAGGTAATCAGATAGCAGATAGCCTGCTTTTATGCTGTCTATATAATGGATGATGCGCATTTATAGTTTGTGAGAGATGAAGTCATATTTGTTTGCACGATGGTATTTTAGCTTGTAACCAAGGAACTTCCATGCGATAGCAATCTCGTATGGGATAATTTTCCATGCCGGAATATCAATGTCGAAACGCCTCAGTGCTTTCTTCGCCATGACTAAACGTAGGATGATTGTGATGATAAGCGATAGTCCGGCAGCAACAGCGATAGTCCACATACCGAGGAGGAGTGAGCCAGCAAGTGCAATACATTGCAGGAGATAGTTGCCATGCAGAGCCGTTTGGTCGATATATGGGAGGAAACGATGTTGTGTTGTTCGTTTTAAGTGTTGGCGGTTCTCCATATAAAAAAGGTGGGTGTTGAGCCAAACTTTCTCTGTTGGTGTCTCTTCTATGAGTGTTCCTTCAGGAGAATTTTCAAAGGCAAGGTTGTTGCCCTTGGCGTATTTGTTCACCATGAAATTGTATTCACCACGTATATACTTGAGGTTTCCACGGAATCCCTCTTCACGTAAGAAAGTGGCTTTGCGAAAAGCTAAAGCGTTAAACGGACAAGCGTAAGCCTTATTACGCTGATATTCACGCATGAAATAGCGTGCCAAATAATGTCGTTCAAAGTGTCGATAGGCTGGTGTTTCTTCCTCATAACGTGTGTAACCCACAACGAGTTCTTTGTCTTCCTGACAGTTTTTAGCAATGACTTGCAGCCAATTATCACTCGTTGGATAACAACATATATCAGCCATTATGACCCAATCATACTTCGCAGCCTTCACACCTAAGGTAATAGCAAGCTTCTTCTTGCTCATATAACGTGATGACTCGGGAATGAAAGTGGTGTATAGGTGGGCGTTAGATGCAAAGCGTTTCAGCACATCACTTGTCTCATGATCATTCTGAGGAGCCACAACAATCACCTGAAAGTCGGTTGGGTAGTCCTGATTCAGATAGAGTGGGAGGTTCTTTGCCAGTTCCTGTGCATTGTCATGTGGGGTAAGGATAATTGAGATTTGGGGGAAGTTTGGACGTTGTTCTTCAGTGACAACAGGTTCTGCTAATGCTTCATCCTCTTCCTCTACATGCTGCTCTTCTTCGCTTGTTTCTTCACTTTCGGTAGTGGAAGTTGGCACGCCATATTCTGTAATCCTTACTTTTCGGAAGAAAGGATTGAGTAATGAGGTCAGCAATGCGATGAGGAGCAACACTACTGAGATGATGATGGTCGTATTATCAAAGGTGAACATTTATTCGTTTTCTTATTAATTAAAGTTCGTCAGAGGTATAACCTACGGGCAGTTTTCTACAGTTATATTGCGAAGCCATGATTTCTCCGTATGCTCCAGCAGAACGCATCGCAATCAAATCACCCCGATGAACGGTATTAAGTTCGATGTCTTTTGCGAAGACATCACTCGATTCGCAAATCGGTCCTACCACATCATAAGCGTGTAACGGACCCTCACTTGACAGATTTTCTATCTTATGGCTCGCCTGATAGAGGGCAGGACGAATTAAGTCGGTCATTCCTGCATCGACAATCGCAAACTGTTTTACTGTTCCTTGCTTCACATAAAGGGTGCGAGTGATGAGGCTTCCCATCTGTCCTACTACTGCACGACCCAATTCAAAGTGGAGCTTCTGTCCCTCTCTTAGTTTCAGATAGCGTGCGAAGGTATAGAAATAAGATTTGAAGTCAGGGATGGGGTGAGCGTCAGGATTGTAGTAATCGATGCCCAAACCACCACCAACATTGATGTTCTTAATCTTTATATTCTCCTGCTCCAAGCCGTCTTGTATCTCGTTGATACGGCTGCAAAGGTGACGGAAATCAGTCATTTCAAGCAGCTGTGAACCGATATGAAAGTGCAAACCGATAAAGTGGATATTCTCCATTTTACTTGCTGCTAAGATGGTAGGCAGCATGTCTTGCATGGCAATACCAAACTTATTCTCAGCCAATCCAGTGGTAATCTTCGCATGTGTATGTGCACTCACATCAGGATTGATACGGAAACATACGTTTGCTATCTTACCCTTTCTCGCAGCCAGCTCGTTGATAACCTCTAACTCCGCAACGCTCTCTACGTTAAAGCAGAAGATGTCATGGTCTAATCCGAGGTTGATTTCCCAGTCGGCTTTACCCACACCAGCATAGACAATCTTGTCTGCAGGGAAGCCACAGTCTAAGCAACGCTGTATCTCTCCACCACTCACACAGTCAGCTCCCATACCGGTCTGCTGTATAACATTCAGCACCTTAGCGTTCGCATTGGCTTTAACAGCATAGTGGACGATGAAGTTCTCATATTTTTTCAATTCATTATTAATCGTCTGTAAAGTCTCTCTCAGGAGGTCACAGTCGTAATAATAAAAAGGAGTTTCAATCTTCTCAAACTTATTTATAGGGAATTTTTGTATCATGTGTGTTGTGTCGTGAAGTAGTTTTTATCTGAGTTGTAGAGGTGACATACGCCCTCGTATGTCCAGTTGTTTGCTTCCAGTAATGAACAGGCGAGAGCGTTCGTCCCTACAATAAATATTTCTTTTAGTTAAAGAGTACGTTTGACAGTGACAGCAAAGCACGCTGCTTGTCAGCCTCACGAATCAAGAAAGAGATGTTGTAGTTGCTGCCACCATAGCTAATCATACGTACTGGGATGTCCTTCATTGCGTCAGTTGCCAATGTTTCAAAGCCAACGTTGCTCCAATCAAGGTCGCCAACAACGCAGACAATACACATCTCTGTGTCAACAGTTACAGTGCCATACTTCTTCAACTCATCAACAATCTCAGCCAAATGGCTGTTGTTCTCGATGGTCATTGACACACCCACCTCGCTGGTAGTAATCATGTCAATAGGCGTCTGATAGCTCTCGAAGATTTCAAACACCTTACGCAAGAAGCCTGACGCACCCAACATACGACTTGACTTAATCTTAATAGCCGTGATATTGTCTTTGGCTGCAACAGCCTTAATCTTTCTTCTCACCAATGTGTTGTTGATGATTGTACCCTCTGCATCTGGGTCCATCGTGTTCTTCAGACGAACAGGAATACTCGCATACTTAGCTGGTTGAACGCAAGTAGGGTGGAGAATCTTTGCTCCGAAGTAAGCCAACTCTGATGCTTCCTCAAAGTTCAGCTGATGTACAGCCTCTGTCTTCTCAACGACACGTGGGTCATTGTTGTGCATTCCGTCAATATCTGTCCATATCTGAATCTCCTCTGCATTGATGGCAGCACCCACGAGAGAAGCGGTATAGTCAGAACCACCACGCAACAAGTTGTCTACCTCTCCGTAAGCGTTACGGCAGATGAAACCCTGTGTGATATAAATCTGATAGCCCTGATTTTCTTCCATGATAGCTGTCAGATGCTCTTTGATATACTGACCGTCAGGCTCTCCATTCTTATCGGTGCGCATGAAGTCGAGTGCAGAAAGTAATGTCGCTTTGATGCCCTGCTCCTGCAGATAGTTCACAACCATATTGGTTGAGAGAATCTCACCCTGTGCAACGATGCTCTTCTCCTCAAATGAAGTGAACAAATCCTTTGTGAAGGTACGCAGATAGTTGAACTCCTCACTCAGGAACTGGCGTGTCTTCTGCTTGTATTCCTCAGTAGAGTAAAGTTCCTCAACGTGGCGGAGATATTTCTGTTCGAGGTTGTTGATAAGTTCGTTTGCTCCCTCTGGATTCTTACGATAGAGGTAGTCAGATATTTCAATCAATGTGTTTGTCGTTCCACTCATTGCGGAGAGCACGATGAATGTGGGTTCTCCAGACTTTGTTATCAAGGAAGCAACACCCTTCATGCGTTCTGGTGAGCCAACGGATGTACCTCCAAATTTCATTACTTTCATCATCTTCAATCTTTCTAAATGTGGATTTATGCTGGGTTCTATGCACTTAGTCGTTCTGTGTGGGCTCGTCGATTGTCTCCACAGGGGTTGTCTCCTCTGCTAATTCGCTCACTTCTTTTTTGTCTGTAAGCAGGTGGAGCTCGTTGTCCTTGCAGCGATAAACCTTACCCGGGAACTTGTCCAGGAGGTTGATGTTATGGGTAGACATGATAACCGTCGTACCCCGCTCGCACGAGTCTTTAAGTATGCTAACAATGTTCTCAGCTGTCTCTGGGTCAAGATTACCCGTAGGCTCATCGGCAATGATAATCTTTGGATTGTTCAGCAAAGCACGTGCGATAGCTATACGTTGCTGTTCGCCACCAGAGAGTTCGCTTGGCATCTTGTTCTTCTTGTCGGTCATACCCACCTGTGCCAACACTTCCTCAATGCGACGGTCAATCTTCTGGCTACTGGTCCAACCTGTTGCCTGCAAGACAAACTTGAGGTTTTTCGCTACAGAGCGGTCATGCAAGAGTTGGAAGTCTTGGAAGATAATACCCATCTGCTTGCGGAGAGCAGGGATACGACTGCGCTTGATATTAGGCATACTCTCACCGAGAACGACAGCCTTCTCAGCATCTTCGCTATCAATATCCAATTCGCCATAGATAGTCTTTAACAGCGAACTCTTGCCCGAACCAACACGACCGATGAGATAGATAAACTCTCCTGTTTCTGCCTGAAAGTCAACATCTTTCAGAATTAAGCGCTCGTCTTGATATATGTTTACCTTCTTGTAGTCTATTAACATGATTATCTCTGTATGATTTATTATTGTCAATTGATACTTATGTCCATTGCCTATTGGCAAGGATTTATTCTGCAAAGATACAAAAAAACACTTTAATAGATGCAGGAAGTAAGAGGTTTAACGCATTTACACTTTATTCATACTTGGCTGCAGCGTACTGCGCAGCTCGGAATTATGCTCAGATGGGAAAGGTTCTGAAAATAAGTACGTATAAAGCTGATGATAAAAAATCCCTTACCGATTTTGGAATGATAGGTATTCGCTAAGAAGAAAAGTTTTATGACATAAAACACAAGAGTAGTTTTGTTTTAAGTTGCTGTCATTTTTAACATTTCATGTATCGTGTTGTTAGATAGAAAGTTAAGTATCGAGGAACTGTGACAGGAATGACAGGAAAATGAATTAGTCTTATATATTCTGATGTAATAATTATAATGACATAAGAACATATTCTTACAATGACATATTTTTATATCGTGCAAATGCACGATTTATCAATCAAATACAATCTCGCCAGTTGTGCCAGTTGTACCGCTTTTAGTGAAGGTATAATTCCTTTAACTCTTTTGTAAAGTCAACCGAACGCGCCGAGTCTTTGAAATTGATGTATATATCTTCGTTGTCCCTTGTTTTGATGTGCGTTACATTCGTCTCGTCAGAATGTAAATACAATAAAATATCCTTCTCATCTTTTGTTCGGAAATGCCCAACATTATATGCACCAAATGATATTCCATTTGTCCTCATTTCGATTGGAGGTACTATTGCATTTCCTTTTATATAGATTATGCTTGATATTGGTATTTCTTTTGCGTATGACCCTTTTATAAACAAAGTGTCTTTTTTGATGATAGTATCGTTGTCATTTTCAGTCTTTGGAAGTATTATCGATAAGGGAAGAATGATAAGGAAACCGATGAAAACCAATGTGATAATGGTATATGCTTTTTTATTCTTTTGTATCATACACAGTTGTAACAGCATGTAAATGACAGCTATAGTTACTGGGATAAGCATAATCCAAAAGAGAAGCTCTTCCCAATCGAAAATGATACATGATATACCGCCGGCAAGAGTTATGCCTCCTGCCAGCATCAGTGCAATCTTTATTCTCTTTAATCTTCTGATACCCTCTTCACTCTTGAGTTCAGATTGGGGTATTCTTGTCCCCAAATTAATTGGAGTATCTGGACTGATAGTGCATCCGACGATAATCAGTGGTAAACTAATCAGTAGTATTACAATGAACTCTATCATATCTCAACTTATGTTAAGTTTATTTATGCAGTATCAAACAACTTAGTTATCAAGGTTTATAATAGAAACTAAGCATCAGCTCTCTACCTCTAATGTCTTGATTGCTAAAGCTACTTGAAAGCGTATTATTAATTCCATAGCTATAGCTTTTATTATTAAAGACATTATTCCAAGCAAGACTTAAGTCAAAGTGTTTGGCTTTAAATATCAAAGTGAAGTCTTGAAAGAACATATCCTTAAACTCCTTTTGTGCTATCTCGTTATGATAGTATTCCGTCAAAGTTTCCAAACTTAAAACCTTACAAAGAGGTAGTCTAAGGCTTCCCTCATGCTTCCAACTATTTAGATTAGACGTTTTTCCGAAAGCAGGCATCTTCATCTGATGAAAGCCATAAGTAAGTTTATAAGTTAAATCGATACCCTTTATTAAACCAACATCAAGGTTAGAGGTTATATTTAAGTTCTTTGTGTCGTAAGGCATTCGTTGGCTATTCTGAACCAAATAACTATTCATGGCATTATATAAAGCCTTTACATTTAGCTTTCCTTTTAAGAAGCCTATGCCTTGTGAACCCATTAGGAACATACTCCAGCTATTGTATTTTGTTTCTTCTGGAGTCAATGATTCTACGATATAGTTGCCCACATAATCTTGGGTTGATGTATAAGGAGAGATTCCAAACGACCTTGTTATGCGTAATCGTATAGAAGTACCTTTCAGCGCATCGCTATAAACAACTCCTATTCCTACGCTTTTCTCTTTGTTTAGATTATAGCCTGCCAGACCTTTATTCATATATTGATAATCTTGCAGTACCAAAGTTGGATAAAATTGGGCAGCATTTATCTGCATTGTATTAATGGATGCATCAGCCGAGAAAGTCCATGATGCTGTGGCTTTCCATCTTATACGGAGGTTAGGAGAGAGTAAGAATTTAGACTGACCATTATCTAAACTATACTTATAATGGTTGTACGACATATCGCCAGATAATGTGAAGTCAAAGTCCTTCACCATATATTCAATGCTCGGATTGGCATATAACCTTGCAAATGTAAAGCTGCTTTTACCCATCAGTAGTCCGATACTATCTGGAACTCCCACTAAATCAGAAGTGAAGCGGTGTTCTCCTGCATTTACCCCTATTTGTCCTGAAAGAATAAATCTACCTATTCTAAAACTTCCTCTTACATCCGTATTCGTTTCATAGTAATGTTGATTAATAGACTGCACCAGCGAATCGACATATAGTTGTTGCGGACGTATATCCATTATATTCTTTGATTGCAGAGTAACAAGGCGTTTGCCATATTTCTTCATTATACTAAAATTATCTTTTAATGTATAAATCGGAAGATTACCCATCATCTTATGAGGATGAGTCCCCTGTTCATTCAGCCATTGTTTGTTCCAAGAAAAGTCACCAGAAAGCTCATTTTTAAGATAGTGGTTTTTAGCGTTATTCTCGTATTTTATCTTTGCAAAGAGATCGTTACTTTTCTCCAAATACTGTTTTCTGTTTTCTATTGTCTTTATACCGCTATTCGTATAAAAGTCTGAATGGCGCAAAGAGGTAGCCTCATTACGGTCATTGGCAAATGTAATTTGCACGTTTACCTGAGAATTTTCATCTATACGCTGTAGTGCATTCAAACTAACAGCATGTGAGCGGTTAAATAATGAACGTCCTTTGAGCAATAAAGGCGATGGAGAAGGAAGGGCAAGCATAGCTGACAAAGGACTTTGTAGCTCATCAAAACTTAAAAGTTTGTCCGTCTCTCTCCTTATATTCTTACCTATATTATTTGTCTTATAAGTAAGAAATGTCTGAAAATTAGGCTTTAAGCGCATGGCAAAGGTTTCAAAATTCCACAATCCTCCATGACTCTTTAGTCCTATGCCACCGCTATAGGTCGTCATCCAGCGTGCCTTAGCCCCTTGCTTCATCCTGATATTGATAGCGTTATCGTCAGAATAAGTAAAATCATCTAACACACGGATAGGTTGATGATGCTTCATTACTTCTACTGTTGCTACATCATCTTGAGGCAATGACTTTGTTGCCAAGCCATATTTTCCTCCCATCAGATTCATACCTTCTATATAGAAGTTGCTGATAGACTTTCCTTCGTATTGTATCTCGCCATTCTCTTTATTCACCTCAAAACCAGGGACACGTGCAAGAACATCAGCTAATGTTCGGTCTCCAGCTTTCTTATAGGTAGTGAGCAGATATTGAATCGTATCGCCTTTTATCTTAATTGGTTTTGCTTTCACCGTTATCTCTGATAACGTTTTCGTATCTTCCTCTAATGTGATATGCTGTGCAGGCATATCCATTGTAACCTTTAGTTCCTGCTTTTTATAGCTTATTGCAGAAATAGATAGAATATTACCTTCTTGTGCTGTAATGGTAAACTTCCCCTTAGCATCTGTCTGACAGAAATGTAATGTCTTTTTTGTGGTTGCATCTACAGTCTTGATAATAGCTGCAGACACAGGGTGTCCTCCTACGTCAGTAACGACACCTTCCACGATCCTCTGTGCACTTATTGACTGTACAAGTAGGATAAGCAAACATAAGATAATATATTTCTTCATTAGTAATATCTTATTCTAACTCCATTTTGGGAGTCATGGTTGTATTCTTTGGGTAGATCGTAGGGTCTGAAGCCTTTTTTAAATAAGAGAGTCGGTCTATATCCTTATACTTTTTCTCCCAGAAATTATAAAACTTGACAGGTGACAACTGTTCTCTTTTAATGTTACTTGCAATTATGTCTAAAAAGCCATCGCAATGTGCAGCTAAGATTAAACCGGGTAGTCCACCTAATTTCCACGGACCGAGCGGTAAAGGAATCTCCTCACTGAACCACACCTTCCAGTCTCGTCCACGGAAATGTGTGGTCGCCATCGTGCAATTAAAGCCTATGATACTTCGTGTACTGTCTTCGTGAATAGACCATTCTGGTGTGGGTATGTCTTCTGTTATCTTATAATAAGAGTCCCAGACTTGTGTGTAAGTTGTCATTTTTCCTTCTTCAAGATTTCTGTAAAGATAATCACGACAATTAGGACTTTCTACCTTATGGGTAGTCTTATTATTATTGCGAGCAGCTTTTATCTTTTCATTAATTATCGCCAAAGCTGTCTCAGGGTTACTTCCTAAGGAATCGAAGCGCAAAGTATGATAGCTAAAGTATTCACTTACATTTTTCCCTATCCTAAGTGCATAGTCATCATAACTGTTAAGATACTTTGTGTGATAACAGATTTCGAGAATGCTCGGTTCGATGATATGTGTCTCTTGTCCAAAGCAACTAAGCAGTGACAACATAAATGTGATACAGACGGAGTATAATTTCATAATCATTAATTTTTGATTGACTTGTATACGGAAAACCCTCTATGCATTAGTCTTTTTCCTTTATAGGTTTCGTTAATTAAGATATTGCAAATATATAGAAATATTCAATAGAGCGCAACTATTTGGCTCAATAATTTGCTGCGTATTATGTGAGGGGGATAGTAGTTGTATTTATAGCTTTTGTGGTTAATGTAAAATAAATTCACAAAGTGCTTTTTTATTGATGCTCTTTTGTCTTCTAAAAGACGCCCTTTTGGCTTTTAAAAGGGCGTTAATTGAAGTGTTACTAACGCCCTTTTGGAGTCCAAGTAAGCACCTTTTACTTTCGTGTTTTGTAAGTGTTTGATTCTCTGTGGGTTATAAATGTGTTAAGTACGGTTGCTTTTTTTGTTTTTAGAGGGATTTCTAATGATTTTATGTCAACATTTTTCGCATCCGATGAGGCTTTGTTTTTTAGGAAAGAAGCAAAAGAAAAAGCGGTATAAAGACGTCGCAAAAGTTCGTCTTATACCGCTTTGTAAGATGAGGCTATACCAATGTCTCGTTAGGGAAAGGGATATCCTTTTCTGCGATTTACGCTTGATAGCATCGTTGGTATAGCTGATTTATGTGCTGGGAGAGCTTACTTCTCGCAGCTGCAGCCCGTCCAAGGCTTCAACTCTTTGAAGAAGTCGTGACCCTTATCGTCAACAAGGATGAAGGCTGGGAAGTCCTCAACGGTAATCTTCCAAACGGCTTCCATACCCAGTTCTGGATACTCTACGCACTCAATACTCTTGATGCTGCTCTGTGAGAGAACGGCAGCCACACCACCGATAGTACCGAGATAGAAACCACCATGCTTCTGGCAGGCATCTGTCACAGCCTGTGTACGGTTACCCTTAGCAATCATCACGAGTGAACCACCATGCTCCTGGAACTCGTCAACGTATGGGTCCATACGGTTGGCAGTAGTTGGTCCCATTGAACCACATGGGTAGCCCTCTGGAGTCTTGGCTGGTCCTGCATAGAGGACAGGGTAATTCTTAATGTAATCAGGCAATTCCTCGCCAGCATCCAAACGAGCCTTGAGCTTAGCGTGAGCAATGTCACGTGCCACGATGATAGTACCCTTGAGGTTAACACGTGTTGAAACAGGATACTTTGTCAGCTCAGCACGAACAGCATCCATACCCTTATCGAGGTCGATCTCTACGCCCTTCGCGCCTTCTCCTGGCTTGCGGAACTCCTCTGGAATTAACTCGCTTGGGTTGGTGTCCATCTTCTCCAACCAAATACCGTCCTTGTTGATCTTTGCTTTGATGTTACGGTCAGCAGAACAGCTCACACCCATACCTATAGGGCAGCTTGCACCGTGACGTGGCAGACGGATGATGCGGATGTCGTGAGCAAGATACTTACCACCAAACTGTGCACCGAGACCAATCTTATAAGCCTCTTTGAGAATCTTCTTCTCGAGGTCGATGTCGCGGAAAGCACGTCCTGTCTCGTCGCCAGTAGTAGGAAGATTATCGTAATACTTGATACTTCCGAGCTTTACAGTGAGGAGATTCTTCTCTGCAGAAGTACCACCAATCACGAAGCAGATGTGATAAGGAGGACAAGCAGCAGTACCAAGGCTCTTCATTTTCTCAACGAGGAAAGGAATGAGCGTACCCTCATTCTGTATAGTAGCTTTGGTCATTGGGTAGAAGTAGGTCTTATTAGCAGAGCCACCACCCTTTGCTACCATTACGAAACGATATTCTGCGCCCTCAACAGCCTCGATGTCAATCTGTGCAGGGAGGTTACACTTAGTATTCACCTCATCGTACATATTGAGCGGAGCGTTCTGTGAGTAGCGGAGATTCTCCTCTGTAAAGGTGTTGAACACACCACGAGAGAGTGCCTCCTCGTCCTCGAAACCAGTCCAAACCTGCTGACCCTTCTCACCGTGAATGATAGCAGTACCCGTGTCCTGGCAGAAAGGCAGTACACCCTTCACAGCTGTCTCAGCATTGCGTAGGAACTGGAGAGCTACGTACTTGTCGTTCTCTGATGCCTCTGGGTCGGTCAGAATCTTTGCAACTTGCTCGTTGTGTGCACGACGGAGCATGAACTCACAATCGTGGAAAGCCTCCTGTGCTAATAAAGTAAGTGCTTCTTTGCTCACCTTTAGGATTTCGTTACCTTCAAACTCACCTACGCTGATACCTTCCTTTGATACCAGACGATACTCGGTGTCATCTTTGCCCAATTGGAACATGGGTGCATACTTGAATTCTGCCATAATGTTTTGTTTACCTGTCTGCCCTTTGTCAGTAGGGCAGACAGGGTTTTTACTTTTTGTTTATACTATGTTTTTGTATTTTCTTTCTACTGCCGATTAATAGCCGAAGATTTCATCTGTTGTCACTTTTCTGATAGGTGCAATCTTTTCCAATGCTTTGAGGTCAAGCTCTTTTTCGTCACCGAGGATAATATACTTGAATGGCTTGTTTGCAATGTACTCCTTCTCGAAGTTGATAACATCCTGCAGTTGCAGACTTGGAAGGGCGTTGTAAATCTTCTCACTCAATGAGTAGTCGAGACCTAAACGCTGTGCTGCAAGATAAGAGGTGAGGATAGCGTACTTTGTTGTACGAGCGGAAGCAAGGCTCTTCATCAGACTCTGCTTTGCAAGGTCGAAACCACTTTGGCGTACTGGTACGTTGTTGAGGAGCTTGTTGAACTCTCTTACACAGTCCATCATCTTGTCGTTCTGTGTGATGATATAGGTGTAGAAACTCTCATTGTCTCCTAAACGGTATGGTGAATCATACTTTGCAAAAGCGGAATAAGCCAAGCCCCGTGCCTCACGTAGCTCCTGGAAGACGATGGCGTTCATACCACCTCCGAAGTACTCGTTGAAGAGGGCGATGATAGGTGCACGGTCAGCTGACCATTTCTGGTCGTCGTTATGGAGCTGTATCATATAGATATTCTTTGCATCATAAGGTGCAATGATGACCTCATTCTTTGGTGTTGTCTCCTCTTTATAACGCTTAATAGCTGGTACTGCAGCGAACTTCTTTGGTGAAAGGATAGTCTTGCTGACAAGCTGGTCGATGTCTTTCAGACTTGAAGGACCATAGTAAAGAACTGTCAATTTGTAGTTCTTCAAGTTCTTCAAAAGAGTAAGTAGTTCCTGTGGGTTCATCGCCTTCAACGCTTGTTCGCTTGGAACGTTGCGTGTAGGGTTATACTTTCCGTAAGTAGCATAGTTTCTGAGGGCAGCGAAGTTAGCCTTCTGGTTAGCCTTGTTGTCGCTGCGTGACTTCAAAATCTGCTCAACATAGAGGTCGTATGCCTCCTTGTCAACCTTTGCATTGCTGAGTAAGTTGTTCAATAGTGCAAGTGCCTGAGGGAGGTTAGAGTTGAGACCACTTAATGTGATGTACGAAACCTCGTTTCTTTCAGAGAAGCTGTAGTCGCAAGCTAACTTGTAGAACTGCTGCTTAATCTGCTCGTTGCTGAGCTTATTAGTACCTAAGTAATCAAGATAACCAGCTGCATAGCTGAGCATTGGGTTATGTTCGTCACCGTAAGGCACTACGAAACAAAGTGTAAAGAGGTCGTTTGAAGTGTCCTGCTTGTAGAGAACAGGCAGCCCCTTCTTTGTTGTAGCCTTGGTAAGGTCACGCTTATAGTCAACAAACTGTGGCTGGATAGGAGTTGACTTTGTGTTCACAATCTCCTTAAGGAAGTCACTCTGCTTGTCGTTGTTCGTTGGGATAGGGGTGATAGATGGCTTCTCCACCTTTTTAATAGTGGTATCGTTGCCTTGCTCCTTATAGACACAAGCGAAGTCGTTGCCGAGGAAATGGTTCGCAAATCTCACAAGTTCTGGCTTAGTGAGCTTAGAAATGCGATTGAGTTTATCCACCTCTTGCTTCCAATCTTTATGATTGATGAAAGCATCCACATACTGCTTAGCACGGAACTGGTTCTTGTCAAGTTCTGTGTAGTAGTAACGCTTGTAGTTGTTGATGATAGATGGCAAGAGGTCATCAGAGAACTCGCCCTTCTTGAGCTTCTCAATTTCTGACAAAGCGAGGGCACGTGCCTCTTGTAAAGTTTGTCCATTCTTTGGCTGTCCATAGATGTAGAAGACAGAATAGTCGTTCATATCGCTCACACCTGCACCAACATCCTGTACTTTCAGCTTTTGGTTAAGGTCGAGGTCGAAGAGTCCTGCTTGTCCGTTTGAAAGCAGTTGCGCAACAATCTCTAATGTATCCATTTGCAGGGAATTACCTGCCTCTGCACGCCAACCCATGAAGAAGGTTGGAGCTTCCTTACCAATAACGGTCGTGTCGACTGGTGCTGTGAGGGCTGGTTGTGCTGGGAACTGTGGTACGTCGATATGTGCACTTGGCTTCCAGTTGCCGAAATACTTCTCAATGGCAGCCACTGTCTCGTCAGGGTTAAGGTCACCAGAAAGACAGATTGCTACGTTGTTTGGTACGTAATACTTATTAAAATAGTTCTTGATGTTGGTGATGGAAGGGTTCTTCAAATGTTCACCAAGACCGATAGTGGTCTGTGTTCCATACGGATGGGTTGGGAAGAGCTTTGCAAAGAGTGCTGCATACATCTTGCGCCAGTCGCTGGTAAGACCGATGTTATACTCTTCATAAACCGCCTCCAACTCTGTGTGGAAGCCACGGATAACCATGTTCTGGAAACGGTCACCCTGAACCTTTGCCCAAGTATCAATCTCGTTAGATGGAATATTCTCTACATAGCATGTTACGTCATTAGAAGTGTAGGCGTTGGTTCCCTCACTACCGATGGCAGTCATCATCTTGTCATACTCGTTTGGAATGTTATAACGAGCTGCGAGTTGTGAGATAGAGTCAATCTGGTGGTACCACTGCTTGCGAGCAGCTGGGTCAGTGATGTGACGATACTGCTCGAAACGAGCCTCAATAGAGTCAAGGTAAGGACGTTCAACCGCTACATTAGAAGAGCCGAAGTGGGTTGTACCCTTGAACATAAGGTGCTCTAAGTAATGAGCTAATCCCGTAGTCTCCTTTGGGTCATTGCGAGAACCCGTGCGCACAGCGATATAAGTCTGTACACGTGGTTTCTCTTTGTTGACTGAAAGATAGATTTTCAGACCGTTCTTCAGTGTGTAGATACGTGTCTTCATAGGGTCATTCGGTACGCTTTCATAGCTGTAACGCTGTGCGTAAGCCATTGTTGTTGTCAATAGGAGCAAGAGCCCTAAGCAAAGTCCCTTCAAAAGGGGGCGGTTAATGGAATGTTTTCTCATAATAATCAGTTGTTTTTATGATTTCTATGTATGTGAAATATTTTCTTTAATTCTCAAAATCGACCTCGTGATCAAGGCTATTAACGAACGATTCAAAGACCTCTCTGTCTACATCGCCCATCTCAAACTCTTTCTCTGCATCCTTATGTATCTCTGCAATCCATGCACGACGTGCCTCAATATAATCTCGTTTGATGCGAGCATCGTCCTCGGGTGTAATCTCGTCAATGCCATAGTATTCCAGAATCATGCGATAAGTCCATGCCCATTGATAGACACGATAATTGTCATTAATCTCTCGGAAGCGTTCTACAACCTCTTGGATGGTCTCAAGACTACCGTTCTTGATATCCTCAATGAGGCGTCGTTCTTCTGATACTGGAAGCAGAAGACCAGAGAGGTCGTCCCATCGTCCGAGTCCCACTTCGGTTTGTGGCTTACCAAAGAAGCCCCATTTGTGCGCCCGTTTCAGTACGGCACCCATATAGATACGCAATGCAATGTCATAGTATTTGATACCTTTTCGCAGACTGGTAGCATTGATAACGTATTCATGATAGTTATAGGACGAAACATTATCGCCACTTGCTTGGCGCAGATTCTCAAGTATCTTCTTACCCTGCAAAATCTCACCAACAGAATAAGGCGATAGCCAATCGAAGTTGACAATGCTCTTCTGCGTCTGCTGTGGGCGCATGTCACGCTTCGGCCACTTGCGTATGTCGCGATAAAGACCTACGGTTGTGATGTTACGACCTGGTACGAGATACATCTTGTCAGCCTCGGCAATGAGGTAAGAGAAGGGTAGGGCAGTCGTATTCGGGTGGTGCATCAGCTTACCAAAACATACGGAGAACGTACCAATCGTTGCTGGCATGAGTAGATAACTACCACTTGCTGTCTTCGTTCCACGCTCCAAGATACCCCAGTGCATTGGTCCCATCTTATACGCATGGTTAGAGAAGTTGGTGCCAGAACCTGCGTTATAGAAAGAGAACATACCACCGATAAGCAGCGAACTCTTATGATGTGAAGCGCAGAACGGACCGCAGAAGGCTGCGCATGCCTCACCATTTGCCATGAATGAATTAGCGAAGAAGACACTCTGTGAGGCTGTGAAGCCATTGCTTATCTGACAGGCTTCACCTACGAAGCAGTCTTGCATCTTCACACTGTTCACAATGCTGGAGCCATCTGATATGATAGAGTTCTCGCAGATGACACCTGTGCCAATGTAGACACTGGCATGTTCAGAGCTGAGAATGGTACAATCGCTCAATCGACTTGCACCAGAAATCTCGCAATCGTCCTGAATGATGGTGTTGGTAATCTCCTTTGTATTGACAATCTTCACTTTATTGCCAATCGTTCCACGTTCAGGATTTGTGCGGGCAATCTCCTCTTTAATCAGTCTCCGGATAGCATTCTTGAGGTCTTTGTCGTTGAAATGCTTCACCATAAAGGCTGCAAACTGGCTGTTGAGGTCGTGGAAGAAAATCACATTGCCGTCGCCCACCTCGTTCAGCACCGAGATAAGATTACCTTCTCCATAGGTTGCACCCTCCGTTGTCTCCATGACAGAGATGTTTGAGATGAGGCAGTCGTCGCCAATCGTATAGTTATTGATATAGTTACCCACCTTCTCAATCAGGCAGTCGTTGCCAACTGTCACATTGCGAAGGGTCGCATCATTGATACCAGAATGCTTGACAAAGCCCTTTGTTATCTCAACTTCTTTCTGGACACTACCTAACTGTATGTCGCCATAGAACATGACACGATGAAAGAATTTCGCTTGAAATCCGTCCTCGGCAACCTCTACTCGGCTCCAATCTTCTGCCCAGCAGCTGTTGTTCTCGAGTATTTCAATCTCTTCAAAAGTAAGGGAACGATATTGCATAAGCCTTTTCTTTTAGTTGTTGTTATTAGCTTATTAGCCTTATTAGCCTTATTAGCCTTATTGGGCTTATTAGCCCCATTAGCCTTATTAGCCTAATAAGCCCAATATGCCCAATAATCTTTATTCCTCCTCAATATTGTAAAGGAAGTCGTTATAAGGATACTTCTGTACATGGAGTTCGCGCACTTTCTTGTAAAGTACTTCCTTAAACTCGTCGATATTCTCCTTTTTCTTGGCAGAAATGAATAGACAATTATCATGCTCTTTAGCCATCCACGTCTTCTTCAATTCGTCCAAAGTGATATTCTCCTTGGTGGCTGGTGTGAGGTCGTCTTCCTCTTTCTCCACCCAATGATAGTTATCAATCTTATTGAAGATAATCATGGAAGGCTTGTCAGCACAACCCAATTCGGACAATGTTTGGTTGACAACCTGTATCTGTTCCTCAAAGTCAGGATGTGAGATGTCCACAACGTGCAAGAGAAGGTCGGCTTCGCGCACCTCGTCGAGTGTTGACTTAAACGAATCAACCAAGTCGGTTGGCAACTTACGGATAAATCCAACGGTGTCAGCTAACAGGAAAGGAAGATTGTCTACAACCACTTTGCGCACGGTTGTGTCGAGTGTTGCGAAGAGTTTGTTCTCAGCAAATACCTCGCTCTTAGCCAAGAGGTTCATGATAGTTGACTTACCCACGTTCGTGTAACCCACCAAGGCAACACGAATCATACGGCCACGGTTCTTACGTTGTGTCACCTTCTGCTTGTCAATCTCAGCAAGTCTTTGCTTCAAAAGGGTCATACGCTGCAAGATGATACGGCGGTCCATCTCCAACTGGGTCTCACCCGGACCACGCAAACCTACCGAACCTTTACCGCCACCAGAGCCTGAACCACCACCCTGACGCTCCAAGTGAGTCCACAGACGTTGCAGACGTGGAAGCATATAGCGATACTGTGCCAACTCAACCTGTGTCTTTGCGTTGGCTGTCTGGGCGCGCATAGCAAAGATATCGAGGATGAGAGAGGTACGGTCTAATATCTTTACACCGAGTTCCTGTTCGATATTGCGCATCTGCTTTGCCGACAATTCGTCGTCGAAGATAACCATACCGATAGGCTCCTCCTCGTCTTCTTTCATCTTGATGTAATCTCTTATCTCTTCAAGTTTACCCTTGCCGACATAGGTAACAGCACTTGGACCTGTCACCCTCTGTGTGAATCGCTTCACAGTGATAGCACCAGCTGTATCAGCGAGGAACTCTAATTCGTCAAGATACTCCTTTGTCTTCTCCTCGTCCTGGTCCTTTGTGATAAGACCAACAAGGATGGCTGTTTCCGCCTTGACGTCAGATATGATAAATTCTTTCATTCAGTAATTTCTATTATTGCTTGTTTTTGTGTTGAAAAGTGTACTTTTCTACCGTTCGAGTAGGTACACACTGCCACATGGCAAAGTTACTCATAAAATCTGAAAAAAGCTAATGATAAACTCCGTTTTTATGTCCTTTAAGAAAACTCTTTTTGTGTTTTTTTGTTCTTCCGTCCAATGCGTAGTCGCCTGTTATGTATAGAAGAACTGAAAACCTTCCCTTTCTAATGTCTAAAAATAGTTAGTAGGAGTTTGAAATATTATTACAAAATTTGAAGAAAAGTCTTTTAGAAACGGTCCAAAATATGCGTGAAAATCGGCTTTGTAACTATCATAGAATCAAGATGTTACAAAGGCGATTTTAAAAGGGCGTTAATACGAGTCTTAAAGGGCGTTAGTAAGATCTCAAAAGGGCATCTTTTCGAAGCCAAAAGAGCATGTGTTGAATTTAAGGAGTACGAAAATATTTTACATACTTCTTGCAAATTACTTCTCTACATGTAAGTAATTTGAAGTCTACCGTTACGTTACCGCTTAGATATTGATTTTCAATCCGTCGTAAGCAAAGAAAACACCTTCAGGGAGTTGTCTTTGTGCCGCTTCGTGTAAACCAATTTTGTGGGTGAGATGGGTTAAGTAAGTGCGTTTAGCTCCAATCTTCCGACTGAAAGCGATGGCTTCTGATATGAGTTGGTGAGAGTGGTGCGGACGTTCCCATCGCAACGCATTTACCACCAGTGTCTCAACGCCTTCGAGATAAGGAAGTTCCTCATCCTCAATAGTTTTCATATCCGTAATGTAGGCGAGCTTCCCAAAACGATAGCCTAAGATGGGAAGTTTTCCATGCATCACAGAAATAGGCATCACCTCAATGTCTCCAATACAGATGCGGGCATGGGACTGAATACTATGGAGGTTTAGTTTTGGTACTCCTGGGTAGGGGTTTTCTGTGAAACAATAAGGGAAATTATGGCGTAAACCATTGCAGGTGTTAGCATTGGCATAGACATCTATGTCGCCCAACGCACAATAGGGGCGCACATCGTCAATGCCTCCTACGTGGTCATAGTGGATATGTGTAATCAGTAAGCCGTCAATCTTGCGGAAGGGTTGTGGCAACATCTGTTGGCGAAAGTCAGGACCGCAGTCGATGACGATACGTGTCTTTGCCGTTTCCAATAAAGCAGCGGTACGCAGTCGGTTGTCGCGTGGGTCTTTACTCTTACATACCTCGCAGTTGCAGCCAAGTACTGGGACACCGTTAGACGTGCCAGTGCCCAGGAAAGTTAAGACCTCCCCCAACCCCTCCAAAGGAGGGGAGTACCTAACGGAATGCTCGTTGTTTATGAGTTCTTCTTGCTTCAAAGGGAATGTTCTTAAAAGCTGATTCATAGCTTGGATATATGTTTTTATTGAGATTATTAATACATAAAGCTGTCATCTATTAATACATAAAGCTGTCATCTATTAATACATAAATTCGAGCGGAAGTCGTTCCGTATCAATCGTTTCTTTCGGTATCTTTGTGTGCCATATTGTCGTTTTATCCATCTTTTGTTTGATTTCTACCACAAAGGTACGACTTTTCCCTGAATTATGAAAGTAACCTGTTGACTATTAATATTTTAATTTATAGAACCTGTCTAAAGAAACAAGTTGTTTGTTGATGGATGTAAAAACGTTGTAATGGAACAAGCATCGCACCTATTATGTTGCTCTATCTTTTCACTTTCTTTTGTATTTTTTGGATGGGTAGCAACCTTTTACTCGTAAAGTACTACAACCGCCATGTTAAAACCACCTCTCTCTTCGTTTTCCACGCTATAAAATTGTATATTTGCAGATTAAATCAGTCAAGAACAAAACCTAATTTATAATAATGACAAATATAAAGCAAAGAGACGAACTACAAGCTACGATATGGAAGATAGCCAACGAGGTGCGTGGCGCAGTGGATGGTTGGGATTTTAAGCAGTTTGTTTTGGGAACGCTTTTCTATCGTTTTATCAGTGAGAATTTTACTAACTTTATTGAAGCGGGAGACGAGAGTGTTGACTATGCTAACCTTTCCGACGATGTTATTACGCCAGAGATAAAGGACGATGCTGTCAGAACGAAGGGCTACTTTATTTATCCCAGTCAACTCTTTGTGAACCTTGCTAAGAATGCAAATACGAATCCTAATCTGAATACTGATTTAGCGGCTATCTTTGATGCGATAGAAAGTTCGGCTAACGGTTATGCATCAGAACATGACATCAAAGGACTCTTTGCTGACTTCGACACAACGAGCAACCGATTGGGAAATACGGTTGAGGAGAAAAATAGACGTTTGGCAGCCGTCATCAAGGGCGTAGAGAGCTTGGATTTCGGTAAGTTTGAGGACAATGAGATTGACCTTTTTGGCGATGCATACGAGTTCCTGATTTCTAATTATGCAGCCAATGCGGGTAAGTCTGGAGGCGAATTCTTTACGCCTCAGAATGTGTCTAACCTCATAGCACGCCTTGCGATGTTGGGGCAAAGCTCTGTCAACAAAATCTACGACCCTGCTTGTGGTTCTGGTTCATTGCTTTTACAAGCGAAAAAGCATTTTGACGACCACGTTATTGAGGATGGATTCTTTGGGCAGGAAATCAATCATACGACCTATAACTTGGCACGTATGAATATGTTTCTGCACAACATCAATTATGACAAGTTTGATATTAGTTTAGGCGATACGCTCATCAATCCTCAATATGGCGACCAAAAGCCTTTTGATGCCATTGTGTCTAACCCGCCTTATTCTGTCAACTGGGTGGGTAGTGACGACCCAACGTTGATTAATGACGACCGTTTTGCTCCTGCTGGTGTGTTGGCTCCTAAGTCGAAAGCCGACTTTGCTTTTGTGCTTCACGTCCTTAGCTACCTCTCTGCTCGTGGTCGTGCAGCCATTGTTTGCTTCCCCGGTATCTTCTATCGTGGTGGAGCGGAACAGAAGATAAGGAAGTATTTGGTAGATAACAACTTTGTTGAGACGGTTATCTCGCTACCTTCCAATCTGTTTTATGGTACGAGCATAGCTGTGAATATCCTTGTTTTGTCAAAGCATAAGTCTGAGGCTACGACACAGTTTATTGATGCCAGCGGTGAAGACTTCTTTAAGAAAGAAACGAATAACAATGTTCTGTTGCCTGAGCATATCGAACGTATTGTGGACATCTTTGGAAACAAAGAGGAGGTGCAGTATGTTGCTACGTCCGTAGACAATGCAAAGATTGCCGAGAATGATTATAACCTTTCTGTGAGCTCATACGTTGAGGCGGAAGACAAACGAGAGGTTATCGACATCAATAAGCTCAATGCCGATGTCGCCAAAACCGTTAAGCGAATAGATAGTTTGCGGGCGGATATTGATGAGATTATAAAGGAGTTAGAGCGATGAGTAACATTCAGCTATTTGAAAACCGACAGGTACGCTCGCATTGGGATGCAGAGCAGGAGAAGTGGTATTTCTCTATTGTAGATGTTGTGGCTATTCTTACGGATAGTCCTAACCCCCGTAAGTACTGGAGTGTCTTAAAGACAAGGCTAAAGAAAGAAGGAAGTGAGTTGGCTACAAATTGTAGTCAACTGAAAATGCAGTCTGCCGACGGTAAATATTACAAGACCGATGTGGCTGACACAGAGCAGCTTCTCCGCCCTTAAAAACAACAACAACAAAATGAAGAATAAAGAACAACATATATTTCCGTTTTTAGAACGACTGCTGCAAGGACATGAAGTGGTGTGGAAACCGTTGGGGGAAGTAGCGGAATTGAAGAGAGGACGTGTCTTATCTAAAACTTTTCTTCAAGATAACAAGGGTAATTATCCTGTATATAGTTCGCAGACTGCTTTAAATGGGGAAATAGGAAGAATCTCAACCTATGATTTTAATCAGGAAGCACTCACTTGGACTACTGATGGGGCAAATGCTGGTACCGTTTTTTATCGCAAGGGAAAGTTTTCAATAACAAACGTTTGTGGTTTAATAACTATAGACGATACAAATGAATTAAATTATAAATTTCTTTTTTATTGGCTAAGTGTTGAAGCTCAAAAGTATGTTTATGCAGGAATGGGAAATCCTAAGTTGATGAGCAATCAGGTAGCAAAAATCCTTATCCCTCTCCCTCCTCTTTCCGTTCAAGAGGAAATAGTTCGTATTCTTGATAAGTTTACTACGCTGGAAGCGGAGCTGGAAGCGGAGCTGGAAGCGGAGCTGGACTGCCGCAAGCGGCAGTATGAGTATTATCGTAACCAGTTGCTGTC
Source organism: Prevotella melaninogenica (assembly GCF_018128065.1). NCBI lineage: Bacteria > Pseudomonadati > Bacteroidota > Bacteroidia > Bacteroidales > Prevotellaceae > Prevotella > Prevotella melaninogenica. The sequence continues at coordinate 653,455 of NZ_CP072359.1, read as the reverse complement.
CTTTGATTTGTTAAATAGCAAAGGTCAAAGGCTAAATAATGTTTCTGTTATGGCGTTAGGAGAAGTTGGCGAGTTCATTCGTGGCAAGCGATTTGTAAAAACAGATATTACTACTCAAGGATGTCCATGTATTCATTATGGTGAGATGTATACTTACTATGGAATATGGGCTAATAAAAGTAAGTCTTTTATCTCGCAAACATTAGTTAATAAAAAGAATTTAAGGCAGGCTTTGACGAATGATGTTATTATAGTGGGGGCTGGTGAGACTATCGAAGATTTGGGAGTAGGTACAGCATGGCTGTCTCAAACTCCGGTGGTGATACATGATGCTTGTTTTATCTTTAGGAGTAGTCTGAATCCAAAGTATGTGGCATATTTTACAAGAACAAATAATTTTCATGACCAGCTAAGACGGCATGTTTCTTCAGGCAAGATTTCTGCTGTTAACGCTAAGGGATTGTCAAAAATAGAAATCCCTGTCCCTCCCCTCTCCGAGCAAGAACGTATAGTTTCTATCCTCGATAAGTTCGACACGCTAACGAACTCAATCTCAGAAGGACTGCCAAAGGAAATAGAGCTTCGGAGAAAGCAATATGAATATTATCGGGAGCAACTACTCTCGTTCAGACATTAAGAGCGTGGACTAAACAAAGAAAAGAAATATAATGCCTATGGAGAATCACAAACCGCAGGTGCTGCGTAGCGGCACAGACTGGAAGACGTTGCACTTCTTTCAAAAAGCCGATGCGCTCTACCAAATGACGTTCGTCTTTTGCAAACGCTTCCTGCCAACCTATGGCGACCGCACTGTTGACCAAATGATTCAGGCGGCACGCTCGGGAAAACAAAACATTGTGGAGGGAAAGGAAGACGGTATGACCTCTACGGAAATGGAACTGAAGTTGCTCAACGTAGCACGTAGTAGCTTGCAGGAGCTTCGACAAGACTATGAGGACTATCTCCATACCCGTGGGCTGAGGCTTTGGGAGAGCAGTCATCCGCGTTACAACGCCCTCTTGACGTTCTGCCGAGTGCATAACAGCTATGCTGACTATGCCCCCTTTGTAAACAGATGGACGGCTGAGGAGTTTTGCAATACTGCGCTCTCACTGTGCCATATCACGGATAGGATGATGTGCCGTTACCTTGACTTCCTGCAAAAACGCTTCGTAACAGAAGGAGGAATTAAGGAGCGTATGTATGCTGCCCGCACTGGCTATCGAAAGGAGCAAGACCGTATGGCGGAAGCCCTCAAGGCTGAGAACGCTGCACTGAAAGCGGAGATGGCAAGGCTGAAAAGGCTGCTGGGAGATAAACGCAAGGAAGGGTAGGGGGCTTCTTAGCTGTTCTAATGGTCCTATGTATCCTAGCTGCCCTAGCTGTCCTAGTAATCCTAGGCTCCCTAGGTTTCCTAGCTATCCTATCCTCCCTCTAAAATAAAAACCAATCAAAACAATGACCCAATACAACACTATCGCTGAACTGCAGAACTTCATAGTTCTTGACAGTTACACAAAGGACTTTCTGATTAACGAGCCGCCTGCTGGCTATCAAAGTGAGGCTGCTCTCGAATACGAGTTGATTAAGGATTTGCAGGGACAGGGATATGAATATCTCCCTAACCTTGTTACTCCCGAAGCATTGTTGGCAAACGTTAGGAAGCAACTACAAACACTTAATAACGTTGCCTTTACTGATGCAGAATGGAAACGCTTCCTTGATGAGTATTTAGATAAGTCCAGCGACAGCATTACTGACAGAACACGAAAGATACAGGATGATTATATCTATGACTTTGTGTTTGACGATGGTCATATCCAAAATATCTATTTGGTAGACAAGCAGAATGTTGCTCGCAATAAAGTGCAGGTAATTAATCAGTTTGAACAGATGGGCACGCACGCTAATCGCTATGATGTGACCATCTTGGTCAATGGCTTGCCAATGGTACACGTGGAACTGAAAAAGCGTGGCGTGGCTATCCGTGAAGCATTCAACCAAGTACATCGATACAGTAAAGAAAGTTTTAATAGTGAGAGTTCGCTCTATAAGTACTTGCAAATCTTCGTTATTTCTAACGGAACAGATACACGCTATTTTGCCAATACTACGAAACGAAACAAAAATAGTTTCGACTTTACAATGAATTGGGCTAAGTCTGATAATACGCTGATAAAGGACTTAAAAGACTTCACGGCAACCTTTTTCCAAAAGAATACACTGCTACATGTGTTGTTTACGTATGCTGTGTTTGATAGTAGTGACACGTTACTTATCATGCGCCCCTATCAGATTGCTGCAACGGAACGACTGATATGGAAGATCAAGAGTTCTTATCAGGCTAAAAAATGGAGTAAGCCCGAGGGTGGAGGATATATCTGGCATACGACAGGGTCTGGTAAGACATTGACCAGTTTTAAGGCTGCTCGATTGGCAACGCAATTAAACTTTATTGATAAGGTGTTCTTTGTAGTCGACCGTAAGGACTTAGATTACCAAACGATGAAGGAATATCAACGTTTCTCTCCTGATAGTGTAAATGGTTCGGAAAGCACTGCGGGGTTAAAGCGAAACCTTGAAAAGGATGATAATAAGATTATCGTAACGACGATTCAGAAGCTAAACAACCTGATGAAGGCAGAGGCAACCTTGCCTGTCTATGAGCAACAGGTAGTCTTTATCTTTGATGAATGTCACCGCTCGCAGTTTGGTGAAGCACAAAAGAATCTTCGGAAGAAGTTCAAGCGATATTATCAGTTTGGTTTTACAGGTACGCCTATCTTCCCAGAGAACGCTTTAGGAGCAGAGACCACGGCCCATGTGTTTGGACGAGAACTGCATTCGTATGTCATTACGGATGCTATCCGAGATGAGAAAGTATTGAAGTTTAAGGTAGACTATAATGATGTTCGTCCGCAATTCAAGGCTTTGGAAAAGGAAACGGATGAAATAAAGTTGACAGCAGCAGAGAACAAACGGCTCTTGCTTCATCCTGACAGAATCAAGGAGGTGTCACAATATATTTTGAAGAACTTCAGGTTAAAGACGCATAGAAACCAAGGAGGTGGGAAAGGCTTTAATGCCATGTTTGCTGTGAATAGCGTGGAGGCAGCTAAACTCTATTATGAGGAGTTGAATAAGTTGCAGAAAGAGAGTGAGAAAAAGCTGAAGATTGCCACAATCTTCTCTTATGCTGCTAACGAGGAACAGAATGCTATTGGAGAAATTCAAGAAGAGAACTTTGAGCCATCGGCAATGGATAGTAGTGCCAAAGAGTTTCTGACAAAAGCCATCAAAGATTATAATGCGATGTTTAGAACAAGTTTTGGTGTAGATAGTAAAGATTTCCAAAACTATTATCGTGACTTGGCGAAACGTGTGAAGTGTCAGGATGTTGACCTTATTATTGTGGTGGGAATGTTCCTTACAGGTTTTGATGCTCCTACGCTTAACACCTTGTTTGTGGATAAGAACCTGCGTTATCATGGGTTGATGCAGGCTTTCTCACGCACTAATCGTATCTATGATGCTACGAAGACATTCGGTAATATTGTAACATTCCGCGATTTAGAGAAGCCAACAATTGATGCTATCACGCTGTTTGGTGATAAGAATACAAAGAATGTAGTGCTCGAAAAGAGTTATGAGGAATACCTCAAAGGCTTCACTGATATTGCAACGGGTGAAGCGCGTAGAGGCTATATAGACATCGTAAAGGAGCTTAAAGAGAAGTTCCCACAGCCAGATGAGATTGTTACAGAGGCAGATAAGAAAGCATTTGTAAAAATCTTTGGTGATTACTTGAAGGTAGAGAATATCTTGCAAAACTATGATGAATTTACAAATCTCAAAGAGTTGCAGAAGATAGACAGAACTAATTCTGATGCACTTGAAGCTTTCAGAGACTCACATTTCTTGACGGATGAGGAAGTAAAAGAAATGTTAGAGACGGATGTCTTGCAAGACCGTGCCGCACAAGACTATCGTTCAACCTACAATGATATCCGTGACTGGTTCAGAAGAGAGAAAGAAGGGAAAGCTTCTGAAGAGTCAAAGATAGACTGGGATGATGTTGTATTTGAGATAGACTTGCTCAAATCGCAGGAAATCGACCTTGATTATATTCTTGAACTTGTGTTTGAACATAATAAGAAAACGAAAGATAAGGACTCTCTCATAGAAGAGGTGCGCAGAATAATCAGGTCGAGCATAGGCAATAGAGCCAAAGAGGGACTTATCGTTGACTTTATTCATGAAACCAACTTAGAACCTATTCAAGATAAGTCTGGTATTATCTCAGCCTTCTTTGTGTATGCACAACAGAAACAAAAGGAAGAGGCGGCAGACTTGATAAGCGAAGAGAAACTGAATGAGGAAGCGGCAAAACGTTATATCCAAACGTCGTTAAAGCATGAATATGCCAGTGATAATGGTACCGACTTGAATGCTATCCTTCCTAAGATGAGTCCACTCAATCCGCAATATCTTACGAAGAAACAAAGTGTCTTCCAAAGGATATCGGCTTTCATAGATAAGTTTAAGGGTGTTGGTGGAAATCTTTAAGTCACATTATCGGTATAAAGGGAAATGGTTGAAGAGGGTACTCTCTGTTCGTAGGCAGCTCTGCGAGATTGTGTTACCTCCATCTTCTCCATTTCTCTGTGTACCATATATAGCGTTTTACCCTTTAACACTTTAGCCAACGGAAAAGGATGTTTTAAGGTCTTATTTCATACAATATTCGTGAATGTTTACCATCATTTGCTGTTGTGCTGATACTCTGCATATGTTGTGCTGATGCTTAACACATATGGTGCGGAGGGTTAAATTCACTATGATATAAGGATGACAGGGGATGAATTGTGAGCAAAACGTTGTAATACTAAGAATAAACAGGAGGTGTGTAGAAGCTTGTTTAGCGAAAACTCCTTTATACTTTGTAGATTAATTCGTCTTCATCTGTTCAGTCATAAAGCCATTAAACATAGGAACGCTGGCAAGGAAAAAACTATTCACCCACACGATTCGTTATAGAACCCATATATATCGGGGACTTACTTGATCATTCCACATTTCGGATGAACCCATAAGACGCTCATTATATATAGGTATTTATGGTAGTTATATATGTAGATGTTTTAGTAAATACTTGACATTACGATTTATTTTATCTAACTTTGTCCCCGGTAATTAGTAATGCTCAATTGATATGACAATATGCAAGCATATCAATTAAAGTTTCACACAATAAAAAAATTAGACACTCATGAAAAAAGCATGGAGAGGATTTACTGGAACCAAGTGGCTTGATGAAGTCAATATGCGTCAGTTTATCCAAGATAATTATGACAGTTATGATGGCGATGCCTCATTCCTTGAGGCACCAACCGAGGCAACCAACAAACTTTGGGGTATGCTCAAAGAACTGCAGAAGCAGGAACGTGCCAAAGGTGGAGTCTTAGACATGGAAACCGAAGTTGTATCGAGTATGACAGCTTACGGTCCTGGCTATATCGGTGACGGAACAAAAGAACTGGAGAAAGTCGTTGGTTTGCAGACTGATAAGCCTCTGAAGCGTGCCTTTATGCCTTATGGTGGTATAAAGATGGCTGAGCAGGCTTGTACAACCTACGGTTATGAGCCATCAGATAAACTTCATGAGATTTTCACGAAGTATTGCAAGACACACAATGATGGTGTTTTCGATGCTTATACTGACGAGATGAAACTTGTCAGACACAACCATATCCTTACGGGTCTTCCAGATACCTATGGTCGTGGCCGTATCGTTGGTGACTACCGTCGTGTAGCACTTTACGGCGTTGACTTCCTTATCAACGAGAAAGCAAAGGACCTGCGCAATTGCGGTGATGGAACAATGACCGAAGAGATTATCCGTCAGCGTGAGGAAATCTCTATGCAAATCAAGGCTTTGAAGGAGATGAAGGAGATGGCAGCCATCTATGGTTATGACATCTCTGAGCCAGCTAACAACGCACGTGAGGCGGTACAGTGGCTTTACTTTGGCTATCTGTCTGCTATCAAGACACAGAATGGTGCAGCAATGTCAGTAGGTCGTATCTCTACTTTCCTTGATATCTATATTCAGCGTGACTTCAAAGAAGGAACACTCACAGAGGCAGAAGCACAGGAACTTATCGACCACTTGGTAATGAAGTTCCGTATGGTTAAGTTTGCACGAATCCCTTCTTACAACCAACTCTTCTCTGGTGACCCTGTTTGGGCTACCCTCGAAGTTGCGGGATTGGGTATGGATGGTCGCTCAATGGTGACTAAGAACGACTTCCGTTTCCTCCATACACTTGAGAATATGGGACCTTCGCCAGAGCCTAACCTCACTGTATTGTATAGCTCACGCCTGCCAAAGCATTTCAAGGACTATGCAGCAAAGATATCAATTGATACAAGCTCTATCCAATATGAGAATGATGACGTGATGCGTCCAATATGGGGCGATGACTATTCTATCTGCTGCTGTGTATCTGCAACACAGACGGGTAAGGAGATGCAGTTCTTTGGTGCACGTGCAAACCTCGCTAAATGTCTTACCTACGCAATCAGCGGTGGTGTTGACAGCAAGACACGTGAACAGTGTGGGCCTGCTTATCGTCCAATAGAGGGTGATGTGGTAACATACGATGAGTTTATGCCTCGCTTCATGGATATGATGGAGTGGTTGGCAGGTGTCTATGTAAACACATTGAACCTCATCCATTACATGCACGATAAGTACTTCTATGAGGCTGCAGAGCTTGCACTCATTGACACTGACGTACGTCGTACTTTTGCAACGGGTATTGCTGGTTTCAGCCATGTGGTTGACTCTATTTCAGCTATCAAGTATGCTAAGGTGAGCATCATTCGTGACGAGACAGGCTTCCCAATCGAGTACAAGACAGAGGGCGACTTCCCACGTTATGGTAACGATGATGACCGTGCTGACGATATCGCTGTATGGTTGTTGAAGACCTTTATGAATATGATTCGCAAGCATCATACCTATCGTAATTCAGAGCCTACAACCAGTATCCTTACGATTACTTCAAACGTTGTATATGGTAAATTTACTGGTAACATGCCTGATGGACGTCCTGCTGGTGCACCACTTGCTCCCGGTGCTAACCCATCTTATGGCGCAGAGCAGAATGGTTTGCTGGCTTCGTTGAATTCAACAGCCAAACTCCCATACGAGTATGCGCTCGATGGTATTTCTAACACACAGACTATCAGTCCAGAGGCACTCGGACACAATGACGAGGAGCGTATCAGTACACTCGTTGGTGTCATGGATGGCTACTTCAATCGCGGTGCACACCACTTGAATGTCAATGTCTTTGGTGTTGACAAACTGATTGACTGTATGGAACATCCAGAGAAAGAAGAGTATGCTAACTTCACCATCCGTGTGAGCGGTTATGCTGTGAAGTTCATCGACCTTACTCGTGAGCAGCAGCTGGATGTTATCGCACGTCGTGCACATGGTTCAATGTAAAGTGGATAATACGCAAAAGGAATTTTCCAAATTACAAGATAGTATGCTTCAGGTCCATTCCATCGAATCTTTTGGTTCGGTGGATGGACCCGGAATACGCTTTGTGATTTTCCTCAAAGGGTGCACAATGCGGTGCCAGTACTGTCACAACCCAGATACATGGAGCAGAGCGGGGGGACAACTCCGCTCTGTTGATGATGTCTTGACACAAGCCCAACGTTATCGAAGTTATTGGGGAGAGAAAGGCGGTATCACCCTGAGTGGGGGTGAGGCTTTGTTGCAAATACAACCTCTTACTGAACTGTTTCGTAAAGCTAAGGAATTAGGAATCAATACCTGCCTTGATACTTCAGCCCAACCTTTCAATCGGGAGTCGAGTAGCTTCTCTGCTTTTGAGGAGTTAATGAAATATACCGATTTAGTATTGTTGGACATAAAGCATATTGATAGCGATGCTCATAAGCAATTGACTGGTTGGAAAAACGAGAATATCCTCGACTGTGCTCGCTATCTCTCGGATATTGGGAAGCCTGTATGGATAAGACACGTCTTGGTTCCTGGTATCAATGATGATGACACATCACTACACAAACTTCGTGCTTTCATAGACACATTAAGCAATGTCGAACGTGTTGATGTACTGCCTTATCATTCGTTAGGAGTGTATAAATGGGAGCAATTAGGAATCCCATATGCACTCACTGATGTCAAATCGCCTACGGAGGAAGGCGTTCTTCATGCACGAAAGGTGTTAACAGAGTAATATTTCCCACAAATAATGCGTACAAACACGAAGTGTCAGAATCTCACGTTTGTACATATTTCCCTCTCTTATTAAGGCTTAATAGCATTCAAATTAAGCCTTAATAGACTTCTAACAAACCAAAAGTGAGCTTATATATACCGCTTATAGCTGTTGGGAATAAAGCTGAATGCCAGCCAACGAGCCCCTCCCTGTGGGGGAGGGACCAGTTGGCTGGCTATTGTTTTATTACAACTCCAACTGATTTAACTGCTTATCCACCAATAAGCCCTTTGCTGCTTGCGGCTTAACGGTGAACGGGTTGAGAGCCTTCATACGGATGACGAGCAAGTCGGCATCGCCATTGATTGTGTGGTGGTCGCCAACGTTCACGAAGGTTGGGTAGAGCACTTGCGAACCATCGCTATGACGACGGTCGTAGGTGAGGTTGCGCATCACCATTGATGGGTCGGTCTCAACCTTAACAAACCGCAACTCCTTCGGACTGTATGGGAAGATGAGGTTGAAGGCGTTGACAGCCTGCAAGTCCTTACCCTTCACCTTGATGATGACATCATCGCCTGCTGCGTATGACTTACGATTATATTCGTAGTAAACCTTACCGCCAACTGGTGCTACCTCATCGTCGTTGCAACCACCCTCAAGCTGTACGGCAACATTCGAGATGTCGTAAGCATCAATGAGTCCGTTGCCGTTGAGATCACCACCGGAGATATAACCATCGAAGTCGGCATCACCCTTTCTGAGTCCGGTATAGTTCATATAAGAGGTGAAATCGTTCTCATCAATCTTACCATCAAGGTTGATATCGCCCGGGAGGATAGACTTTGTGCCTGGCACCTTGAAGACATAGAACTCACGACCAGAGCCGAAGTTGCCGACAGCCTCCTTCACACTTACTTTCACATAGCGTGCCACAGGGTGAGAGCTTAGCGTCACCTCCTTCGTTCTACCATCACGTGCCCACTGCTGTGGACCGATTTCTATCCAGTTCCTGCCGTCCTTGCTGACAGCGATGTCACACTTCGTAATCGTTCCGTTACCACCATTTGCACGTGGCACATATTGCAACTTGTCGAGTGTGTTGGTGCTATGGAGGTCGACCGTGAAGTCGAATGGTACAGCCTTCGTATAATAATCGGTGTGCCAGATGTCACCTGTCGTATTGAAGTCGAAGAGATGCCAGATACCGAAGCCGTCCATGTCACGGGCAGTTGAGGTAGCTGTAAGTCCCTTGATGGCGTACTCCAATGGGTTGACAGCTGTCTTCACATGCAACGGTGTCCACGCTCCTGCGCCATCGCTATTCACTGCACGCACCTTAAAGTCGTAGTCGGTTGCTGGCTGCAAGTCCTCGAAGAGGAGCGAGTTATGACGGATTGTCGTATAAGTATGCCCGTTAAAGTCTATCTCATAGTAGTCAGCATTCTGCACAGGCTTCCACTTCGGCGTAACGCTATAAGGCTGAACATCAGCAGCAAGCAACTCAGGAGCAGTCAGTGTGCCTTTCTTGCGCAAGGTTTCATTCGACTTGTTCAGACGTGTGAAGCCATCAATGCGGAGTTCAACGGCCTCCTTCGTGATATCACATGATGCCAAACGTACGATGATTTGTGCATTCTTTGCGACCAACAACCGTTCCATCTCACTGCCTGCGGTTGAGAAGCGGTTGATATTCGATGCCTGAACATACTGCCATGTGTTATCGCCCTGCTCAGCTTCTGTGAGTCGAATCTTCCTGCCACCGACAACGGCTGTGAGCTTCTTTGGCTTCGCATTGGTGTTCAGATAGAAGGTTGTAGACTGATTTTTCACCATTCCATCGAACGTTCCTTCGGTCTTGTCGATACTTATGGTCAGCACCTGCTTATTGTTGAGGTCGGAGGTGATGAGCGTTGTAGCCTTCTCATTAGAGAGATATTTCTGTGTCGTACCATCGTCGTCATAGAGTCTGAACTCAGTTTTCCCATCTGGATAGAACTCAAACACGCGACGGCTCTTGTCAATCTCTGAAGGGTTGTTATTCGGATTGACCATCGGAATGATAGCACCTGCCTTCACCAAGACCGGTAACTTCCAAATGGGTGCGAAGTAATCGTTGAGTATGCAACCACCTTCGTAAGTAGCACCCGTGAAGTAATCGTACCATGTTCCCTTTGGCAGATAGATGCCATTGCGCACATCGTTGCCCTCCTTGTCGGCTGCCGTGTTCTGATAAACAGGTGCAACGAGGAACGAAGGACCGTACATATACTGATAGCGTGTAGCACTGCTGTGGGTGTAATCGTTGCTATCATCGAGGAACATTGCACGTATCAATGGCTTACCTGTCACTGCCTCATGGGCACATGAGTAGGTGTAAGGCAAGAGCATGGACTTGAGTTTGAGGTAAGAACGATTGATACTTGTTGCTGGTTCGCCCAAGGCTTGTGGATACTTAGGATTGCTACCCCATCCATCCATATTCAACTGCATAGGCGTAAAGGTCTTCCACTGGAAGTCGCGGATGTTCACCGAGAGGTTCTTTCCACCGAAGATACCGTCCATATCACTGGTGATATTACCCATTCCGGAGAGTCCAGAACCAATATAGGTTGGGATGTGGAAACGGATATATTCCCACTCGCCACCCGTCTGGTCGCCCGACCATACACCACCATAACGCTGTGTACCTGCCCAACCGTCGAGGGTAATAATGAATGGACGTGCGTCGCTGCCATAGTAAGGCATGATGTTAGCCACGTCAGCAATACCATTGAGTCCGAAGGAATAGCCTGCACCAACCCATGCTACATCGGTCTTCAACACACGCACACCTGCATCACGCACCTCTTTGACGATGTCGCGTTGCAAGAGTGCTGGAATGCTGTCGACTGGGTGAAGGTTTGACTGGGTCCATAGACCTATCTCTACACCGTTCTTACGCGCATAGTCGCCAAGGCTCTTAAGGTTGGCTATATTACCATCGAGGGTAGTTGTCTGACCATAGCCAGCTCCGTAACCATCGTTAGGGAGAATCCAACCCAATGGCATATCGTTCTTCTTATATCTGTCGATAACGGCACGAGCAGAGAACTGATAGTTCTGCTTTTCGCCATTAAGACTTTCCTTGATACCGCCATTGTCCTTCTGACTTTCCACATATCGCTTGCCGTCTTCAAAGAGGATGCCCTTGCCCTCTTCCTTCGTCTCCTTCCAATAGTCACGGTTGTAGGCATTAAGATGACCCTCATAGAAAGCAAACTTTGGCAACAAGACAGGGTTACCAGTAAGCTGATAATAATCTTGAAGCAAAGAAACGGGAGTCGTGTCGACCATCAGGAAGAGGTCGAGATAAGGCATATCGTGACTAATCGTCACCGTATGCTTGCCTGCACTACCAAAGTCGTAAGCACCAGGCGCAAAGGTGTAAGGCATGGCTGCATAACCGCCTGTTGACCAATAGAACGGAGCTGGCGAAGCAACGCCACCATCGGTCCAACTATTGGTGTTGACAATCTCAATGCGCTTGCCACGATGAGAGAAGCGACCGTTCTGCACGCCACCCCCATAGAAATACTCTCCCGATGCATTGGCGAGGGTAACAGTGGTGCGGTTCTTCTGGAAGTCTACTCCCTTCACCTCTTTAACTACCTCCTTACCATTTCGAAGGTCGGTGACGCTCATCAAACCCGTACTGCGGTCGAAGCGCACACGCACCTCAGCAGTTGAGACAGCCACATCAGCATCGGTCTCATTAACGCTCAAACGTCCCGCGCTCTTGCGTGGATTGTCAAGGAGAATACGTGCTGGAGGATTGCTCGCAGGGTCACGAACGATGCCACCCTTTGGGTCGCGGAAAAGACGGAAGACATTCTGACCATAGAAGTCTACCGTCATCACGCCACCATCGCTATAAGTAATCTCTACCGTTGTTGGATTGATTTGTCGAATACCATTCACTGCCTTTCCATCAGCAAATGCACTCTCTCCCACTGCCAATAACAAGGCAGCAAGTAAAATCTTTGCTTTATTCTTTCTCATTTTATAGATCTCCTAAACAGTTCCCTGTCTTCCGTTCCCAAGCTTAGGTCTCCTTGGTTTCTGAACGTCTTTTGGTTTTTAGCTTATTATTCTTTTCTAACTGAGTGGCAAAGATACACTATATTTTGTAAATGACAATGCTTTAAGCAAATATTTTTGAAATTTGAACTTGAAACTCTGGTTAACTTGAAGACAGAATGACATAACGACATACTTTTTCAATGACATATTTTCTCGAGCAGTACGCTCGGATTTAGTCTAATGAATGTATAAGGACTACGAATGGCACGAATTACACGAATGATTGAAGCGAAAGAACAAACGACAGAGTAAGTAATAGGGTCAGCAACTTGTAAATTTTTAAACTTGTAACAACTTGTCAACTAACTAAAAGGGGTATCTCGCATTTCACTCCCCTCTCCAATCGGAGAGGGGTTGGGGGTGAGGCTTTTTTTCTTCTTTTCGGGTTGGGGGTGAGGCTTCTATTTTACTTTCTTCTCCTTATTTCCAACCTCATTGGGTCTTGGATATTAGCATTCCTGATAAGTTGCAGGTAACGTTCGCGGAGTGGTCCCACCCTTACATTCTTTCGTGCACGGACGGAGGAGATGACGGATGAGGGGTTGCGTGGCTCGTGCACGTGGAGCACTCGACAGATATGGTGCACTATCGTTTGGAAGTCCATTGGCTTACCGTATGCATCCATCAGCGTTCCTCTCTCCCAAACCATGTGTGCAAGGTCGATGAGGTCACACTTCAAGCCAATCCAATACAATCCTTCCTCTTCGTCTCGATTGATTAGGTCATAGAAGTTATCAACAATCTTCTTTGTCAGTCGGTCTTCTTCCTCATTTGTCCAGAGTTGAGTAGCCTTTATTACGATATTTATTTTCTTCGTCATTGGTCTTAGTGTTTTTTTGTTATATAATAATAATGTGTTTCAATTAGCTACCACCTTGTTTAGTCGTGACGCATAGCGGTCAGAAGGAGAAGTCATCGGGTGGCATTCGCATCGAGCCTCTACCGAGATGGTCTACTGGGTAGAAGACTATCTCTTGAGGTTGCTGCAAAGATAAAACTGTATTGTGCAGTATATGTTCAATTGCAAAAAATTTTTCTTTAAATAATTCTAACAAAAAGACCCTAAAATTCATTGGGAGGAATAAGTTCAACATGTTACCACAAATCCTTCTGAATAGTCTATAAAAACTGGTTATCCTCAAAAGAGGAGGATAACTAAATTCTATGAATTATAAACAAGTAATGGGAGTAAAATACAAGGATATAAAAACTTCAATATTAAAGAATGGCATTGCATACCATCTGTGTCTTTGTTTGTCATTCAATTCTTTATGTTGTGCTGCATGAATATCAGTCCTTTCGTATTATGCGTGAGAAAACGACTTTTTAATAAGAACGCATAATTGCGAATATCTTGAAGAATATTCTTTTTTAACAAGAAAATTTTATGAGTAAACGAGGTGCTTAATCAGTTGCTTGTCCTGTCTATTCAACCATTCGTGTAATTCGCATAATTCGTAGTTTTATGTAATCATTCGTGTAATTCGCGTAATTCGTAGTTTTGTGTAATCATTCGTGTAATTCGCGTAATTCGTAGTTTTGTTCTTTGCTTCTGAACTACTATATTACTATGTCTTTTTATCTTATTTTGTAAATAAAATTTATAGATTGAAAATTCGTTGATGCTTTTTTGGTTTCTAAAAGACGCCCAATTGACTTGCAAAAGATGCCCTTTAAGGACCTTACTAACGCCCTTTTGAACCCTTATTAATGCCCTTTTAAAAAACTATATCGCAAGTATTTGATAGTGAGAAACTTATAAGGGGACTGAAATTATGTGTTTTTATCCTATTTCCGAGTTTATTTATAGGATATTTTGTAATAATATTTCAAAGTTAAAACCTCAATTTCAAAGTTTATCACACGGAGGGACGAAGAGTGCTGAGGTTTATGGAGTGTCGAGGTTTGCCACCCACAGAAGCCCCCCTGGTGCGTGGAGAAACAGAGGATAGCCGCACCACTTCATATCTTGGATAAATCAATTTTCACCGAAAGTGATAGTATTTATAATAAAAGTTGTATTTTTGCAGTGGTAACAGTTTGGTCCCCTTGTCCTTTCCATCTTCCTGAATGGCATTAGGATTTTGTTATGGTAGCTTGAAGATAGTTAGCAGACAACACAACGATTCTTGTCGTTTTGAAGAATTGTTCTTCATACTGCTCTTTCTTGAAATAGCCGATTCGATGTTAGAAATAAAAACAGTGTCAAGCACAGGAAGAAGGAAACAAGATTGAAGATAGAAAGATAACATCTTTTCTTAGACGCATAGGCGAATTATCATTTCCTCTCGTAATATCTATAATGACATCTGTGAGAGAGGTCTCAACCCTATAGTTGAGACAGCAGATTACATTCTCGTACATATATCTAAGAAAAAAGATAACTGGAAGATACCTCACAACATAATTTAAAATCACACAGCTTATCTATAGAAGGCTTTGTCTATGGATAACAATTATTGCTTTTATCTAATAGAAAAGGAACAATGAACAAGCAAGTTTTTCAAACAGACTCCCGTCAGCGCTGGAGTTATTTCAAATGGACCTTACGCGTGATTCTAACGATTCTCTCTCTCTTGGGAATCGTTTTCTTAGCAATGTTCGCCTTGGAAGGAAGTCCACAGATGCCTTTCCGTCACGACTATCGAAACGCGATATCAGCATCATCGGCTTATACGAAAGACAATAAGACTGCAAAACTTTATAAGTCCTTTCGCGACTTCTTTAAGGAGAAGAAGATGCACAATAACTATGCAAAGGTCACCATTAAGAAGCAACGTTTTATAGGGGAGGCAGACGGTCTGACGCAGAAATACTTCAGCGAGTGGAACGACCCACGCATCGGTGTCCGTTCGGCATGGTATGTCAACTGGGATAAGCATGCTTATATCTCTCTGAAGAATAACATCAAACATCTGAACATGGTGTTGCCAGAGTGGTTCTTTATCAATCCTAAGACCGACAAGGTGGAATATCGGATTGACAAAAAGGCACTACGGCTGATGCAGCGGGTGGGAATTCCGATTCTCCCAATGCTCACAAATAACTATGACTCCGACTTCCATTCCGAAGCCATTGGGCGTATCATGCGCGACGAAAAGAAACGTATGGCACTCATCAATGAGATGGTTGTAAGGTGTAAGCAATATGGTTTTGCAGGTGTCAATCTTGACTTAGAGGAACTTAACATTGCTGATAACGAACAACTCAACCAGTTGGTCAGAGACTTCTCACGCATCTTCCATGCGCACGGACTCTATGTCACGCAAGCCGTAGCCCCTTTCAACGAAGATTATAACATGCAGGAACTGGCGAAATATAACGATTACCTCTTCCTCATGGCTTACGACGAACATAACATCGAAAGTCAGCCGGGTGCTGTTAGCTCACAACGATGGGTAGAAAAGGCTACCGACTGGGCTGCAAAGAATGTTCCTAATGACAAGATTGTCCTTGGTATGGCTACCTATGGTTATGACTGGGCTAACAAGGAGGGTGGAACGACTGTATCCTTTGATCAGACGATGGCTATCGCACAGGATGCAGGTGCTAACGTAAGGTTCAATGACGACACCTATAACCTTAACTTCTCTTATCAGAACACTGATGACAGGAAGATTCATCAGGTATTCTTTACCGATGCCGCCACCACCTTTAACATCATGCGCTTTGGCGCAGAATACCATCTTGCAGGCTTTGGTCTGTGGCGATTGGGAACAGAAGACAAACGTATATGGCGTTTCTATGGGAAAGATATGTCATGGGAGAGCGTGGCAAGGATGTCAATTGCGAAGCTGATGCAACCCAATGGTACCGATGATGTCAACTTCGTTGGTGCTGGTGAGGTTCTCAGCGTGACGTCAGAGCCTCATCCTGGACGCATCGCTGTGATGATAGATAGGGATAACCGTCTTATCTCTGAGGAATATTATCATGCCCTCCCATCCACCTATACGATACAACGATTAGGAACATGTAAAAACAAACAACTTGTTATCACCTTCGATGATGGACCTGACAGCCGTTGGACACCCACTGTGCTAAGTACGCTGAAGAAGTATAATGTGCCTGCTGCCTTCTTTATGGTAGGACTGCAGATGGAGAAGAACCTGCCCTTGGTAAAGAAAGTCTATGACGCTGGTCATACCATTGGTAACCACACCTTTACCCATCATAACATGATCGAGAACTCTGACGACCGCTCTTATGCAGAGTTGAAGTTGACGAGAATGCTCATTGAGAGTGTTACTGGACATAGCACCATCCTCTTCCGTGCACCTTATAATGCTGATGCTGACCCAACGGAGCATGAAGAGATATGGCCAATGATTGTGGCAGCGCGTCGGAATTATCTCTTCGTCGGAGAATCTATCGACCCGAACGACTGGGAACCGAATGTCACTGCTGACCAGATTTACCAGCGTGTCATCGATGGCGTGCACCATGAGGACGGACATATCATTCTGCTTCACGATGCTGGTGGTAACTCACGTAAGCCTACCCTAAATGCCCTGCCTCGTATCATAGAAACACTGCAGCAGGAAGGCTACCAGTTTATCTCTCTCGAACAATATTTGAGAATGAACCGACAGACCCTCATGCCAGCTATCAACAAGGGGAAGGCTTACTATGCGATGCAGACAAACCTCTGGTTAGCAGAAATGATCTACCATGTGTCCGATTTCCTTACTGCGCTCTTCCTGGTCTTCCTCATCTTGGGGTTGATGCGCCTAATCTTTATGTATGTCTTGATGATTAGAGAGAAACGCGTGGAGAACCGACGCCACTATGCCCCGATTGACGCTGCCACAGCACCTGCCGTCGCAATCATCGTACCGGGTTATAATGAAGAGGTGAATGTCGTGCGCACAATCACAGCTCTCAAACAGCAGGACTATCCTAACCTGCAAATCTACTTCGTTGATGATGGTAGTAAGGACCATACGCTCGAACGTGTGCGTGCGGCTTTCGACAATGATGATATGGTCACGGTGCTTGCTAAGAAGAATGGCGGAAAGGCCTCTGCGCTTAACTATGGTGTCGCTGCCTGCCCCGCAGAATATGTTGTTTGTATTGATGCCGATACACAACTAAAAAATGATGCCGTGAGCCGACTGATGAGGCATTTTATTGCTGATAAGGAGAAACGTATCGGAGCAGTTGCAGGAAATGTAAAGGTAGGTAACCAACGAAATATGCTTACCTACTGGCAGGCTATCGAGTATACGAGTAGTCAGAACTTCGACCGTATGGCTTACTCTAATATCAACGCCATAACCGTCGTTCCGGGTGCCATCGGGGCTTTCCGCAAGAAGGTGATTGAGGAAGTGGGTGGCTTTACCACCGATACCTTAGCCGAAGACTGCGACCTGACAATGAGTATCAACGAACATGGTTATATCATTGAAAACGAAAATTATGCCGTGGCTATGACGGAAGCACCAGAGACCCTCCGCCAGTTCGTAAAACAACGTATTCGTTGGTGCTTTGGTGTGATGCAGGTCTTTTGGAAACATCGCTCATCGCTCTTTGCTCCTTCCAAGAAAGGATTCGGACTTTGGGCTATGCCTAATATGCTCATCTTCCAATATATCATCCCAACGTTCTCGCCATTGGCCGATGTGCTGATGCTGCTCGGCCTCTTTTCAGGTAACGCCTTACAGATTTTCTTCTATTACCTTATCTTCCTCGTCATCGATGCAAGTGTGTCAATTATGGCTTACATATTTGAAGGCGAACAGTTATGGGTACTTCTGTGGATAATACTTCAGCGTTTCTTCTATCGTTGGATTATGTATTATGTTCTTTTTAAGAGCTATCTCAAAGCTATCAAAGGTGAATTGCAGACGTGGGGCGTTTTGAAGCGTACTGGTCATGTTGGTGAATAGATAAGTAGCCCACAAACAAGCAAGTCACTGGTCTCACCTCCAACCCCTTTCCTCGTAGGGAGGGGGGATGCTTCTTTTGAGTAGTAAAGGAGTTGATGGGTAGACAAGTGAACACGTTATGTGCTCATTCACTTATTCTTTTTACACTATTCTTTTTGTCTAATAGTTCTGTACATTGTACATCCTGTGTCTCTACAAGTAATCTGTCAACTAAAGTCTGTGTGTTCCAAGACCTTTAGGTCTCTGGGCGTTACGTCAAGCAAGAGGGAGTTCTGTTTCTTCTGCTTATCTGTGTCGTCTGTGAGAAAAGACACTTAATCCAGATTTACAATTATGATTACCGCAGTGGGTAAAGTAAAATATAAAAAAGTCAAACCGCAAAGTTCAAAGTCCAAAAGGGGACTGTTAGTTCTTGTGGTTTTTGATATATATCAAGAATTAACCGACAGATTAATATTTTTCCTCGTTTAATTTTGATAATATGAATATTATCCATACCTTTGCATTGTAATTCAAGGGAAGCATATCTAGTTACAAGGTTTTAGACTTTATAGGTACTTAAGATTGCTCAGGATTATAATTCAAAAAAGAAGATTTGTTTAGGTTAGTAATAGATTTAGGTTTTTAGTTATATTTTAGGTAAAGATTGTAGAAATATTATCGTCGTGAGACGGTGATTATTCGGAGATAACGGAAGAGCAATTGCTCTGCCGTTTCTTTTTTTATACCCCCCTTACTTTCAAATAGAAATTAAGTGCATCATCATATCTATTTTAGGTAAAACTTCTTAGTTAAACCATATCATACCCTTCAACTGCGCAAGATATTTATCAAGGTCTTTGGCATTATCATCTGTCAAGAAGAAATACATAAAGATGAATCTGTAATCTTTTCCTATCAACACACAACGACAACGAGTGAACTTACCTCTACATTCCTGTCGTTTTGTGTCGATAGGGTACATTAGCATATAATCAGCATTAAAGTACTTTTTGGCAAGTGTTACAGGATAATCTGTTAAAAGCATCTTTATTTCGTCAACCTCGCATGGTTCAGCATATAGACAAGTATCACCTATTACCTGCCACTTCAGGTCACTTTTGATGTAGCCATAGATATCCACACTCATTTTCCCGCCCGTAGGGAGGGAAATTGTTTTAGAACTACCATTCACATTCCAAATCGATGTTTTCAAATATACCTCGCAGTTCTTGTCTTGATAGACTAAGCTGGCATATGAATATAATATATGCTTTCTAAATACACATCCCTTCGCAGCACAGGGTAGTTGTTGGGGAACGTAACCTTTATTCCTTGTCAGCGTGTAGGGAGGTTTGATATTAAATCTGATGTTTTGCTGTTGGCATTTCCCTTCTATCGTTGGTGGGTTCCATTTAAAAAGCTCAGTAGTATCAATGTCTTCCACTGTTACCTGTGCAGATATAGTCTGGACGAACAAGAATAAAAATAAATAAAGACAGCTCTTTTTCATAATTCTTTCATTATGTAAGTGTAATCCACCTTGGTATTCTGTTTCTCCAGAATATGGATTTCCACGATTATTAAAATATTCCTCGAAATGTGTTCCGCCAGCATACTTAAGAATGTCTGAACTGATATAAGTTGAATGCGTTCCTCCGTTGTATCTGTTCATCTGTGAGAGAGCAATTAGAGCATTGACTTTTCTTCTTTACACTCTTTATTTCTATGGTTTATATGAAAGAACTTTTTGCCCTTTAAGACGAGGGCTTTGCCATTCTCAAAGTGACGATAGTTGGCAATACTATCATACTCCAAAGGAATAACCTCTTTTCCCTGCTTATTAATAAATCCCCACTTACCACCAACAACATACTCGTGCTCTGGGTCGTCTTGTGGTCTCACTGTCTTGCAACCTACTGCCACAGCAGCCAATCCCTCATAGTATGGGAAGATAGCATCATACTTCGGTTTGACAATAACCTGTCCTTTCATATTGGCAATGCCCATCTTCGTACCGCTCTTATCTAAGATTCTAAAGAGTCCATCCTTTGGGTAGTCATTCCCATTATTAGCCATAAATACATTGAATAATTCTTTGCCCTTCTTGTTGATAGCTACACAGCCGACATTCGGTTTAAACACAAAGCCAATAGTACGGATTGTGTCGGTATAACACAGCAAGTATCGATTATAAGGCACAACGGTTTGCCCATCCTGATTAACATATGCATATTGCTCATATTTTGCAGTCGTATCAACCTCTAAAACTAAATACATGTCTTTTACGTCTTTCGTAGACGAACAAGACAATACTAAACTGCATGACAGAGCGAGTATCAAAAGCTTTAAGTTATTCATATTCATTTTAAGTTTCACGATTTTTAGGTATAGTCATATTTGTGTACAAATGTACAATTAATTATAATACAAAAGTGTAGAGGTTCGTTTTTTAACTTTTATTATAATTATGTTTTGTTTGTGGCTAAGTATTTATCAAATAATAATAAAGTAAGATTTTGATGCTGTCTGCATTTTTAAGATTCTGAATTATCTTTACATAATTTTCTGTTGTCAGTCCTTTAAAAACACAAATAAAGCCTTTATTCTTCGCCTCTGTAACTATCAGTAGTTCAGTTTGTTATGATATTGTGCAAGAAAAGATGCTTAATTGGACTTCAAAAGGGCGTTACTTCACCTTCAAGTAACGCCCTTTTCAGATGTATTTAACGCCCTTTTCAAACCGTAAAGAGCGTAGATTGAAAAGGAAGAGTTGAAAAAAACGGACAAAATTTTATTATTGCAAGGGGCGATTGGGATTTAAATTGTAAACCTTGTCCCTCTCTTTTTGGTCGATGATGGAAAAGTAAACCCGATTGTTGAACAATTACTTATTTGCGTAAGAGGAAAGTATAAATTTGCATCATCAAAGTTAACGCTTTTATAAAAATATTGCCTAATTTTGCACTTGCTTGTTCAATCTGACTAACTTAAGCTCAATTTTCTATTAAATATTGTTAATAAATAATTGTACCGAGTACATATCTTAAAATAAATATCTAAATTTGTCGCTCTACGAAGATAAAGTGTACTGACATTTACCTATAGAAATAAATATTAATTAAAAACAATAATCAATTTAACTAAACCATTTCTATGAAGAGACTTTTCAAATCTTATTTGTGGATGGTCTTGATGGGCTCGCTCGCATGGGTTTCCTGCTCTGATAAAGAGACAGGAGGCACAGCTGGTACAGCTTTTGACCCATCACAACCAATTGTCATTAGTGACTTTTATCCCGACAGTGGTGGTATTGCTACCCCAATGATTATCACTGGTAAGAACTTTGGTACTGATACCACAGGTCTTGCACTTTGGTATGTTGACGAAGATGGCAGACGCCACCGTGGTGGTCTTGTATCATCTAATGGCGAGAAACTTTATTGCTATGTGCCAGCCGGTTTGACTTACAAGCGTAACATCAAACTTGAGGTGACACGTGCTAACGGTGCTGACACTATTAAGGGTGCTGGTAGCCGCGACTTTAAGTACATCACACAGACTGCTGTTACAACAATTGTTGGAACACAGACAAGTGATGCACACGCTACAAAGATTGACAAACTGTTGACATCAAACCTCTCAGCTCCGGGTTACCTTTGTGTTGACAATGAAAACAATATCTTTATCGTACAGCATAGATTTGATGATAGATTTAATGCTAATGGAAGTGATGCTTTTATCGAATGCCGTGACGAGAAGAATGAGAATGTCGGAGGTATGGTGTTAAAAGCTGACTTGAAGAGAGATCAGTTGTCTATTCTTCAGGTGAATAGTAAACAAGACGAGAAAATTAATGCACCAGCTTACTCAACACTTGATGGTTATGAGGGTGTGTATGTACCAGACGATAACGGACGTAAGTATTACAGTCTGTTGAAGGATCAGGGCTATGCTGTTCACAAGCAGCAGTTCATCAATCCTAACGGTTATGCAAACCTTGATACTAAAAACTGGAAGTATTGCTTCGTGATTAACAAGAATGACCAGATGATTTACTCTGTGATGTTTAAGGGGCAGCTCATCCGTATTAATCCTAAGACTCGTAAGGCAGAGTTGCTCTTGAAACGTGTTGGTAAGGATGGTCCTAAGGGAGACGGTGGTTCAGATGCTTTCTGTACATTCAGCCCTACACAGCCTAACCGTTTGTTCATCTCATTCACCGATGCACACCAGATTTGGTATGTTGACGTTGACCAGTTGTCAGACAAGGATTCTCTGACTTACGCAGGTGAGCCATACGCAGGTATTTCTTCTTTCGGTACTGTAAACGTAACTGAAGGTAAGGGATGGGAAGACGGAGCGTTGAAGAACGCTAAGTTCTGCTACCCACGTCAGATGACCTTCACCAAGGACGGTAAGCTTTATATTGCCGACTCTGGTAACCACTGTATTCGTATGATTGATACCACTCAAGGTAAGAACGCACGTGTTACCACACCTATTGGTGTACCACAGAGCGCAGGTTTCCAAGATGGTGGTGTCGAGTTAGCCAAGTTTAATTGGCCGACGGGTGTCGCCGTGAGTGCAGACGGAAGTACGGTTTATGTCGCCGATTCAAAGAATCAGGTGATACGAGAGTTGTCAATTAAATAGCTATTACCTAATAATACTATAAACATAGATTTATGAGAAGAACATTATATGTCTTGTGTCTCATGGTGGCTCTGTTGACCTATGGAGTTCAAGCCTACTCACAAGATAATGGTACTGCAAAGCAGTTCTCGGTAGCGGGTGTCATCTATGATGATTCGGGTGAACCCTGTATTGGTGCTACCGTTCGTGTTAAGAACGAGCCGGGTGTAGGAACTGTTTCCGACCTTGATGGTAAGTTCGAGATTAAGGTTAAGCCGGGTGCAACGCTCTTGTTCGAGTACGTCGGTATGGAGACCGTACAGCGCACCATTCTTAAGGATGAGCCTTCCCTTTCAGTTAAGTTCAAGGTAGCCAAGACAAATGCTATCGACGAGGTTGTCGTGACAGGTCTTGTCTCTCAGAAGAAGGTATCGGTGGTAGGTGCTGTATCTACTATTAATATGGAAGAGTTGCGTACCCCGGGTACTTCACTTGTGAACATGATTGGTGGTCGTATGCCGGGTGTTATCACCATGCAGATTTCTGGTGAGCCGGGACAGAACCTTTCAAACTTCTGGGTGCGTGGTGTGTCGACCTTCGGTGCTGGTGCAAGTGCGTTGGTTCTCATCGACGGTATCGAGGGCAGTCTCAATGATATTGATGTAGACGACGTTGAGAGCATCTCTGTATTAAAGGATGCTGCTGCAACAGCTGTCTATGGTGTGCGTGGTGCTAACGGTGTTGTATTGGTTACTACCAAGCGCGGTTCTAAGGAGAAGATTCAGATTACAGCTCGTGCGACAGTGAAGTTGTCACAGATTAAGCGTCTGCCTGAGTATCTGTCATCTTACGACTATGCAAGACTTGCTAATGAGGCACGTGCAATGTCAGGTGAGTCAGATCTCTATACGCCAATTCAGTTGGATATCATCAAGAACAATCTTGACCCAGAGCTTTATCCAAACGTAAACTGGATTGACCAGATTATGAAGAAGACCTCTTTGCAGGAGAACTACTATGCCAGTGCGCGTGGTGGTGGTGATGTTGCACAGTACTTCGTTTCTGTAGGTTATCGCCATGAAGGTGCAGCCTATAAGCAGAAGGAGAACCAGTTCCATCGTCCATTGTCTTACGACCAGTTGACTTATCGTGCAAATATCAACATGAACCTTACAAAGCGTTCTGAGCTTTACTTTGGTGTTGATGGTAGCATCACTAACTACACAACTCCGGGTGGTAAGAATACCAACCAAGTGTGGGAGGATGTCCTCCAGTTGAATCCATTGATGTTCCCTGTTACATATGCTGACGGAACATTGCCAACTTATGGTCAGAACGACCTTATCTCTCCATTTGCAGCGCTTAACTATCAGGGTTACAACTCAGCTGATAACACTCGTAACATGATTACCTTGAAGTTCACACACCGCTTTGGTGGTATTCTCAAGGGACTCGTGGGTTCTGTTCAGGCTGTTAATGACCGCACATCAGGTTTCAGCGAGCGTCGTTTCGTTAAGCCAGACTACTATCGCGCTACGGGTCGTACCTCTACGGGTGACCTTATCAAGACACTGCGTTCTAAGCAGCAAGATATGTCGTACTCTTCAAACAATGAATCTTGGAGAAAGTACTACATGGAGGCTAAGTTAGACTATAATACAAGTATCGGTGCTCACAACCTCGGTGCTCTCCTCTTCTATTATATGGAAGATACAAAGGGTTCTAAATGGGGCAATGGTGATGCACTCGGTATCGCAGCTATTCCTAAGCGTCGTCAGAATGTGTCAGGTCGTTTGTCATGGGGTTATAACTCTACTTATTTTGTAGATGCTAACTTCGGTTACACTGGTTCAGACATCTTCCCTAAGGGTGAGCGTTTCGGCTTCTTCCCATCAGTAGCTGTAGGTTGGGCTCCAACTTCATACAAGTGGGTACAGAAGCATCTTCCATTCGTAAACTTCTTCAAGATTCGTGGTTCTTACGGTCTTGCAGGTAACGACCAGATTGCAGATAAGGATTCTCGTTTCCCATACTTGACAATTATCAACAACCACGCTGGTACCACATGGGGTTATACCGGTCAGGGTATTGTTGAGAAGCAGCAGGGTGCTGACAACTTGAAGTGGGAGGTTGCTAAGAAGTTGAACGTCGGTATCGATGCTAACTTCTTCAACGATGCTATCAAGGTGACAGTTGACTTCTTCCGTGACACACGTGACCACATCTTCCAAGACCGTGTTACATTGCCAGAGTTTGCTGGTATGGTTACTTATCCTAAGTCTAACGTGGGTCGTATGCACTCATTCGGTTCAGATGGTAACATCTCTTATTTCCACAAGATTAACAAGGAGATGAACTTTACCGTTCGCGCCAACTATACATGGTCACAGAACATTGTTGACTACTTCGAGGAGAATAAGCTTGCTTACGATTATCAGAGTGTGACAGGTATGCCATACGGTGTATTGCGTGGTTACATTGCTGAGGGTCTCTTCAAGGATGAGGCTGATATCCGTCAGAGTCCAGACCAGACAGGAGCTTTCGGTGTTGTTCGTCCTGGTGATATCAAGTATCGTGATGTCAATGGTGATGGTGTCATCAACGGTGATGACCGTGTGCCATTGTCATATGGTAACAACGTTCCTCGTGTAATGTTCGGTCTTGGTGGTGAGTTCAACTATAAGGACTTTACTGTAAGTTTGCTCTTCAAGGGTAATACAGGTGTTAACTACTACCGTGTAGGTATGGGTCACGATGCAGGTTGGATTCCATTCTATAATGGTGAGATGGGTAATGTGTTGAAGATGGTTAACAATCCAAAGAATCGTTGGATTCCATCATGGTACTCTGGTGATCCGTCAACAGAGAATCCTAACGCAATGTTCCCACGTCTCTCTTACGGTTCAAATACCAACAACTCACAGCTTTCTACTTTCTGGAAGCAGAATGGTTCATTCCTCCGTTTTCAGGAGTTGAACTTCCGATATGTCTTCCGTCATCGTAAGTGGCTGCGTGCTGCTGGTCTTAGCTCGCTGGAGTGTGACTTCGTTATCAACAACCTCTTCACTATCGACAGCGCAAAGTACTTCGACCCAGAGCAGGCTTGGTACAATGGTGCGGCTTATCCAATCCCAACCACCTATTCATTGCAGATGTACTTTAGATTCTAAGGTTTCACCTCTTAATTAGATTGTAATAATGAAAAAACATATTTTAGCTTTGGGCGCTGTTGCAGCTCTGTTCTCAGGCATGACATTCACATCATGTAACTTCTTGGATCAGGACGACAACTTTAATGCTATCTTCAAGGAGGATTCTATCTTCCACTCAGCCCAGAATGCAAATGGCTATCTCTATGCTACTCCAACGATGTTCCCATCAGCTGGTAACATTTGGGGTAACTCATGGACTCCGGGTGAGACAGCATCAGACGAGATTTGTGTACGCTGGCAGACGAACGAGTTCTGGGGTGCAAAGTTCACAGTAGGTAATGTTAATGCTGAGAACGTTCCTAACTGGGGACAGTGGTACCAGATGTATAAGATTATCAAGCGATGCAACCTTATGTTGCAGAAGGTTGACAAGGTTGGTGATATGTCTAACAATGATAAGGCAGACTATAAGGCAATGGTTCACTTCATCCGTGGTTATGCTTACTACGTATTGTTGCAGAACTGGGGTCCTTGTCTGATTGTCGGTGACGAGGTTATCTCAACCAGTGAAAAGGCTGATTACTATGACCGCGAGCGTGCAACAATGGATGAGTCTATTGACTATATCTGTAATGAGTTTGCACAGTCACTTCCGGGTTTGAAACGTCCAAGCGAGCAGTCAACTGCTTACTTCGGTCGTCCAACAAAGGGTACTGCGTTGGCACTTATCGCACGTCTTCGCCTTATTCAGGCTTCACCAACCTTCAATGGTGGTACTTATGCAAAGCGTTGCTTTGGTGAATGGAAGCGTAAGAGCGATGGTAAGTATTATGTAAATCAGGACTACGATGCAAAGCGTTGGGCTGTTGCTGCAGCTGCTGCTAAGCAGGTAATCGATCTCAACTACTATACACTCTTCACAGTTGATGCCGATAAGGATAACCCATATCCACTCGATGCATCTGTTCCAACAGCGAAGTTCCCTGATGGTGCAGGCGGTATTGACCCATATCACTCTTTTGCTGATATGTTCAATGGTGAAGGTACAGCAAAGGTGAACAGAGAGCTTATCTGGGCTGATGAGTACTCAGGTCCTGTAATGGAGTATACCCATCACTCATTCCCAGTGAACTATGGTGGATGGGGTGGTATGTCAGTTCCACAGCGTGTAATCGACTGCTTCTTGATGAAAGATGGTAAGAAGCCAGCAGAGTCTCCACTCTATGAGGCAGACTTGACCAAGCACGTGAACCAGAAGAAGTCTATCGGTGATTGCGATATGGCAAATGGTACACCATTGGCTTACACGAACCGTTCAGCTCGCTTCTATGCAAGTATTGGCTTCCCGGGTCGTATCTGGAAGATGAACTCTACTACCGATGGTAGTTTTAACAACCAGACTTTCTGGTACTCTATTGATGATTCTAAGGCTGGTAAGAATGCAGCTGGTAACAACCCTAATGACTACTGTATCAGTGGTTACGTACCATTTAAGTACATCCACCCAGATGACTCTTGGCATGGTAAGGATGGTGCTGCTGTTATTCCTAAACCATTCCCAATCATCCGTTATGCTGAAATCTTGTTGGCTTACTGTGAGGCAGCTAACCATGTTCAGGGTTCAGAGACAGTGAAGACATGGGATGCAAGCGGCAGATTAGTTGATGTTGCTGTAAGTCGTGATGAGGCTGCTATGGCACGTTACTTCAATATGATTCGTTATCGTGTTGGTCTCCCGGGCGTAGAAGCTGCAACACTCAGCGCAGAGAATGCCTTCGATGAGGTAATCAAGAATGAACGTCAGGTTGAGCTCTTCAATGAAGGTCATCGCTACTTCGACACACGTCGTTGGGGTACTTACTTCACAGAGGATGCTAACAGCTCTAACTGGCGTGGTCTCGATGTTTACAGCGAGAAGAAGGGTAACAACGATGGTCCATTCTTCAACCTCGTAACAATCAACGAGCAGAATATTCGTGACCGTAAGGCTCTCCCACGTATGGTATTCCTCCCACTCCAGCATCGTGAGTTGGTGAAGAGTCCTAAGATGGATCAGAATCCGGGTTGGGATCGTTAATAACGTTAATATTGTAACTATTTATGAAAAAATACAAGTATATTTTAGGATGTGCCTTGGCTGCAGTAGCATTGTCATCATGTAACAATTATGACTTTGAGCAGAACTTCTATCCCCACAAGGTAGGATTGATGGCAGGTTCCAATCGTATCTATGATCGTACCACGGTAGAGCTTTCTGCCGTGGAGAACGGTACGGCTTCTATCAAGTTGGTAGCAAATCTGAGTGGTTCGCAGATGGCAGACCGTGACTATCACGTGACTATTGCTCATGATGATTCACTCTTCAATGCTTATAACAAGTCTAACTTCGA
Source organism: Prevotella melaninogenica (assembly GCF_018128065.1). Taxonomy (NCBI): domain Bacteria; kingdom Pseudomonadati; phylum Bacteroidota; class Bacteroidia; order Bacteroidales; family Prevotellaceae; genus Prevotella; species Prevotella melaninogenica. The sequence goes on along the minus strand of NZ_CP072359.1, from coordinate 625,028 downwards.
TATCGACAGCACAAAGTTTGCACGTCTTCTGCCACAGAACTGCTATGAAGACCCTGCTTTGACGGGTACTATCCCTTCAGGTACAAACAAGTGCCTCTTTGATATCAAGTTGAAGAATCTTGGAACTTTGTCACCTGACAGTACTTACTTCCTCGACTACAAGATTGTTAGCCACGATGCAAGTGCACTCGCAACTGACAATAACAAGTTAGGTGTTAAGTTGAATCACGTATTGATAAAGGTTACATGGAAGAATGCCTACGGCTCTACAGCTGAGGGTTGGAACTATCAGTTGGTGTCTTCACAGGTTACTAACCTTGAAACAAAGTCAACGACTCGTCCAACCAATACTGTTCGTGCGTTCCCAGTAGCATCTAATGCTGTTCGTTTCCTTGCTGGTGATGAGAAGTGGGATAACTACGAAAAGGCATTGCATGACATCAATGTGAAGAGTATCATTGCTACTATCGGTTCGCAGACCGTTACAAATCCATCAGCTTACAACGTAATGCTGAAGCCTTACAAGCAGGATTCTATAGAGGTAGAAATGCTTACCCCTGTTGGTGAGTATAACAATACTTTCTTGCTCAATGAGTTAGGAGGTAGTGCATCAACTAACCCTACTTACTTCAAGGAGTTCCGTCTCCACTATCGTTACCGTGTGATGAAGAATACCAAGCAGAACGATGGTACATGGAAGGAAGGTCCATGGAAAGAAGTGTTGTCTAAGCTGCGCTATCAGTATAATCCAAGAGCAGATAAACTTTAACGATAAATAACTACGAATAATGAAACTTAAGATTAATTTCCTATTCATGCTGTCAGTGCTATTCGTGGGCACCTTAGGGCTCGCATCCTGTGCAGCTGACTATGACACCGACTTTACTGGTAAGGAGCTTGAGGTTCCTCATTCTTCTCAGCGAATGATTTCATTCAATAAGGAGGGTGGCGAACAGCAGATTGTTGTTGAAACGAATGTTCCTCTTGATGAGTGGAAGGCTGTGAGTAATGCTGAATGGCTCACTGTTACCAAGAATGCTGATGGTAAGGGTGTAACTGTAAAGGCACCAGCTTACAATGGCTTCAAGGCTCGTGAGGCTAAGATTACTATTTCTCATGGTGAGCACGCATCTTACGATATTAAAGTATCACAGATGGGCTTTGAGAGTGTGCTTCGTATTCCAGAGGAAAATCCATTCTTCAATCGTGAGGGTACATTCTACTCTCTCCTTGAGAGCAATGTGACAAGTATCGACGTACCAGTTGAGACCAACCTCAACCTTGACAACATCGTTATCCCTGACACTGTGTCTTTCGTTCGTTTGGATGCAAGCAAGACAGTAAAGCAAAATGGTATTGTTAAGCTCCACTTCGATATGGATCCTAATACAACTTCAGAGAAACGCTACTGTACAGTACGTCTGAAGAGTTCTGACAACTGGGATGCTTCTATCGAGTATGTCATCGAGCAGGCTGCTAAGGGTTATAAGGTTCGTCCTATCTATCCAATGGCATCTAAGCAGGCTTCTGTTGAGATGGTAGACCTCGGTCGTACTTATCGTGTGCCATTCCAGCGTGCTGCTTCTGATGGTAACTATGAGATTATCATTCCAGAGGATGCTAAGGGCTGGTTGTCAACAACTAAGAAGTTTATTGCTGGTTCTGAGGCTGTCTTCACAGCAACTCTCAATGCTACAGATAATCCTCGTTCTTGTGACGTGGTTTGTAAGCCTTCTAACAGTAGCGCACAGCCATTTACAATCCACGTAACACAACAGGCATTCCAAGATATTGTTCCTACTGGTGTGAGCGATGTAAACGTAACACCGGGTAAGGGCCAGTTCAACGTAACATGGAAGGCACCAGACGAGGTGAACTATGAGAAGGTTATCATCAGAGCGAAGAGCAATATGGCTGGCGTTCCTGAGTCAGTGAAGGAGGTTGCTGCAACTGAGACATCTTGTGTTCTCAATGATGTATTCAACTTTGCAGGCAACTACACTATCACCGTAACGACTCAGGGTCTCAGAGGTAAGAACACGAATGCTCCTGCAACAGCAACGGCTCAGGCTAATGAGTGGTCAGAGGCTGTTGAGATTCCTCTCAATGCAAGTATGGTTTCTTCTAACTCAATGCAGCCAGGTCATGAGATTGGTTCTGCGGTTGATGGTAATAAGACTACTTACTTCCAGACAAAGAGCAACGGTAGCACCAGTGACCCACGTCCACACATTGATATCACACTTAATGAGGGTATCAACGGTACTTTCTACATTGGCTTCGATGAGAACAAGGTGACAAGCAATGACCGTAACCCTAAGAAGGTAAATATCTATGCTTCTTCTGACGTTATCACATCTGCTACTCCTGTATCAACTCACGTAACTTATCGTTCTACGAATGCAGTGAGTGAGCCTCTCTCTTACACAAAGACAAATGGTGCAACTATCACCCATATCCGCTTTGAGCCTACACAGCGCAAGAACGGTACAAATATCAATAATGGTGGTGGTTCTTCATATTGGTACCTCGCTGAGCTTCACCTCTACGTTTATCACGATGAGGCTTGGAAAAAGCAACAGTTAGGTCTTTAATCCCTCTATCTCAATCCGCTGGCATAGGAAGCCTATGCCAGCAGATTTCTCCCGTTAAAAAAACAACTACTACTTATTTAATTAATCTATGTTATTTGAAAGATTTTTACGTAACAAGGCGCTGATGGCTGCAATGGCATTGACCGCCGTTATACCAAGTGTTGCGAAGGCATCGCCTCTCTCTCCTGCACCAAAGGCAGAAGGAGAGAATCAGCAAATCAAGACTGGCGTTTACTATATTGTAAACGATAAGCGACAGCTGGGCACTGACCTTTATGTCTATGCAAATGCTAATGGACAGTTGCATGGTAAGAGCTTTACATCAACAGCAACAGACTATTCTAACGTGTTTATCCTCCATTCAAAGGGTGGTGACAACTATACCATTCAGAGTTTGAAAGATGGTAAGTATATTCAGACTGTGTCAGGAAACAATCAAGCCTACGAAACAGGCGCAGGTGCTTATAAGTTCCAGGTTGTTTATCAGACAGAGTCGGCTGGTACTGGCAAGTCTTATTTCAACATCTATAATGATCGTGTGAAAGACGATTGGTGTTGGCATCTTGATGGGCAGAAAGTTGTCGTACGCTGGCATCCATTGAGGGACAATGGCAAAACAGCGCTCGGACCAAGTGAGTTCCGTTTAGTTCCTGTAACAAACCTTAGCGATGAGCAGGTTCATTCGAGACTTGCTGAGTTAACAAAGATAGTTGACCCAACAAAGGACTTGACAAAGTATTATGAGATTGTCTCTGAACCTTATGGCAGAGCTATGCGTGAGGACTATATTGAAGGTTCACTCTCAACACGTAGCTTTAGCGATAATGACTATAGTTATTGTTGGAAGTTAGTGAAGTTAGACAATAGTCGTTATGCATTCCAGAACGCTGTTACGGGTAAGTATATCGTTCCACAGAATGGTGCTACAAGTTGTACCTATACCACTTCAGAGGCTAAGGGTAATGGCTTCGATTTCCAGCGTAACCAAGATGATGCTTACGTGTTGGCTTTCGAGATGATTGATGGTAACAATGTTGGTATCCACTGTGCAGAGAGTCAGGGTTATCGTCCTGTAGGATGGTACACCAGTAATGAGGCTAACAAGTGGCTTTTCAAAGAGGCTACCATTGATCAGGCAAAGCTCAAGGAGCAGCAGGATGCTTATAAGGCACGTGTTGACTTGACTAAGAATATAGACAAGTATGCAACAGCTGTTGCAACTTACTTCACCAATAGCGCAGCTACTGAAGTAACAGCAGAGGTGAAGGCTATGACTGATGAGGCTTTGAAGGCTAAGATGACTACTGATGGCGTTCCACAAGGCTTGCAAGATGTTGTTTTAAAGATTAAGAACCAGAGTTGGAAGAGTTATCCAAGTGGTCGCAATTGGGAGCAAAAGTTCCGTATTGCTAACTACAAGGCTTATAGCGAGAATGAGTATGGTGCGTGGGCAAAATCTATGGGTATCGGCTACAACTATGGTAGTATGACTAATCCAACAGGTATCACTGTTTCTGATGGTGAGGACCTCTTCGTCTTCCTTGGTGATGAAATTCCTGATAAGGCAACTGTGCAGATTGAATTGGTACCATTAGGTACACGTAGTGCAGGTAAGTACTATAACTTAAAGAAGGGTTTGAACATCATTCTTAACCAAGGTGAGAACAATGTCTTTGTAAACTATATTGGTCGTACCTTTAACAATGGTAAGACGCTTAAGAGTTATCAGCCAATTAACATCCACATCGAAGGTGGTAAGGTGAATGGTTACTTCGACCTCACGAAGGGCGATACTAACGAGGATTGGCAGAAGATGCAGTCTGATGGTCTTGTTTGGGCAAAGGCTTTCAACATGAAGGGCGAGTTGATTGTTATGCACATGCCAAGCGATGCTTGCAAGCAGTACACTCCTGTTCACATGAAGGAACTTGTTGAAATTTGGAACAGCATCGTACAGCGCGAGGACGACCTCATGGGCTTCCGTTCCGCTAAGCGTGATAAGTGCAACAATGTTCTCAATGCTACTGCCGTCGACCATGGTTATATGTATGCTACAACAGGTGGTACCTATTATAATTACAACACTTTGGGCGACGTACTCAACTACGACAAGATGAAGTGGGGTAACGGTACACTCTGGGGACCTGCACACGAGTTCGGTCATAACCACCAGCAGCTTTTTAACACTGCAGGTATGACTGAGATTTCTGTGAATATGTACTCTAACATGATTATGTTTACCTGTGGTCGTGTAACCAGTCGTTCTGAGAGATGCTCTTACAACGATGTTGACGGTAAGAGATATGACGGTGTTTGCGAGAGTGCTGTATCAACATACGCTGACCGCTTCGCTAACAAGCAAAAGTGGTTTGAATATGGTACATGGGGAACAACCCAGATGTACTACAAGCTCTATTTGATGTTCCATGCAACAGGTCTTGACAATCAGTTCTGGCACAAGTGTCTTGATTATCTCCGCACCCACCGTCTCGAAGGTCAGGGTACAGCAAACTGTCAGGGTGATAAGGACTACTTGCTCTTTGCTATGGCATGTTCTTATGCAGCTAAGCAGGACCTCTCAAGCTTCTTCGAAGCGTGGGGTCACTTCTATAACGTGAATGGTTCTGTAATCGGTGACTACAGCAATACAACCATGTATACTACACAGGCACAGTGGATGAAAGCAAAGAAATTTATGCAACAGTTCCCTAAGGGTCCTGCTAACAATATGATTTTCATCGACGATCATATCCGTCCTACTCAAGCTATCTATCCAGGTGCTGCTCCTGATGCAAAACGTACAGACTTCAACGATGCTGTACGTGTAGGTACTATGGGTGACTTCGGTTCATGGGATCAGTTCAAGACAGACAGCCTCGGTCAGGGTTATGCAATTATCAAGACACAGAAAGATATCAATGGTAAGCGCACCTATACTATGGAGGCTAAGAACAACCATGTTGTTGGTTTCAAGATTTATAACAGCAAGAACCAGCTTATCTACTTCGCTAACACCAAGACTTTCACTATCCCTAAGAAGGTGATGGAGGATGCAGGTAACAACATCGTTGTTAAGGTTTGTGGTTCTGACGGTTCTGAGGTTGACCCGGGCGTTGTTCCAACAGGTATCAAGACCTTCACTGCTCAGCCACACGATGGCAAGGTAGACGTTTATAGCATCTATGGTGTCCTCGTTCGCAGCAAGGTGAATGCAGATACAGCCCTCAACGGCTTACCTAACGGCGTTTATGTTGTTGGTGGTAAGAAGGTGGTTGTAGGGAAATAAGCAGCCCAAGCAGCCCCACCCCCAGCGCCTCCCCCATAGGGAGGGGAGAGAAATGCGGGATACCCCTAAAAGTTTAAAAGACAGAGTAGCAGGAGAACTTGTTACTCTGTTTTTTTTAGAATGATTATTAGCCCCAATTAGCCCATTAGCCTAATTAGTAGTTCTTATTTTCTTATAAGAATTCCAACACCAAGCTTTTTTCTAATAATTCCTTTCCTCATATTTGTAGAAAAAGTAGTAATTTTGTAGCGACTAATTTTCAGATGATTTCTTTTACAAAGCCCATTGAGGAAAGATGAATTGTTTTAAGGAATTCCTTTTTATATTGATGCCATTCGTATGTCTTTGCCATCAAGCAAAGGCAGCTGTTGCATTGGAAGATACCATACAGCATACACGTTCAATAAAATTTATTGATAGTTTAGGTGTCGTTGCCGATACCAGTACCGTTCTAAAGCGAGTAGGGGAACGGTCGGGCAGTGTTAACAAAACTCGTTTTGATGTGATGGCATATACTTGTGCACCACTTATTATAAACGGTCTTATCATGAAAGGGCAGAGCAGGAGTTTTCGTGGGTTAAGAAATGATTATATACCAAGGTTTGATAAAAGTTTAGATAACTATACGCAGTATCTTCCTGCAGCCGTTATGTTAGGATTGAAGATAGGGGGCGTGAAGGGTAGAAGTAGTTGGGGGCGTATGCTTGCCTCTGACGCCATGTCAGTGGCACTGATGGCGGGTATTGTCAACTCGTTGAAGTATTCTGCCCAAGTCGAACGCCCTGATGGTACTGATCTACGCTCTTTCCCATCAGGTCATACAGCAACGGCTTTTATGACGGCAACAATGTTGACGAAAGAGTATGGTTATAGGAGTCCTTGGATTGGCATTGGTGCTTATACCATAGCCTCTGCAACAGGTTTTATGCGCATGGCAAATAATAAACACTGGCTGAGTGACGTACTAACAGGGGCAGGAATCGGTATTGTATCAACGGAATTAGGCTACTATTTTACTGATTTGATCTTTAAGAAACATGGGTTGAGAACATCGAACGTAGAAGAAACTTTTGACAAGAAGCATAAACCATCGTTCTTGGGTATTAATTTCCTTATCAATGAACCGTTAGGATCATTTCGCAATGAGAAAGACGCACCCATTAAGGTATCACGTGGCTGTACCTCTGCTGTTGAGGGTGCCTACTTCTTTAATCCCTATATCGGTATCGGTGGCCGATTCTCGGTAACGCGCACTTCGGTTATCGTGGAAGATGTCAAGGCTGAAGATTATGTCTTCGATACATGGAAGTTGGGTGGTGGTCCTTTTTTCTCTTATCCGCTATCAGAGCGTTGGCTTATCGGGAGTAAACTTTTGGCATCATCTGTATTTTTTCCGAACATAAAGTTAACAGGCGATTTAATTAATTCGCACCATAGAATAGGTTTTGGTACAGGTCTTTCGCTAACATTCAGAGCTCGTCAGCATTATAGTGTTCGCTTCCTTATTGATTACAACCTCCAGCCTTATCGTACATCACTCATGCGCACTCATTTCCACTCCTTGGGGGTAGGCTCTTCCTTTGGCATTAGTTTTTAGGAAAAAGAGAACTCATAATTATGATTAGCGATAAGGAAAAGTAAAAAGATAAAGCTCAATGTTCATCACACGTAGTAGCCAAAAGAACGTAGAGACTGGATGATCAGAAAATATAAAATATAAAATATAAAAAAGACAGAGTAGCAAGTTTCCCCTGTTACTCTGTCCTTTTTTGTGTTACTTTGCCTTATCAAGCGACTTGTTAACTCGGTCGCCAAAACATGTTCTTATGTTACTATGTCTTATTTTACAAGCAACTCATCAACTTATAAACTCTCAATCACTTCACGAGCAATTTCTTGCCACCACGGATAACGAGACCCTTATGGTTCTTGCTAACCATCTTGCCAGAGAGATCGTAGGTGGTGTCGGTATTGCGTTGCAGTGTCAAGCTGTTGATACCTGTGGTACTAACCATCTTAGGAACGAAGGTTGAACCGCCATCCTTACCACCCGTCCAATAAGCGAGGTTATAATCGGAACGATAGTTCAAGCCGAAGCCTTCAGGATTACAGATATAAAAACCGTTATCGTCATTAGGACTTATCGTTATTGTCCAGTCGCTTGTGTAACCTGCTGGGAGGTTGTCAACAGGCTGAAGGGTAGCGTAGGTATTACCACCAGCATTGGCTGAGCCTTTCGGAGATGGCGAAGCGAGAACCTGCTTTGGACCCATTGCCTTATTAATAAGGTGGAAACCGCCGTAAGGATTACCTGTCAATGCCCAAAGTGCAGCATCGTCGTTTTCGTCTAACGAGGTTGCGAAGTAAACGTTAGGAGTATAGGTTCTTGATGATACCCATCTCTCCTGACTGCTCACTTTCAGACTGTACCAAGTGGTGTCAGTAGGGTTTACCACCTTCATCGGTGCTATCCATACGGCATTAACACGTACGGTAGCAGGGAGTTCTGTGATGGTCTGTTTGTCAGCTGTCAGTTCAACAAAGTCTCTGTTAAGACTTTCTGGAATTGTCACGGCACCAATCTTGGCACCATTGACAACGGTTGAATGAACAAACTCGTTGTTAAAGTAAACCTCGTAGGTCAAAGTTGTCTTCGCATCAATGAAGATACCCTCAAGTGATACGTCGCCATCCACCATCTCTGCAGGGAGAGTAAAGGTGCCGTCAGCATTGAAACGCTCACGTGGGATGAGCTCGTCAACATACTGATAGGTACCATGGCTGAGGCTGTCACCATTGAGGTTGTAGCCGTGGCGCACCTTCAGACCGCTGAAGTTAAAGCCATGTTCAGGCTTCATCTTGATAGTATAAGGCTTACCGAATGGGATGCTGATATCGTTCAGTTCTGTACCATCTTCTGCAACGACCTTACCATTGAGTGCACCTTGGTTAATCTTAACATTGTCACCATGTACGTTGAGGCGGACATCGATGGCACCACCACCATTGTTGATGATATTGTTGTTGTTGTCGATGCAACCTCCTGCATCAGCAGAGTTCCAATCCACCTTGTAACGCATACGGTAGAAACCGTGCTGAAGGTCGCTTGGAAGGGTAAATTCAGGCATAACAAGTGTGTTGCGACCATTGCCAGAAATCTCTGTTCCAGCACTGTTGAAGCCAGAATTCTCATCCTCTCCACCGAGGAAAGAGTAAGCTAACAACTCATTACCAGCATTTTGAACAATCTTACCACCTTCTACCTTTGGCTCAAAGCGACCATTGTTGTTCAAGTCAAGATAAACATAGCTATGCATCCAGATACCTTTGTACTGAACAGCTGGGCTTAGCGTCTCGCCCGGTTTAGCCAAGAACGCCTGTTTGCTGAGGTAGGTGTAGGCTGGGGTAGAAGTGGTAATGTCACCATAGACATTGAAAGATTGGTCTCCAAGGCTGATACCCTTGAGTCCACGGTCGGTACGTGTGCACTTCTGATCCTTGTTATAGTTCATCGGATAGTCCTCACGATTGGTCGTTGTGAAGGCCTCGTTGTTTACTACGATATTGTCGATATAAGCAAGGAAATCATCGGTCATGCCGTTAGTGTCTTCGCAGTCGACAACAACCACAAGGCTATGGATTTCGATACCACCAGCTCCCTTAACAGGGAAAACAGCATCTACCCACTTGTTTGGCTCAACCTCTCTCGTCGAAAGCTCCCAAAACTGCTCTGTCTCTGCGCTCTGACCAGCACGATCCGTACGCTTTCCAAGTCCGATGAGCATCGTACGACCTGCCTTTGGCTTGTGAATCATCACGTGTACGTACTTTGTCTCTTTGGTCAAAGCGAATGGCTGTTTAAGGTCGATGCGTGCACCGAAGGTGTTTGAACCAAAGCGTGAACGCTGGAAGCCCAACACATTCTCTGAATTATTTGGGATGCTCTTCAGTATCTCGTCATACTTCTTGTCAATGTTGCTTACCACCTGCACGTTTCCTTTCAGTACAGGCACCTGCTTGTTTTGGCTGCGGAAAGGCGATTTCTGCCAAGAGTCGTAGACACCAACCGACTTATAATCCTGATTTTCAAAATCTATTCTAACCTCTTGTGTGGTCTGTGCATGGAGCAAAGTGGTGCAGAACAACAAACCACAGGTAGCTAATATATTCTTTTTCATATTGTTTCTCAAGTCAAACGATTAATAAATTGCAATCTCACTCATTACAGGACAAGCCTTAGCATCCTTGATATGAACGCGTATAGCCTTAGCCTCAAAGCCTGAACCATAGCTGCTCACGGTGCTTCCGTTGAGCGGAATGATACGCTTATAGCCGATAGTGGTCTGCTTTACCTTGTTAGCAAGCGGCTTCCATGTGCTGCCATCAGTGGTATATTCGATTGAGAAACCCTTTACGCGCTGTCCGAGTCTAACGTACTCTTGCAAAGTCACGTAGCGAACCTTCTGAATGTTGTTCCATTTGAAGGTGAGGGTAACATCCTTTACGTTGTCCTCTGCTGCCCAGTAAGTGTCTGGGTTTTCGTCAATGAGGTTGTTAACAACATAGGTACGTGTTGCTCCATTGCTGCGTGTGCTGGTAGCTTCAACAGTGGCTGTCTTAGCAAGATTGGTCTTGAAGCGCTCCTTCAACATTGTTCCGAACTCCTTCAGACGGTTCACTTGGTTCTGTGGTATTCGTCCACTTCTGTCTGGAGGACAGTTCAGAATGAGGGTTGCATTGCGACCAACCGTCTCTAAATACATCTGGAAGGTGCGTTCTGCCGACATTGGCTCACAACCCGGATGCCAGAACCAGCCTTTGTCGGTGAACTTAGCATCGCTCTCACCGGGGAGCCAGAACCAGCCGTTCTCCGTTCCATACATGCCATTACGTTCAGGAGCATAGCCACGGTTCTCATTACACCAGTTGGTTTCGCCTGCCCATCCGTCTTCGTTACCAATCCAACGTGCCTCACCACCGACACCCCAAAGGATGATATTAGGGCTAAGCTTATGGATGGAATCACGGAGGTTAGGTACGTCGTAGTAGGTTGCACGGTCAATATTGATTGTCTTATTCTGACCACCATAGTAGCCATTACCACCATTTGCCCCATCAAACCACATCTCAAACTGGTCAGAACCATATTTTGCAAGCTCGGCACACTGCTTCAAGAAGACGTCCTTCACGTAACTGTCCGTACCGTAAAGACCACTGTTGCGGTCCCAAGGAGACACGTAGAAGCCATATTTCATATTCAACTCCTGTGCTGCTTTCGCAAAGAGATCAGCAATATTCACCTGCGCATTAGGGCTTGATGAGTTCATGCTTTTATGATTTGTTGTTTCTGTTGGCCACAGGCAGAAGCCATCGTGATGCTTCACAACAGCAATACCGCCCTTCATACCCGCCTCTTTCACAGCCTCTAACCACTGTCGTGGGTCAGGCTTTGCTGTTGGCGCAAAGGTATTTACATCTTCATCACCATTACCCCATTCCTTATTGGTATAGGTATTCATGCCATAATGGAAGAAGGCATAGAACTCTGTTTGTTGCCATTTCCACTGACGGTCAGTGGGAATAGGGAACACTGGGCGCGGCTCGTTCTCTGGGTTAGGAGCGATTTGCGTCTGAAGAGTCATAACGGTATTGGTCTGAGCAAAGCTCGTAGCCGATGCCGTTAAGGCAAGTGCAGTAAGCACACCGTGTAGAAATCGGTTATTCATATTAGGTTTTTTAGTTTAGCAGCACTTTTAGACGTAACTGTTTATAAGTATTTGATTGACAATGTATAGTTTAGGTTTTATTGTCATCACGAGCCACTCGAATGCCCCTGTGCTGCAATATCAAGGCACCAAGAACTCAGAAGTTGGTCACAAATATACGAATTAATTTGGAAATACGTGTAATTAGGACTATAATTTATTTTTGTGAGCATAAGTTTCTGCCTACTTATTAGTTGATTAGGTGTGTTATTTCTTGTTTTCCCGATTACTTTTTATTGCCCTGTTGTGCTGATTTTTCTTTACATTATTTCTTTGTTTCTATGTCTAAAAAGAACGAAAAATCGTCTTTTCAGTGCCCTTTGTAACTAACAGTGTGTCAGGTGATTGTGTGACCGTGTAAGAAAAGGTGCTTACTTCGACTTCAAAAGGGCGTTAGTAACAGGCTAAAAGGACATCTATTGCAAGTTAATTAGGCATCTTTTAGAAGCTAAAAGAGCATGTATTGGTTTTGAAGTGTATGAAAATAGTTTACAAACATCGTGTTGTTGGGGATAAATTACTTGTAGAAGACGTAAAGGCATGCTAATGAATAGACATAATATTTATGGTCAAACAAATTTTTTCTATGAAATATGGCGAATAATATCACTCCTTATTCCTGATGAATCGTACTTACTTGCCTTTTCTGTATTTTATCTTGCAGTTTATGCCCCTTTGTAAGACTATCTAATTTTGAATGGTCATATCATGCAAGTATAGAAGCTTTTATGCAATGTTCCAATCTATGCATTTAACGAAAGAACCATTTTAGGCGTAGGAGAAGAGGGTAGGGATGGGGATTTCATAACGATAGGGAAGATGATTTAAGACGGTAATGATACGCAAAAGTGTTAAAAATATTAAATATTGTATTTGGAACAATGAATATTTAAAAGAATATGTTTATATTTGCCATCGACTTTAAGAGGTAAACGACTCCTTATTAATATAACCTAATAGGAAGACCTAAAAGTATAAACTAACATCTATTTATAAAATAAAACAAAAACCAATTATTTATTACAGATTATGAAGAAAATTTTTACTCTACTTTCATTGTGCATGGTCGCAATGACAACTTTCGCTCAGTGGGTTTCTGCTCCTGAGAGTGGTAAGAAGTATTACATCAGTGTTGGTTCCAACAAGGTGGGTTACGTTACTGCCAATGGCGATGGCGAGAAGTTGACTTCTAAGGTAGCTTCTCAGGGTGATATTGAAAAGCAGGCTTGGACTTGTACAAAGGGTGCTGATGACAAGTGGACATTCACGCTTACGGTAGAAGGTCAGACTTGGACAATGTTTACCAATGCAGATAAGCGTCTTGCAGCAGGTACAGACCCAGGTGAAAATCTCAAGGCTTACACTGTTCTCAATCACGATGATGATCCTACTGCAGCTTATGGTGCTATTAAGATGCTTGATGGTGAGGATGCAAACTCTTACGTAAATATCTATGGTGGTCAGTATTTGGGCAGAGAGTATGGTCCTTGGGCTGATGGTGACAATGGCTCTAAGGTTTACTTTATGGAGGCTTCTGAGGTTGAGATTCCACATTGGAACTATGATTTCACTACCTTCGAAAAGGGTAACAACGATTCTCGTTACTTCATCCAGTTCAATACTGTAGCATCAAACTTCCCACAGAATGGTCCTACTGGTTTGAATGGTCTTACTGGTGAGAAGTTAATCCTCTCTGTAGATAACGATACATTGATTGCTGACTCTCTTGTTGAGGGTGACGTAAACTTCCGCTATAAGGTATGGCACGTAACAAGTTTCGATGCTGGTACAAACGAGATTGTTCTTGTTAATGAGGCTGGTCAGTACATTACATATAAGGAGTTCGATACTGAGCTTGCTGGTGGTTCAAATGCTCTCTACGTAAAGAATGAGGCTGGCGAGTGGGTACGCAACGGCAAGAGCGGTGGCGGTGTTATGAAGGGTGGCTTCATGGCTACTACAGAGCCAAAGACTCTCTACATCTTCGATAGCAACAAGGGTAGCGAGGTTTACTCTATCGGTGATAGCAGTGATAGAACTTCAAGAAACTTCCTCAACGCATGGGGTAACGTAGGATGGCACCACTTTATGGGTAAGTGGGAGGTTAACGATCCTAACAACGCCCTCAAGTTCATTCCAATCACTGAGATTTTGAGCGATGAGCAGATTAAGGAGATGGATAAGGCTACTGGCATCTCTAACGTTAAGGTACAGGAGAAGCAGGCTGACGGTTATGTTTATACCCTTGATGGTCGCTTGGTAGCTAAGAGTCTCAATGGTCTTGCTAAAGGCTTGTACATTGTAAATGGTAAGAAGGTTGTTGTGAAGTAATTCGCAATAAATAACTTAAGGGGGCTGTATCAAAAGAAAGGCGCACACGTGTGCGCCTGCCAGCAGGCTAAGATAGATGCACGACAAGTGTCATGCAATAACTTTCCACTGACACAATTTTGATGCAACCCCTTTTCAGCTTATAATCAAACATCTTTTTTTCGATTAATCTATTCTTTATATCCCATGAATATCTGTAAGAGTATTTGCGCTTCCTTACTTTTGTCGGTCGTTAGTATCGGGCAAGGTTTTGCGCAGAGTCTTCCTCGTATCAGTACCAATGAGAATGAATATTGGTATTATGTCAAGTATCTTCGTTCTAATAATGTGTTAGAAGAGAAAGGCAATCAGGCTAATTGTCGTACTGCTGTTCCACAGGTCATGAATGGTGACAAACAGTTGTGGAAGGTTGTTGCTGCTGAAGGCTTCGCTACCAATAGGAAGTATAAGTTGGTGAGTAAGAGTGGGCGTACTCTTTATATCAAGGGGACTAATCCCTCAAGCTCACGCTTTAAGGCGGCTACATCGCCTACAGATATTACAGATATTACTTCGTTCCATATCTTCCAGAGCATGAACAATAGCTTTGGTGTGGGTTCGTTTGAGTTGGCACCAGACTCTACTGGCAGCTATGCGATGAACCAAGTGGGTGAAATCAAGGTAGGACAGGAAATCGGATTATGGGATAAGGGAGACATCAACAACGTCTTGACCTTTGTTAGCAAGGATGAGATGGAGTTCCCATACTATATGCCAGTCATCTCAACAGCTGCAAATCCTGTTTATTATTACATTCAGTTTCAGACTGGTAACTGGCTTTTGAGTGCCAAGGGCGATAAGGCAACCTGCCAGACAGCATCATTGCATAATGGTAATCTTGATGACATGCTATGGCGTGTATCAGAGAAAGACGGCAAATACTCTTTTGTAAGCAAGAGTGGAAAGATACTTTATATCAACGCCTCATATCTCAACGCATCAAAGGAGCGCATTTCTAAAGATACGCTCTTCACGATGGTTGAATCAAAGAACGCATTGGGTGGCTTCGAGATTGGTAAGTCAACCTATGGTCGTAACTTTTTTAATATGTTCCAAGGTGCTGGTGAAGGCAAATATATCAGCTTCTGGGACTTGGGCGATGGGGGCAATGTAGTGTGCTTTGTACCAGCAGAAGAATTGGTTCCTGTAACAGGTATTGATACATTCAACCCAGCCAATAAATATACGCTTTGGTACACAAAGCCCGCAACTAACTGGATGACCTCTTGTTTGCCAATCGGTAATGGTCAGTTTGGTGCCACTTTGATGGGCGATGTTTCCATTGATGACGTACAGTTTAACGATAAGACCCTTTGGAGCGGTAAGCTCGGTGGTCTGACAAGCACTGCTGCTTATGGCTATTACCTTAACTTTGGCAACCTTTATATCCGCAGTCGTGGAATGTCAAAGGTGACTGACTATGTGCGTTACCTCGATATCAACGATGCCGTAGCAGGTGTGAAATATACGATGGATGGCGTAGCATACAGTCGTACTTACTTCGCAAGCAATCCTGACAGTTGTGTGGTAGTTCGTTATACAGCCTCACAGGGTGGTAAGATTAATACAACGCTTACACTGAAGAATCAGAATGGAAGAAACGTAAGCTATACCGTAGATAACAATAATCAGGCAACAATCACCTTCGATGGTCAGGTAGGTCGTCAGAATGATTATGGTGCAACAACACCAGAGAGCTATTATTGTGCAGCGCGCATCGTGACAGATGGCGGTACGATTACTAAGAATGCAAAGGGCATTATTGAGGTAAATGGTGCCAATAGCATGACTGTTTATCTCCGTGGTTTGACCGACTTCGACCCCGATGCACCAACATATGTGTCTGGAGCTAACCTCCTTGCAGGTCGTGCAACAGCGACAGTGAATGGTGCACAGAACAAGGGTTACGATGCTTTGTTTGCAGCACATAAGACCGATTATAAGTCGCTCTTCGATCGTTGTCAGCTGACCCTCGGTGACATTAAGAACAATATTCCAACCCCACAGCTCATCAGCAGCTATCGTGACAACCAGCATGACAACCTCTTCTTAGAGGAACTCTACTTCAATTATGGTCGTTACCTCCTTATCAGTTCGAGCCGTGGCGTATCGCTCCCAGCTAACTTACAGGGTATTTGGAATGACAACAATACACCAGCATGGCACTCTGATATCCATGCGAATATCAATGTACAGATGAACTACTGGCCTGCAGAGCCAACCAACCTCTCTGAACTTCACCGTCCATTCCTCGATTATATCTATCGTGAGGCGTGTGTGAAGCCTACATGGCGTCGCTTTGCACAGGACATGGGTCACGTGAATACAGGTTGGACCTTACCAACAGAGAACAATATCTATGGCTCTGGTACTACCTTTGCCAATACCTATACCGTTGCTAATGCGTGGTATTGCCAGCACTTGTGGCAGCACTACACCTACACAATGGATAAGGACTTCCTGCGTACAAAGGCTTTCCCAGCCATGAAATCGGCTGTTGACTATTGGTTTAAGAAGCTCGTGAAGGCTGCTGATGGCACCTACGAGTGTCCTAATGAGTGGTCGCCAGAGCACGGACCAACAGAGAATGCTACCGCACACAGCCAGCAGTTGGTTTGGGACTTGTTCAATAACACACGCAAGGCTATTGATATTCTTGGCGACGAT
Source organism: Prevotella melaninogenica (assembly GCF_018128065.1). Classification (NCBI taxonomy): domain Bacteria; kingdom Pseudomonadati; phylum Bacteroidota; class Bacteroidia; order Bacteroidales; family Prevotellaceae; genus Prevotella; species Prevotella melaninogenica. The sequence goes on along the minus strand of NZ_CP072359.1, from coordinate 608,346 downwards.
GTGGTGTCAAAGACTTTCCGTGATTCGCTTGCAAGCTATTTTGCTAAGCTCGACGATGGTTGCCATACAGAGGTGAACCCTGCCGACGGACAGACTTATCTCCGTGAATGGAAATACTCTTCACAGTTTAATAACCCAAGCAAAATCGGTGTAAACGAGTATAAGGCACACCGCCATATCTCTCATTTGATGGGACTTTATCCTTGTACGCAGATCAGTGAAGATGCCGATAATACCGTCTTCCAGGCAGCACGTCAGTCGCTGATAGCTCGTGGCGATGGTCATGGAACGGGTTGGTCGCTCGGTCATAAGATTAATCTCAATGCCCGCGCCTACGAAGGTCTCCACTGTCATAACCTTATCAAGCGTGCTTTACAGCAGACTTGGGACACCGGAACAAACGAGGCTGCAGGTGGTATCTATGAAAATCTATGGGATGCTCATGCACCTTATCAGATTGATGGTAACTTCGGTTATACAGCCGGTGTAGCCGAGATGCTCCTGCAGAGTCATAATGATAAACTCGTGATTCTCCCTGCCTTGCCAACAACATTCTGGCAGAAGGGTTCTGTAAAGGGCTTGAAGGCAGTGGGCAACTTCACCGTTGACATTGATTGGGCTGCTGCGAAGGCTACGAAGGTACAGATTGTTTCAAACATGGGTACAACCTGTATTGTGAAATATACTAACGTAGCAAAGGATTATAAGGTGACTACTGCTGACGGAAAGGCGGTTAAGGCAAAGCGTATCAATGATGACGAAATCAGCTTCCCAACAGTGAAGGACGGCGTATATGTCATTGTTTCTAATACTCCAGACGCTATTGCAGCCGTAAAGGATAAACAATATGGCAACATTGCTTCCGTAAGCTATTACAGTCTTAATGGTACAAAGGCCAATCAGGCACAAGGACATGGCGTATATATCAAGCAGATGAAGTACAGCAACGGTACAACAAGCACAACGAAAGTAATCAACTAATCACAAGTTATACATCTTACCCACACTTCGGCTTAGGCTGAGGTGTGGGTTCAACTCAGCATAAATATTTACTCTCATTTATATGAAAACTATCAGAAACATTGGTCTTTTCGTATTCTTACTGACCTTAGCACCATCCGTGCTAAGGGCGGGCACATGGGGTGTGAAGCCTGAACACGGCAAGACCTATTTAATTTCAGTAGGGCAAGACACCAAGAACGTCCTTACTCCCTACAAGTATTCTTGGCAAAGAGACACGGGACTTGCGTTTGACTCTTATACCGAAGGCAATGACACACAGAAGTGGAAGCTCATTGCTGTAGCGGGTAAGGAAAACTGTTTCCAGCTTGTAAACGCAGAGGGGGAGTATGCCTTTGACATGGCACTCAATAGTTTCAACCTGCAATCTGGCTTCCCTTGTATGTGGTCGCAGAATATTACAAATCCTAATCAGCAGATTTACATCACAAAGAAAGGCAATGGCTATCAGCTGAGTGCAGTGTCTGCTAAGAACAATAAGACCTATTATGTCTCTACGGGTTCCTTTGGTGCGCGTGAGCCACTTTACTGTGGTTATGAGGATAATGCTGCAGCGGCTGTTATAACACAGTTCAAAGAGGTTCCTGCAGTGGTTATTCCTGAGGGTGCCGACTGGGAGAATGCAAAGGTCTATGAGCGTAACAAGGAGACAGCGCACGCCACCTATATGCCTTATCCATCGACAAGATCGATGAAGGCTGATGCCCAGCGTTATGATAAGCCATGGTTGGAGCCAACAGGTGCAAACTATCTTAGCCTGAATGGAACATGGAAGTTGCGTTGGAGTGAGGGTCCTAAGCCAGTGTTATTAGGTAAGGATGACTTTTGGGGTGATAACGTTAGCACTGACGGTTCAGCATGGAATGAGATCACTGTTCCTTCTTGTTTGGAGATGAACGGCTATGGTGAGCCAATGTACGTGAACGTAGACTATCCGTTTGAGGATAATCAACCGCACATCAAAATGAAGGGTGATTTGAAGAACTCTGTGGGTTCTTATCGTCGCGATTTCACCTTGCCAGAGGGCTGGGAGAACAAGCGTGTCTTCCTTCACTTTGATGGTATCTACTCTGCTGCTTACGTTTATGTAAACGGCAATGAGATAGGTTATACCGAAGGAGCAAATAACGTCAGTGAGTTTGATATAACAAAATATGTACGTACAGGCAAGAACAACGTTGCTGTACAGGTAATTCGTTGGACTGATGGCTCTTATCTTGAGGGTCAGGACATGTGGCACATGAGTGGTATTCATCGTGATGTTTACCTCGTGGCTACACCAAAGACTTATTTGGCAGACCATTATATTAAGTCTACTGTTACCCCAGGTGCTACAACGGCTGCTATGGGTAGTGCTGCCACATCAGTAGAGCTTACCGTCTGCAACCGCGATAAGACAGCAGCGAAGAAGACCGTAACTGTTACGCTCTTTGACCCAAATGGCAAGGAAATAAAGAAACTGAAGGCTGACTTTGTCTTTGCTGCTGGCGATAGCTTGAAGACACAGACCGTTGATTTTGGAACTCTTTCTGGTGTAAAGCTTTGGTCAGCAGAGACCCCAACCCTCTATACTTTCACTTTCAGCCAGTCGCAGGACGGCAATGAAGAGGAGGCTTTCTCTACTAAATATGGCTTCAGAAAGATTGATCTTAGTAAGGGTTATCTTGAGGTGAACGGCCGTCGTACCTACCTCAAGGGTGCTAACACACAGGACACTGACCCATTGCATGGTCGCAGCATCAGCACCGACCTTATGTTAAAAGACATAGCAATGATGAAGCAGTCTAATATGAATACGGTTCGTACCAGCCACTATCCACGTCATGCAAAGATGATGGCAATGTTCGATTACTTCGGTCTCTTCGTTGTTGATGAGGCTGATATGGAACTTCACAAGAACTGGGACGGACCAAAGACTATCATCAATAACACGGATTGGACAGGTGCTATCGTTGACCGTAACGTACGTAATACGCTCCGCGACCGCAACCATCCGAGTGTTGTCTTCTGGAGTTTGGGTAACGAGAGTGGCTCTGGTCTGAACATCATGGCGGCTTACAACGCTGTGAAAGAACTTGATAACCGTTATATCCACTATGAAGGATCCACACGAGATAAGGCTGAAGGCACTGATATCCACTCTGTAATGTATCCTGCTATGGATGCTTGGCGCAGCGGAACAACGGGTCCGGTGACCTCTGATGTGAACCATCCGAACACGAATAAGCCTTACTTCATGTGCGAGTATGCCCATGCTATGGGTAACGCTGTGGGCAACCTTCGTGAGTACTGGGAGGCAATGGAAGGCTCTCAGATGGGTGTTGGTGGTTGTATCTGGGACTGGGTGGATCAGAGTATCTACTCTTATGATGCGATTAAAAACAACCAATTGACAAAGAATGGATTCCCTGCTTATATCACAGGATATGACTGTCCGGGTCCTCATCAGTATAACTTCGTTAACAACGGACTTGTCAATGCCGACCGTGCATGGAGTGCTGAGCTTGACGAGGTGAAGCGTGTTTACCAGTGGGTGGGCTTCAATCTGAATAAAGACAGCCGTCAGGTGAAGTTGACGAATAAGTATCTTGACCGCAATCTCGACCAGTTCTATCTTAAGTGGACTCTCCTTGCCGACGGTAAGCCTGTACAGGATGGTATCGTTAAGAAGCTGAATTGCGCTGCTGGTGGTACTGAAACCGTTGACTTGAAGTATAACCCTACAGCCTTTGCTGGTAAGGAACTCTTCCTCAATATCGGACTTTATACGAAGGAGGCAACGAACTGGTGCGACCGTGACTATCCTGTAGCTGAGTTCCAGCAGCAGTTGGCACAGCGCACAGAGGTCCTCGATAAGGTGGATAACACAAAGGCTGATGCCCTTCATGCAACGAAGAATAGCGATGGTGGTTATACCTACGCGAACGGTAAGCAGAAAGTAACATTCGACGGACAGGGCAATATCACCCTTTGGGCATACGAGGGTAAGGACCTCTTTATGCAGAACAATGGTCCACGTTTCGACCGCTACCGTTGGATTGAAAACGATAACCCGATGGAGGCTTATGGTAATGATCCTACCGATAATGGCGTGAAGTCGCAGACAGCTACCTTCCAACTCTCTGACGATGGTAAGACGGCAACTGTGAATGTTACGCAGAACGGCAACTATGGTAAGGCTACTTATAAGTACACAATCAATGCAAACGGTACGATAGACCTCGCCAGTTCGTTTGAGGCACAGGGCAATGGCGCAAGACGTTTAGGCTTTAGTCTGAACTTCCCAGAGGAACTCTCTAAGGTTCGCTATTATGCTCGTGGTCCATTGGCAAACTATGTTGACCGTCTCGATGGTTCAGACTTCGGTATCTATGAGACTTCTGTTAAGGATATGTATGAGCCATTCGCACACCCACAGAGCAACGGCAACCGCGTTGGTCTTCGTTGGCTCACCTTCACTAACAACGAGGGAACAGGTGTGAAGGTAGAGACAGCGGGCGATGTAGCCTTCTCTCTGACTCCTTGGACAGATGCCGAGTTGCGTACTGCACGCCATGAGTGGGAATTGCCAGCAAGCAATCGCACCGTAGCTCACTTCGATGCTGTTCAGCGTGGTCTTGGTAATGCCTCTTGTGGTCCTGGTCCATTGCCACAGTATGAGATTGAAAAGGGTAAAACATACTCAAACATCGTGCGTTTCATCCCTTTTTCAGAAGCGGCAGATGATAACGCAAACGGAATCTCTGCCGTAGTAAACCCAGCAACAACAACTACACAAGTCTACGACCTCTCTGGTCGTAGACTCCCTGAAGCTCCTGCCAAAGGACTCTATATTCAGGGTGGTAAGGTTCATGTTAACTAACGCCTTGCAGTCTTCAGTGCTTATGATTTGACTGTAGGGTAGGGGCGCACGTGGTATTCTTCATTCTAAGGAATGGGTGCCTTGTACGCCTTTATATTTCAAAATGGCAATTACAATGGTTGACTAAAAATATCCTTCCCCCCATGTATGGAGCGATAATAAAGTAAGCCAAAGCTATAATAATGTGCACTTCTTTCCGTTTTCAAAGCGTGTGCGGAGGCTTAGCACATGGCGTGTTGATGGTAAACACCATTGGTGCGGAGCCTTAGTAAGCTCACTGAAGTCCTCTCTGAGGGGGGAGAAACGGTTAAACCCAAATCGTTCATTAGAGCCTAAACATATTTTGTTTTATTATCGAACAGATTGTTTGGCTTTGTAACGCAGGCGTAGCGGGCTACGTCAAGTGACAAAGACGGACAAGATGCCGATAAGCAAATAAAAGATGTTAGGAAACAATAGCATAATAATAAGAATTATACATATTGTGGTCTAATGACCGATTGGGATTAAACCCTTGTTATGAAGTAGTAAATAAAAAATATCTTTATTATGAAACAAAAAACTAACTATCTATTTCCTTTAGCCATTATCGGCTTATTCTTCTTCTCTCTTGGCTTTGCCTTGGGTATCAACTCTTATCTGATGCCAGTATTAGAGAAGTCAATGCACATCTCTGGTGCAGCTTCAAGTCTGTTGCTTGCAGCGACTTTCATACCGTTCCTCTTGTTCGGTATTCCTGCAACCCATTGTATTAAGGCAATCGGTTATAAGCGTACGATGGCTTTGTCGTTCGCTATCTTCGCAGCAGCCTTTGGACTTTTCATCCTCGCAGCGAAGCAGAACTCACTGACATGGTTCCTCATTGCGAGTTTCGTCAGTGGTGCAGCCAATGCTGTTTTACAGGCATCTGTCAATCCATATGTGACAATTCTGGGTCCGATGGATTCGGCAGCACGTCGTATCTCTTGCATGGGTATCAGCAATAAGTTGGCTTGGCCAGTGACGACACTCTTCATTACTTTGGTGATTGGTAAGGGTATTGGCGATACGCAACTCAGCGATCTTTACGTGCCATTCACTATCATCATCGGTATCTTCTTGCTCTTGGGTGTTATCGCATTGATGGCTCCACTGCCAGATGTGAAGGCTGCAGGTGAGGACGAGAGTGAGCGTGGCGATGAGGCAGCAGTCAGTTCATACGCTGACGGTAAGACAAGTATTCTGCAGTTCCCACATTTGTTGTTGGGCTGTTTGGCACTCTTCCTCTATGTTGGTGTAGAGACCATCTCCCTCGCTACGGCAACAGGTTATGCACAGTCGTTAGGTTTGGAGGGTGATAACTACGGATTTATCCCTTCTGTGGGTATGATTGTGGGTTATATCTGTGGTGTAATCTTCATTCCACGTTACCTCTCTCAGGCTGCTGCAATGCGTATCTGTGCTATCATTGCCCTCGTTGGTAGTGTGGCTGTAGCAGTTGTGCCAGACCCAGTTATCTCCGTTTATTGCATCTTCTTGATGGCTTTAGGCTGTTCTTTGATGTGGCCTGCGTTGTGGCCTTTGGCAATGGCAGACCTTGGCAAGTTTACAAAGTCGGGTGCTTCCTTGCTGACAATGGCGATGGCAGGTGGTGCTGTTATGCCTTGGTTGCGTGGTTTGGTACAGGATGCTACCTCTTTCCAGACCTCTTACTGGGTGAGCGTTCCTTGTTTCCTCTTCATCCTTTACTACGGACTCGCAGGCTACAAGATTCGTACGAAGAAGGAATAAGAGGAGGAGTTAAGGAGAGAAAGGGAGTTAGAGGAGTTAAGACAACAGCGTTTACACTTGCTTCTTTGCCTAATATAATATTCTGCTTTTCCCCTTTCACTACCTCCATATTGTAAATAAAAATCAAGTCTTAAAAATAAAAGAGCATGAATTGGCTTTCAATTCATGCTCTTTTCGCTTCTAAAAGATGCCCTTTTGCGCCCTTACTAACGCCCTTTTGAAGACCTATTAAGCCCCTGTTCTCACACGACTTTATAATTGGTTGATTTATAGGTAGTTGTATTTTTGTTTTCTTACACGTATTTTTACCCTTTATTTTAGGAGTTTAATTCAAATTTGTGTAATAATTATTCAATGTCTTATCTGCGATTTTTTCGAAGTATTAAGATGAAAAGGTTTACTGTGTAGGAGGATAAAAAAGACAGTTGACAATCTTGACTATTTTTGGAAATAACTTTACCTTTCTCGTTAAAGCGAAACAAAGTGAGCCCTGCATTTAATTGAAGAACATGGTTTTCTATTGGGTAATTCTTTTGATTCTTCCGAAATATGGAGTGGTAAAGTAAGCCTACTACATATAAAAGGCACACAGAGAGGGAGAGAACACGGAGGTGCCGAAGGCACAAAAAGTGACAGAGGCGTAGTGTCCGTATTGCTGATAGCTTTGATAATAAACCTTGCAAACCATTGTTTTAGAATGAAATACACCAAAGGATTAATAAAACTTGCAAATATCCTCTGTTGCTTCACGCACCAACGGTGCCTCTGTGTTCTCCATTTCTCTGTGTGACGTTTCTTCGAAGTTTTTAATCTCAAAGAGTATCACTCCAAATTGCTGAAGACTCATTCTTTTTTATTTAAGTCTATAATAATTATATTTCATCCTTTAAAATTATATTTATTTATAACTAAAGTTTCCTACCCCTCTGTTTCATGGGTATTTCAACCAAACTGCTTTGCGAATACCCATGAACGTGAGTCGTTAACACTTGTCTAAAATATGTTTACGGTTGTGAGCTTTTCTTGTTGCCTGTCTTCCAATGCTTTGACCATAATCTCAAAGTTGTTCCGCATTTCTGAGTCGGTGACTATTAACTGCCCTATCTCACTAACAGAGAACCCAAGAACGTCACAAAGAGTAGCAAGCAACCTCTCTATGCACTTCAGCACACGATGCCATAACGTAAGTGCCATGACATCTTCTTCCATGTCAGCAAACAATTCACCCATGGTCTCATACTCTGACATCCGTTTTTCTAACGACATCACGATATATGTAATGTAGCAGAGCGTTGCATCAGCAATCTGACCATCAAAGTCTCTCCCCATGTATGAGCCGAGTCCGAGATGTCCCTTTGTCTCCTTGTTGACCACTTCAATGTTCCATCGTATCTGGTATAACTCGAAGGCACGCACAAAGCTCATCGATAGATCCGTACTAAGCATGATATTCCAAGTCTGTCGACGTCCATATCTAATCAGGTATATCCTGACTGGTATATTCCCCAGACAGCCCCTCAACTCAATGTACTGACACTTGTACTTCCGGCAGCATTTGGTACGTCTTGCATACATTGCTACGAGCTCAGCGGCATTGTGTCGCTTATTCTCCACAAAGTACTTTGTCTTTCCCATCTTTGCAAGACCGATGTAGTGTATAGCTCCGTTGCCTACTCTCCTGATTTCCTCAATGAACTTCTCGCAGGCAAACCAACTATCCGCCAAGGCATAATAGGGATGAATACCACTCTTCCACATGCGCTGGAGCATCCTTATGGCTGAGTCCCTCTTGCTCATACCGCACTCTTGATTCCGCTCATACGCTGGGCTCTCTTTCATGCGTCTCTTGGAGAATCTACTGCGGAGTGCCCTCTTGCCAAGTCCGCCGTCCCCTTTCTTTCCTAGTTCCTCATGGATGGAGAAGTCGAACGGCAGAGAGGACTTACCATCGAAGAACAGGCACAAAAGAAGCTTGTAGCCCAGAACATAGTTCATTCGCACATGGTCGAAAACCTTGGTAATATGCTCAAGCTTCCTACCAGTCTTTTCCAAGGTTGTATCGTCAAATATAACACAGGAGTTCTCGCTCTCTGTCTGAATGCCATTCTTCCGGAGAATGCATTCAAAACGAAGAACAGTATAGCTAAGCAAACGATGCCAATTCATTGTCTGCCTGACCATCATACGATAATAGCAGTTCTTTCCAGTGGTGAGAAGATGGTAGAAATTCTTCTTGTATATGGAGTGTATCGTCTCACCATTAATACGGAAAAGACAAAGGGAAAGAATCAGTTGAACAGCGGAGATACCATCGTGTTTCTCCAAAGAAAGCCTACAGAGTAGACGTCCAAGACCAAATTTTGAGAAAAGTGAGAGAATATCGCTACTCATCTTACTTTTAACACTTAAAAGCTTGGATATCTCACTGAAATTGTCTAATTTTGCATCCATAACAGTTACTCTTTAATTTATTGATAATCAATGTAATAAAGCACCAAAAAGTTACCAATAATTATTGAGAAACTGTTATTTTAAGCCAACTTTTTGAGGGTGGGAAACTTTAGAATAAAATTTGTAGGACACAGAGCCCATAAGAAAAACGAGGAAAGTACGGTCACTGCAAGAAATAGGCGAAAGTGGGGGTTAAACTTGGGTTAAGCTCCATGTCTTTCTGCTCAAGAAGATTTATAACATCTTCTCGAGTTAAAAAATGATAGTTAGACGCAGTCTTATTGTTGGATGTATTCATCAGAAAACCAGTTATTTATATGATACAAAGGTACGAAAAATATATGGATTTTGCAAGATATTTCTAAGGTTTATTGTAACGTTTCCTTCGATAACAATGAGGATTTATACCTTCTATATAAAGGACCAATTCATCCCATCGAAGTTCATAAAATCCCTTGGTTTGCTGCATGATTTTACCACTTAAACAACCCTGTGCCATCTGCTTGTGGTATACGACAAAACCACATCGTCCCCAATGAAGCAGCTTGATACGATTGCGAGAACGATTATAAAACACATAGACACAACCATCAGATGGATTAAAATCGTTACCACGGACGAATTGACATAATCGAAGCATCCCCTGGCGCATATCCACAGGAGAACAACAAACCCGATAAACATTTGTTTCATTCAGTGCAAACATCTTTTTTGTGCAAAGGTAGCAACAATGCGGTATCCACAAAAGACGGCTAATTTTGGATGCTTACGCTGTAGTTGATTCCGTTTTATATATTTGAATAGTTGGTAATAGGTTAAGTGGAAATATATGTTAGAAGAAATAATAGCGAGAGGTTGAAGCAAGCTTATCCTAACTCAGAGGAACGTATCCGCCACATCTTTAAGCATTAAGTGTATGGATTGGCTCCAACGGAGTGTATCTATCGTATCGCATTACGTTATATCCTTGGTTTCGGCGAAGACATTCATATCGCAGAGGCTGACCATCATTTGCGTCAAGCTGATAGTCTGCCAGTTGCTAAAGATGGCACAATGGGAGAGTTCTTGGATAAAGTGTTTTAGCTAAATTGGTTCTTGCAGGGATAGGCTCTAACCGACTTGTTTTTGAAGTTGCTGTCACTGCTGTCATACTTCAGGTGGTTGTAATATGCTGAGAAAGAGTTTATTCCTGCAAATGTTAAAAGTGACATTAAACAAAAATATAATTAAAAACCTTATGAATAAACGTTCTATTTTAGTTGTTTTGTGGAGCCTCACAACTATTTCGTGGGCTTCAAAGACATCATCGTTGCCAATTGCTGGTAGTCCTAATGCACAGCATCCTGTTGTGACAAAAGTAAAGGTCAAGGGTAAAACCTCAAAGGTAAAAGCTCAAACCTCAATGTTCAATGCTCAAAGTTCCCTTCATCCTTTTGTAGCAACAACCATCGTTAGTGGTCAGTTTGCAGAAGGAACACGCTGGTACACCTTGAAGTTTAAGAACACTACCTTGGCTGCAGCAGCCGCTGACGGTACGATTAGCGAGGTGGCAGTAATGGCAGGACGAGCCGACCGCACGATGCCTGCACAACCCGATAACCAGCTGTGGTGCTTCATAGGAAATGAGACAGAGGGTTATAGGGTGTACAACAAGGCACTCGGAACGTCGAAGGCACTTGTGGCTACTGACCCTGCAATGAATACAGTAGAGCCTACTATGGAGACTTTGGAAGACAATCAGAAGTGTGCTAAGTGGTGGTTCTCACCCTCAACTAATCTTACATCTCCCTACACTGACCCTGTCTATATGCAGCTAAAGAATGCTGATGGTTACGCTTTGAATCTCAGCGGACAGACGGGTCAGATATGTTTTTGGAGGGGTGGTAAAGATAATGGTTCAACAGTCCTTATCGAGCCAGCTTATTCGACCGTTCTCAAGCCTTGTACTCTCTACCCTGACAACGCTACGTTCTATCGGCAAGACAAGAAGACAATGGGACAGAAGTGGAATACCTATCTGATTTCAAACTACACTGATCCAGTCGTTACGTTGGCAAATGCTGATGGTAAGAATAATATCGGTTTCAACAATACAACAAGTCCAAAGACGGTTGTTATAGCCAGTGTGAACAGCCAAAACTATACGCTTTCTGTGGAGAAGGGTTATATCATTACGGGTTATTCCTTCACGTTCAAGGGCGGTTCTGGTAATACAACGGTGAAGGATGTCACTACTTCTAAGACAGAGACAGCAGATGCTGTAACGATGAAGACCTTCTCTGTGACAGGTTTGACCCACCAGTCTGTACCTTTCCAAGTCCTAACCGACTTTGCACATGTACAGAACCTCACTGTTAATATCGCACCTGCTTCTGTCGAAATATTGAAACAACAACTTGCAGATAACGCAAAGTATCAGACCGCTGTTGTCTTCGATAACACCAAGTCGCGCTATGGCTATCGTATTCCAGCATTGGGGCAGGACACCAATGGCAAGCTTTTCGTAGCAGTAGACCTTCGTCGTACGGGTGCGGATATTGGTATGGGTAATGGTCATAACGACATCGTGATGAAGACCAGCAACGACCACGGAGCAACGTGGGATGCGAACTATACAACCATTGCAGCAGGCGACCAGACACAAAATCATAGTTCTAAGCAGTGGACTTACAGCTTCGGCGATCCTTCAATCGTTGTTGATCGCAACAATCCACAGAATGTCCTCGTGATGTGTGTGGGTGGTCATACAAGCTTCTTTGCAAGTAAGTATGAGGAGCCACAGCACGTGGTTCGATTGCTAAGTACCGATGGCGGACAAACTTGGTCAAAGGATTCGCTGACCTATCAGATATATAATCTGACAAAGAACAGCGTGGGTGGACAGACTTACGGTCTATTCCTCACCAGCGGAAAGATTATGCAGAGCCGTTATATCAAGCAGGGAACTTATAACCGTTTGTATATCGCTTATCCTACGAACAACACAAAGCAGAACGCTACTTTTGTGATTTATTCTGACGACTTCGGTGCTACATGGAAGTTGCTTGGTGGTGATATGCAGTTGCCAAGTTCGGGAGCTGACGAGTCAAAGGTGGAAGAAATGCCAGACGGTAGTGTGTTGGTAAGTGTGCGTAACCGCGGTTCTAACACACGTGGATATAGTCTTTTCACCTATACCGATATTGCTAAGGGCGAGGGAAAATGGGAATTCCAGACCAACGCCACAGCTATGAATAACGCCGTGAATGCCGTGAATGGTGAGATTCTCATTGTTCCAGCACGTCGCAAGGCAGATGGTAAGCAACTCTTTGTTGCCCTTCAGAGTATCACACTCTCTAAGGCACGTGAGAAGGTGGGTGTGTACTTTAAGGAACTCACAGACTATAACAGCTATGCTTCAGCAGAGGCATTGGCAGCTGATTGGCAGAAGGGTATGCAGGTGAGCTTGATGGGTTCTTGCTATACAGGTATGGAACTGCTCAACAATGGCAAGATTGGTTATATCTATGAGGAGGATGCACCGGGTGGTATCGGTGGTTATAACATTATGTTCAAGCAGATTGCTTTGGAGGATTTGACCAACGGAATGTATGAACTTGACCGCACTGCCGACCGTACACCATACGTGAAGCAGGCGGCTGAGGCGCTTCGCACACGTGTGCAGAGCTATAAAGATGCTAATGGGAAGTATGTTGGTATGCTCAAAGCAGAGAGCTTATCGGCTGTAGAAACAGCACTGAACGGTGCTGAGGCTGCTGTTGCATCAGCTGAGGCAACACCTAATGCGGTGGCTGTCTATGCAGCGCAGGAGAAGTTAGCGAATGCTTATGACGTGCTTTTCAATGGTGTTGAGCGTGTGAAGATAGAGGATGGTAAGTGGTATCGTTTGAAGAACAAGTTTAAGACCAATGTGATGTTGTCATCTGATGGTAATATTCTTAGACCAGCACCTGTCAATGAGACGACTGTTGATCCAGCCTTGCTCTTCCAGTTCTGTCGTACTGATGAGGACAGTTGGACGCTAAAGAACGCAAAGAATAAGGTCTTTGCAAAGGTAACGCCTATAACGAATACATCGGTGTCGGTGACTGCCAATCGGGAAGAAGCAGGAAAGTATAATGTTGTTTCAACGATTGAGGGACTCAGTTATTTGCAGTGTCTAAACCCTACACGTCCTGCTCAGCCTGCTCTCCACGCTGATAACAACGGTAAGATTGTGGCATGGACCATCACCTCTGATGCCTCACAGTGGTTTGTCGAACCTGTTGACTACTCCGAAGATACAAACGGTATCAAATCCCTTACCCCTGCTAAGGTAGCAACACAGGAGGTCTATAACCTCAATGGTCAGCGCATCTCTAACCTCTCACAGCAGAAGGGTGGAGTGTATATCGTAAATGGAAAGAAGGTGGTGAGGTAAGAGCAGAAACCAGCATCAGTCAACCAGCCTCTCCCCCAAAGGGAGAAAGTCTCACCCCCAACCCCTCTCCGATTGGAGAGAGGAGTGAAATGCGAGATACCCCTATTGGTTGGTTGACGAATTCTTAGTTGACAAGTTGCTTGTCCTGTTGCATGTATGCAGGGCATTCGTACAATTCGTGTAATTCGTAGTCCTGTACATTACATCGTTTGTGTGTTTTTGTACTTTCTGTCTTCCACAATACAACGAATAAGGCTGTGTCAAAATAGGGTTACTCCTATTTTAATACAGCCTTATTACTTTTTTCTTTTACCTTTTTGTTTTTTACAATTTTACCCTTTTACTTTTTACCTTTACTTTATTGCGTTCCCCTTTTCGTCTTTTCTCGATAGCGAAGCGACTTTTACTTCAAAGTCGGCAGTTGTGTTGTTGTCATCCACGAACTTCTTTCCGTCCCACTTTCTCATCAGTGCAAGACCAGAAGAGATGGGATAATCGCTTTGTTTCAGGCTGGAGAAAGAGACGTCTGTAACAGCGTTGTAGCCTCTGTCTAACTTACTTGGGCGCATTTGGAACATACGACGAGGACAGATGGTAATGCAGTCGATTACGCACTCAAAGGGTACTTCGATGGCATAGAAGTCGCCGAAGGCACTGCTGGTAACGGTGATGTAATGCAGATAACCTTTGCCATCCTTTGTGTCGGCATAGTTCTTCTTAAATTCCTCTGGTGTCCAAGGCAGTTTTATCAGTGCGATACCATTACTTTCAGACACATGAGAGAACTCGTAAGAAGGACCAATATTGCCACTGGCATCGGTTGATGTCAGGATAGCATTCATGTCTGGAACGTTAGGATTGTTTTTCCGTCCGGGATCATAGTTACTGTTTGTCCACTCGAAATCAGCCTTACTTAGGTCCAAAAAGGCATTCAGTCCACCATACATACTCAGGTCCTCGCCCTCCAATTCAGCCTCAAACTTAGCCTTATGGTCGATGGCATATTTTGCAACGATGATGGTTTGCCCCGGTTTCACAGGATAGTCATTGCCCTTGCCGGGGAAGTAAGAGATGCCTGATGCACCATAATAACGATTAACAAAATCGTCTTTCGGTGCGAACTGGATGGCTTTGCTTGGTTCAATGGCATTGACACACAAAGCCAATCCGTCAAGATATTTCACCTCGTCCGTAGGGTTAAAGATGGTGATATACTGATCGTCATTGTACATCTGGTTCAAATTCTTCATACCCCAAGCACGTACATCACGATACCAATAATGACCAACATAGAATACCTCCTTGATAATCAAGTGGTCTAACTTCGTCTTGGAAGTAGATTGCTTCACGGGCATTTCATTACGCGTGCAACTATTCAAACCTAAAAGGATTAGGCTAAAAAGCACGCATGCAGCTATCTTCTTTTGTATCATTTGTTTTCTTCTTTTTATGTTTATATAATTGCTGTGCAGTGGGAGGGACAGTTTTCACGATGGAATTGATTGTGAGTTACAGACGTATTGATGATTCCTTAGCGCTGACTCCGTCCTCTCCCTCTGCCCATGTTACAAGAACCAGTTACCGAAACCAGAACCTCCACCGATGCCGTGGGTCTGGACATTCTGTGAAGCCTCCAACGCATCTAATGAAGACAAGCCTATTTCATGACCTAAGTAGAAATAAAGTGGGTCGTTCGGGTCGATGGTCGTTGGGTCAGTGTCAAAGCTACTGCAAAATACCTTGATAGGGATATTAAAGCGGAAAAGCTCCTTCCATTCTGAATCAGCACCATACTCCTTTGGCTCGTCAGGGTTATAAGCCTCTGAACAGATGAACGGACTGCGGAAGACGTAGGTTGAATGGCGATTGAGATACTCATCTTTCGGTATCAATGCCTTTTTCCTTTCGGGCATTTCATCACTCTTATTGACAGATAGAACTTTGGCAAGAGATATGACGGACGTGTATAACGCCCCGCTTCACCCGTTGCAGGGTCTAAACGGCGTGTAATCTCTAATGGCCACTCTTGATGAAGTGCATCGTTCTCATCGGCTTCAATGTCAAAGTTGAAATGCCCCTTCAGTC
Organism: Prevotella melaninogenica; assembly: GCF_018128065.1. NCBI lineage: Bacteria > Pseudomonadati > Bacteroidota > Bacteroidia > Bacteroidales > Prevotellaceae > Prevotella > Prevotella melaninogenica. The sequence goes on along the minus strand of NZ_CP072359.1, from coordinate 592,738 downwards.
CTACACGGTCTTGGTCGTAAGGCGCAACAGCCCAGTCTGCATCCTCACGTGTCAATGGTGGGAGAAGACGTTGGTTGAATAACTCACGTGCACCATCAGCCATTGCGTTATGAATCCACGTATCTCGATAGGTATATTCAAATATCTTTGGGGTCAATTCGGCACGTTCTTTCCACGTGGTCTTATTCGCAAAGGTTGGAGAAGGAACTGGTGTCGTATCAACTGTACCGCCTTTTTTCCAGTCACCAAACTTATTCTTGTTTGGTTTCCACGTACCACGACAGTCCATTACTTCGTATGGATTACCCTTATCGTCGACCTCGCTCACCGTGAAGAATATCTGATACTCATCAGAGTGGTCGAGAATATTGTCGTTCATCAGCTTACCCTCTTTGTCAAAGAAGTAGAGACAGAGTCCCCAACGTTTGAGTTTTCCACCAATGATACGGATATAATCAGGTCCTATCTTACCATTGCTCTGTTCAAGATACGTCACCGTACTTTGGCGTTGCACCTCAACCGTAGGCCATTTTGCCGTATTGTTGCGGATAATGACAAACTCCTCCTGCTTCCAAGGGGCGTTATGATAGACGAAGTTACCGTGCATCATACCGTCACCGTGGGAGTGTCCCTCCTTAAACATAGCCAAACAGGTTGCCCAACCATTGAAAGCTCCGTCTGGGTCGGGGTTATTCACCTGCTCAGAGACCTTAACCTTCGACAGACTATCTACATAACGGTCTGCGCCACTACGTGCCAATCCCTTGCTTTCTAAGGGGTTTTCATTATAATCTACATGTACATTGCCAAACACGAAGTCGTCACATGAGGCGAAGAGTGTGGCAACGCATGATAATAAAAGAATGCTCTTGAATATCTTATTCATCTTCCCAATTCGTTTTTACATCAATACTACGTTCTGTCTGTACTGTGTGAAGAAGTCTCGTGGTTGTGTCAGCATACGCCATAATTGTGCCTTGTCGGCAGCTGGATAGAATCGCTTGACATCTTCAAAACACTTGTCTTCACCGTCCTTGGTGTTGGCTATGACACGAACAGACAGCGGATAATCAATATCAAAGCTATCCCAACCGGGTTGTAACTGGTTGAAATCCCATAGGAAACTGTGCTCACTATTGTTCGTATTGCAATACTTTGCAGGCTTTTCTGACTCTCCTACGTGCTGCTGTCCCTTGTTGAGAATATGGCAGATGCGTACCTGTAGCTGGAAAGCAATGTCTGATTTGTGGAACTGCATGATGCCCTTAAAGCCCAAGCGGTCTAAGTCTGAGCCGACGTCTAAGCTGCGTTTCTGATGCAGTAAACCCACGGTATGACCATAACGCTGGCGTGGTGACTCTGTGTCTGGGTCGGTGAAGTCATCGTTATAAGCTTCTGTAAAAAGTTTTCCGAGTTCTTCTTCCACTGGATCTGTGTCACGATACTCATAGGTAAAGACCTCTGGAGTAATCTTATTTAGCTCCATTGGATCAATAGTTTTGTAGAGATGATAGGTCTTTCCACCGAAGTTATAAGGCTGCAAAGCCTCTGGTTTTCCCGATACTTCAATCGACTTCCATGCCAACTCACTATCGAATGGCACCAAATTTTGTCCCAATGTGTAGCCATCAGGGACATAGATGTTAGAAGTTGAGAATTTTGTGGCAGCTTCCAGTGCTCCACCTTTCTCTTTAAAGGTGTATCGGTCATAATAAGTAGGTAGTGAAGCCAACGAACGTGGGTATGCCATTTGCAATCCACGCACCTCCTGTCCGTGTCCTGCAGAGCTACTATCTGCCACTGCTTTGTTCAAAGATGCGTTACCAATACCGAAGAAGTGTTGGTGAACAAGGAGGGTTGCGTTGTCTTCATCAGGAACGTTATAACCGTCTTTATCCTTCATGAAGGGATAACCTGAGAACTGATGGTTGATGAGCATACCGTTTTGATCGTAGTATTTCAGCTCCAATCCATAGTAGATATCGTCTGAAGCAATCACATCAAAGCAGTCGCGTTCGGTCGTAATCGTCATCTGTCCGTCGTCATCCTTAGCGATATCAATCTCCTGCATGACAGGGATAGAGGTCGAGCCACTGACGAGATGATAGGTGTTATAGGCTTGAATAGAGTCGTTTCCGTCTGGTCCAACACCAATCATTCCCCCCTTATAGCCCATTCTCAAGATGGCATGAACCGCATAAATCTGCTCATGTCCCTTCACATCTCGCTCAATAGAGGAAGGAGGAGCTTGTATAATCTTCTTGAAGAAATCGTCAACTTGGTCGTTAGAGCAACTTCCGAAGAGAAGTCCCACTGCTGCCGTGGCAAGTATGAGGCGTATGTCTTTATATAGTTTCATATTCTTTTTCAGCTAATTAGAACTTAAACAATGTGCGTAAAGAGAAGTTTGATCCGCGCTCATGGGCGTAGTATCTGAAGCGGTCGGTGTACTCCTTATAGAGTGCGTTGAGGATGTTATCACCGACAATCATAAACTTCAACTCTCTATTCTGTGGTAACGCGATGCGGAACTCAGCCGTACCATTCAGTAGGAAATAGGCTGGTGGCGAGTCGGGTACGAGGTCTTTATCGGGATCAAAGCGGGTCTGCTTTGTCACATAGATACCTGAGAGCGACAGCGACGAACGATACTTATGATTCTTTGTCAGCGGTAGGTCGTAGGTAGCTGATAGTCCATAACGGTCTGATGGCATGAAAGGTAGCCAGTCGTTATGGGTCAGGTTGCGTGCAAACATCCATTCTCCCTTGCCGACAAAGGTCAGTCCTTGCAGTGGCTTCACGGTTGCTTCGATATCACCACCATAGAGTTTCACATCGTCTTGGTCGTAGATAAACTTCGGATACTTACCACTCGGATGGTTGTGGAAGCGGTCTTTACCTGTTCCGATGTGGTCGTAGATATAACTGTTGATACGCTGGAAGAAGACACTTGGCTCTACAGAGAACCATGTGTTCCTATACTTCGTACCTAACACGAGTTTATAACCACGCTCGCTGGCAAGATTCTTGTTGCCTACTACCCAATAGGAACCGTCTTGCAAGCCAATGGCATAGAGCTCGTTGATATCTGGTGGACGCCATGACCAACCGATATTCGCACGTGCATCCCACTTGTCACTGAACTGATAGTGGGTGGCAAGGCTCATGGTGAAGTTACTATAGAGTTTGAAGTCGTCGTAGTAGGTATAGTTGCTGAGGCTGCTATAGCCATTAACCGACAACACACGGAAGTCGTAACGCATACCGAGGGCGCACTGCAACCTGCCAAACTCTGCCTTATGAAGGAAATAACCACCCATCGACAGGGCTGCAAAGTTAGGAACGAAAGCAGGCTGTTTAGTACCCGGATAGTTGAAGTTCGTTTGGTAAGTGTTTGAAAGACCAGCGTCAGTCGTCATCTTCCATAGTTTCCATTTCGCTTGCCAAAGTACGTCGAACTTATAGGTTTTCAGCATCAAGTCCTGCATAGGAATCCAGCTCCATTGTGTCTTCTTTCGGTTTTCGAACTCTTGACGGAGATTCTCTTGGAAAGATAGCGTGAAATTGAGGTGATGGTTAGGATTAAGTTCCCATTTCAATTCACCTTTTAACGTCACGTGTTGCGACTGCTGGAACGGCGGTTTGATTTCGTAAGAGAAGGGTTTAACGGTCTCTGGATCAGGTCGTCCGTACTCAAATCGCTTGATTAGCTGTGATAGGTCGGATATCTTACTGGCATAATAGATTCCGCTTCGCTGATAGTAGATACTTGAGAAGAGGGTTGCCGTCAGTTTCTTTCCTTGCCAACCAGCTAAGGCTGAGAAACTTATGGTGTTATATCCTGTGTTGTTCAGTACGTAGTCGGCTGTATGATAGTCGCCTCCTTTGGTGTACATTCCGTGTAGGCGCAGACCAAACTGCTTATAACCCGTCTCAATAGTACCCGACCCACTGAAGCCTCGCGCATTGGTATCGTAACCCATGTTGACGTTTCCATTCAGCTTAATCTTCTTGTTTTCGTAGGGTAGGGGCGCATCATTCAAGAGTACCACACCGCCCATTGCACCGAAACCATAGCGAATACACTCGGCACCCTTCACCACTTCTACCATGCTTGAACCTGTATAGTCGAGCTCTGGTGCGTGGTCGGCACCCCAGCTCTGGCTTTCCAATCGTACGCCATTGTTCATCAAGAGAATACGACTACTGTGCATACCTTGTATAACAGGCTTTGCAATCGTGTTTCCCGTACTAATAGAACTAACGCCGGGGATGGTTTCAAGCAGTTTTGCCAAGGACGTTGCACCGCCTTTCTCCAAAGCTTCCTGACTGATGGCTGACGACTGTTGCAACACACTCGTATGGCGTTTCTGTGCGGTAACAGTAACATTGTCTAATTGTTTAGAATCGTCTTTCAGCTGTACGATTATCATATGGCTGTCGGGAATGCTTATAACTCTCGTCACAGCCTTATAGCCTACGTACGAAACCGTGAGTTTCAAGCGATCGACAGCATGCTTGAGATTAATGACACACCTACCGTCTATGTCCGTAACAGAGGGATTTGAAACCCCTTCGCAACGTACTACAGCACCGATAAGCGGTTCTTGTGACACTTCGGAAACTACCCGAATTGTTACAGATAATTTGGCATCTTTGTCCTCATCCGCTATAACTTCCTGCTCATGCATAGACACAGCATGGACGTAGGTGGGCGAGAACAAGAACAAAGAACTTAAGAGAGTGGCGGACAGGTAATATCTGACACGCCTTCCATTGTTCAAATTTGATTTGTTCATATATACTCAGATTACAAATGGTTAGTTAGCTCATAGGCACACCACCCCCTACTTTCACAGCGAGAGAAGTGAACCTATGGAACTTACCCAGATTATCAGACCAAGTTGCAGGTTTCTGCAGATTAAACTCGGTCTTCCATTTTCATTTTTTACGATTTACGACTGCAAAAGTAAATAAAATCAGCATAATCTCCAATACCTATATTTAGTGAAATTGCAAAATCATTATTTCTTAGTAGAAAAAATAATGACAAGTTTTCTATGTCTTGTTCTTGCGTTTTGTACGAATAAAATCACAAGCGAAAATTAATTGATGCTCTTTTGCCTTTCAATTAACGCCCAATAGGCTTGCAAAAGATGCCCTTTAAGCCCCTTACTAACGCTCTTTTGAACCCTTACTAAGCACCTTTTAAAATGCGCCTTTGCAATTGCCTGATTACAAGTAACTTACAAAGACGCTAAAAATGCTTGTTTTTTGAGTTCTTTCAAGTCTTTGAGTAAGTTTTTTGTAAATATATTTCAGAGTCTTAAACCATCAGTTTTCGATGGTTTAAGACTTTTCACTCTTTTACTTTTTACCATTCCCAAAGTTGTTTTCCTTCTTGCGGATAGGGTCATCATACTGCACTTGTAGCTGGAGGAGTTGCTTCTTTAGGTTCTTTGTGAGCTTCTCCGTGCCTGGTTTTCCATAGATGTTGTGCATCTGTTCTGGGTCTTTCTTTAAGTCGTAAAGCTCCCAAGCGTCAATATCATTGTAGAAGTGCATGAGTGAATAACGCTTTGTACGGATACCATAGTGACGGCAAACAGAGTGCTCGGCTGGGTATTCGTAGTAGTGATAGTAGAGCGACTGACGCCAATCAGCTGGTTTCTTACCCTGCAAGAGTGGCAGGAAAGAACGACCCTGAATGTCGGAAGGAATCTTTGCACCGGCTACATCGAGGAAGGTTGGGGCATAGTCTATATTCTGCACCATCTGATTGATAACGCCATGCTTGCCACCTGGATAGTAAATCAAGAGCGGTGTGCGGAATGACTCCTCATACATAAAACGCTTGTCGAACCATCCATGTTCGCCCATATAGAAACCTTGGTCAGAGGTGTAGACAATCATCGTGTTCTCCAAGAGTCCGTGCTGGCGCAGATACTCAATGACACGACCCACGTTGCGGTCAACAGAATGAATCACACGCATATAGTCGTGCATATAACGTTGATACTTCCATTCAGCGAGTGTCTTACCAGATAGTTTGTCCTCCTTAAACTTCTTGATGATAGGGTCATAGTAGCTATCCCACTGTGCACGCTGTGAAGGCGACATTCGTTTGTAGTTAGCTCGCCCCCATTCTTCAAGACCAGTCGTGGTATGAATCTCATTCTCCTTATCAGCCATCTTGTTGTCATAGACGAGGTCCATATCCTTTATGATACTCATCTTCTGCTTCTGTGCCGCAAGACGACCAGCATAGTCGTCATAGAAAGTCTTTGGCAACGGATAGGTCACGTCATCGTAGAGACGAAGGTCGCAGGTATCAGGGTTCCACACACGGTGAGGAGCCTTGTTGTGCATCAGCAGACAGAACGGCTTGTTCTTGTCGCGTTTGTTCTCCATCCAGTCTATTGCCAAGTCAGCAATGATGTTCGTCACATAGCCTGGACGACGCAACTTCTTACCATTGTTGAGGAAGTCAGGGTTATAGTAGTCGCCCTGTCCGATAAGGATATCCCAGTAGTTGAAGCCTGTTGGTAGAGACGTGAGGTGCCACTTACCAATCATAGCGGTCTGATATCCCTGCTTTTGGAGCAACTTAGGGAAGGTTTGTTGACCACCATCAAAGGTCTTAGAATTGTCCGTAAAGCCATTAGCATGGCTATGCTTACCCGTAAGCATACAAGCACGTGACGGACCGCTGAGGGAGTTGGCAACGAAGCTCTCTTGGAACTTTACACCATTGTCAGCTAACCAGTCGATGTTTGGTGTGCTGATGAAACGCTTGTCGTAAGCACTAATTGTCTGATACGAATGGTCATCGCTCATGATGAAGACGATGTTCATCGGTTTCTTCTGTGCCTGAGCAGGAACGACTGCACCCATTGCAAGTGCTCCTGTCAAGCCGTATAAAACTTTTGTTTGCATATATGATAAATTGGTTTATATCAATCAATTAGTTCCATTCTTACAATCAAGAAGACAGTAGTAGATTTAGACATAATTACATTGATTTAGGTTTACGCGTGCAAATATAACACTTTATTCTATATTGCACAAAAAGATTGTAAAGAATAAGGTTGTTATTTCTTATGGCTGGTTCTAAAAATTACAGCCTCCTTTCTTAATTACCCATATTAGTATCTATCTCCAATTCGTTCTATGGTAATGTCATACTTTTTGCAAAGTTCAACAAAGTGTCTCCAAGTCAAGTCTGTTGAACGTCATTGTGTGTAAGTATATATCGTGACTTTTTGGGTTGGAAGTAGAATTTGTGTGTTTCGACATCTTCTTTTTTCTACATAGTCAGATACAATAGTTAACTTTTCATCAAATTCTTTCTTTATCGCAAGCACCTTGTTAACTCGTTAAACCGTCCACTAAACGCTAATTGCGCCAGCTCATTCCCAGTAACATTACAAACGTGAAGAGTGCAACAAATACGTCGATAAGCACACCAACTAAAAACATCAGTATGCCAAGAACCTTTCCTTTCTCTGAACCAAATTTGTAAGAACAAAAGATAATTACCACTACTGATATTAGGAAAAGCGTTATGAGATATTCTTCTGACGTAGAAGTCATTTTGAGGTAGGCAGGATACATCTGAAAGATATACCAAACTAACACGTAAGCAAGCCATCTATATGGTCTGAGTTTTTCCTTCATAATCACTTGTTTTTAGGATTACACTTACCTAAGTTAGAGGATAAACATCCCTGTCTATGGGTGTTTGAAAATAGGTAAACATAAGAATGTTCCGTGTTTTTATTGCAGTGTGACAATATACTACGTAAATTCTCAGTTCATGATTTCTCTGCAAAGATAAACATTATTCTGAAATATCAATGAAGCCTACAAGTTTTTTATTGACTCAGTAGGAAAATGGTAGGAAAACAGGTACATAAAAAACTAATTCTAAAAAAGTCATTCCAAACTTTTGGAATAATGAGTATTTCCAAATAAGAAGATATTATCATATAAAACCCAAGGATAGTTTTGTTTTAGTTTGCTGTCATTTTTAACATTTCTTGTATCTTACTGTAATATAACAAGTTAAATGTCTACTACGAATGACGGGAATGACAGGAAATGAAGTTTATGGATAGAACTGTAAAATGGAATCAGTCCCTCCCCCATAGGGGAAAGCCTCACCCCCAACCCCTCCCTTATAGGGGGGTGAAATGCGAGATACACCTATTGGTTCGTTGATGAGTAAAACGTTCTTCTGTTACTTTGTCTTAATTTATCCTGTCTGTAATTACCTTGTCCACTCGTTAACTCATCTACTCGTCAACTCAATCTTTGATTTGTTAGTATGAATTATTTTCGTTATCTTTGCGTACAAAACAAACGAAAGAATAAATGGCAACAGTAGACGACAAGAAGATTATCTTCTCAATGGTGGGTGTATCGAAGATTATCCCACAGAACCAGAAACAGATTCTGAAGAACATTTACCTCTCGTTCTTCTATGGTGCAAAGATAGGTATTATTGGTCTCAACGGCGCAGGTAAGTCTACGCTGATGAAGATTATCGCTGGTCTTGTGGAACCAACACAGGGCGAAGTGGTATGGAGTCCGGGCTACTCTGTGGGCTATCTGCCACAGGATCCACCGCTCGATGAGGCTAAGACCGTGAAGGAGAATGTTATGGAGGGTGTGCAGCATATCTATGATGCACTGAAGGAATACGACGATATCAACGTTAAGTTCGGATTGGAGGAGTATTACTCTGATGCTGACAAGATGGATAAGTTGATGCAGCGTCAAGCTGAGTTGCAGGATATCATTGATGCAACAGACGCTTGGAACATTGATTCACGACTCGAAAGGGCGATGGATGCACTGCGTTGTCCTAAGGGCGATTTGCCAGTGACTAACCTCTCTGGAGGTGAGCGTCGTCGTGTTGCCCTCTGCCGTCTGCTCCTTCAGAAGCCAGATGTGTTGTTGCTCGATGAGCCTACCAACCACCTTGATGCTGAGAGTATCGACTGGTTGGAGCAGCACTTGCAGCAGTATGAGGGTACTGTTATCGCTGTTACCCACGACCGTTACTTCTTGGATGATGTGAGCGAGTGGATTCTTGAACTCGACCGTGGTGAGGGTATTCCATGGAAGGGTAACTACTCTTCATGGCTCGATCAGAAGACAAAACGCATGGAGCAGGAAGAGAAGTCGGCTTCTAAGCGTCGCAAGACTTTGCAGCGTGAGTTGGAGTGGGTGCGTATGGCTCCGAAGGCTCGTCAGGCAAAGGGTAAGGCTCGTCTGAACTCTTACGAGCAGATGCTCAACGAGGAGCAGAAGCAGCGTGAGGAGAAGCTCGAAATCTTCATTCCAAATGGTCCACGTTTGGGTAATAAGGTTATCGAAGCGCAGCACGTGCAGAAGGCTTTCGGTGAGAAGGTACTCTTCAACGACCTCAACTTCATGTTGCCACCTAACGGCATCGTCGGTGTTATCGGTCCTAACGGTGCTGGTAAGACAACGCTCTTCCGCCTTATCATGGGCTTGGAGCAGGCAGATGGTGGTACGTTTGCAGTGGGTGAGACCGTTAAGCTCGCTTACGTTGACCAGCAGCATAAGGATATCGACCTTAACAAGACAGTATATGATGTAGTGTCACAGGGCAACGAGACAATCCGCATGGGTGGTCGTGATATCAATTCACGTGCTTATCTCTCACGTTTCAACTTCTCAGGTACCGACCAGAGCAAGCTCTGTTCAGTACTCTCAGGTGGTGAGCGTAACCGTCTTCAGTTGGCTATGGCATTGAAGCAGGAAGGTAATGTCCTCCTCCTCGATGAGCCTACCAATGACATCGACGTGAACACACTCCGTGCATTGGAGGAAGGTCTTGAGGCATTCGCAGGTTGTGCGGTTGTCATCAGCCACGACCGTTGGTTCCTCGACCGTATCTGTACCCACATCCTCGCCTTTGAGGCTAACGGTGAAGTTGTCTACTTCGAAGGTGGCTTCTCTGATTACGAAATCAACAAGGCACGCCGTCTTGGCAATGAGGAGATTAAGAAGGGTAGATATAGAAAGTTGATGGAGGAGTAAAACCCCACCAATCAGCCAACCAACTGGCCCCTCCCCCGACCCCTCCCCCCATAGGGAGGGGAGTGATTACCGAGATACCCCTGTATCACCTCCAAGTTCTCTTTGGACTAATGGTCTATGAGCGAATAAGGAGTGATTACTGATGGTGGATATATTATTATTGAATAAAGCCCTGCAATAAAAGATTGCAAGACTTTATATAGAGAAAAGAGGATGTGTCATCTTTGGACATCCTCTTTCAAAATCATTATCTTCAGGCGGATTCTATTAATTACCACCGAAATTAACTCATAAAATTATGGGTTACGTTTTGTCGTCTTTTGAACTCTCTTCGACTCAAAAATCCAGTTCATTCAGTCGTTATGCCTGCATAACTCTCTTCATTTACCGTCAATTTACCCTCGAAGATAGTCTCGAAATATGACAAAGCTAATTGATAAAACCCACCTTAATCTTTTCTTTTTTAGCCTAAGTACTTCATGAGTACACGTGCATTGCCACTCTCACGAATTTTCTCGATAGCCTTCTCACGAATCTGGCGAACACGTTCACGGGTAAGTCCCATCTCTGTTCCAATCTCTTCCAAACCTTTCTCTTGGCAGCCGATACCAAAACATTCGGTGACAATCTTTATCTCACGATCTTTCAATGTGTTCTGAAGAACAGCACGAAGATCGTCTGACATTGATTCAAAGTCTACACCACGGTCGGTACGTGAGTCGTCACCAGAAGACAACATGTCGCTCATTGAGTTGTCATCGTCATCGCTGAACGGTGCGTCGATACTCATGTGGTGATTGTCTGCACTCTGACTTTGGCGGATGCGTGCCTCGTCGATACCTGTCAACTCTGCCAACTCATGGATAGAAGGACGACGGTTGTGCTGCTGCACAAACTCGTTCGTTACCTGATTAATCTTTGAGATAGCACCCACCTGATTCAGCGGAAGACGCACGATGCGACTCTGTTCAGCGATAGCCTGCAAAATACTCTGACGAATCCACCAAACGGCGTATGAGATAAACTTAAAACCACGGGTCTCATCAAATTTCTCAGCAGCTTTTACCAAACCAATGTTTCCCTCATCGATAAGGTCGGTGAGAGAGAGTCCTTGGTGCTGATACTGTTTAGCCACAGAAACGACGAAACGGAGGTTAGCCTTAATCAGTTTCTCCTTAGCGCGCTCGCCCTTGCGCCCGCCCTTATGGATTTCCTGTGCCAGCTCAATCTCTTCGTCAACGGTAATCATCGGTTCACGACCAATCTCAACGAGATACTTATCCAGTGCCTCACTTGATCGGTTGGTGATACTTTTTGAAATCTTAAGTTGTCTCATGAATTGTTTACTATTTCCTCCTTAAAATATAGCAGTTTTCCGTTATCCAAAATTGATACGGCGTGCAAAGGTACATATAATTATGTGAATAACCAAATTTAGATACGTTTGGTTGTGTCTTTTTATGTTTTTTTATACGATTAGACGCTGCAATAGGCTGTTGTAGTAGATAAAATCAATGTGTTGTGCGTTAAACCTGTCCTCTTGTGGGTAAATAAACAATGCCTTGTAATGAATTATGACATAAAAGAAAGACTCTTTTTTCCTCTCTTTAATTGATGTGCGGACGCTCCGCACATGTGGTGCGGATGCCTTGCACAGGTGGTGCTAAGCATCCGCACGAAGTTAATATAGGTGTGTTCTGTTTTGTCAATACTTGTCAGTAATAATAAAGATGCTGATAAAAGATGGAGTGATAAAGTAAGTATTCTTCATATTAAGACATATAGGGAAACCTTTAATTACATTTTTTATACTTAGAAAGTGATAATTCTGTCACATAATACATCTTGACATAATATGAAAGATATTTTGACAATGAGATGTTTAGTCCCAAATCCTTATAACTAAAATATAACGTATAGAATAGAGATTATGTTGTAAGGTTGATAATTATATAGAAGAATGAGAAATCTTTAGTATTTTTTTAATACAAAGAATGATTTTAAAATAAAAATAGTATCTTTACACTCTATTTGTTTTATAAAGGGTTGTGGTTGGCTGAAAGATTAGTTGTGTCTAAAAGCTGTGATAATAATTGCCATGGCTTCATAGCTTTTATCTATCATATTACCTCTTTAAACTTTGTATTTATGATGAATCTCTAAGATTATAGATATATATGTTAATTAAATAAACTATTATTGATATATGAGTAATAAAAGTAATAATCACGGTCGGGCTTATGAGTTTATATGTTTGCATTCATTACATGAAGCTATTGAGGCTATTCGTCCTGCACAGATAATACAAAATAGTAGTTATAAGGCAGCTGCGGTGGCATGGGACACATTGAGTGATGCTCAACAAATAATCTATATGCTTAGTGCTAAATCTACCATTGAAACTATATTTGCATTAGAGCCAAACATTGTAGAAGTTGATAATAATAGTGTAGATTTATTCATACAGAGTGATCAGCATGGTAAAGTAGCGGATGTTCGTGATATCATCATACAACGTAATAATATTATATGGGAAATAGGTTTGAGCATCAAACACAATCACATGGCTGTTAAACACAGTCGTCTTTCACGTAAACTTGATTTTGGAGAGAAATGGTATGGAAAGAAATGTTCTAAAACTTATTGGGATGATATTGAACCTATTTTTACCTTTCTGGAAGCTGAAAAGAAAAAGGGGACATACTTTTGTGAGTTGAATTCAAAAGAGGAAGATGTTTATATTCCCTTACTCAAAGCTTTTATGGCAGAAATTAAGAAACAGATTGAAAAGGATAATACTATTCCTCGTAAGTTAGTAGCATACCTGTTAAGTAAATATGATTTCTACAAAGTTATAAGCATTGATAATAAGCGACTAACAACTATACAATCCTTTAATATGTATGGCACCTTAAATCTTTCAAGTAAGGAAACTGCCCCCGCACTTAAAGTGCCTATGATAGAGCTTCCAAACTCGTTACTGTATATTGGCTTAAAGCCAAACAGTAAAACAACTGTTATAATGAGTTTTGACGAAGGTTGGCAATTCTCTTTCCGTATTCATAACGCAAAGGATTTGGTAGAACCTTCCTTGAAGTTTGATATTCAAATTTTAGGGATGCCAGTAGATGTAAATATAAAGTATAATTGTAAATGGTAAAATATAAATGAGATTGATAAGTCTTTTTTCTGGCGCAGGAGGGCTTGATAAAGGCTTCCATAATGCTGGCTTCCGTACTATAGTTGCTAACGAGTTTGATAAAAAAATTTGCCCCACATTCAGAGCAAACTTTCCAGGTACGAAACTTATAGAAGGTGATATACGTAATATTTCTTCTGACGCTTTTCCTATGAATCCAGTAGGTATTATTGGCGGTCCTCCTTGTCAATCATGGAGTGAGGCTGGGACTTTGAAAGGTATCGAAGATGCTCGAGGACAATTATTTTATGAGTATATCCGTATTCTACGTGATACTCAACCATTGTTTTTTGTAGCAGAGAATGTTCCTGGTATGCTTGCAAAACGACATGCTGATGCAGTAAGAGGATTCATGAACCTATTTGATCAAGCTGGCTATGATGTGAATTTAAAGATGCTTAATGCGAATGACTTTGACGTTCCTGAGGACCGAAACCGTGTGTTCTATATTGGTTTTCGAAAGGATTTACATATCAATGATTATGAATTTCCTCTCCCACAAAAGCATAAGCTAACACTTCGAGAAGCAATTTGGGATTTACAAGAGACTGCAATCCCAGCACGCGAGAAGAATCACACGAATGGAGATGTTTGTATAGTTCCTAATAATGAATATTTTATAGGAGCATATTCCCCTATCTTTATGTCACGAAATCGCGTACGTTCTTGGGATGAACCTGGCTTTACTGTTCAAGCAAGTGGTCGTCAATGTCAACTGCATCCACAAGCCCCTAAAATGGAAAAAATAGGAAAAAATCTTCAACGCTTTGTTCCTGGTAAAGAGCATCTTTATCGAAGGATGACTGTTCGAGAAGTTGCACGTGTACAGAGTTTTCCTGATGACTATTGTTTCCTATACGACGATGTTAACTATGGGTACAAGATGATTGGTAATGCAGTGCCTGTAAACCTTGCTTATTATGTGGCAATGAGTATAATAGAAACATTAAAAGGAATAGTATTAATTTTACGGATTGAAATAAATAAGGTGGTGTTAGGATTGCCTACACCACCTTTATATCTTATAAACACGCTAAGATTACTTCCAGCTCTTCTCCACCAATTTAGTAACAGTGTTGATGGTCATTTCCATTCCCATCATCTTTGTTTTCACGTCCGTACTGTATTCAGTAGCCCAACCAGTGTTGAGGAGTTTGGTAGTAGAAGTACCGTCGAGATCCATTTTTGCCATACCCATCTTCTGCAGCTGTCCCCAGTTAGCATCGAGTTTTGAAACCATAGCTTCGTCAGCACCCATCTGCTTCATCTTGTCAATAAAGAAGGCTTTGACATCATCTTCTGTCATATTGCCCTTAATCTTACCAATGATATTGAGTGCGTTTGGTTCCTTGTTTACCTCATAGGTTACAGAGGTTTTGATGCCTTGCTTATTCATATCTTCTTTGTCACCCGTCTTGAGTGTCTTACCAAAAAGGATAAAGAAAGAATTGTTTTCAGCAGACTCGATGAAAGATTCTTTGGTGAGTAGGCTGTTGGTAGACATAGCCATCTTATACTTAGGCAGTGTCTTCTCCATTTCAGGTTTGGCCTTATAGAGCGAGTCAATGAATGCCATTGCAAACTTACTTACCTTTGTTTGGACTTCAGTGTAGTTCAAGAGGTCCTTCACCTTTCCGTTGGCATCCGTCTTTAAGAGCATTGGTACATTGCTGAGGTATTGGTTCAGCATGTTTCCTGTCTGCTGAACAACCTCCTGATTGCCTTCCATCTTCATGTTGGTTGTCGTCATTTCGATGACATAACCATCTGCAGTAGCATCTTTTACAATAATCTTTGTTTTGCTGTTTGTCTTTATGCTTTCGGAGTTTCCAGCCATCGGAACACTGAGTTTAATATCAGCTACGCTCTCATAGGTAGCTTGGTCGCCCTTTTGGAAGTTAGCCTTGATTAAGGTCTGGGCGTTCAACGCTGTTACAGCGAGGAGTAAAACGAAAGTAAGAAATGATTTTTTCATAAGGCAAATGTTATTTAATTAGTATTTTATACTTTAGGATAAAAAGATTAACGGCTCCAGAATTTATAAGCATTCGTTGTTAGTCCTGCATTTATAAATATCCTGAAGCCGTTAAATCTGTGAGTATTATTAACTATTAATATGATCTTGCGATGATGACACGATACTTAGCAGGCTTGCCGCTTACCATGTCAACGCCCGGTGTCTGCTCGAACATATAAGGGACACAACGGATGGTTGCCTGCGTGTCTTCCTTAATCTTAGCCTCAGTCTCCTCAGTACCATCCCAGTGGCAGAGGAAGAAACCACCGTCCTTCACCTTCTCTTTGAACTCCTCATAGTTCTCGCACTCGTAGATATGAGCATCACGGAAGTCCTTAGCCTTCTTGAAGATGTTGTCCTGAATCTCGTCGAGAAGGTTCTTGATACGCTCAACAATACCGTCGAAACTTACGCTCTCTTTCTCCAAGGTGTCACGACGCATCACCTCAATAGTGTTGTTCTCCAAGTCACGACCACCCATAGCGAGACGTACAGGCACACCCTTCAATTCGTAGTCAGCGAATTTAAAGCCCGGACGCTTGTTGTCGGCATCGTCATACTTGACTGTGATTCCCAACGCACGGAGCTGATCAATAACTGGTTGCAACTTGTCTGTGAGCTCCTTCAACTGCTCCTCACCCTTGAAGATAGGTACGATAACCACCTGAATAGGGGCAATCTTTGGAGGAAGAACGAGACCGTTATCGTCAGAGTGGGTCATGATGAGCGCACCGATAAGACGAGTACTAACACCCCAAGAGGTAGCCCATACATACTCTGGTTTGTTCTCCTTGTTAAGGAAGGTAACGTCGAATGACTTTGCGAAGTTCTGACCTAAGAAGTGAGAAGTACCACTCTGGAGAGCCTTACCGTCCTGCATCATTGCCTCGATAGTATAAGTATCTAACGCACCAGCGAAACGTTCTGTCTCACTTTTCACACCCTGTACAACAGGAACAGCGAGCCACTTCTCAGCGAAATCAGCGTAAACACGCAACATGGTCTGTGCCTCCTTCTCAGCCTCCTCACGTGTAGCGTGAGCGGTGTGACCCTCCTGCCAGAGGAACTCAGATGTGCGGAGGAACGGACGCGTACGCATCTCCCAACGCATAACATTACACCACTGGTTGCACATCAATGGCAGATCGCGCCAAGAGTGAATCCAGTTCTTATAAGTGTTCCAGATGATTGTCTCACTGGTAGGGCGGATAATCAATTCCTCCTCTAACTTTGCGTTAGGGTCAACCTCAACAGCATTACCATCTTCTGTAGCCTTTAAGCGGTAGTGAGTAACCACGGCACACTCCTTGGCAAATCCCTTTACGTGCTCAGCCTCACGAGAGAGGAAGCTCTTAGGAATCAACATTGGGAAGTAAGCATTCTGTACACCTGTCTCCTTAAACATCTTGTCAAGCTGTGCTTGAATCTTCTCCCAGATAGCATAGCCGTATGGCTTGATAACCATACAACCACGAACAGCAGACTGCTCAATCAAGTCTGCCTTTATTACCAAGTCATTGTACCATTGAGAGTAGTTATCTGCTCTCTTGGTCATTTCTTTCAGTTCTTTTGCCATAAATATATTATTCTATTTTTTATTTTGCACCTTTAGGGGATTTCCCATGCTATTATAGGCATTTCCCTTTTGCGAGTATGCCTTGAAACACTAACTTTGCACACAGATACGGCTGAGAAAGTCAAGAACAAAGGGAACCCCGTTCCCACTTGCTAATACCAGCCTATCCTTTGTGAAAATAATGCAAATGAGTGCAAACGAAACTTGCTTCACTTTGCCGAGTTAGCTTTATTTTTGCAAAAATACAAAAAAATGTTGGCAATGAATGCTATACAGCACATATTTGTTTAACTTTGCACGAATTAAAATGAATTAAGGTGCGGCTGTAAAGCCAAGCCAGAAGGTAAAAGATATTAATCAATAAGTACGTTTGATTATGAAGAATATGAAAATGATGGCAGTAGGTATGTGTTTCCTCACTGTCGTAAGTTGTCAGACAAAACAAGGTTCAGGTGCATTAATCGGTGGCGGTGCTGGTGCAGCATTGGGTGGCATCGTTGGTCAGATTATAGGTCGTAACGGTAAGAGCACAGCCATTGGTGCTGCTATCGGTGGTGCTGTAGGTGCTGGTGCTGGTGCCCTCATCGGTCGTCACATGGACAAGGTAGCACGCGAGGCAGCACAGCAGTTGCCAAACGCACGTGTTGACAAGGTGACAGATGCTAATGGTTTAGACTGTGTGAAGGTTACCTTCGACTCTGGTATCCTCTTCCCATTGAATGGTTCAAACCTCAGTGCTGCGGCTAAGAACGACCTCACAAAGTTCGCTTCTTTGATGCAGCGCAACTCTAACTGTGACGTTGCTATTCAGGGTTACACCGATGCTTCTGGTAACGACAACATCAACCTCCCATTGTCCCAGCGTCGTGCTGATGCTGTATCATCTTACCTCAAGGGTCGTGGTGTAAGCAGCCGTCAGATTCGTTCAGTACAGGGTTTTGGTAGTGCAAACCCTATCGAGAATAAGACTATTAGTCAGGCTAACCGCCGTGTAGAGGTTTACCTCTATGCTTCATCAGAGATGGTTCGTCAGGCAAACAACGGTTCATTGTAATCAAATTGAAAACATTGGGACATACGTGTCTCGTGTGTCCCACAAACTTTGCTAAATAAATTCTCACAAAAAGGATATTGCTTCGGCAGTATCCTTTTTTCGTGTTGACGAGTTAACGAGTGGACAAGTTAACGAGTTAATAGCGATAGGGGGAACTGAGACAGAGTATTAGAAGACAAAGTAACAGAAGAACGCCTTTTGCCCTTTGACGTTTAACCTTTGATTCTTGATGTTTGACTTTTGAAATATTATTACATTCTGCCTAACAAAAAGGCGAGGAAAAGAGCTAAAAACGAGTATTTTTAGTATCGTTGTAAGCCGCTTGTTATCAAATAGTTGCAAAGGTAGTTTCGAAAAGGTGCTTAATAAGACTTCAAAAGGGCGTTAGTAAGAGGCTTAAAGGGCATCTTTTGCAATCGAAAAGGGCGTTAATTGAAAGCCAATTAACGCCCTTTTATTTTTCAGTCTTTGATTTTTCTTTACAAAACGGAGTAGCGGATGCGATAGGAGAAACAAAATGAACAAGCGAATATACACGCAGCTCATCAACTACTCATAAGGGGGGGGACCCTCGCATTTCACTCCCTGAGACCTCACCCCCCAACCCCCTCTCCAATGGGAGAGGGGGAGTGCAGGAAACAATTCGCTTAGAAACTTCTAAAAGACTTTCCCTAATCAATAGGGGTAACACGCATTCTACTCCCCTCTCCAATCGGAGAGGGGCTGGGGGTGAGGCTTTTTTTATTATCTCCTTTGCACATTAAACCCAGCGCAAATTCCCATACCATTCTGCACATTGCTGTAAGTAGTACGGATGTTGGAGAGACCAGCTTGGGCAAGAGAGTTGTTTGAAACATCGTTCAACGCCTGCAAGAAACGGTAGTAGGCAGGGGTGATATGATAGAATTCCAATTCCACACCCTCCTCGATATTATACAATCTCTTCAGCTCCTTCGCCGCCTCATCAGACATATTTGTGGCACGCACAAACGGCTGAATGTTCAGATGAAGGGTATAAGTTTTGCCGTTGATAGTAGCATCATCAAAGATATAGAAGTTCTGATAGAAGTCACTACTAAAGTCGAAGTCATCGTCTATATCAGATAATGGATTCAACAGCGGTTCACTTGCCGTAGAAATCGGCACATAGAGTTGCTGTAATTGATACTTTACAGCCACGCTATCCCAATGTTCGGTCTTTCGTGCAGCCATAAACTCATCGTAAGAATAGAAGTTTATCACCTCTTGCATATAACCGCCAAAATTACGGAAGCATGTCACATAAAGGTAGGACAGCCTATTGGTTTTCGCACGTACAGCGTAATAATCGTGTGTCTCGGCAGGGTCGGTGAAGGTTGCTTGTAGCTGCAGGAAGTCTTTTACATTTGAGGAAGGGTCTTCCTTCATTCGCACCATACGCGTTGCGAGGTGGCTTATACCGATTGGTTGTGGAATCTCTGTGGATGTCTCAACAGCCTCTAAGCCCTGTGCTTCAACACGTAACTGCACCTTATCGCCCGCTTTCTGCAGTCCCACAACACGGTAGCGACCATTGCCCAAGGCTGTCACTGGCATCGCTTGTCCGTTCAACTGATAGCTGATAACGGCATTGTCAATCAGCGCATTCTGCTGTGTTGCGTTATATTGCTTTAACGGAATACTGCGTGACACGGTGATATAAGTGGTGTCAGCAGTAGAAGGCATACAATAAACCACCAACTTTGGCTTTGCATCAGGCAGATTGCTGACACTGAAATCATCCTTGCAACTCATTACTGACAGGGCAAGGAAGAGGAGAAATAATATCTTTTTCATGCTCGGAACTTAGAATTTAAATGTATAACTGAACGATGGGATAACAGGGATAAACGCCATGTTCTTAATCTTCATTTGGTTATTGCTGTTGATTTTCACACGCACCCACATAGAGTTCAGATGGCAATAGGCATTATAGAAGCTGAGGTTCCAAATGCGCTCATTGCCCTTCTTGGTCGTATGACGGAAGTCGAAGCCTATGTCAAGACGGTGATAAGCCGGCAGGATAACGTTATTAGGCTGTTCGTAAGCAAAGTTCAAACGGTTGTCGTCGGGCGAAGTAAAGTTCAATCCTCCCTCCGTCTGGGCTGGAACGTTAGGCAGTGGAATATACTGTGTAGGGATAGTCATGCGGTTACCGGTGCGGAAAGTCCATGCGGCAAAGGCTGCAATCTTCTTTGTTATGTTCCATCGTCCAGTGAGCGTGAGCTTATGACGGTTGTCAAACTTATCATAGTACCAACCATCGTAGAAGTCATTAAACTTCTTTTCAGTCCATGAGAGGGTATAAGAACCGTGCAGATTGAGGTTGGCAATGTTGTAATCAGCATCCAATTCAACACCGTAAGAGCGACCGTCACCCTCCATTACCATGTAGTCCCAGTTGGCAGCTGGTGGCTCTAATCCTGCCCAACTTGAATACTGCAGGATATGACTTGAACGCTTGTAATAAGCTTCCAACGAGAGCAACCAGTGCTTGTTAGGTTTCATATAGGCTCCTGCAGCCACCTGCCAAGAGCGCATTGGGTGTAGACGTGCAGTCGTTGGCACCCAGTAGTCGGTTGGTAGGTCGAGGAAAGAGTTGGCAATCTTATGCACAAACTGACTCATCATTGTGTAGCTTGCCTTGAAAGAAAGACGGTCGTTTGGCTGGAATTTCATCGCCAGACGTGGACTCAATGTTGAGAAGGTCTTACCGCTGATATGGAAGACATCTGCATTCACACCACCGTTGAGGCTCCATTGCTCGTTGAGTATCATCTCGTCTTCGGCATAGAAGGTCAACTGATGCGCCACATTCTTGTTATAACTGTGGCTGGCAATGGTGTCACCCTTTGCAGTACCATCGGTCTTATAGCTGTCAAAGCGGTTGTTGGTCTGTGGCTGGAAGCGGTGATAAGTATAGTCATGACCGAAACGAATGTGATGACGTGGATTCGGACGGAAGTCGAAAGCAGCACGATAGCCGATGTCATCAATAGAGGAACGATAGCCATGTGAGCTTGTCGTCAGCTGGTCTACCTGCTCATTTCTAATCACTTTCCATTCGTCCGAACTCGTTACCGTTGAACGATTGTGCGTGTAGACGGCTGTGAAGTTAGCAAAGAGCTTCGGTGAGAACTGGTAATTCCAGTCGAGTGCAGCATTGAAGTTGCCCCAGTGGAAGCGATTATCATAAATATCTATATCTTCATAACCATAACCATTTTTGTAATACGACTCGTCTTTTGCATCCAATCGGTCTTCACCCGAATAGACACTCAGCGACATACGTGAGCGGTCGTTGAAGATATTGGTCAGCTTAAAGTTTAAGTCGTGGAAGAAATAAGACATATTTATCTTGTCCTCGCTGTCTCTCTTGCTGTTCATAATCGCAAAAGCAGGGCGAGTCAAGAGGTCTAACCAGCTACGGCGCAAGCCGAAGTTATAGGATGTCTTGCCCTTTCTGATTGGTCCTTCTATGTGGAAAGCGCCATCGAGCAGACCGATACGATAGCTGCCGTGGGTGTGATAGAGGTCGCCATCGGCCGTACGCACGTCGATGACACTCGACAAACGACCGCCATAGCGTGCAGGGAATCCACTCTTATAGAAGTCGACATTCTTCACTACATCCGCATTGAACGAAGAGAAAAGACCTAAGGTGTGATTGGTATGATAGAGTGGTGTACCATCGAGGAGGAAGAGGTTTTCGTCGCTGTTTCCACCGTGTACGTAGAGTCCGCTGGCAAGTTCCAATCCGTCTGACACACCGCTCGTACGCTGCAAAGTCTTGATAACGTCTGGACTACTTAACAATGCGTATTCTGTCTTAATATCTTTCGGTGAAAGAGAAATCTTACCAGTCTGCGTTTTCAGCAAAGGCGAGTTAAGGTCGGTTGTCACCACCACTTCATCTAACTGTGCTTCGTTCTGAAGAATGATGTCATGGTTCTGATTGGCAGTAAGTTCTATGGTTTCGACAAGGGTCTTATAGCCTACGTAGCTACATCTGATTTCGTGCCATCCTTCGCCTAATGTGAGCGAGAAATGTCCGTAGGCATTGGTCATCGTACCCTGCCGTGTGGTGAGGTCGTAGATTGTTGCATTGATAAGTGGTTCACCATTACGGTCTTTCACATATCCACTGAGTGTAAAACGCTGTCGTGTTTTGTCCTCATCAATACCCCGAATTATTCTTTGTACAGGCGCATTACTTTTCAAAGTAGTAGCCTCAGTATCAGTAGTCTTATGTGCATACAAACCCAAAGGGCAGAGCCATAAGATAGCCATTAAGAAATGTTTATTCATCAATGTATAAAATTTAACGAGTGCAAAGATAAATATTTTAATTCAGAATTCACAATTATGATTACTGTATTAATTTATAATTCAGAATTCATAATTATTCGAACGGAGTTCTCAGCAGTACGTCATAACTATGATTACCGAAAAGGAAAAGGGTAAAAGGAAAGTATTCAAGTTCTTCACATATAGTAAGTTGAGGAGCGAAGAGAGTAGAATAGACAGAAATAATAAAAGACAAAGTAACAAAGGAACAGGAGACGGAAGACAGGGGAATGGAAGACAAAGTAACAAAGGAACTACACGAATGTCGCGAATAAGGGATAAGGATTTGCGTAATTCGTGTAATTCGTAGTCTTAGAAGTTAAGTTCAAAGGTAAAAGGTGCATCACTTCAAACTTTGGAAGAGTCTTATACTTTTCATTTTTTCTTAGGAATAATATTGAAGTGATAGACGGCATGTAGCATCACGTAGCGGGGAATAACATTACTGTAAGTTTCTGTGATTCCTTGTGCATTCATCGTCCGTGTGACATTATTCAGTTGACCAAGAATGTCGAAGCCATCAAGCAATAAGGTAAGTTGTCCTTTGAAGAATGATCGTGACAGACGGGCGTTCCACACCAAATCATCACTATTCATCGACTTATCTAAATAACCTCGGCGATTGTACATTGTCAGGTCAGTCCCAAGTCGGAAATCCCATGGCAACTGTAATTGTGCTGTTAAACCGTAATTGAAATCACTCACATTAAATGCCTCAAAGTCTTCACGAGTGCCATCGATATGTGCCCAGTTTCCTTTACTAATGAAACCAATGGAAGATTGCCCGAGCCTATAGTTCAGCTGTAAATCACCAATGTAGTTTACCGATTCTACTATGCTCCTATTAGATGCAGACGTGCCTGCCAAACCAATAAGGTCGACACTCTTCTCATATCTTAATCCAGCCATAGCTTTAAAATCTAACTTGCGATTTTTGGTCAATGGTCCAGCGCCACCTAAAGCAAGCTGACCTCGCCAATTACCATTCACATTGTCTGGTCTGAATGTTCGCTGTCCTGTAGCCTTGTCGTAGGTATAGCCCATAGCAATAGCGTTAACAGTGGGGATATATTGAGCCTCTATTAACCACATCATACCTTTTTTCGGATATATACGTAGGAAGTGTGATATAAGTTCGTGCTTATAGGATGGTTTCAAGTTGGTATTACCCATTGTTACGTTTAATGGATCAGTGGTATTGAGGATGTTTACAAACAGGTTCATGTCTGGAGCTTGCCCGTCCACATGATATTGAAGCATGAATTCATATTTGTGATCAGTACTACGCCATTTGATGAACGTACTATACATATTGTAAAGTATAGAACGTTTCGTAAAAGTCGTATCTACATTTCCACTATGATAATGCATCGTCCGTGAAAGCAGCGATAAATTAGGTACAAGCTGTGCCCACCACTCCGACTTCGTCGTTTTCTTATTCCATACAAGAAAGGCACCGAGGGTATGGGTATTATCCGTCTGTCTGCTGTCATAGCTATTATGAATATCCATTACTCTGTTATAAGCATCCACAGAAGGAAGTGTTCCAAGCTCGCGCGCTGAATTAATTCCCCAATCTGCTAACTGGTCAAGACGATAGAGTGAAGAATATCGGTTTGAGGTAGTCCGATTGTATTTATAACTAAAGTCGAAGAACAAGCCCCGCTTTACTAAATAGCTGTAAGTCACTTTACCTGTCATGCTGTAGCCGTGGTCAGGACGGTTGTTGAAATATCGATTGCGGAAGTCTGTATTACTTTGCTGACCGTTGGTATAATAATCAATTCGGTTACGGTCAAAGCTATCCTCTGTAGCATGCCTCAAAGAAGCATCAGCATAAAGGGTGATATGGTCGGGAGAGTGCTTGAACTTAATTAACGACTCCATCGAAACCGAACCTTCTAAAGAATGTCCAATTGATAATCCATTGCGAAGATTTCTGTTAATAGCTGTACGAATCAACTCCCTACCTATCATTGGTGTGTACAAACTATCCAACTGTGCCTTTGAGAAAGACGTAAAACTACGATTAAGCGTCAGCGAAGAATATCCGCTTTTATTGTTATAATATTGGTAGTTAAAACGTGGCTTGATATTCAAGTTGGCATTCTTAAACTCAAAATAGAACTGATGATCGGTGGAGAAAGTAAAATTGTGATTTCTATTATTAGCTACCATACGGTCGTATGTATCTCCGTTAGCAAGGAAATTTGTACGATTAGTGTTATTCACTATCGTGTTGTCAGCATGCCTAACCTGTGCATTTCCACTAAGTTTATACTTACCACTGCGTGCATCTATATTATAGTCAAGACCTCCTAACTGTTGCTGCGTCAACCCACCAAAAAGATCAGAAGGCGACCAATTGTCATTCTCACCGGGCTTACGGTCGTCGTTTAGATTGTTAATATTTCCATAGACAGCCAAACGGGAGTGATCAGTAAACCGCATAGCAAACAGACGAGCCAAGTAGCGTTCTTTTGTTCCTGCACCAGTTTCCACATTACCTACCCATCCAATGTTGTATTGCTTTTTCAGTTGAACATCCATCACGTATTTCTTGTCTCCTGCCACCTCTTGCCCGAGAAAACGACTATTTTCACCAAGACGGTCATACACCTTTACTTGGTTTACCATATAAGTAGGCAGATTCTCTAACATAACAGTATTATCTCCACGGAAAAAATCTTTTCCATTGAGAAGCAAACTCTCAACAAACTTTCCATTAACATATATGCGTCCATCCTTGCTTAGCTCAGCACCGGGCAACTGACGAATAAGGGCGTCGAGCATAGAGCCTTCACCTAACTGGAAAGCGTCGGCATTATAAACAATCGTGTCGCCTTTATGATAGAACTTCACCTTTGTAGCCTTAACAACCACCTCATTTAAGTCTACTGTTTTCGGTCGTTTCAGAAAGATGGTACCAACTTCTCTGCTTATCTCTCGCTTGTAAAAATGATGCAGTGGGAGCTTTACGTAGGTAGGCATAAAACCATCTTCGGTAACGCGAAGGATATAATCACCCTCCTTACGTGGAATCGTTATCCTATATTCAGATGTTTTCCAGCTCTGTTCGCCACTCTGATATTCTTCAAGAGCCTTCGTTGAAGCAACGACTGAGCTGTCATTAGCATTTAGCACTTCAACTAAGCAACCAGGGACATCTACATGAGTAACAAAGTCTTGCACTCTACCTTCAATGGTAATAGTATTGTCTAAAGTTTGTGCTGATATGCAGACAGTAAGGCATAACAAAATTAAAGTTGTACAAAAGGTTTTCATATTTTATTCTCAATGTTTGATTCGTATTGTTTACAATAGGTATGGTGTAATAGAGATTCCTCTAAATTATCTTTTAGGTAAAGAAATAACGCTTGCTTGTAGGTTGTAAATCCAGAAGATTCTTTCTAAGATATATCAAGAAGGTAGAGCATTTTAGCCATATCCTACGTTTTTGTCTGATCATACTCTGTCCAATAATGATTAGAGTTCTTGGACGAAAAGAACCGAATGGATTTTACAGGCATAAACCGAACTTTTCTATCCGTTTGCCTGCAATTATATTCTCTACAAGAGGTGTATTTCATAATTTAAAACTTGTCTATCAATCGTATTCTTTATATTAACACGCTGCGAATATACAAAATGTTTTTTTTTTAAACAAGAAAAATCGTTATTTTTTTTCATTGTCGCTATATCCGCATTGTTTCGTAGTCATTAAAGGTACATATCATAAAGTTCAATGTTCAAAACTCAAAGTTCAAAGGTAAGAGTTCAAAGGCTAAAGGGCATCTTTAGCAAGCCAAAAGGGCGTTAATTCACATGGAATTAACGCCCTTTTAAATCTCTAACACTGCTTTCTTCTCTTTATCCCAAGCAACTTGTTAACTTGTCAACTCGTTCACCATGTTACTTTGTCTTATTACTCAAGCAACTTGTTTACTCGTCCACTCGTTTACTTGTCCACTCGTTTACTTGTCTACTTCTCCGGATAAACGAGGTTGGCATCGGTGATATTGTCCAGCACCTCGGTGAGGAACTTACGTGACTCCCACTTCGCCATAGGCAGGTCGTGGAGCAGGTAGTTACCACAGTCGCGTGGAGCAGCACCAGGGATTTCACCCTCGAAGTCGGCAACGAATTGGAAGGTGCGGCGCATGAGGTCGACAATCTCTTTCGACTCAAGGTCGCCACGAAGGATGAGGTAGTTACCAGTCAGACAGCCCATTGGACCCCAATAGATAACACGATCTTTCCACTCGTCATCATTACGGAGGAAGGTGGCAGCCAAATGTTCAATAGCGTGGATAGCACCGACGTGCAACACTGGCTCACGATTTGGTTCTTTCATACGGATGTCGAAGGTGGTAACGGTCTCGCCACCCACTTCGTCCTTACGACTCACATAAATGCCACGCAGCAAACGCTCGTGGTCAATGGTAAAGGAAGGAATCTTGTTTAATTCAGAATTCATAATTCACAATTCATAATTATGATTACCGATGTAATCTATTTTTTTAACTCATTATTCTCACTTAAAACAGAAATCATATTTAATTCAGAATTCATGTTTAATTCATAATTCAAAATTCAGAATCCGTTATTAATTCAGAATCCATAATTCACAATTCATAATTATGATTACCGCTGTTAGCTTCAGTTTATTGCCACAAGTTGCTTGTAAACTTATAAACTCGTTATTTACCTATTAAGATTATCGATATTAGCTTCAGTTTATCCACGAACTTTAGATTATACGTGGGGAAAGGTAGCTAAAAGGAAATCTAACCATTTGTGGGGATTAAGTGGACGAGTAAATGAGTTGCTTGTACCTATAAACTCTACCCACATCGGTAATCATAATTATGAATTGTGAATTATGAATTCTGAATTAAATTAATAAATTGTTTCGTTACCTCAAAGCTGCCGTTGGCGATACGCTCCCAGAAGTCATAGTACTGGCTGGCTTTGTTGTCTTTGAGCGGAACATCGCTGATAACTCGGAAGGAAACGAAAGGTGTTTGATAGATATGGCAGACCTGCGCAATAGAACAACTCTCCATGTCAACAGCTGTTGCCTCAGGGAAGTGGTTCATTATCTCTTGCATCTTCTCACGTGAGTTGACAAACCATTCGCCACTAACTGTCAGTCCCGCCTTGACATGCAGGTCCTTACAATCAGGCAAGTTATTCAACGACAATGCCTTTTCAATCAGCTCAGCAGGAGCCTTGAAGCGAGCAGGCATACCGATAATCTGACCGAAAGCCACCTCATCACCACAGTAGGCATCATGATACGCACACTCTGTTGCCACCACCACATCAGTAACTTCCAATGAAGTGTCAGCACCACCAGCACAACCACTTGAGATAACAAGGTCGGGATGGTAATGGTTTATCATCTCCACCGCACCGATGGTAGAGTTAACCTTACCAATACCGCACTGCTGCAGAATGATTTCCTTCTCTCCCAACCGTCCCGTAACGAAGTCTTTATGGTTGAAATGCTCCGTCTCGGTATTGGAAAGAATTGCTTTAAGTTGCTCGAACTCTTTGTCCATTGCAACGATGATTCCTATTTTCATACTGCAAAGGTACGAAAAAGTTACAAGTTGGATATTGTAAGTGCTTTGTTTTTTGTAACTTTGCAGAGATTAATCCATAAGTCAGACAAAAGCAAAAATAAATAATAATGAAAACTTGGAAAAGATTTCTACCCGACGTAGTGGTAGTTGTGTTGTTTGCGGTCATCTCGTTCGCTTACTTCTTCGTGCCGGTTACTCAGGGTAAGATTCTCTATCGCCACGATGCCTCAGCAGGTGTCGGTTCGGCACAGGAAATGACAGAGTTCCAGAACCGTACAGGTGAGGCAACACGCTGGACAAACGCCATCTTCGGTGGTATGCCTACCTATCAGATGTCGCCATCTTATCAGTCAACAGACGGACTTTCGCAGGTGATGAACGCTTATCACCTCTGGTTACCAGAGAATGTATGGTTCCTTTTTGTCTATCTCTTAGGTTTCTATATTCTGTTGAGAGCCTTCGACTTCCGCCAATCGTTGGCAGCCTTGGGTAGTATCATGTGGGCGTTCTCGTCCTACTTCCTAATCATCATTGCTGCCGGTCACCTCTGGAAAGTTATGGCTTTGGCTTATCTTCCACCGATGATTGCCGGTGTTGTCTTGGCTTATCGAGGACGTTATCTGTCGGGATTTATCGTGACAGCCATCTTCACAGCCTTTGAAGTAAAGGCGAATCACGTGCAGATGACTTATTATTATCTGTTTATCATCCTCTTTATGGTCATTGGCTATCTCGTGCAAGCCGTTCGTGAGAAGCAACTTGCAGGCTTCCTCAAGGCTTCGGGTGTATTGGCAGTAGCGGCATTGATTGGCGTTGCCATCAATCTCTCAAGCCTTTACCACACATGGCAGTATCAGAAAGAGAGTATGCGTGGCAAGAGCGAGTTGCTGAAAGCTGATGGCGCGAACCAGACAAGTTCAGGACTTGATCGCGACTATATCACTCAGTGGAGTTATGGCATTGATGAGACGATGACCTTACTCGTCCCTGATGCAAAGGGTGGAGCAAGTGTTCCATTAAGCCAAAGCAGTACGGCTATGTCGAAGGTTGACCCACAGATACAGTCAATGATTCCACAGCTCTACGATGCTTTCCCACAGTATTTCGGCACACAGCCGGGTACGAGCGGTCCTGTTTACGTAGGAGCATTCGTCCTCTTCCTCTTTATCTTAGGACTTTTCTTGGTAAAAGGCACTACGAAGTGGGCATTGTTGGCAGCTACAATATTATCCGTTCTCCTATCATGGGGACATAACTTCATGGGCTTCACCAACTTCTTCCTCGATTACATCCCAATGTATGCGAAGTTCCGAACGGTGGCAAGTATCCTTGTTATCGCTGAGTTCACCATCCCTCTCTTGGCAGCTCTGACCTTAAAGCGCCTTATTGAGGAGCCAGAACTCTTAGGACAGAAGATGAAGTATGCCTATATCAGCCTTGCCTTGACAGCGGGTGTGGCAGTCTTAGTAGCTGTATTCCCAGACATGATGGGTCCATTTATCAGCGATCAGGAACGCCAGATGATTAATAGTATTCAGGGCATGGACGGCAATACGGCAGGAACAATCCTCGCTAATATCTCCGCTATGCGTGCTGCAATGGTCAGCTCAGACGCTTGGCGTTCGGTTATTATCATCCTCATCGGCTTCGCTCTGCTCTTTGTTTATAAGATGAAGAAGCTGCGTGCCGACTATATGATAGCTGCTTTGTTAGTCCTTAGCCTCGTTGATATGTGGCAGGTCGACAAGCGTTACCTCAATGACGAGATGTTCGTACCAAAGAGTGAGCGCGATATGCCACAGCAGCCAACGGCAGCCGACCTTGAGATTAACAAGGACAAGAGCCTCAACTATCGTGTATTGAACTTCGCTTCTAACACGTTCAACGAGAACGAGACTTCTTACTTCCATAAGAGTATCGGTGGTTATCACCCCGCTAAGCTCCGTCGTTATCAAGAGATGATTGATGCTTACATCGCTCCAGAAATGCAGAAGACGATGCAGGCGATTGCTGCAGCAGGTGGTAATATGCAGGCGGTAGATGGCGTAAAAACCTTCCCAGTACTGAATATGCTGAACACGAAGTACTTTATCCTTCCACTGCAGGGTGGCACAACGGCACCAATACAGAACCCATATGCACAGGGCAACGGCTGGTTTGTTAACAAGCTCACCTATGTCGACGATGCCAACGCTGAATATGCTGAGGTGGGTAAGATTGACGTGCGCCATGAGGCAGTAGCCGATAAGAAGTTTGAGGCAGCTTTAGGTCAGGCGAAGGCGAACGACTCTACTGCAATCGTGAAGCTCGATAAGTATGAGCCTAACAACCTGCAATACACTGTCAACTCAAAGAATGGTGGTGTTGTCGTCTTTTCTGAGATCTACTATCCGGGTTGGACAGCAACCGTTGATGGTCAGCCAGTAGAGCTTGGACGTGTGAACTACATCCTCCGTGCTGTGAGCGTGAAGCCGGGTAAGCACACCGTAGTCCTCGACTTCCACCCAACAAGTATCTCTACTACTGAGACTATTGCTTACATTTCTATCCTTATTCTCCTCTTGGCGATTGCAGGAGCAGGGTATATGGAGTGGAAGAAGAAGTAAAAGAAGAAGAAAGTAGTGGTTCCTCCCTCGTCCCCTCCCCCATAGGGAGGGGCGTGATTAGCGTGATACCCCTATTGGTTTAGGTAATGAAAGAAAGGCTTACACAAACCAAATCGTTCAAAAACGCTATAATCCTCAACAAATTAACTCGGATAAGGATTATCATCATCAAACAAATTTGCAACTCTTTAATTTGATACGCTCGGCATGAGTATTGTCTAATGGGCGTAAGTCCCGGTAAGCTCTAATAGCGAGAATTACATAGCCAAAGGCAAGGGTGTTTGTCGTGAGGTGAAATCTGAAGGAAGCCAGTGGCAAACATCTGACCTAACGGACAGAAACTTCATACAAGGCATATGAGCGTGAATGAGATTGCTAAAAATTATATAGGTGCCTATCCCTTGGAGAGAATGCTGCAATATAATTGGTATTTACTGAATGACAAAACGCAAGATGGCAAAGAGGCTCTTATCGCTCTACTCAAGAAGATGACCGATGAAGAGCGCAAGCAATTATTAGCTTCGTTGTAAATAAGTTTATTCTAAACAGAAACGAATAAGATTTGTTTAAGTTATAAATAATCTATATATTTGTAGTCATTAACAAGAATGAAGATGGAAGAGAACCTTTATAACATGCAAGAAATCAGTTCATACAGGGAGGGAAACCGACTGGAAGCTAAGAAGGCAAAAGGAGGTATCCCTAACTCGATGTGGGAGACATATTCTTCTTTTGCTAATACCGATGGTGGTATTATACTGCTTGGTGTTGACGAAAAGAAAGATGGCTCTTTTGAAGTGTCGGGTGTGCAGAATGCTGACCAAATGCTGAAGGATTTTTGGAATATGGTCAACAACCGCCAGAAAATCAATGTCAATCTTCTTGTTGAAAAGGATGTGACGGTAGAGGACTACGAAGGCAAGAAAATAATCTCTATTCGTGTGCCTCGTGCCGACCGATACCTTCGTCCTGTCTATGTCGGTCAAGACCCGATGTCCGGCTCATACCGGCGCAACGGTGAAGGCGATTACCATTGCTCTCACGAGGAGGTATCGGCCATGTATCGGGATGCTTATCAACTGACCCAAGACCGTAAATTGCTCAAACACCGCGATATGAAAGTGTTCTGCATGGACACAGTGCATAGCTATCGGAATATTTTTAATATTTCTCATATCAATCACGTTTGGTCGAAACTGGATGATGAAGAATTTCTTGGTAAAATAGGAGCCATTGGTTACGATGCAGATGAAGGTAAGTTTTATCCTACAACGGCAGGATTATTGATGTTTGGGTATGAAAACGAGATTCTCTCAGAATATCCTCAATATTTCCTCGACTATCAAGACCATCGAGATCCGAGCATCCGTTGGGTGGACAGACTGGCTTCTTCAACGGGCGAATGGAGTGGCAACGTATTCGATTTCTTCTTTGCCGTTGCTAACAAACTTAGCCACGACCTTCCTCGTCCTTTCAAGTTGGAGGGAATGATGCGAGTGGATGATACCCCACTTCATAAGGCCGTGCGCGAAGCATTATTGAACACGTTGGTTAATGCCGACTATTATGGCAGACGTGGGGTGGTCATCAAGAAATATCCTGATGGTTACACCTTCGAGAACCCGGGTGATTTCCGAATTGGTGTGAAGGAGGCCATGAGTGGTGGAGTTTCCGATCCACGCAACGCGATTCTCTTTAAGATGTTCGCACTAATAGACCTTGGAGAGCGCGCTGGTAGTGGCATCCCAACCATCATTGATGGCTGGAAATCGTCATATGGTGAGCAGCCAACATGGGAAGACACGCACAACCCTGACCGAACCATTTTGAGACTACATTGCAAAAACCTTTCGGAGGTGTTGTTTGAGAAGGCTTCCGGTAAAGATACTGTTACTGAAGATACTGGCGACAAAACAATGGACATATCGGCGATAAATCCAGAGACTGGCGATAAATCGGCGATAAATAACAATTCTGGTAATAAAAAAGATAACCAAACGGCGACAAATGCAGAAATTAGCGATAAAACCGGCGATAAAATGCAGATGATATTGGATTATATTGCGAAGAATGGAGAAGTCAAGACATCTGATATAATGCAAGCATTTGGATTGAAGTCATCGCAATCTCGTTATTATCTCAGTTCCTTAGTGGAACAAGGACTAATAGAAGCCTGTGGAAGTAATAAGAACCGAACCTATAAAGCCAAATAATCATTTAGCGTATGACATTGCACGATTTCTTTCAAGAAAAGATTACCCCTTTCTTTAAGGGTGATTACCAGAACTTCAGTTCAAAGGCTGTTGATGGATATTCACTTTTTATCGCCCAATGGGATAAGTCACCAAGACAGGCTATGATTACTTTTGATACACAGACTCAACTACAACGCATTTTTGAGAAATATTCTGCCTTCACGGATAGTAGAGAAGGCGATTTGCAAAGTTCGTAAATAAGTCGCTGGTATGTGAATGGCTTTACTTTGGTATACAATTACTGCCGGAGATACGATCTGGATCGTCTCTATGAGCATACGGACTTTGTGCAATTAGCAGAAAAATTAAAATCATTTGATAATGTCAATCGTGACGAATGGAACTTTGATATGTTCCGCAAATACACAATTAACTTTGGTCGGCATGAGGGCACATTGTTTTATGTGGCCGAGAAAGAAAGCTGTAGTGGATAAATGGCAAATGGGCAGGACGGCCATAAAGATAATACGAACAATTTCTCACCAATTGTATCTAAGGTAGAAAATGATTATCATTTCCCTGATGACTTGATGGAAGAACTTTATGAGAGTTTTAACGGAAAAATATTCAAAAACATAACCACACCAGAAGAATTCAAAAGCATTATTACCCACAGATCGCATATAGATTACCTCTCAGAATGCTCACAGAAAAGAATGCTCATGTATAAAATTCTTCATGATTTATCTCTCTTGTTGCCCGAGGATATTCGTGCCACTTGGTTCGAAGATATAGCCAAAGAATGTGGCTATAAAGTTGAAAATATTAACAAGAAGTACAAAGGGAGCGATAGCGTGACAGAAGAGTACCGTAAAAAGATGGAACAGATTCGGCATCTTTTCAGGAAATATAGTCGTACATGACAATTTTCTATATCTATCCTATACTCAAATAGCGTATCTCCACTTCGGAAATACGCTATTTGTGCGTTTCATACGATACCATGTGATTCCCAAACACGCCCACTTATCCCCACTTATCTGTCGTTGGCCAAAATACAGAGTAAAACCGCACATTGGAAGCTATTGTATATCAGTGGATTATTCACAAAAATATCAAAGGTTACATTTTTCTTTAGGTGCCACTTGCAGCCACTTTTCCACCTGTGATATTTGCAGCATAACTTTTAAATTTCGTGTTATGCAAGGTAATTTCATTATGCTGCAAAAGGAAGACCTCAAGGAGGCCATTGCAGAAGTATTAGAGATGATGGTGGGCAAGAATCTGCTGAAAGAACCTGTTTCGACAGCATCCACCGAGTATTTGACCCGTAACGAGCTTTGTGCACACCTTCACATTACTTATACCACGCTCTGGCGTATGGAGAAGCGTGGGGACATTCAGGTGCATAAGATTGGTAGGCACAACCTGTATTCTAAGCAGGAGGTGGACGCATTGATTTCCAAAGGGCTTCCTACTAACGCAAATAATCAATAGGGTAATGCTATGGATGAACTGATTAAGACGCTTCGCCAACCGGTAGACGTGGATTACATCCGGTCCTCCTTTCATGAGTTGCAGGAACAGGGAGCCATTGATGCCGGTGGCTTTCATGTGTCTTCCATGAATGACTGTGTAAGGAAAGGCAAGTCGCTTCCCCCTCTTGTGGTACTCTATCCCAATATTGTCCTCGAAGGTGACCTTTGCATCATCTTCGGACAGTCAGGTATCGGCAAGACCATCTTCGCCATGCAGGTGGCAAGAGATATTGCCGCACAGGGGAAGCGCGTACTCTACGCCGACTTTGAGATGACGCTGCGTCAGCTGGCCCTGCGGTACGAGGTTTCGGACTTCCCTCCTACTTTCTTCCGTGCGGAGATGGACAGGGACAATCTCGTTGATGATGTATTGAAGGGAATAGAAAAAGCAGCCGTGGCGAATCTTGCGGAGGTGGTGTTCATCGACAATATTACCGCCCTCAGCCAGTCGCTCGACAAAAGCTCTGACGCGGGCTCGCTCATGGCATCGCTGAACGCCTTGAAACGGAAGTATAACTGGACGCTGGTCGTCCTCAACCATGTTCCCAAGATGTTCTCCAGTTCAGTTCCTCTTTCCCTGTCGGCCATACAAGGCTCCGCCAAACTCAACCAGTTGATAGACGATGCCGTGGGACTGGGGCAGTCAGTCCGTGACAAGTCGTTGGTCTATGTGAAGCAGTGCAAGTGGCGCAACGGCGAAGTTGTGCTCGATGCCGACAATGTGGCTCTGTATGAGCGAGCCAAGAACAAGGACGGCAATCTTTGCTTTACCTTTCGCGGCTATGACACGGAGGCCGCCCATCTGGAAACAATAGGTACCAGTGGGCGTGAGGAACTGAAATCAAGGGTCAGGGAATTGTCCTCGCAGGGCATGAAACAGCAGGACATAGCCAGGGAATGCGGTATCACCCAAAGCAAGGTGTCAAGGCTCTTGAACCGTTGATTATTCACTTTATGCAGTTTATGCAATATGCATAAGTGCATAAACTGCATAAAACGCATAGCAAAAATGGAAAATCAGGACTTAAAGAGAATGTCGGTGAGCAAGGCCGAGCCCAATGATCAGATGTTGATAGAGATATCCAAACAGGATATAGGATGCCATTATTCTTCCCTTACGGATTATCTGGATAAGATGGCTGGTTATGATTCCAAACTGTTGTCGGGCATTGGTCGCTTGATGATGGGATTTCATTTGGGTGCCGTCACCAAACTGGTGAACGGACACTGTGGCACGGTGTTGCCTCGGATAAATCGGAACAACAAGGTCGTAGGAGGAAGTGTGCAGTACTTTGATACGGACAGTGG
This sequence comes from Prevotella melaninogenica, assembly GCF_018128065.1. Taxonomy (NCBI): domain Bacteria; kingdom Pseudomonadati; phylum Bacteroidota; class Bacteroidia; order Bacteroidales; family Prevotellaceae; genus Prevotella; species Prevotella melaninogenica. The sequence goes on along the minus strand of NZ_CP072359.1, from coordinate 557,221 downwards.
GGCAATCCTGCAAAGAGAGTCCTTGGTGGAACATCTTTATAGCTGGTATTGCTTCGACTATTATACGGACAAGGAGGTGTTCTTCGGTGAACATCTGTTATCAGGCAATCCTGTTGCCATTATCACAGAAGAAAAGGCCGCCCTGCTCGGTACGCTTGCCGAACCGTCCGTTGACTGGCTGGCGGTTGGCGAGGGCTGCAATCTTACCAATGGCATGATGAGTAAACTGGCTGGCAAGCGAGTGGTTCTTTTCCCTGATGATATAAGCTGTGATTACTGGAAAGAGCAGTTTGGGGCAAGGTTCAAGGTGGACCGTGGCTTTGTCCATCGGGACATTAACCGATACCTGATTGACAGAATCAGAGGTCGTGGCAGTCCTTGAACTCGGGGGGGAAGAACATGGCTCTGCCCTTGTTATAGCCCACTATAACTACCCGCTGCGCTTTCGTAGTTGTGGGCCCAAGACCAGCCTTGGGGAACCGGCGGGAGTGACTCTCTCCCTGCACCCTCCACTCGGTGGCATCTGCCCCCAAGACCCCTGACCAGAGCGTGACCCTCTCTCTGGACTCTCCGCTTAGGGAGCCTCCCTAAGAACCCATTGCAAAGAAAAATTTTCTACCACATTAAACATTGCTGATTATGACACAAATGACATCCGTACACATCAAGCCCTGCAATATCGGGCAAAGTGAGGCACACAACCAACGGACAAAGGTATATCTTGACCACATCAATGCCGAGAAGCTTTATATCAGAAAAGACCTGATACCTGAGAATCAATCGTGGACATCGGAACTGCAAGGCGATATGACCTTGCGGCAGTATTACGATGCCATTGGCAGAATGGTGAAGGAAAAGACGGGCAGGGCCATGCAGACCAAGGAACGGGAGCGAATCAACAAGAAGACGGGCAAGGTAACCAAGATAGCTGGCTGTACTCCCTTGCGCGAGGGCGTCGTGGTGTGCAAGGCAGACACCACCATGGAGCAGTTGCGTCATTTCGCCGACCTTTGTCGGCAGCGTTTCGGCATTACGGCCATACAGATACACCTCCATTGTGACGAGGGGCATTGTCTTGATCCGAATGACACATCTACATGGAAGCCTAACTATCACGACCATGTCATCTGGGACTGGATGAACCATGAGACGGGTAAGTCCTACAAGCTGGACAATGAGGACATCAGCCTCGTGCAGGACATGGCGGCCGAGGCATTGGGAATGGAGCGCAGCGTTTCCAAGTTGGAGACGGGCAAGCGGCATCTTGAACGGAATGACTATATCGTGGCAAAACAGAAGTGCGAGTTGGAGGAAAGCAAGAAACAAGCGGAGAAACTGGCAAAGGAGAACGAGCAGAAAATCCTTGATAGTGAAAAGTTGGACAGGGAAATTCACGACAAGCAGGTGAAAGGCAATCGGGAAAATGGCAATGCTATTCTATCCGGCTTGGCTTATATTGCAGGAAAGGGTAAGTACGCTCAGTTGGAAACGGAAAATGAAGAAATGAAGCAGCAGGTGGCACTGATTCCCGATAGGATAGCGGAAGGTGTGGCGGAGCGAACAGCTGAACTGGAGAGAATCTGTGAAAGAGAAAGGCAGATCGCAGAACTGCGCTTGGATGAGTACAACAAGCTCACTTGGAGTTACAACAGGTTATTGAAGAATTCCCAAAATGACAAAAGAACCTATGAGCTTAATCTCTCACAGAAAGATTATGCCATCGCCATCCTTAGAGCCGCTTTTCAGAAGATGGTAGAGTTGTTGGACGTTGCATGCCGCAAGGCTTTGCAAGCCGTCATCGACTTTGCCAAGAAACCAACTGCCAGACGGTTTACATTCGGGCAAGCCTGTGCTGTCAATGACTTTCTTGATACCGACACTGACAGACAACATGCTGCAACCACTTTGTCTGTACTATCCCATCCCTTTCTCACGGAAGACGAACACGCCAAAGGGAGATTGGAAGTACAGAATGTGGCCAACAACTTTTCAGAGTACGAAAGGATTAAGAATGAAAAGCAAAGATGGGACATCCGCCCATCGCGAGGATTGAAAATATAAGAAGTAAGATGTATCTTCGTGTAGCTATGAAAATATTGCTATCAGGTCGTCTGCCACTCTTGCTAAGTATTCTCGCTTCCTTAACCCATCAATGTACTTCTGGGGAATGGTATTATACCCGAATTTGGCCCCTAACACTGCGCAGGCTACAGCAGCATTTGTGTCGGCATCGCCCGCTTCGTTGACAACCGCTAACAATCCCTCTTCAAAATTGTGGGCATGAAATAAGCACCACAAGGTAGCCCCCATGGCCTTCAGTGTGTAGCCTATGCTCGACGGCTCATCAAGTTCCAGACGGTCAATGCTATCACAATATGCTTTGTCAATATATTCCGCTATTCTGTTGTCATATTGGTTGCCGATAGTGATTATTTGTGAATAGGAGAGTTGTTCGCCTTGCCATATTAGATGGCTGATGATTTCAGAGACGATAACACATGAGCCCACACAGCGGGAATCAAAATGGGTCAGCTTGCAAACATCCTCGGCAGTCTGTGCCACATTGTTCTTCAGTAACCCGGTTATCGAAGTTCTCATCACAGCACCATTGGCAGCATTCTTTGTGCGCGACATCTTCCATATCAGCTCTGCCACCTGCTGCGGTTTCTCCACGTAGTCCGCTATTGCCAGCACCTTGTAGGTGGTTTGTCCTACGCCCCGCGTGTCGGGAGCATAGAACCAGTCCTTGAAGTTTCTCGCTATTGTGTGCAAGTTTATCCCTTTATCCTCGATGATGGCATTGGCTATACAAAGCATCATGTCTGTATCATCGCTCCACATCCCCGGCTGGAAATTGATCCGATGATAATCTCTGATAATTTGACTATATTCCGTCAATCCATTAGGATATTTTTCTTTTGCCTCCGTCTTCGTCATAAACTCTGTGCCCAGGCCAAGCGCATCACCGATGGCTTGACCAAAGAGACAACCATAAATTTTGTCTTTTATCCCCATCTTCATATTTTATCTTTATCATAGATTGCGACGTATACAGAACGAGCCACCTTTCCGCGCCCTGTAGCAGTCTATGGCTGTTTTGCGTCTAACATAGGTAATCGTGCCATCATCACTTGAGTCCTGTTGAAAACCCATAGCCTTGATTTGTTTGATATAAAACCAGTAAGCATTCTCGTTGAACACCTCGATAACAATACATGGGCCGAATCCCACAGAGGCAATTTGTATGATACAGCTGTTACCTTTGTCAAAGTATATAGGTTCGCCTTTCCTGTTTAATCGGCAATTTTTATAATAGAAGTCGGCTCCGTAGAAATCATTCAGTCTTTCGGCGTGAATCCAACCTTTATGTTTGTAGCCTTTCTTTTTCAATGTAGGCACTATGCTATTTCCCTTTTTATAAAGAGTTGCCAGTTCTCGCATACTTGCCAAGTCTGAAAGAGACTGAGCATGAGCAAAGAGCATGAACAATAAAATTATTGTTGTAGAAAGAAACCTTTTCATAATTCGCACAATAGGATCTAAAGGCATCCAAGTTTATACTTAACTGTTTTACTTTTACTTATTTTGTGCTACCAAATAAAAAATATCCATAGTAGACCTTTGGCTTCGGAAATAATGCCATCTATAAAAATAATCTCAAGAATTGAGTCTGTACGACAGTATCCTATAAAGAATACTATGGTCATAATTTGGCTGATAATTCCATAAAGGTACAGGAGACAGCCACCAACATTAGATAAGAAATTACTTGATTCCATAATTTAAGGGTTATAAGATTGAGAATCTTTGAATGAATAATTTAATGTACCCCTTTTCGGCCTATCCAGTGGGTACTTACTCTTTTCCATGTTGATGTTGATGGGGTTGATTGACTTCTACGAAGCACAATACAATAAGGAAAACAGCGACGACAACATCAACCACATTCCATAGCGTTCTTCCCAAAGCTATTTTGAGGAAAGGTTGAAAGAGTACAGCCAGTGCAACAAAGGCTGTGCCCAGCCCGTTTTGTTCTCGACTATAATAATGGTATGCCATGATGGCAAAACCAAACATGGCAATAAAACGAATTAGCTGATAATACCCGTATGGCATATGTGCGAGGCAGAGCAGCAGTAGGACTGATAAAATGATGTGCAGATACTTCATTAACTTTAAATATTGATATTAACTTTAGAACCAATTTATAACAAGATAGATGGCTGTCAGGATTTCAACGGTAGCAACAACTGGCCTTGCTATGACTACTCCAAGTGTCCTTGTAATAAATACCGCCAGCAAAGGCAACCAAGTTACGCCAGAAAGGAGAGTAAAAGCTAAAAGCCACCAAGTCGTAGAGAAACACAGAATAAACAATGTTATAATTCCGATTACATTACATAGAATGATAGCACCTTTATACCAGGGCTGCCAATATAGAAGAGGAATATCATTTAGTTTCTGCTCTATATAATTACAGTAATTCTCTTCCCAAGCTACGAGCATGAGAATGCAATAGGGAATAAACAAGGGAGATGCAGTAAGTGTATCCATGCTTTTACGCTATTTTATTAGTGTACGTAGAGCTTTTAAATCGCTATTAGAGAAATTTGCCGTATATGTTTTTTGTAAACCATTCTTGATATATGTGTTTATATAGCACAAACCTATTCCGCATTGCGCACAAAGAAGAATTATTTCCTGGTCGGGATTTTCCTCGTTTAAGAACGATTGGGATATAAACTTCTTAAATTGAGAATCTGTTATATCTATTGGCTCTGTCACGTAAGTCATAGAAATGTGTAGAATGTTATTTCGTATTTCCCTTGGTCCCATTTTTAGGATGTGAGGGGCACTGCTGGATAGGTTTACTAATCCCATATTGTCATAAGCAACTATAGCCTTTAGTCTTTGCAAGGCCGTTGTAGGTGAATTTAAGATTTTCCCTGTATGTATTTTAGAGGTAATAGTCAATCCTGATGATTTTCCTTTGAATACTAAGTTTACTTCAGCCTTGTTTTTGAGAATTTTAGGTGTGAGAAAAGAGAACAGTCCTTTATCCCCCAAGAAATAAATACAGCATTGTTTTCCAAAGTCTGAGTTGTTTTTTAGTTGATTCATCGTGGTACCATTCGGTGATTCATTTACATCGCAGTTTATAGAAATCACATTGTTATTATAGTTCCAAGAACTGATTTCACAGAAATCAGCCATTGGAATAGGAGCCTCCTCATTTATCTTCTCTAATTCGGTCTGCAAAGATTCTGAATCTATTAAATCAGTATTGTCGTCTAAAGCGATGTTCACAGTATGAGATTTTGAACCTTTTTGCTTTAAGATTCTAATAGTGGTCTTGAAATCATCTACAATATAATCTGCGAAAGCCTTGTCTGCTACTATCTTATTTGCTGTATTCTTGTCTTTGACAATGCTATAAATATTTCTTGGGTTTGCAAACTCACAATAAATATAATCAACTATGCTGTCGTTCTTTTTTACATAACAATCGATTTTATCTTGTTCAACGTTATATTCCCAGATATTATATCCATCAATATCAGCAAATTCTTTTGCATTAAGAATCCTGCTGGGATTACCATGCGTAGTTTGCAGATCCTTCAATGATATTTTATTCTCAAAACCATGAAAAAAGGACATATCCACAGCACTATAGATATTATGCACTTTGTAGTTTTCAATACTCCAACCTAAATTTGTAAGTATTGTTCTTGTACATTGGTTGCATGATGAGAGGAGTGACAGGATTACCAGCCCTCCAAAGCACATACAAAAAGACCTTAATACTTTCATATCTTTCAAAGTATGTGGATAGTGCTCCCACACATATACCGTATTTTTTGTTTACATTTACATATACGAAAAAGCGTGGGAGTCTGTACCTGTTACCCGTCCCACAACCTTAGGCGTCTCGCATTGCCCATTGCAGTCTGAACGAGCAACGCAGAAGCCCACGCCGATATGTAAATCTATTGCACATAACCCAAATGGTCATATAACAATAAGGTATTACACACCCATGGACATCTACCGCTGCTATGTTCTTTGACTGCTAATGAAATTTGCGAGACTTCAAGGTTGTCAAGAACAAAGCGTCAAGTAAACGCCTTATCATATATGTATCCCCACCCTCCGGACTTCTGCTTTCACAGGAAGTCCATCTGATAGGAATGTTGCAAATTTAGTATTTTATTTTTGATAAAGCAATAAAAAGCGAATAAAATCTTATGTAATCTTCTGTAATCCAATTATTACAATAATTCAATCTTTGCGCTCAGAAAGGTCACCTAAAGGTCACCATAAAAAGAAAAAGCACCTACAAAATCTTTGTAAGTGCTTGATATTCAGCGTGGACCAGCCTGAACTAATCCACAATATGTCCTTATCGCTGTTAGCTAAATATTTACCTTTTTGTACTGACAGTCTCTGTAGCAGAAATGTAGCAGTAAACTGACTGGTTTATGACCGCTATTTTGACTATCTATTGAAAGCACACTCACTCCCATTCTCAGAGTACAAAGTTAGATCTTTTTGTTTATATCTCCAAATCTTTGTGCCATAAATATTTAGAGATTTTACTGCTACATTTTCCAGTGCAAGGTGCAAGCCCTTATATATAAAGGGACTTGCACCTTGCACTGGAGTTTTACAAAACAATAATAATTATACAAAGATATAAGAGTGATAAAATGTTTTAGATTTAGTTCGTTATATTTATTGGTACACTGTGTATTCCGCTACTAACAAACAAACTTGCACCGTCTGCAAGACGGATTGCATAGTGTACAAACATTTGCATGTGGCGGGTTGCTCTTGTAACGGTGCTTTAGTAACTTTATAAGTATGAAAAAGTTATTGGAAATGCTGAAGTCAGCAAGAGTGAAAAATGGTTATTCGCAGGAGTATCTGTCTGTTATTCTGAAAGTTAGTTCGAGTCGGATTTCGCGCTGGGAAAGAGGAAAGACAGCAATGACTCTTGAACAAATTCTGATGTACGCTTCAAAGGTGGGCATCCAGTCTACCAAAATATTTGAGTTTCTTGCACGTAATGGGCAACCTGGCCCTTTACCTATAGCAGAAATTCATCTGGAGGTTTTTACTGAGGAAGCATTCAGAAGACTTTCACAGTTAGTCAGTGAACTTGGAATAGAACATGTAACAATTAAAACCAAACGATTACGCTGATGGAAATAATAGCAGTAGAAAGCCAAGCCTATCAAGAACTGATAGACAAGCTCAATCGTATTGAGCAGTATGTTGAGCGCACCTCCCGTCTTATTCAAGACATTGACGACGAGCTGGAGATGACCACGAAAGACCTAATCGGGACTCTGAATATTTCAGAGTCCACCCTTTACCGCTGGCGCAAGAAGCAGTTGGTACGGTATCGCTACACGGAGGGCGGTGATGTGCGCTACTTTTTCAAATCAATTATTATTGCCGTGAAATGTAACCGACTCCGCGTATCAGGTATGAGAAACGATGAAGTTCTTGGGCGACTCAACCGTTTCAAGGACAATCTCATCATGAGTTCATGTCTTAACCCTAAAAACCGACAATTATGATAGAAAAGGAACAGATTCTTTTACTTACACAAGGAGGTCTGAATGTGTTTTCACATTTCCTTGGCTTTGAGGTAAACCTTCATCGCAACTTCCGAAGTCCTTTCTATGACGACAGGCGGGCTTCCTGCCATATCTACTACGACAGGAAGACTTCTTCTTACAAATTCTATGATCATGGAGATACCACCTATTCTGGGGATTGCTTCTGGTTTGTGGCAACCCTCCGTAATTTGAACCTGAAAACAAGTTTTCCCGAAGTATTGGAAACGATAGTACAAGAACTTGGATTGTATTCTTTATGTAATGGTGAAAAGCATAGCAGCCATATCACGTCAGCATATAAAGAAACTATTGTTCCCACTCCTAAGGCTGATATGAACAAGTGTACGGAAGAACGTCCATATAGTTTTGAGATACAGCCATTTGACGATGGGCTGCTGAACTATTGGGCACATTATGGCATCCATGAGGATACACTCCGTCGCTTTCGTGTACGGAGTCTTAAACGCTACGAAAGTGTATCTGCTGAAGGCAAGAAGTTTGAACTTTATAGCTCACCTACGGAACCTATGTTTGCCTATATCGGAAACGGCTATGTAAAGATATACCGACCTCACAGTCCAAAAATCCGCTTTCTTTATGGTGGACGGATGCCTGCCACTTATTGCTTTGGAATGGAGCAGATTCCTGCCAAAGGAGATATGCTTTTCATTACAGGTGGAGAAAAAGATGTCCTCTCATTGTATGCACACGGCTTCAATGCAATTTGTTTCAACAGTGAAACGGCACAGATACCGACAAGTATCATTGAGAGCCTTCAGCTTCGTTTTAGGCATATAATACTCTTGTATGATGCGGATGAAACAGGTGTACGAGAGGCACATAAACAGTCTGAACATCTGGCGGAATACAAGGTCTTGAACCTTTCACTTCCGCTCTGTGGCACGAAGTCCGAAAAAGACATTTCAGATTTCTTTGCCTTAGGCAACGGGGCAAAGGAACTGAAAGAGCTGCTTGCCAAGATGTTCTCAGATCTATATAGCCAAACCATGATGATGTTACGTTCCTGTGAGATTGATTATGAGAATCCACCAGACATTTCCAAATCGGTTGTGGCTGTGAATGGTGTTCCACTAGGAACGCAGGACAATCTGTTCTGCATTACCGGAGGTGAAGGTACAGGCAAGAGCAACTATGTGGGTGCTATCCTTGCCGGGACATTGGGAGAAAAACGATTGCCGATAGAGAAGACCTTGGGATTGGAGATTACCGCCAATCCCAAAGGCTTAGCGGTCCTACACTATGACACGGAACAGTCCGAGGCACAGCTGCACAAGAACTTGGGTAAGACACTGCGTAGGGCTTCTTTGACGGCAGTACCGGAGTTTTGCCATTCCCTGTACCTTGCCTCTATGTCCCGTAAGGACAGGCTGAAACTTATCCGTGAGAGTATGGATTTGTTTCATCACAGGCATGGAGGTATCCATCTTGTGGTGATTGACGGAATAGCCGACTTGATACGTTCTGCCAACGATGAAACGGAAAGTATTGCCATTGTGGACGAGCTCTATCGCTTGGCAGGGATTTATAATACCTGTATCATTTGCGTGCTACACTTCGTACCGAATGGTATTAAACTCCGTGGGCATATCGGCTCAGAATTGCAGCGCAAGGCAGCGGGAATTCTTTCCATAGAGAAAGATGACAATCCCGAATACTCGGTCGTAAAAGCATTGAAAGTCCGTGACGGAAGTCCGTTGGACGTACCGATGATGCTTTTCGGCTGGGATAAGGCAGAGGACATGCACGTCTATCGTGGCGAGAAGTCTAAAGAGGACAAGGAAAAGCGCAAGACTGAAGAACTCATTGCCGTTGTCAAAGAAGCCTTCCGAAATTCTTTCAAGCTCACTTACCAAGAACTTTGTGAGGTTCTGATGCGCGAAATGGAAATCAAGGACAGAACAGCAAAGAAATACATCGCCTATATGAAAGAACAACGTATCTTGGCACAAGATACCAATGGTAACTATCAAAAAGGAGAACTATGCCGTACATAGATTATAAAACCGAAGACACTTGGCAAAAACGCCTGTTCGACAAGCTGATAAGCGTCGAGGATAAACTCGACCGCCTGCTTGTCCTGCAGGATCAATCTGTTGACACAACCGTCCATCCTCCCTTGAAACCCGAATACTTGGATATCATTGATGTATCCAAGATTCTCAAAGTGGAGCAAAAGACCGTTTACAACTGGGTTTGGGCAGGAAAAATTCCTTATCTCAAAGCCAATGGGCGATTACTTTTTCTCAGGGAAGAGATTGACGAGATGCTGAGAAGGCGAGATAGTTGGTAATGCGTATTTGTTGGTTTTTATTGTTGTTTTTTTGTGTAAATGCAAGCAGTTACATTACAAAATAACGGTTACAAAATTGATAATACGTACATTAATACTGGCATAGCTCGTTAAGCTCGTACTTTTCTCTGTTTTTTGTGCTGATTATGAGATTTTATATGTACCTTTGTTGTCGTGAATAATGCATTATTTTGCGACAAAATACAATTATAATTATGACAAAAAGCATTGAAAGTAAAATACTTATAAAATCAAAAAAGTGCGGACGTGGTTCTGTTTTTTTTGTGGGGGATTTTATTTCGTATGGCAATCGAGATGCCGTTAATAAGGCTTTGGAACGTCTCGTAGAAAAAGGACAGATGCTTAGAGTTGCACGTGGCATTTATTGCTATCCCAAAATGGAAAAAGTATATGGTCTGGGTATGGTTCCTCCATCGCTTGAGGATATTGCCAAAGCAATGGCAAAAAGGGATGGCGCAAGAATTGTCCCAACGGGGCTTTATGCCCAATACCAGTTAGGACTGACTCAACAGATACCGATGAACATAGCTTACTTAACCGATGGCGTCTCACGTACTATAAATCTTGGCGAAGGGAAAAACATAAAATTCAAGCGCGTCTCTCCCAGATATTTCTCCATCCGTAGCCGGTTGGCCCTTCTCTTAACAACAGCTCTTAAAGACTGGAAAGTAGAGAACCTGACTGATGAGCAGGTTGCTACCATTAAAATGAAGTTAAACGAAAATCCTCACCTTCAAGTTGCAGACCTCAAACTGATGCCTTCAAAGGTAAGGGAATTTATAGTTGGTCTATATGAATAGGTTTCTTGGATTATCCGACTCACAACGGAAAAGCGTCTATGAATCAATTGCAGATAAAGTCGGGTTACCCGCACAAGTGATAGAGAAAGATTTTTGGGTAACTGCAATCTTGCAAACTATCTTTTCACTTCCTATAGCAGAGCATCTTGTTTTCAAAGGCGGCACAAGTCTGAGCAAAGGTTGGAAACTTATAGAACGATTCTCGGAAGATATAGATGTTGCTGTCAATCCTGTTTTTCTTGGTGCTCCTGAAGGAGATCTCACGAAAAAACAAATCAAGAAATTGCGTAAGGCATCATCGCTTTTTGTTTTAGAGGAACTAACCCCTATGATGTGTGAAGAACTAAAAAGACAAGGCTTGCTGTCGTTTGTCACAGTTAATGCCCAACCCAATGGCGAAGGTGACGCCACCTATCCCGAGCCACGTCAGATTTATCTTCACTACAAATCAGTTTTTGACAAGGAGCTTACATATCTCCGCCCTGATATTGTATTGGAAGTGAGTGCACGTTCATTGCTTGAACCGACAGAATCAATACAAATTAAAAGTATTATTGGAGAGCATCTTCCGATTACACCATTGGCTGACAGTGCCATTTATACTGCTATTCCCGCAAAGACATTCCTTGAAAAGGCATTCTTGCTTCACGAACTCTTCTCCATTCCCGGACACGGAATGATAGCAGAGCGCAAGAGCCGACATCTTTATGACCTTTACACCATGATGAATAAAGATTTTGCACAGAAAGCCATTGAAGATGATGCATTATGGGAATCTATTCGTCATCATAGAGAAATTTATACTTCAGTGAAAGATGTGGATTATACTCCCGATGTACGCAAACGTCTCCGGATTGTCCCCCGAGAAGATATTCTTGAAGAATGGAAATCAGACTATCAGGCAATGATGGAATCAATGATTTATGGGAAAAAACCTTCATTTGAAGAACTATTAGCTGCACTATCCGAACTTCAAGAAAGGTTTAGGATAAGCAAATAGTAAACAACACAAGCAATCTATTAGATTTTGGCAATAACAAGCGTTATTTGCCAAAATCTAATAGAGAGAACTAAGGTGGAATAACGTTAAGGATAATGCCGCCATTTCGGTTTGAAACTCTGCGAATGTTTCTCCTCTTTTGCATCCTGAACAGAAAGGTTATCATTCCCTTTCCCGACAGAATGATTGTTGCCGGACAGACCCTCTCCTTGTTTCATTTCATCCTTTGCATCTTGTTCCTCTTCCTGAGGTGAAAGTGTTAAGGCTATTTTTCTGTCCAGCTCTGCTGCCTTCCCCTTGAGCGCACGAAGTTCGTCCTCTTTTTTCCAAGAACTGTTAGCAATGTTAGTGTAAACGTCTTTGTTGGACAAAACCTTTGCCATTTCCTTCTCATGCGACTCTATTACCTTTGGAATACGCTCCAAGGCATTAATGAAGTTCTGACACGCAAGTTTCGGGTCAGTTGCCAACTTACCGTTATTATAGGTATAGTAGATACTCTCCTGCCCTTTCACAAAGAAGCGGTTCACCGAACAGTCGAACAAGTCTTTGGAAGTACTCTCCGTCTTGACCATTATGGAAAAACCATAAACTTCACCGATTTTGTTGTATTCTCCTTTGGTGCGTGCTTTTTCGTCAATCTCTTGCAGACGGGTAGCAATGGCCTTGATGTCGGTACTGTCTTCCATGCCCTTGATAGTCAGTTTGTTAATGGGCTGCCCATCGGTATCACGTTCTACACGCTGCTCAAATAGAGCTAAGTCTGACTGTGCCTCTTTGATTTTGTCCGAATGGAAGGACACTGAACTCTCAATCTCTGCCAACTTGCCGTTTGCTGCATCACGTTCACGGAGGAAGTTCTTGCGCTCGGATTCCAAAGTGGCAATCTTCTTGTCGAGTTTGGCTTTCTCTAACAAGTCCGTATTACCAGATAGCACGGCAACATACTCTGAAAAGTTCATACCGCTATCCTCGTCCATCGAACCCTCGTCAATGGTACGACTGCCGAGCGTGTTGGTCTTCAGCTGATTGATAAACAATTGCTTGTTATGTAGTAGGTTGAACTTATAACTGTCCAACGACCGCTCCACGGCATAGATAATCACATCGACCTTGTTGTCCGCAAATTCTTTGGCAACCATATTGCCTTTACGGATTGCCCGACCATTGCGCTGTTCTAAATCTGAGGGTCGCCAGGGTGTGTCAAGTTGATGCACCGCCACCGCACGTTGCTGGGCATTAACTCCCGTTCCAAGCATGGATGTAGAACCGAAGATAATGCGAATGTCACCACGGTTCATGGCATCTACCATCGCTTTCTTTGCCTTCTCGTTCTTGCACTCCTGAATGAAGTGTATCTCGTAGGACGGGATATGATAGTCTTCTACCAGCTTACGCTTGATTTCCGAATAGACATTGAAGTCTCCACCGGGCTTATAAGTACCTAAATCAGAGAAAACAAACTGTGTCCCTTTCTGTGCGTCGAACTTTTGGTAATAGTCATTGAGCATCTTGGCACAGTGACTTGCCTTGTTGTCGATATGGTCTGAGTAAACATTTTCATCAATCATGCGTAAATCAAGGCTCATCTTGCGGGCATAATCAGTCATTAAGAATTAAGGGAAATAGGGGGAAACGCAAGGAATGTAACTATTTGAAATAATATCATTTAGCATTTTCTTACTATTTTGAGGGTAAGCAAGAACGAGCATCAAACGGCAGGAGTTCCGTTACCAAATCGTAACCCATCAGGGAAAAAGCAAAAAGGGGTTACGAATTGAATGTAAACAACTGTGTCATAGGTTTTTATTCTTCATCTTTCATTTTTCTGCATCGCTCAGGAATACTTGTTCATCTGTACCTTTGCAAGCAAAGGAAATTTAGAAAAAACGACAGAAAAATGAAAGAAAACAAACTCAAAGTATCGTTCTTCGTTCAGGCGAAACGAACCGACAAGAGAGGACTTGTGCCTGTCATTGGGCGAATCTCCGTTGGCAGAACCCATTCGGGCTTCTCCACCAAGTGCAAGACTCCGCTCACTCTTTGGGACAGTCGTAAGCAAAGGCTTATCGGCAAGAGCAGCATGGCTGTGTCCGTCAATCAGAAACTCGGTGAATGCACCGCACTTATCCACGCACGCTTTCACGAATTCAGTGAAAGAGAAGAAACTTTTACCGCCACAGACGTGAGAGATGCCTATCAGGGGCAAATCCACCGTCAGGCCTTGCTCTTGGAGAGTTTTGGGGAGTATCTCACACTGACAAAGGAACGTATCGGTATCGACCGAGCCTTAAAGACGTTCAAACTCCGTACCTACCAACTCTCCCTGCTTCGTGAGTATGTGCAGAAGAAGCACAGGGTAAGCGACGTTCCCCTTTCACAGTTGGACAAAGCCTTTATCGAGGGCTTCGAGTATTATCTCACCATTGACCGAAAGCTGAAACGCAGCAGTATATCGAGTACCTTGTCTACTTTGCAGACCATCGTCCGCATGGCGGTGAAGAAAGGCGTGCTGGACTTCTATCCGTTCTTGGGCTACAGTTACGAGCGACCAAAAGGCGAACCGAGAAGCATTACGCAGGAAGAACTTGAGCGCATCATCGAGTTGAAGATTGAATGGGAAAACTACCGCATTGTCCGTGATTTGTTCGTCTTCTCCTGCTTTTCAGGGCTGGCAATCTCCGACGTCCGTAATCTTCGGGAGGAAAACATCGTTTTGGAAGAAGGCGAACTCTGCATCAAGGGCAGACGAATGAAGACCAAAACCCCGTACCGAGTACAGGTACTTCCCCCTGCTTGGGCGATAATGGAGCGGTACAGGGGAAAGCGTGCAGGTTTTATATTTGATGTTCCTACTACCGATATTATTCTCAATGGAATGCACTACATACAGAGAAACATCGGGATGGAAACTCCGCTGACCTTTCACATGGCAAGACACACCTTTGCATCGCTTATCACGCTTTCGGCAGGTGTACCTATTGAAACGGTGAGCCGTATGCTCGGACACACAAATTTGAGAACAACACAAATCTATGCAGCTGTTTCCTCCGAGAGAATCCATCGGGACATGCAGGAAGTGCAACAACGTATACAAGATACATTCACCTTAAAACTTTGACATTATGGCACGAAGCACATTCAAGACACTCTTTTATATCAACCGTTCCAAAGAGAAAAAGAACGGCAAATGCCCGATTATGGGACGCATCACCATAGACGGTGAGCAGGTGCAATACAGCACGGGTAAGGAAATCGCTCCCGAACTTTGGGACAGCCATAAGGGACGGTGCAAAGGAATAGGCGAAGAAACAAAGGAAATCAACCGCTACTTGCAAACCAAAGAGGAACAAGCCAAAGGCAAATACCAAGAATTGGTTTGGCAACGTGGCTATATCACCGCCGAGTTACTGAAGCGTGAACTCATGGAAGAAGACAAGCCCAAAGGTTTTCTTTTGGAGGAAGCCCAACTATTTATTGAGGAAAAGCGTCCTTGCGTAGGAATAACGGTAGCCAAGCCGACCTTTGCCAACTACATCTATGCAGCACAGCTTATCGAGTCCTATCTGCGTGAACGCTTGGGGCTGGAGGATATTCGCTACTCATCGCTTGACTATGGTTTTGTCGAAGGGATGGACTTTTACCTTAAATCAGAGCGCAACCTTTCTCTTGCCACTATTCAGGTAGCGATCATCTTCCTTAGAAAACTCATCGGCATAGGTCAGCAGAAGAAGTATATCCGCATCGACCCCTTTGTAGATTACAAGGCGGAACTACCACACCGAACACGCAGGTATCTCACAACCGAAGAACTGCAACGAGTACTACAAACGCCCATTATTGACAAGCAGTTCGAGCGTGCAAGACAGCTCTTCCTTTTCTGTGCCTTTACTGGTCTGGCTCGTGTGGATATGCAACGGCTCAAACCGAAGCATATCATCCGTAATGCAGACGGCACGGAGGAAATCCGCATCAAAAGGCAGAAAACGGACGTGGAAGCCATCATTCCACTTCTACCTATTGCGAGGCAAATCCTTTCGCTCTATGTCAAGGACAAGAAATCGGACGACTTGATATTCCCCAATCTTACAATAAGGAAAGCATCCTTTGCGTGTGTGAACATCGGGCAGATATGCCGGATAGATAAGGGCTTGACCTTTCACATGGCTCGCCACACATTCTCAACCACGATTTGCCTTTCCAATGGTATTTCGATGGAAACGCTCAGCAAGATGCTCGGACACAGCAATATAGGTACGACACAGATTTATGGAAAGATAACCGACCATAAGATACAAGAGGATATGACTGCACTCACAGACAGGGAGCATTCTGTTTTTGAGGGTTATTGTGAGTCTATAGCACGGCAAAACGTTCCATTGCAACAAGCATAAAAGGAAGTAATTACCAAACATTTATTATTCACGATTAAAGACCAAATGATAATGAAACAGAACAACAAACAGGAACTTTCCTATTTTCGATTGAAGTTAAGAAGTTATATGAGTGAGCATCACCCCGAAAGATTGCACGACACGGAGTTTATCACCGCTCGGGCTGATATGGCTCTCACTGCCTACTGCGATGCCGTGGCGCAAGGTTTCACTCACCCCGAAGCGGAGAGCATAGCAAGTGAGGTGTTGTATCAAGGTTTGCACTTTTCCAAGTACGACACGCTTGTATCTGTATTGGAAAATGAGTTTGAAAGGGAACTGCCTGCACCCCTCCCCGATAAGCTTGCACCCATATTGTTGTCGAACAAGGCTGTTCAAGCCACATTCGACAAGTTCGGTTTGACGGACACATTTGCCGCAAGCGAACAATACGACCGTCTTTACACCGAACTCACAGGCACAATAGTGCTGCTCACCAAGAGCAATCATTTGCCAATAGTCGGTCAGTCAGGCGGATAACCCCAACATTTTTCTTCGTACACTTCGTAAGCCATACTTATGCAAAGCCCCTGATGCCGTTTCTTATCGTGCAAATGTACAACGGCAGCCAATCTTCCCTGACAAGGTCAAGTCCTGCGGATGGAGAGAAGAATCTCCACCGCAGGATTTTTCTGTTTCAAGGCGGTATTGCCATTTTCTGTATTCGTGCGGTCGTATTCATCTCTCCCAACCTTGCAGGGCAGGGCTGCCGTAAGAGAGTATAGGCACGACAAGAATACGGCATACTCAGGCTCTTTGGACGCAAGGCGTAACAACCAACAACAGATAGGACTGACGATAATACAGACAATCTGTTGTTTGTACAATTTGTTGTCATGACTATCTGTTGTCAAAACTATCTGTTGTCAAAACTATATATAGTCAAAATAATCTATCGATAAAACTATCTATCGATAGTTCTACATATCGATTTGTCGAACTATCGAACTGTCGAGAGAATAATTGCTATGTGATAAAAGGAAAGAGCCGGCACCTCTTCTCGTTACCGCAATCATACCATTCTTATACAAAGCATAAGAGTTTTTCTGCGGCGACTCCAAATCTGATAGGGAAAGCTACCAGCCTTTGCCCTTAAAGATTATAAGCTTTCTATGAAAAGCTTATAAGCAATCTATAAAAAGCTTATAAGTAATCTAACAAAAGCTTATAAGCTTTTTGCTAAAAGCTTAAGAGCTTTTTGGCGAAAGCTTAGGAGCTTTTCAGACTGACAAACTAATTTCTCTTCTCTTCCTTCTATTTCCTTGCTTTTCTGCGTTGCTTTGTTCAATGTAGTTCTACGCTTACCTTTGCGTACGACAATAGTGGCAACAGACTGTATATGAGTTTGTTTGCCGAGTAACAATAACGTAATCAAAATAAAAAGAATGCAATGAAACTTATCATTATCGACCGCAAGGCGTGGGAGCGACACCACTCCGAATTTGCAGACTTTATCCATCGTATCGAACAACTCATCGGCAATCCGCCCGAAACGGACGAATGGCTTGACAACGAAGCCGTGTGCAAGCGTTTGGGCATCAGCAAGCGTACCCTGCAATCATACAGAGATACGGGAAAAATCCCTTTCTCAATGATTGGACATAAGTGCTATTACAAGGAGAGCGACATCACGGAATTACTGAACGCAAACAATGAATGAATTATGTCGGAGAATGAAATTATTACGCAGGAAGACCCTCAGATGCTGATGTTTTCACAACTGATGGAGGGCACATTGAAGAAATTGGAGCGGTATTGCGCTACCGCCCGTCCGATGCTGGGCGGAGAGGTTTACCTCACTGGCGAAGAGGTTTGCAGCCAATTACGGCTCAGCACACGTACGCTCCAAGAGTACAGAAACTTAGGAACACTTCCTTTCTACAAAATCGGAGGGAAGATACTTTACAAACAGAGCGACATACAAACAATGCTTGAAAGGCATTATAACGCAATACCCAAGAAATTATGGCAAGAATAGATGAACAAAGGAAACAGCGTATAGAACAAGCCCTTCGAGATATGGGCAATTATGGCGTTAAGCTCCGCAAGCCCGAAGAGTTGCCCGATTTTGATCAGCCCATAGATTATGAAGAGGAAAAGAAAAGATTTGAGCCTGTTAAAGTTGAGGAACAAAATGACAAGGAGAGTCACAAGGACTATTCTCAACCGTCCAATCAAGAAACAGAGTTGTCACCAACGGAAAGGGCTACTTCTACCGAAGAGAATCATCAACGAATGGGAAAAACAAGGGACAGGAAGCAATTATCCGAGTTTCAGGGGAAATATCTCCAGCCCTTTCGCAACAGCCACCGCAAAGCCGTGTATGTCTCGGAGGAAACCCAAAGGAGACTTGACTATGTGGTGCGGAAGATTGGCGAGCAGGGTGCAAGTATTTCTGGATATGTGGAGCAGGTGCTCCGGGAACACCTTGACTACTACAAAGATGATGTGGAAACGTGGCGGAAGCTCTGAACTGCTGCGTTCACCGAACGCAAGCCTACGCTGAGTTACTGTATTCAATGAATGCAGTAACACGGCATGGGCTTATAATCCCATTTTCTACATCAGCAAGGTGTGTCTTTGTACCACAAATTGCCATTTGTACCACAAAGCCCCTTGCCCCAATTGGGGATTAAATCACTCCAAAGTCGTGATTAGAAAGCAATGAAAAAGCAGAAACAAAAGAAGCCAGACGGCAGATGTGCCACCTGCCCAAGATGGGACAGATGGCACATCAGGATACCTAATTCTGAAGACCAGCAGAAGCTTATCAGACTCTACCGCAAGTCGGGAGCAAAAACGAAAAGTGATTTTGTCCGAGCAAGACTTTTAGGTGGAGCCTTTAAGGTCATCATCCAAGACCCTGCCAAAGAACCTTACTTGGAGAAACTCTCCGAAATCGTCTCCATGACTCATAAGATAGGCGTGCTATACAACGAAGCCGTGAAAGCCCTCAATACTTATCATTCTGTCGCCACTGCTCAACGAATACTGGATAAACTCGAAACTTATTCTCAACTTCTCATCAGATTCCAACATCAAGTAGTGCAACTGACAAAATCTCTTGACTTACATCGATAGCGCTGTTTCTCTGTACTACTTTTACCACTTCTGATAATACGATTAGAGTTGTAATGTGCTCATCAACTAATAGTTCACCATACGGCAGGTAAGCATCATACTGGGTGATGTTGGCTCTGTCGTCTGTGATGTAGGATGTGCTGCCGAGGTGGTCACTGTGATAGAAGAAGGACTCCTCCTTCGTTGTGTCGTTTGGAATGTAGCCATATCCAGCCTGTGGGTCATCAGGGTTGCTCGGGTCATTCCAGCTTACAGGTGGACTGGGGTTAGTATTCGGTGTGGTGTTAGGGCGTGGAGTCTGAATCCAACCCTGTGGCACATCATGGTTGCCGAGTTCTGTGAGGACGGCATTATAACCAACACCCGTGTTCTCTGGGTCACCATACGCACCCTTCATTGTAGGTACACCAGGAGCTACACCTACCTTCTTATAGTACGCCTCCTTCTGTGTCTGAATCTGATTCATACGCTCAGCGTAGTCCTGCTGACCGGCAGTTACGTATGAGCCGTTGCGTCCATAGACGTTGTTAAACAGTCCCGTCCCTATCCTTGAAGCAACTCGTTTGGCACCAAGGAAGTAATGCTTTGTGAAGCGATTCTTGTTGATGCTGATTATCGAAGCAGGATAAAGCGTGAAGTTGTCAGTCTCATGGAATGTGATGCCCTGCGGTGCACCATTGATATACACACCCTCCATCGTGCCGTAGCTCTTCATGATACGTTCACCGGCTGCATTATACGTATAGCGTGAGGTTTTGCCATTGTCAGAGAGTACCATCAGGCGGTTGTCCTCGTCCCAGTACATCTCACGGGTAGCGTTGGTCGAGTCGTTGGTCATGTCTGTCTCGCCCGCGTCGGGGTGGTTCACCATCAGCTTGCGTCCCAGCTGGTCGTATTCGTATCTGGTCTCCCTGCCGTTAAGGTGCGTAACCGTCGTCACCTCGTTCACGGGATTGTAGGCATATTTCAAGGTAATGTTCTCACCACCGTCCTATCGGGGACATCCGTCACCTTCGTCTCCAGCATCGGAATACCCTTGCATGAAGAAAAAGGTATCAATTTCCGTCACCACTTTCACTATTAATAAGTATCAAAACTCTTCATCTATCCAATATCTTACCTCATTGAACCTTATATCAATTAGTTAAATCTGATATTTCTTTTAAAATCTGGTCACATTTAACTAATGAAAATTTAATCTCATTTGAATAAGGGATTTTGATCCAATCTCCACCATCATCATCGAGTGCAGAGTAAGCTATCGGCCGAATACAAATATTACCAGAAATAAGGCAGAAGCCATAAAACTCTTTCATTTCGAATATAGAACGAAGAGATTTAGGAAAGCTCAGTACCTTTTTATTTATGACTTTCTGTACCATAGGTGTAGTTATAAGGTTAACCTGATATACATTGCCTTTCCTAACAATAAAAGTAAAAGGCTTTTCACTGTAGCCCCTATGAAACCCTTCGTCTATAACGGAATACAGAAAACTTACGAAATTGTCCTTCCTATATGAAAATAGTTCTATGTCCTCGATAAAAGAGTGATTTGAATAACTCTTGTACATTTTATCACACATAAGTGATATGTGATTTAATTTATTAAATAGAATTCCTCCATCTTTTCTTATATGTAAGAAAGTATTCTCTCCTGAGACAATTGTATCTATTTTTACAAAAGAGTTTCTTAAATTACTCTTTCTACTATCATTTAAATACAGTTTAATTTGTTCTGGTAAAGTTATTTTATTATTGTCAATTGAAGCAGTGTTAACTGTAGCAATATAAACTTGACTCATATTGCTTTTTGTGTTTAGACTTTTACCTTTGCAATACAAGAATGTTCCTATAGATAAATCATTAGGATGAGAATATACGTTTTTATTAATTTCATACTCTTCTTTATTATTTAGTTTAAATTATCTTGAGGGTATTTTAATTTTAGATTCTTTGTATCCCTTAAATGGATCCGCTGAAAAGATCTTATAATTTTCAGCCATTTTGGTATCATATTTGTTATCTTTATAACTAGGACCATTATAGAGACGTGCAAATGTAGCCCAATCATGATTTAGCAAAGCTTTTCGCATTGCATGATTAGCAGAAATATAATTTGTAAATGCATCGAGCATTTTATCCTCGTCAGCACTAAACATAGCGTCACCAAATTCCTTAGCAGATTTATAACCTGCATCCTTATAGTTGCTCCCCATAATTTGAAAACTCCCATAAGATATTGAGGAATACGCTGCTTCCTCATCCAGTTTTTTAGCCTTCTCAAACCGACGATATTGGTTAGAAGGATTGCCATATTGATCAATTTCAGGAGTTGCCACTTCTTTGCCTTTCTCCTTATGAGTTTTCCCTTTAAAGGGAGTAGGTGCTGATATATCTCTATCTTTATTATATTTACCATGTGTAAATTTACTAAAATAATGGCGCTCATACAAAATCTTTATACGACCATCCTTTGTATAAGTTTGACCTCCTGTCTCCGTCTGAAATACAGCCCTAATGACAGATAACTCTACACCTAATTTTTTAGCAGCCTTTCTCAAGGCTGAAAGAGATGGCTTGTAACCAACCTCATCTATAAATTTCACAGGGTTATCGAGCGTATATACATAACCACATACTGTTGGATATTTCTCTGTTAGTTTGTCCACCCCATACCACAAACTCGTTACTGGGTTCATGTACCTTGCACCATAATAGTACAAACCTGTCTCTTCATCGAAATGTTTACCGTTGAACTTGTACGGTAGGTCTTCACTGCTGCTGTGTTCATCAACGAGGAGTTCCCCGTATGGCAAGTAGGCATCATACTGGGTGATGTTGGCGTGGTCGTCCGTGATGTAAGACGTACTGCCAAGGTGATCACTGTGATAGAAGAAGGTTTCCTCTTTCGTAGTGTCATTAGGGATGTAGCCATAACCAGCCTGTGGGTCATCAGGGTTACTCGGGTCATTCCAACTTACAGGTGGACCGGGGTTGGTATTCGGTGTGGTGTTGGGGCGTGGAGTCTGAATCCAACCCTGTGGCACATCATGGTTACCGAGTTCTGTGAGAACGGAATTATAACCAACACCCGTGTTCTCTGGATCACCATACGCCCCCTTCTCTGTCGGTACACCAGGAGCTACACCCACCTTCTTATAATAAGCCTCTTTCTGCTTCTGTATCTGATTCATACGCTCTGCATAGTCCTGCTGACCAGCCGTTACGTATGAGCCGTTGCGTCCGTAAACGTTGTTAAACAGACCTGTTCCTATTCTTGAAGCAACTCGTTTGTCACCAATGAAGTAATGCTTCGTAAAGCGATTCTTGTTGATGCTGATTATCGAAGCAGGATAAAGCGTGAAGTTGTCCGTCTCGTGAAAAGTGATACCTTGTGGTGCACCATTGATATACACACCCTCCATCGTACCATAACTCTTCATGATGCGTTCGCCGGCAGCGTTGTAAGTGTAACGACTCGTCTTGCCATTATCAGAGAGTACCATCAGGCGGTTGTCTTCATCCCAGTACATCTCACGAGTCGTATTCGTAGAGTCGTTCGTTACCAGCGTTGGATTACCATTGGCATCGTATGTATAATGGTCGTGACCAATCTGTGTTGGAGCCGTCGGGTGACTGCTGTCCTCGTACTTATAAGCAAAGTTATAAGACTTCGCAGTTGTTGTTGAATCCACCTTCTGCACCTTTGTCAGCGGTTCACTCATCCGTCCGAACGACATCACCATATCATACGATGCACGCTTAGCCTTACCACTTGCATGAACAAGGCGGTTCAGCTCATCATACTCATACGTATGCGAACTCCTTCCTCCCAGCTTCGCCTTGTTGAGTTTTGTAAGCGACGTTGGGTTAGCAGCATTAGTGATACCAAGGATATTATCCACAGCATCATAACGGTACCTATTCTCCATCACAGTCTGACCATCCGCTGTAAGGTTCATCACCTGCAGACGTTCACGCTGCTTATCGTAGGTATAGGTTGTCTCCGTGCCATTACCAAGCTTCGTATAGACCGTATGGCCCTCCTTATCGTAACCTATCCTATCAACAATAACGCTCTGACGTCCCTGTTTATTGCTCGTAAGACTCTCCACCTGTCCTGCAGCATTGTAGTGATAAGTCACCACTTCACCATCAGGGTAAGTCATCGTCTGCACACGGTTCCAACTGTCATACGTAGCACCATAGACATAAGTCCTGATATCCGCCACACTTGCCATGACTGTACGTACAGTCTTTGTCACCTCACCCTGTCTGCCATAGTAATACGCTTCACCACCCGAAGCATCCTCAACGAGGGCAAGACGACCGGCACGGTTATACTTATCGCCAGCCTTACCATAGGTATAAGTAACACGATTGAAGAGATTTTCTGGATAAAGCACCTCATGGAGTCGCTCGAAGTCGTAGGTGTAAGAGATATACCCCTTGTCAGATATCGACTTCCTAAGCTCTGCCGTGAGCTTCGTCAGGAGGTTGCCTGCCGCATCATAGGTCATATTCGTTTCTCCAGCATCAGGATGGTTCACCATCAGTTTGCGACCAAGCAAGTCGTAGGCATACTTCGTCTCCCTACCGTTAGGATGCTGAACTTTCATCACCTGACCAACAGGGTCATAGCTGTACTTCACCGTGATATCCTCACCACGAGCATGCTGCACCGTTTCACGGTTGCGCCCCTTGGCATCGGTATAGCTCTCCGCATGTCGTCCCAGTGCATCCGTGACCGTTGTCTGGAGCATTGGTTCACCGTCATGGCTACCGATACTGTAGGCTGTGCGTGTCACACTGCCATCAGCAAGCGTCACACTCGTGGTACGGTCGTGCGCATCATACTCTGTCTTTGCCTGCAAATCACCTGTAGCATGGTTGTAAGTACCAATATTACCATGGCTCTCCGTCATTGGATAATAAGCCGCAATATTACGTCCAAAGGCATCGATAACAACCCTTCCACTGACGATGGAGACCTTTTGATTGCTGCCACCAGACCACACCACACCCGTCTGCTTCGTCTGGACGGCACGCCTATGGTAAGAACAGGGATTACTATGCACATGAACTTGTTACGAGTGAATATCTCTATACCGCTGATGGAAAGAAACTGCAGGGCGCTGTCTATGACTACGACCTGAAGACACTTGCCGTTGGTAATAATACGACAGATGCTGTTGTCTTCCCTGCCCTAAAGACACTCGTTCAAAGTAACTTTGATGAAGTCAGTGGGGACAGTCTGTCGGTTGCTGTCAGCAATACTTACGATGACTATGGTAACCTACAGGGATATAAGGAGACTACAACAGCCTATAGCTTAGAGGCAAACATTAACTATCATAAGATTGC
Source organism: Prevotella melaninogenica (assembly GCF_018128065.1). Classification (NCBI taxonomy): domain Bacteria; kingdom Pseudomonadati; phylum Bacteroidota; class Bacteroidia; order Bacteroidales; family Prevotellaceae; genus Prevotella; species Prevotella melaninogenica. The sequence continues at coordinate 532,586 of NZ_CP072359.1, read as the reverse complement.
CGACAAGTATATCGTCAGTATCCCGAGCCATATCACTGTCAGCAGTGGTAGTAAGATTTATCGTGAACGCTCAACGAAGGTAGACGGCAACGGTGAGATAACGGAAATCATGCTCCATAACGGTGACAAGCCTTCTGTCTATAACATGACTTACGATGGCTATGGCAACATCACACGCATGACGAAGCCGGAGAACTATAACCATCAGCGTATGTTCTATGCTTATACGTATGATGACCTCTATCACAGTCTTGTGACAAGTGTCAAGGATGCCTACGGCTATAGCTCCAGTACGGCTTATGATGGTCTTTGGAATGCTCCGGCCGTAACGACCGACCTTAACGGGCAGAAGATGGAATACACCTACGATGCACTGGGCAGACAGAGGACTATCCGTGCTCCGTATGAGATAGAGAGCGGTCAGCCGTTTACTATCCGCTTTGAGTACTTCCCTGCAGAACGTAAGGCACATACCATTCATTATTCTAAGGAAGGCAACATAGATACCTACACCTTTGCCGACTCGCTGATGCGTGCCGTCCAGACGAAACAGACAGGTGTGGTCTGGTCTGGTGGCAGCAATCAAAAGGTCTCCATCGTCAGTGGGAGGGCTGTTATCGATGCCTTTGGACGTAATATTGCGGCTTATTATCCAATGACGGAGAGCCATGGTAATATTGGTACTTACAACCATGCTACAGGTGATCTGCAGGCAAAGACAGAGTATGATGCGCACGACCGTACCATGAGTGTTACGCTTGCTGACGGCAGTGTGACACGCACAGCCTACAGTATCGGTAGTCATGACGGTGAACCGATGCTTCAGACAACGGTCACGGATGCACTGGGACGACATGCGGAGAGCTATACCGATGCCAAGGGGCGTAACCGGGAGACGGTGCAGCATGCTCGTGGTGAGGATATCACGGTGAAGTACAGCTATGACCCTGTCGGTCAGGTGATGACAGTTCAGCATCCTAACGGTAGGGAGACGAAGTATGCCTATGACTTGCTTGGTCGCAAACTGATGGTGAACCATCCTGATGCAGGTGAGACGGATATGACCTATGATGCGGCAGGCAACCTCCTGACGAAGCTCACGGCAGAACTTAGGAAGTCGATATCTGACAAGGGTTACATCTCTTACACCTACGACTTCGAACGGCTTCACGAGGTGCTTTATCCCGAAAATCTCTTCAACCGTGTTACTTATACCTATGGTAAGGCTGGCGATAAGTACAACCGTGCCGGTCGTCTTGCCCTCGTAGAGGATGCGAGTGGCGGTGAAGTCTACTACTACGGCAGACAGGGTGAGGTGACAAAGACTGTCCGTACGGTCATGGCGAGCGTGGCGGATATCAGGACTTATGTCTATGGTGCTACGTATGACAGCTGGAACCGTGTGCAGACGATGACTTATCCTGACGGTGAAGTGGTGACTTATCACTACAATGCTGCAGGACAGGTTGAGAGTCTTACGAGCAATAAACAGGGACGTCAGAGCGTTATTGTTGACAGGATAGGTTACGACAAAGAGGGTCATACGGTCTATACGAAGCTCGGTAACGGCACGGAGACTACCTATACCTACGACAAGCAGCGTGAACGTCTGCAGGTGATGAACCTTACAGCGGACGGTCAGACTGTGATGGAAAACAGATATCGTTATGATGCTGTGGATAATATCCTCGGTATTACGAATGCTGCCAACCCAACGTCGCTGACGAAACTCAACAAGGCGAAGCTGGGAGGAAGGAGTTCGCATACGTATGAGTATGATGAGCTGAACCGTCTTATTCATGCAAACGGTAAGGCAAAGCGTGCATCGTATGACATGGTGATGTCGTTCGGACGGATGAGTGAACCGCTGACAAAGGTGCAGAAGGTGGACTCAACGACGACTGCGAAGTCTTATAACTTTGCTTATAAGTACGAGGACAGTAACCACCCGACGGCTCCAACACAGATTGGTCACGACCATTACACATACGATGCTAATGGTAATCCAACACTGGTAACGAACGACTCAACGAACACTACCCGTGAGATGTACTGGGATGAAGACAACCGTCTGATGGTTCTCTCTGACAACGGTAAGACAAGTCGTTATACTTACAACGCTACTGGCGAACGTATCATGAAGAGTTACGGTACGATGGAAGGTGTGTATATCAACGGTGCACCACAAGGCATCACGTTCCACGAGACAGACAACTTCACGCTTTATCCTGCAAGTATTCTCTCTGTAAACAAGAATAGATTCACGAAGCATTACTTCATTGGTGACAAACGAATCGCCAGCCGTATCGGTACAGGATTGTTCAATAACGTCTATGGACGCAACGGTTCATACGTAACGGCTGGTCAGCAGGACTATGCAGAACGTATGAATCAGATTCAGACACAGAAAGAGGCGTATTATAAGAAGGTGGGTGTAGCCCCTGGTGTACCTACAGAGAAGGGTGCGTATGGTGATCCGGAGAACACGGGTGTTGGTTATAATGCCGTTCTCACAGAACTTGGTAACCATGATGTGCCACAGGGCTGGATTCAGACTCCACGCCCCAACACCACACCAAATACCAACCCTGGTCCACCTGTAAGCTGGAACGACCCAAGCAACCCTGATGACCCGCAGGCTGGTTATGGCTACATCCCTAATGACACAACGAAAGAGGAAACCTTCTTCTATCATAGTGACCACCTCGGTTCAACGTCTTACATCACAGACGATCATGCCAACATCACCCAGTATGATGCTTACCTTCCATACGGTGAACTGTTAGTTGACGAACATAGTAGCAGTGAAGAACTGCCATATAAGTTCAATGGCAAACAGTTCGATGAAGAGACCGGCTTGTACTATTACGGTGCAAGGTACATGAATCCTATGACAAGTCTATGGTATGGAGTGGATCCTGAAATCGAAAAAGTTCCAGGATGTTCACCTTTTACCTATACATTTTCTAATCCTATTACTCTAATAGATCCTAACGGGCAATCCGCAAAAGTTACTGTAAATGCTCATTCTAAAACAATAGTAGTAAGTGCCACTCTTGTTTTTTATGGAGAATGTGCTTCTGCTGCAATTGCAGCACAGACAGCTGCAGATATTCAGAATGGTTGGAATGAGGCTCATGGTACAGTAAAATTAGGTAATACCACTTATAATGTAATATTTAAAATTAAGGGAGAATATCGTGATGTAAGTGGCTGGTTAGGATTAAAGCGAGCTGAACTTAAGTTGGAAATGGCGAAGAATACTGATCCTGAAATAAATTACATAGAAGTTGTTAAGTATGCTACCAAAGGTAGTATTCCAGGTATTTCTAATTTCGACATAGGAGGAAACCGAGGTGAATTTCAGTATAATAATATTCAAGGCTCTGGTACAACAACGGAAGCGCATGAATTTGGTCATGGATTAGGGTTGAAACATCCTGATAGGGATCTTCGAAAGAAAGGGCAACCTGGAATAATGGCTCCAAGAAATACTCTTGTAGATCCTAAATACCAGTATAATCCGAAAGCAAAACCTGATTCACGTAACGGAGGAACTCTGAATCCAGCAAAGAGAAAAGTTACACAAGAAGATATTGACAATTTAAAAATTAATAAATTACATTTTAAGGATGGGAAAGCATATCTCGGTCACGCCACTTAAATTTTTGATGGCATTGTTATTATGGATATTTTTCTTGGCTTATTCTTGCAGTAATCGTGTTAAATCTTATATTGATTCTAACCAAATAGTGGGATGTTGGCATTTAGAAGATGAGAGTGGTGCCTTATGTTATAATCAACTAACATTCTATAAGGACTCAACAGCAATAGTTGATAATAAAATAGATACGCTTATGTATTTTAGATATAAAATAATAAATGATACATTATATCTAAGAGATATAGATAATCGTATAACAATCGGAGTTATCAATTCCTTGGATTCATGTGAACTGCTATTTGATAATTTCCGAGAAAAAAAGCATAAAATGGAATATATTAGGGTTAAAATGGATACTAAAGATTTGGACAGCTCTTTTGTTAAAGAATTTATCCCCAATTGAAAATAGTAAAAAAATATAAGGTCCTTTTGCATTGTTAGGTTGTACAACAACTGCAAGTATGATGCTGTGGATAATATCCTCGGCATTAGTAATGTAGTGAATCCTCAAGATATAAACAAACACAACCCGGCTAAGCTCGGCGGTGCGTTCAGCCACAACTATCAGTATGACGAGCTGAACCGCCTTATTCATGCAAGCGGTAAAGCAAAGCGTGCATCATATGATATGGTGATGTCGTTCGGACGTATGAGTGAGCCACTCACTAAGGTGCAGAAAGTGGACTCAACGACGACTGCCAAGTCTTATAACTTTGCTTATAAGTATGAGGACAGTAACCATCCGACGGCTCCAACACAGATTGGTCACGACCATTACACATACGATGCTAATGGTAATCCAACGCTGGTAACGAACGACTCTACGAATACTACCCGTGAGATGTACTGGGATGAAGACAACCGTCTGATGGTACTCTCTGATAACGGCAAGACGAGTCGTTACACTTACAATGCTGCTGGTGAGCGTATCATGAAGAGTTACGGTACGATGGAAGGTGTGTATATCAATGGTGCACCACAGGGTATTACCTTCCACGAGACGGACAACTTCACGCTTTATCCTGCAAGTATCCTCTCTGTTAACAAGAATAGATTCACGAAGCATTACTTCATTGGTGACAAACGAATCGCTTCAAGGATAGGAACGGGTATGTTTAACAACGTTTATGGACGCAACGGTTCATACGTAACGGCTGGTCAGCAGGACTATGCAGAACGTATGAATCAGATTCAGACACAGAAAGAGGCGTATTATAAGAAGGTGGGTGTAGCCCCTGGTGTACCAACAGAGAAGGGTGCGTATGGTGATCCGGAGAACACGGGTGTTGGTTATAATGCCGTCCTCACTGAACTCGGTAACCATGATGTGCCACAGGGTTGGATTCAGACTCCACGCCCCAATACTACACCGAATACCAATCCTGGTCCACCTGTAAGCTGGAACGACCCAAGCAACCCTGATGACCCGCAGGCTGGTTATGGTTACATTCCAAACGACACCACAAAAGAGGAGACCTTCTTCTATCACAGTGACCACCTCGGCTCAACGTCTTATATTACAGATGATCATGCCAACATCACACAGTATGATGCTTACCTGCCGTATGGTGAGCTGTTGGTTGACGAACATAGTAGCAGTGAAGAACTACCATATAAGTTCAATGGCAAACAGTTCGATGAAGAGACTGGCTTGTACTATTACGGTGCAAGGTATATGAATCCTGTCACCAGCTTGTGGTATGGAGTGGATCCAAAATGTTATAAAAATATTCATTTAGGTAGTTATGTTTATTGTTCCTCAAATCCAATAGTTAGAATAGACCCAAACGGAGAAGATGATTATGTTACAAATGTAAAGACAGGAGCTATAGCTATTATTCGAACTAAGGATAATACACATTCGTTCTATATAACGAATGGGCAAAAAACTATAGAAGTAGGAACATATAAATATAACAGTCATAATCTTATAGGTATGAGTGGCAAAGTTTCTTTCTCTAATTTTGAGGGAGCAGAGTCTCGTATAACATTTAAGTCTGGTAATGAAAAGGAAAATTATATTAGTCCTTTGGCTTTAGCAGCATTGATAGGAGCAACATCAGATGTTGGTGCTAATGATGTTTATGTTAATCATTTTAGCAACGCCGATGGTTCTTCTCCAGCACCTAGCCATTCACATAAAAATGGAATTAACGGTGATCTTCGTTATTTTAGTAAAGATCATTCTGGCTCTAGGAGACTTGTGTCCGATGCTCAGTTTGATGAAGAGAGAGAGATTCGCTTTGTAAAGGCTTTGCATAAATATGGGTGGGCTCAGACGAAATCTATGATGGTTTCTGAACGATATGGTAATCATAAATTACTACCTTATACTTGGTCAGCAAAAGAGCATAAGATTCCGTCTGCTCATAATAATCATTTACATCTTCAAGGATTTAGGCCAAATGTTTCAACCATGTATTATGGTGGAAATCTAAATGAAGTAGTTGTCACGACAAAAGTAAATCATCATGAATAAATATTTTTTGCTTGCATTTATAGTACTCTCTCTCTCTCAAGTTTTGGGGCGATGTGGTACTCTGACACTTAATACTAAGAAAGAAATAACAAAAGTAGTTTCTCAATATAGAGACACCTTGAGCATTGTCTGTTTATATCAAGACTCTCTGGGAAATGCTATTTCAACAGATAGTGTATATATTTTGTATAATCAAGATATGACACCTTTTTGTAAAATTGAGAAAAATGAAGAAGGAGACCCTGTTTGTGAGAAACTAAAAGGAAAGATAGTCTCATATTACCCTAGTTGGTCTATTATAACTTTATTTAGTAGAGACTTCAATAAAGAGTATATGGAGGTAGAGGTTGGTGGGACTTGGAAATTATTAAACAAAAAAAGTATTCACAGGTCTTGTGATCTAAGAAATTTTTTACAGAGTTTATGGTATACTCCACAGTTAGGGGATAGCCTTTATTCGTTGGACAGAAAATCAATTAAGAAAGTTAAGAAATCGGATATGACCTTTAATATTATTGATGTTCAAGGTGATTGGATAAAGCTAAAAGCTCTTAATAATCCAAGTTGTTATTGGTTTAGATGGAAAAATAATTGTAGAGTTTATCAAGATAGATTAATGTATGAATGAGTATTTCCCTCAACGAAATAGGAATTAATTCCGGCAAGAAGCTACAGAGAGGCATCTATTCCTATAAGCTCATTGATGTAAAGGATACTCGTAAAGCCGTAGGTACAGTCGGTGCCCATCACGATAACATCGAGATTCTCTTCCCGGCACTTTCCGCCCTCAGCCAGTCCAACTTCGACGAGCAAAGCGGCGACAGTCTGATCACCAAGGTTGAGAACGCCTATGATAACTTCGGTAACCTCGTGACCTATAAGGAGACGGCAGCAGGTGAAACGCTCGATGCCAAGATCGACTATCACAACCTCTCTGATAAGTACATCGTCAGTGTACCAAGCCGCATCGTGGTAAGCAGTGCGGGCAAGACCTACCGTGAGCGTTCCACCGAGGTGAACCAGAACGGCGAGATTACCGAGATAACGCTCAGCAACGCACCCAAAGCCATCAGTCTATAACATGACTTACGATGGCTATGGTAACATCACACGCATGACGAAGCCAGAGAACTACAATCATCAGCGTATGTTCTATGCTTATACCTATGATGACCGCTATCATAGTCTTGTGACAAGTGTCAAGGATGCCTACGGCTATAGCTCCAGCACGGCTTATGATGGTCTTTGGAATGCTCCGTCTGTAACGACTGACCTTAACGGACAGAAGATGGAATACACCTACGATGCACTGGGCAGACAGATGACAATCCGTGTTCCGTATGAGATAGAGAGCGGTCAGCCGTTTACTATCCGCTTTGAGTACTTCCCTGCAGAGCGTAAGGCACATACCATTCATTATTCTAAGGAAGGCAACATAGATACCTATACCTTTGCCGACTCGCTGATGCGTGCCGTCCAGACGAAGCAGACGGGTGTGGTGTGGTCTGGTGGCAGCAATCAGAAAGTCTCCATCGTCAGTGGAAGGGCTGTCATCGATGCTTTTGGACGTAATATTGCGGCTTATTACCCAATGACGGAGAGCCATGGTAATATTGGCACTTACAACCATGCTACAGGTGATTTGCAGGCAAAGACAGAGTATGATGCGCACGACCGTACCATGAGTGTTACGCTTGCTGACGGCAGTGTGACACGCACAGCCTACAGTATCGGTAGCCATGACGGTGAACCGATGCTTCAGACAACGGTCACGGATGCACTGGGACGACATGCGGAGAGCTATACCGATGCCAAGGGGCGTAACCGGGAGACGGTGCAGCATGCCCGTGGTGAGGATATCACGGTGAAGTACAGCTATGACCCTGTCGGTCAGGTGATGACGGTTCAGCATCCTAACGGTAGGGAGACGAAGTATGCCTACGACCTACTTGGTCGCAAACTGATGGTGAACCATCCTGATGCTGGTGAAACGGATATGACCTATGATGCGGCAGGTAACCTCCTGACGAAACTCACGGCAGAGCTTAGGAAGTCGATATCTGACAAGGGTTACATCTCTTACACCTACGACTTCGAACGACTGCATGAGGTGCTTTATCCAGAAAATCTCTTCAACCGTGTTACTTATACCTATGGTAAGGCTGGCGATAAGTATAACCGTGCCAGTCGTCTTGCCCTCGTAGAGGATGCGAGTGGCGGTGAAGCCTACTACTACGGTCGACAGGGTGAGGTGACAAAGACCGTCCGTACAGTCATGGCGAGCGTGGCGGATATCAGGACTTATGTCTATGGTGCTACGTATGATAGCTGGAACCGTGTGCAGACGATGACTTATCCTGATGGCGAGGTGGTTACCTACCATTACAATGCTGCCGGACAGGTTGAGCGTCTTACGAGCAATAAACAGGGACGTCAGAGCGTTATTGTTGATAGGATAGGTTACGACAAAGAGGGTCATACGGTCTATACGAAACTCGGTAACGGCACGGAGACTACCTATACCTACGACAAGCAGCGTGAACGTCTGCAGGCGATGAACCTTACAGCGGATGGTCAGACTGTGATGGAAAACAGGTATCGTTATGATGCTGTGGACAATATCCTCGGTATTACGAATGCCGCCAACCCAACGTCGCTGACGAAACTCAACAAGGCGAAGCTGGGAGGAAGGAGTTCGCATACGTATGAGTATGATGAGCTGAACCGTCTTATTCATGCAAACGGTAAGGCGAAGCGTGCTTCGTATGATATGGTGATGTCGTTCGGACGGATGAGTGAACCGCTCACAAAGGTGCAGAAGGTGGACTCAACGAACAGCTAAGTCTTATAACTTCGCTTATAAGTATGAGGACAGTAACCATCCGACGGCTCCAACGCAGATTGGTCACGATCATTATACCTATGATGCTAACGGTAATCCAACACTGGTAACGAACGATTCGGCGAATACTACCCGTGAGATGTACTGGGACGAGGACAACCGACTGATGGTCTTAAGCGATAACGGCAAGACGAGTCGATATACGTATAATGCTGCCGGTGAGCGCATCATGAAGAGTTACGGTACGATGGAGGGTGTGTATATCAATGGTGCACCACAGGGTATCACCTTCCACGAGACAGATAACTTCACGCTTTACCCTGCAAGTATCCTCTCTGTTAACAAGAATAGATTCACGAAGCATTACTTTATCGGTGACAAGCGAATCGCCAGCCGTATCGGTACAGGATTGTTTAACAACGTTTACGGACGCAACGGCTCATACGTAACGGCTGGTCAGCAGGACTATGCTGAGCGTATGAATCAGATACAGAAGCAGAAAGAGGCATACTACAAGCAGCAGGGCATTGCCCCAGGTGTACCTACAATGAAGGGTGCGTATGGTGACCCAGAGAATACAAAACGAGGATATAACTCTATCATTGACACACTCGGCAACCACGACGTGCCACAGGGTTGGATTCAGACTCCGAAGCCGAACACCACACCAAATACCAACCCTGGTCCACCTGTAAGCTGGAACGACCCAAGCAACCCTGATGATCCACAGGCTGGATATGGCTATATTCCAAACGACACAACACGTGAGGAGACCTTCTTCTATCATAGTGACCACCTCGGCTCAACGTCTTACATCACAGACGACCATACCAACATTACACAGTATGATGCCTACCTCCCGTATGGTGAACTACTTGTCGATGAGCATAGTAGTAGCGAGGACATGCCGTATAAGTTCAATGGCAAGGAACTTGACGAAGAAACGGGGCTGTACTATTACGGAGCCAGGTACATGGACCCCAAAATCTCCATGTGGTTGGGGGTAGACCCATTAATGGAAAAGTATACAAATGTCAGTGGATATGTTTTTTGTCATAGTAATCCAATAGTTAGAATTGATCGTGATGGATGTGCAGATTATTTTAGCATTAGTGGCAAGTTCATTAGATCGGATAAATCAAAAGATAAAATATCTACATAAGAACTTCTTCTGGTAACGTTTTATTATCTAAATATAATTTCAAGAGAAATTTACGTGCTATGATGCGTATTACGTATCATTATGCTAAGGAAGTTGGGTTAGAAGGTAAGGCTAAGTCTATTGGTGTAAAATCAATGAAGTCGAATCCTGAGGGAGAATTAGCGATAACAACATATGATAATAGGATAAGAGTCTCTACTGTTAATGGGCATTTTAAAAAATCAATGGACCAAATATATAATTTCAGAAGTACATTAGCACATGAAGGCTTTCATATAGATACTCCAAATGGAGTAGATGAAGAAGTTCTTGTAATCATGAAAGAGATGAGTAGGAAAGAATTTGGAAAAACAACACGGTCTTTTAAAGATAATACAGCTGGATATCTTCAAAAAGAATTGGAAAAGTTGTATGCTGTATCAGGTCGTAATTTTTATAAGGTGATAGGTAAGGCACAAAAATGTTAAATAAATATGGGGCTAAAAGTAGTTATGAATTTATAGAAGGAGGAAATAAGATTCATTTTTGACAATAATGAAACATATACATATAATAAAATTATTGCTAATATCCTCATTATTAGTATCATGCCGAAATAATAATGTTAAAGAGATTCTAACTGGGGATAGATATAGATATTGGTATAATGAGAGTGATACAATACTTAATCTTCCTTTATACTTTATTTTAACAAAGATGGACAATTGCAAGTAAAAAGTCAAGACGAAAGGGGGAGATTACAGGACTTTGTTTTCTCCCATGATGTAGAATGGGATCATCGTTGGAGTATAAAAAATGACACATTACTATATATGGGATTGTATGATAATTATTTCGTTATATCAAGGTATAATGATTCTATTGTCACCCTTACACAGAATAACCAGAATATAGTATTACATGCGATTAGAGATCCTCGTATGTTTATACAAAACATTCACGCTAAGAGAAAAAATATTATCGATAGTATTCAATGTATAAATTATGATATACGAATTGATAGAATATGCCCTAATGGCAACAATTATATTCTAAAAGATATTTCTTCCTCAGTTGAGATAAGCAAAGCAGATATGAATATCATAACTCCCCAAAGAGGAGACCGTTTAGTCAAAGAAAAGAATTATGTATTGTTGAATAGAATAACTAATGATTCAATTTATCTATATCGATATACTGTTTCAGGAGAGCATCCAGTTTTATCGATTCTCCAAAGTGGAGAAAAAAAGAATTTCATACAAAGAAATGGGATTTATCAGAGATAAGTGCATTGCTTCTAAAATCGGCACGGGGCAGTTTTATAATGTTTATGGCGTCAATGGCAACATTGTAACGGCAGGGCAGCGCGATTATGCAGCCTGGATGCAGAACATAGAAGCACAGAAGGAGGAATACTAAAAGCAGTTAGGTGTTGTTATTTCTGTAGGTGCAAGTTTTGTAGAGAAACTTATTAACAATGGAGGTAATGTAATTATAGCTATACATCAAATTGATTGGGGAGGTGCTTCAATAGACGCAGCTGTAGCAGGTGCAACCTCTATAATATTTTCCAGTGCCTCTACTGCAAAATTGATTAAGAAACTTACCTCTACAAAGATTGGTAGGTCTAATCTTGCAAAGGTAATGACAAGTATAGTGGCAAATATGATTACAAACATTTCTGCTTCTGTGCTTATATCTTTGAATATGGTAATACTCTTAATACCCTATGTGTCACTTGAAATAACTAAAGCATTAGATTATTATCTTTATGTAACAAGTTGTACGTTTTCTATTGTTTGGTCCAGTTTCTACACCTTAAATATATTGAGGAGTAATGGTATTAAAGGGCAAATTACCGAAGAACTTCAAGTTAAACATTATACCCAAAGTGGTATTGCAGGAAGATCAACTAGTGGCGGTATTACATGTGAATATAAAGGGGATGCCTTACATTTATCTACAACTCGAGAATCTGAGAAACTTTACAAAATATATGGTGACTCTGTAATTAGCCATATAAAAGTTCGCTTAGCTCTAAAAGAAACTTTACCTTATGTGTATTATGTAGATGATGCGTTAATAACGTATTCTGAATTCTATTTAAAATACATATTCGGACATCCCTTTTCGTCATCAAATACACGAAAAGATGGGATACCAGAATAGTCTTGTTTTTTCGATACAACTTTAAAATAAGAAAGGGGGTAAATGATAATCACGACTTCGGAGTGATTTAATCCCCTTTCGGGGCAAGGGTCTTTGTGGTACAAATTGCAATTTGTGGTACAAAGACACACCTTGCTGATGTAGAAAATGGGATTATAAGCCCATGCCGAGTTACTGCATTCACTGAATACAGTAACACGGCGTAGGCTTGCATTCGGGGAATGCAGAACTTCAGAGTTTCCGCCATCTTTCCACATCATCTTTGTATTGGTCGAGATGTTCTCGAAGCACCTGCTCCACATATCCTGAAACGCTTGCTCCCTGCTCACCGATTTTCCGCACCACGAAGTCCAACTTTCGTTGAGTTTCCTCTGATACATACACGGCTTTGCGGTGGCTGTTGCGAAAGGGCTGGAGATATTTCCCCTGAAACTCGGATAATTGCTTCCTGTCCTTTGTTTTTCCCATTCGTTGATGATTCTCTTCGGTAGAAGTAGCCCTTTCCGTTGGTGACAACTCTGTTTCTTGATAGGACGGTTGAGAATAGTCCTTGTGACTCTCCTTGTCATTTTGTTCCTCAACTTTAACAGGCTCAAATCTTTTCTTTTCCTCTTCATAATCTATGGGCTGATCAAAATTGGGCAACTCTTCGGGCTTGCGGAGCTTAACGCCATAATTGCCCATATCTCGAAGGGCTTGTTCCAGACGTTGTTTCCTTTGTTCATCTATTCTTGCCATAATTTCTTGGGTATTGCGTTATAATGCCTTTCAAGCATTGTTTGTATGTCACTCTGTTTGTAAAGTATCTTCCCTCCGATTTTGTAGAAAGGAAGCGTTCCTAAGTTTCTGTACTCTTGGAGCGTGCGTGTGCTGAGCCGTAATTGGCTACAAACCTCCTCGCCAGTGAGGTAAACCTCTCCTCCCAGCATCGGACGGGCGGTAGCGCAATACCGCTCCAATTTCTTCAATATTCTTTCCATCAGTTGTGAAAACAACTGCATCTGAGGGTCTTCCTGCGTAATGATTTCATTCTCCGACATAATTCATTCATTGTTTACGTTCAGTAACTCCGTGATGTCGCTCTCCTTGTAATAGCACTTGTGTCCAATCATTGAGAAAGGGATTTTTCCCGTATCTCTGTATGATTGCAGGGTACGCTTACTGATGCCCAAACGCTTGCACACGGCTTCGTTGTCAAGCCATTCGTCCGTTTCGGGCGGATTGCCGATGAGTTGTTCGATACTGTGGATAAAATTTGCAAATTCGGAGTGGTGTCGCTCCCACACTTTGCGGTCGATAATAATGAGTTTCATTGCATTCTTTTTGTTTTGATTACGTTATTGTTACACGGAAAACGAACTGTTATGCAGTCCATTGCCGTACTTATCAAGTGCAAAAGTAAACCCTCGGAAGCACCGCTGCAAGAAATGAGGATAAGCAGGGAAATAGAGAGAAAACAAGAGAAAATACCAAAGGGAATCCGTCTGTGTTATTGCGGTAATGAGATGAGGTGCCGGCTTGTTCCTTTTATTATTTTGTTGTTTTATCGATAATTCGATAGTTCGACAAATCGAGATATCGAAGTGTAGATATATAATTTTATCGATAGATTATTTTGACGATATATAGTTTTGACAACAGATAGTCATGACAACAAATTGTACAAACAACAGATTGTCCGTATTATCGTCAGTCCTATCTGTTGTTGGTTGTTACGCCTTGCGTCCAAAGAGCCTGAGTATGCCGTATTCGTTCGGGCATTTCTCTTTGGCGGTCAGCCTACTTTCGCAAGGTTGGAGCGAAAAATACGACCGCACAAAAGATTAGTTTTTGCAAGTATGACTGTATCAAAATGCAGAGAAAAGCCCTGCGGTGGAGATTTTCCGCTCCATCGGCAGGACTTGACCTTGCAAGAAAGTAAAGTCAACCGCCATATCTTTGCCCGACCGAATACGGCTTCAGGGGCTTTGCGTAAGGCTGTTTATAAAGTGTAAACAAACGTTTTATCTGTCCGTCTGACCTACTGTAGGCAGATTATTGCTCTCAATGAGCAGCACTATCGTGCCTGTGAGTTCGGTGTAAAGACGGCCGTATTGCTCGCTTGTGGCAAATGTGTCCGTCAAACCGAACTTGTCGAATGTGGCTTGAACAGCCTTGTTCGACAACAATATGGGTGCAAGCTTCTCAGGGAGTGGTGCAGGCAGTTCCCTTTCAAACTCGTTTTCCAAGACAGAAACAAGCGTGTCATACTTGGAAAAGTGCAAACCTTGATACAACACCTCACTTGCTATGCTCTCCGCTTCGGGGTGCGTGAAACCTTGCGCCACTGCATCGCAGTAAGCAGTGAGAGCCATGTCTGCTCGTGTGGTGATAAACTCCGTGTCATGCAATCTCTCGGGGTACTGCTCACACATATAACTTCTTAATTTCAACCGAAAGTAGGAAAGTTCCTGTTTGTTGTTCTTTTTCATTTTATCCTTATTCAGTGTTGATACTTAATGATGGTTGTTTAACGGTCTAAGAAAAATCATTTTATCCTATGCTTGGCTTTCTTGGCGGACAAACACGCAGGGCCTTTCGCAGCTCCCTTGTGGTATTGCTACCCATGAGTGGCTGCATTTCACGTGCAATCTTGCTCTTGCTAACCTTCGCATAGAGTTCAGTAGTGGAAATAAAGCGGTGTCCGAGCATCTTACTGACGGTTTCTATCGGCAAGCCGTTCTCCAAACAGATGGTCGTGGCAAAGGTATGTCGTGCCGTGTGCGAGGTGGCTTCGGTATGAGATGGGAGTCCAGCCTTGATGATGATGTCCCTTATCTTGCGGTTGAAATGGCTATTCGTGGGGAACTCACGAAAGAGCAAACCCTCCTTTTGTCCGTCGCTGACAATGGTGAGTATCTCTTCGGCAATGGGTAATAAAGGAACAATGCTTCTGTTCTGAGTTTTTGTGCGACAGAGCGATATGTACCTGCGCCCATCGTCAAGTGTGTAAACATCGTCCAACCGTAGTTTCTTTAAATCAGAAAAAGCTAGCCCCGTAAAACAGCCCAATAGGAAGATGAGCCTGCAATGGTTGTCCACCGAGCGGTGAGGACGATATGAGAGAATTTTGTGTAAATCGTCAGAAGTGAGGGTATTGCGCTCGTAGGTGGGCGTTTCAATGTCTATCAGTTCAAAAGGGTCTGCATGGATATACCGCTCCTGCTGTGCCTTTCTAATAACCTGATGCAGGTGGCGCAGACGGTTAGAGACGGTGCTTTCCTTGTTTCTTAAGTCCCTAAGCATGAACAGACGGTAGCTTTCTATTAGGTCCTTGTCGGCTTCTTTGGGAAGACAGTCCTCATTCCTCCTTGTTTTCAGAAATTGAACAAAGCTCTTCCTGCTGTCCCTAAAAGCCCTGACGGTAGCCTTTCCTATAGTCTTGCCCTGCAATTCCTCCTTACTTTCGCAGACAGCTTGGTAAATCTCTATGAGTGTTGGGGTAGGTTTTCCTTGATGCAGGAACTGCTCCTTAAGATATTCTGCCGTGATGTAGTTCTCTTCCCTTAACGTGAGTTCATAGAGTGCGTGAAGTCGTTTATCTATTGAGTCCAGTTGATGATTGACATCATTCGCTCTGTTAGCTGCCACTTTTATACGTCCTATCTTTGATTGCCAATCATCGGGAGAGGTGTGCAATCCTGTTGAGAATGAAGAAGACGCACCATTGCAGGTGATACGGCAGCGGATAATGCACTCGTTATTCTCATTTGTCTTGCTTCTGTCTATATAGAATAGAATTGAAAATGTACTTTTCATTGTTCTTGGACTTTTAGTTGATTAAACGATATTGTGCGATGAGAGGGAGAATCTTCTCCACATCCCGAAAGACACGCTCTGGAGAAGTCTCTGCATACACCTGTGTGGTCTTTATTTGGCTGTGTCCGAGCATTTTTGACACACTCTCGATAGACACGCCTTCAGAGAGTGTCATCTGCGAAGCAAAGGTGTGGCGAGCCATGTGAAAAGTCAGCGTTTTCTGAATACCGCAAAGCCGTGCTATCTTTTTGAGGTGTATGTTTACCGTATCGCAGCCAGGTATGGGCAGCAGATACCCTTTGGGCGGTTCGTGACGGAACGCCCTTGTATGGATACCCCTGTACCGCTCGATGATGGCGGATGCTTCGGGCAATAGCGGAATGTGGCATATATTGCCTGTCTTTATTCTCGGCTTTCGTATCCAATTCATACCAGACTCGTGGATGATATGCTCTGACGTGAGGTGGTACACATCCGTATAGGAAAGACCGGTATAGCACGAAAAGAGAAACATATCTCTTGATACCTGCTCGTAGCCTTGCAGTTCGTTATCGCTTAATGCTGCTATTCTGTTTACTTCCTCCCTTGTGATGTATCGGGGTGTACCCACGTCCCAACGGATAGAGTGAGCGATGAAAGGATAGATGTCTATGATGTGCCGTTTGTGCAGGTCCTTGAGTAGGGATGCCAGCATTGTAAGATAACCAGCTGAGGTGTTGAGTTTAAAACCCTTTTCTTTGGCAAAATACTCCTCCAAGTCTTTGATAAGGGCAGTATCGGCTTTTTGCACGGGAATATCGTTCACATGGTAGCGATGTCTGAGAAATTTTGCCAGATGCTTACGGAAGAGCAGCAGACATTTCAGTCTTCTTTCACTGCGGTCTATGCCCACCCACTCACGGAAACGGTTGATATACTCGTCCGTATGATGAAGCAGTCCCTGCGATCCGCTATTCAACCCGAAAACAAGTTCCTTTACCTGCTCTGCCCTTACTGAGACATTAGACTTCTTTAAAAGCATCTCATAAACTTTACAGACACTTACTTGCAGTCGGTCAAGTTCGTTGTTTACTGATATGGCTTCTGCACTCTTGCCCACAAGTCTTTGTTTGCGACTGTCCCATAGATTGGGTGTACAGGCATATTTGCAACTGAACTGAACCATTGAACGACCGATACTGATGCGTCCCATGATGGGACTTTTTCCGTTTTTGTCCTGCGTACCTCTCTTGAGGTAGAAAAGCAGCTTCATTTTTTCTTTTTCCATTGTTTTTTTGCTTGCAAAATTACACTTCTTAGAGGAACTTTGAGTGATGCAAAACATTGATAATGAAAGAGAAATCACCGTTTTAGTTACCACTTTTAGCTGTTCTTTTCCTTTCATCGTTTCTCGAACGATTTGGTAACTGAACTCTTGCTTTTTCACTCCTTTCTTTGCCTATTTCTATTGATGCAACTCAATGAGTAAACAGGCAATATATCCTCTATTTCAATCAGATACGCATTCTTCTCCTTTTCTTGCTTCCAACTCCTATACTTCCGCATAAAACGCAGCCAGCTCTGGCACCTTGATAAATGTTCTGAACCGTTCCTTCTGTATGATGTCATTCGTGATGGAGAACTCGTAGTCTGTCGACTTCTTGGCAAAGACTGCCGCCCAAGCATCAAAACTGTTGATACCCTGCTTCTCCAAAGCCTGCGGGCGCAGATACTTGAACAGAAGATACAGTTCCGTCAGGCTATTGGAAATGGTCGTTCCCGAAAGGAAAGTGGCTCCCAAGTCCTTGCCGGACCTCTCCTGTATGGTACGAATGGCAAAGAGCATGTTTAAGGCACGCTGTGAACCATCAGGATTGCCCAAGCCCGACACACGATCGTGGCGTGTGTTGAACATCAGGTTCTTGAATTGGTGGCTTTCATCGACAAAGAGGTGGTCGATACCCATCATCTTGAAATCTACGGCATCGTCCTTACGCTCTGCGATGCTGTCCTGTATGTTCTGTAGCTTTGCTTCAAGTGTCTGCTTGCGCTTCTCCAATCCTTTGAGCATCCCACGGGAGATGTCTCTTCCTTGTTGCCGCAACACTTCGAGATTTTCTTCCACGGAGTCCAGTTCCTTTTGCATAATCGCTTCCTGTATCTCCAAAGCTTGCGGTATCATACCGAACTGTTCATGCGTCAAGATAATGCAGTCCCAGTCGTTGTTCTTGATGTCGTTAAAAATACGTTGGCGGTTCTGCTTATTAAAATCGTTCTTACCTGGATAGAGTACCTTAGCATTGGGATAAGCTTTCCTAAAAGTGTCGGCAATATCGAAGACGTTTGCTTTCAGTCCGATAATCATCGGCTTGTTTGCCAGTCCCAATCGCTTCATCTCGTAGGCAGCTGTACACATGATGAGCGTCTTACCCGCTCCCACCTCGTGGTCGCATATACCGCCACCGTTGGTTTTGAGCATCCATACGGCATCCTTCTGACTCTTGTAAAGGTCATCAATACCCAATCGTTTGAGGTCAAGGTCGGGAAACGTCTGGTGCGTACCGTCAAAGTTGGGTCGCACAAAACAGTTGAAAAGGCGGTTGTACCTGTCGGAGAGTTGTTGTTTGAAGGTATCGGGTGTGCGTCCGAGCCAATCGACAAAGCCCTGCCTGATTTCCTCAATCTTGGCATTTGCCATCTGGATGGCATGCCCGTCCCTTACTTTGATCGTTTTCGTCTCTCCCGTAACCTTGTCCGTCACCTCCTTACTCTTGTTGATGTCTGGAATGGTATTGTGAAGGGCGTGCTTCAGGAGATTGATGCCGTCATAGCGGCGGAACTCACCCTGTACGGCATACTTGTGCCAGATATTGGCATTCTTATGGTCACATACAATGCTGTACTCGTCCATGTTGGAATGGTAGGATACGCCAATGTCCGTCCCGAAGAACTCCGAAGCGAACCTGCCATAGACTTTAGCAGGTATCCAGCGTTCACCGAGATTAAAGTCAAGGTCTGCAAAAGGAATGGGTGTTGGCGTGGCTGCACGCAAGGCAGCAAGGCTCTGCTTTGCCTCTTCGTGGTCGGGATGGTCCAAGAGCCACGACTCGATACGCTCCGCCTTTTCTATTACATTGCCCGAAATGAACTTGTCCGCCACTTCGTAAGCATTCTCTTCAGGGTTGAAATAGATGCGACCTTCCAAGGAAGAAATGATGTCGCTTTCCTCCATATCAGGTAAAAGCGAACTCATGTAGTCAAGTTCCACCGTACCGTACTTGTTGAGCGATGCACCCAATGCCTCCATCGGGTCTGTGGCAACGGTCAGTTCCGTAGTAGAAAATGCCGTTGGATGGTCGAAGATGTCCGCCTTGACGTACCTGCCGTTCTCAGAGCGTTCCAAGAAGAGCATTTCCACGCCTGTAGTATCCATCTTGATAATGTCAGTATTCGCCTTCTGATTGAAGTAGCCCCCGCGTGCAACATAGTCATCATACAGGTGGTTGAGCCTGCTACGGTCTTCCCTGTCTTCTGCATGGTTCTCTGCTTCGTAGTCATATAGACGATGATAGCACTCCCGTATCTCGATATAGGCTTTGAGACGGGAAAGCTGCGCATACGGCAAGTCCATCGGGTTGAAGGTCGGATGTCGCTTCAGGTCAGAAAGAAACCCCACCTGACCTTTCTGCACGACAATGGAGCCGTCTCTCAGGTGAGAGTCCGGCGAAGAGAGAAAAGGGCGTGGTGAAGCGTCAAACTCCTTTCTGACTTCCGCTATCGGTTTTGGCTTGCGCTCCTCGGCTTCGTTCATGAAGTCGAAAAGTGACGGCTCACGTGAAGAGGAAGAAGCTGCTTTCCTGCTACTACGGGTACGACGTTGAGGAGAGGTTGCCACCTTTTGCATCTTGGACTCCGATGATTTCTGGGGAGCAGTTTGAGTTATAGGACGGCGCACCTGTGAAGTTCCTGAATTATCCTTGATTTCATGGTTCACACGGGTAACTTCTCTTGTCCAAAGGCTGTATTCCTCTGGGGCAAATAGTGACAGTTGCTCCGGTTGTCCGATGTCTTCCATGTTATTGTCCACCACCGGATGATGATCGTCGTCAAAGAATATCGTCTGCCCGTTCATCTCTCTCGGGGCTTCAATATCCGTACGGATTTCCTGTGGTTCCTGCTCGTATTGATGATGAAGTGTCAAGGCGGGTACGCCTTCGGGAGCAGGTTCTATAGTCATGGAAGGCTGTTCTGATACGAATTGTTGTGGGGCAGACTCTGATGATGACGGCTGTAATGGGATTGTCTCGCCGTTAGGAACGGTATTTTCCATTATCTGCGTATCGTTCTCAGAAGCAATGGTTACAGTCTCCTTAACCTTATTCTCTGTTTCTGCCTTTGTTATCACTTCTTCCTTGATTTCCTCTGCCACCACTTCTTCTTTGGTATATTGTCCCCTGACTATTTCTTCCAGTTCGGCTATCTCGTGCAATTTCTTAGGAGAGAAGTACAGGTCACGTTCAATGCCCAGTCCTCTTACTTTTACGCCTTCCATCTCATCGAGGGACATATTGCCAAGCTCCCAGCCGTAACCCATCGTGACAGCACCGAAGCCAATGCGGCTCTTAGGATCATATTCCAGAAGGTAGGCTGTATATGCTCCCATAGGGAAGAAATAGCGTGCATAGGCAACCTTATCGCCAATGAGTTCCTTTTCCGTGCTGTAAAGTTTTGGCAGTTGCTTCCTGATACTGTCGGGCATGAGGTTATAGGCATCGTTTATACCCTTGTCTTCAGTCTTTGTCCTCTCTGTTTCTTCTTCCCGACTTATGGTAATACCCAACTTGCGGAGCTGTTTCTCCGC
The DNA here is from genome assembly GCF_018128065.1 of Prevotella melaninogenica. NCBI lineage: Bacteria > Pseudomonadati > Bacteroidota > Bacteroidia > Bacteroidales > Prevotellaceae > Prevotella > Prevotella melaninogenica. Next base: position 511,653 of record NZ_CP072359.1, on the reverse strand, counting down.
TTCTGCCTCTCGCTCTACCTCTGTCATCGGTATACCTGTTTCATATAGCTTACGGTCGATACGTTGTCCCATTTCAAGGGAGAGCCGTGTTCGGAGACTTTCTGCCATTTCCTCAATCCCTCCTGTGAACCGATACTCCCATGCAGGTCTTCCATAAGGGTCTGTACCCATTATGCGCTCCGTGGCAATGGTGCGATGAGATATATCCTTCCAATCTCCTACAAAAAGTGAGTTGTGCTTGAAGACGACAGAAGAGCCTTCTTCTTTGGGAACGGAAAGAGTTTCTACGAATTGCTGCTCAATTCCCTCGCTGGTTTCTTTACCTGTCTGCTTCTGCAGGACGATGAGGTCACTGCCCACGTCCGTACCTGCATTGTCTGAAAACATACCTGATGGCAGACGGAGAACAGAGATAAGGCGGCTGTTCTGCATGAGGTAACGGCGTATGGCTTCATTGCGGGGACTGTCTAATACGCCCTGTGAGGTGATGAATGCCAAAATTCCTCCTTCCTTGATGCAGTCCAGACCTTTCACGAAGAAGTAATTGTGAATGGCACGTGTGGACTCACGTTTAAGAGTGTCCTTGCCTTTGTTATACTCTCGGTCATAGACCATGAAATCACCGAAAGGAATGTTACTTGTAATAAGGTCGTACTTGTCTTTGTTTTCTAACTCCCCAATGGCTTCAAAAGGCTCATTTCGGACGAAGATATTGCCTTTTCCATAAGGGTGCAGGGCTTGTGAGATGCGGGCAGTGAGCAGGTCCTTTTCCATTGCATCTACAACACCCGCTTGCTTTGCAAAGGTCTCGGCAAAGGCTCCCATGCCCATAGAAGGGTCTAAGCATCGTCTTACCTGCAGGTTTGTGGAGGCAAGTGCGTCTGAGATGGCAGAAACGATACGGGTATCGGTATAGAAGGAGGTCAGTACACTTGCCTTGATGCTCTCCCAGTACCGCTTGGCGGTATTGGCATCTACAGCTTCACGGTAAATCATCTGTTTGAGCTGCTGGGTAGGTTCAAAGAGATTCTGCTCTGACTTGCTCCAATAGCGTATGTCATCGGGGTTATCTGTACGGTTGAGTACACATTTCAAGCCACCGAAGCCCTGATTGTTTCGTAAGATACTTTTTTCAGCTTCGGTGGCTTCGCGGCGTTCTTTTTCCAGGCGCAAGACCACACGGATAGCCTCCGTGTTGGCTTGCAGGACTTCTTTCTTATTGTATGCCATAAGGTATAACGTATTCTATTATGGGAATAATCACTCTGACACCTAAGCTTGACTGTAATGTCAGACTTTAGTATCAGAAATGAAGTAGTATGCTATTTCCGTTTCTTGTTTTGTTCAAACTCAAAGGTGGTGGTATAATCGTCCTTCAAAACCAGTCGGGCGTTGAACTTCTTGCCAGCCTTGCTGGTCAGTCCTTTAAGGATAGGCGTACGACCAGAACTTATCAAGTCACGGATATTATCTTCAGAGAGATGTATGCCGCAGACTTCACGAAACACGTGGAAACCACAGGTTTCATGCCTGCACTTGGCTACCTTGGCATAGATGCCGACACTCTGCTGTCCGCACTTTGGGCAGCGGTAGACAGGATAGGACTTCTGCTCTGAAGAAAGTGAAAGGAGTTCCTCGCAAATAGTTCCCACGTATGAGTTGATGCCTTGTGAGAACTTATCAGATGGCATCTTTCCTACTTCAATAGCGGCAAGGGCAAGTTCCCAACTGCCTGTCATCTCCGCATTGGCTATCTTCTTGTCCTTGACAATCTCATAGACAGCTAGGCCTTTTTCTGTCGGTATGATGGCTTTCTTGTCCCTTCGGATATAATCACGAAGGATCAGCGTTTCAATGATGTTGGCACGGGTGGCAGGTGTACCGATACCACACGCTGCCATTGCTTTCTTGCTTTCTGCATCTTTGACCTCTTTTCCGGCATTCTCCATAGCAGAGAGGAGCGTTGCCTCTGTATAGAGAGGCTTTGGCTTGGTCTTATGCTCGGTGATTTCTGCATTGACAAGTGGTAGGACTTCTCCTTCTGGCAAGTTGGGCAATGAAGACAAGAACTGTTCGTCATCATCTTCTTTCTTATCTGCCTCCGCTTCTTTACCTTTCTGTACGGCTTTCCAGCCTAAAGAGATTTGTCGGTATGCTTTCCAAGTAAAGGTATTGGTGCCGTCAGTGAACCGCACCTGCATACGTTCTTCCTCGGAATCGGGAGAAAAAGCTTCGACAAAGCGATTGACCACCATCTGGTAGACGGTCGCTTCATCTGCCGACAATCCTGATGGTGTTTCACCAGTCGGGATGATGGCGTGGTGGTCGGTTACTTTTGTATTGTCCACCGAATGGCAATTAAGTGTATTTGATAGTGGCATGCCTATCTTACGCAGCAAGGCGGGGATTTCCTCGAAGACATCTTCACTGATGTATCGGCTGCCAGTGCGGGGATAGGTCGTGATTTTCTTCTCATAGAGACTTTGGGCTATCGAGAGGGTTTTGTCTGCAGAAAAGCCGTGGCGTTTGTTGGCATCCTTCTGCAAGGCAGTGAGGTCGTACAAGAGGGGTGGCGCGGTATGCGTTACCTTTCTTGTGACCGTTTCTACCGTAAGCTGGCTCTGACTGCGAAGCATGGCGAGAGCAGTCTGTGCCGATGCTTCACTCTCATAGTCTTTACAGCCAACGGTTTTCAGCGATAAGCCCTCTTTTTCTGTAAGAACGGAGAGTTTCCAATAGGGTACGGAAGCAAAATCACGGTTCTCTATGTACCGACGGCAGACCATAGCGAGTGTCGGAGTCTGTACCCGCCCCAAAGAGTAACCGCCTTTGCGAGCAATGGACAGGGCACGGCTGGCATTGATGCCCACAAGCCAATCGGCTTCACTTCTAGCCTTGGCGGTGTGATAGAGATTGTCATACGCAGTTCCTGCCTTGAGATGGGCAAGTCCTTCACGGATGGCTTTATCCGTAAGCGAGGAAATCCAAAGTCTGTCAAAAGGCTTGTGGCAGTTCAAATGGTGATAGATATAGCGAAAGATAAGTTCACCCTCACGCCCTGCATCGGTAGCTACGATGATGCGGTCTGCTCTGTCGAAGCAACCCTGGATAGCTTTGAGTTGCTTGAGGGCTGCGGGGTCGGACGTGTAGTCCTTGTCCTTGCGCACTTGACGCACGATAAGCCTGAAAGGATTGGGACGAATGGGCAGGGCTTCAGCTTTATAGGCAGAAAAACCGTAGGCTTCGGGCATGGCAAGGGCTATGAGATGTCCCATTGCCCAAGTGACGAGGTAGCCGCAGCCTTCCATATATCCGTCTTGCTTGCTCGTTGCTCCTACGATGCGGGCTATGTCTCTGGCTACCGAGGGTTTCTCGGCAATAATACATATATTCATTTGTTTTTATAATATTTATTTGTAACTTTGCAAAATATTAATTAGCATTTGTTTCGGCATAATGCTGCTCTTTAATGTTCCTCTTTATCCCAACTTAATAGAGCTAACTTTGAGTGTTTCGACACTATTTGTGAATTATATTAACATAAAGGATTATATTATGATGGATACAGAGAAGACTATAACTTTTGGAATTTGGGGAGAAATGGGAGTAAGAAGTTCCGTTAAAGCCAATATTATGTCGGTAAAAATAAATGATTTCCCCCTCCCTCCAATACGGAGAGCCACTTGTGTGGCTCTCTCGTTTTACATTTTGCGTCCACGAGACTTCTTCTGTTTGTTCTCGTCCTGCTTCTGCTTTTGGGCATCAGTGGGCTGTGTCTGCCCGGACTTTAACGGCTCATTCACATTTTTGGTGGCTTCGTTGGTCTTGCCTTGGTTGTTCACGGCAACCTGCGTCTTGTGTTCTTCGGCTACGGCTACCACCTTTTCCTTGCCGGTCTCCTGCTTCTTGTCAGGATTCCATTTGTAGAAACGCGGGCGGTTCTGTTCCTTGTCCATCTTGACGTAGGCATTGAAGGGTTGCCCTTCCTTGTCCACCATGTTTTTCAGATAAAGTGTTCGTCCGCTGTCCAAGGCTTCACGCTGTTTTTCGCTCAGTTCCAAACCGCAGAGTTTATGTGGTGCGCCTTGTTGTCGGGTGTGCTGCTGTCGTTCTTTCAAGCCTTGCTTGTTATCGAAGATAAACTCGATGCCTTTCTTCTCGGCATTGACCTGCAAAGTAGCATTGAAGGACTTACCACTCTTGGCGGTCATTCCTTCCACTTTCACGGCTTTGCCCTCTACAAGGTCTTTGTACTGCGCATCGGAAAGCGTAACGCCTTTGATTTCCTTGGGGATGTTCACGCGGTCGGCACGCAGGGCAATAATCTCATTGGTCTGTGGGTCGATGGAGACGTAGGCGGCAAACGGTTCTCCGTTCTTTGGGGTTACCTCAATGGTCTTGCCAAGATTACCCGTAGCAAGGAGCTGTTCTTTCTCTTCGGGAGAGAACTTGTAACCCATATAGGGAAAGTCAAGCTGTGGTTCTTTTCTCAAAGGATGAATTGCCAAACCGATATTGCCGTTATCGTCCGTACGGAATGCAAGGCGTGCTTCAGTGTAGATGGTAGTGTCTCCAATAGGTACGGCAATCGTCAAGAGATTGCTCTTCTGCCAATTGAGCATCTTTTCCAATTCTCCACTCTGCTCCAATCGCTCACGGGAAAGACCGAGGGTGTCGAGCTGCTTCCAGTCAATCTTCGACTCGTCAATAGCGGTGGCGTTCTTCTGTTTGGGTAGGAAGTCCTCAAAGCGCACCTGACTGTAAGCCAACTGCTGCTTGCTTTCGGGCTTTTCACGGTTTTGCAGCATGGTGCGCAGGTTGTCCACGCTCTGCTCCACATTGTCTGCTACGACCTTGTATAACCCGAAATGAGTCGGGTTGTTGAACTGTTTGAGGAAGTTGGTCATGAAGTTCTTCAGAAGTCCGTCCTTGTTGTTGAACTTCAAGAACGCTGCTTGATTGGCAGCGACAGCCTCAGTAGTTTTGAGGTTACCCTTGTCGTCAACACTGGACACGACGGACAACTTCCCTGCTTCCTGCTCATTCTTCACTTCCGTGCGGTCTTCCAAGACCAGCACGTAATTGTCATTGCTGTTTGATTCCATTACTTGATAATTTTAATGGTGAATACTCTTATCAAGCAGCTAAATTATAGGTATATAAAGAGAAATAAAAGTTTTTGGGAAAAGCAGGAAATAAAGGGAGATTACAGGAAATAGTCGTTTGTGCGTTGTAATATCTTACTTACAGGAATTCTAAAATGCCGCTTTGCTAAGTAAGATATAGTTGCTATAATAAGAAAATTCCCCAATTATCACGCTGGATAAGTGGGGAATCTCTTTGGATTGTATCGTTTAATCCAAACACTTTTTTATGATTTCATCGCTGATGCCATTTTCTTTCATTCTTTCAGCAACTACTTTTTTATAATTATTTACTTCATGGTAGTGGAATATCATGTGTCCAAGTTCCTCTAAGGCATTTTCTATGCGTTTTCTGCCTTGCTCCGTATTCACGTCAATATCGGCAAACTTTGAACGGTCACGGTGGAGATTGAGGTAGTATATCCCCCCTATAATCAATGCAGATATAGCAGATATATCTATATCCTTAAATTTCCCCTCGTAAGTATTGACAAGAGGTAATGTGTGCATTTCCCTAAGCATAGCTGTACGAACCGTAGTTTCATTTCCTTCCGCTATTTCCCAACGTAGTAATTCCAACATCACGGATTTGTCTTGAAGTGACTTGTGTACATCCTTGAAAATACTGATATAACCTAATTCAGAATCTGTAGGAAATGGGATTTTAGTCAGGACATCCTTAAACCAATAGTCGTACTTCTTAACGAATTCATCATAAAATTCGCTAAGATTATCATATCTGTTATAAAAGACAAGCGGTTCAATTCTGGCTTTCTTAATAAGTTCTGTCACCAGCATTGATGCAAAGCCTTTTTTCTTAATCAGACTTTCTGCTGCCTTGATAATGTCTGCCTGTATATCGACGTTTGTCCTTCTGTATCTTTTGGTTTTGTTTTCTTCTTCTGCCATTTAAAAAGGTATTGATTTTCTGATTTCCACAAGAGCGGTTACCAATTGTTCCAACTGTACTATTTCGTGCGAAGCCAACACGCTGACTCTAAGCCGTGCTTCCTTAGTTCTTACCGCAGGGTATGTGATACCGCTTACAAAGATACATCTTTTTTGCAATTCTCGTGCTATTTCGTATACTTTTTTATTGTCTCTTACCATAATAGGAAATATGGCTGATATGGAGCAGCCTATATCAAAGCCTTCCTCTGTCAGTCGTTTGCGCAGATAATTGACATTAGTCCACAACTTCTTGCGAATCTCTGGTTGTGTCTGTATGAGTTCCAGTGCCTTTAGGGAAGATGCTGCAACCTGTGGAGTCATTGCTGCGGAAAAGACATTACTGTCAGCATAATATCTCAGATACTGAATCAGTTTTTCTGACGCGGCAACAAAACCACCGACACATCCGAAAGACTTACTGAAAGTTCCTGTAATAATATCTACTTGTCCCAAGCAATTATAATATTCGGCTGTTCCTCTGCCGTTTTCTCCCATAACTCCAATGCCGTGAGCGTCATCCATCATAAGAAGACAATTGTGTTTCTTGCAGACCGCAATGTATTGGGGAAGTTTTGATAAATCTCCATTCTGGGAATAGACCCCATCGATGATGACCAATCGAGTCTGATATTTTCCCGTTTCCCGTTCAAGGATCATGTCAAGATAGTCAATGTCGTTGTGTCCTATATGCTTTACATTGGTTCCAATTAAACCACTTGTGGCACTGGTATGGATATACGAATCAATGTAGGCTATGTCATTTTTTCCCAATATAGCACGGAGCAAACCTGCATTGGCACCAAATCCAGATGAGAAGAGAATTGCATCTTCCTGACCAACGAACTTTGCAATGCCTTGTTCCAACTGCTGATGGATGTCTAAATAGCCTCCTATGGCTTGAGCGGCACTTGCCCCTGTACCGTATTTCAGGACGGCATTTATGCCAGCCTCCTTGGTCTCTGGTCTTTGCGACATACCTAAATAGTCGTTGGAAATATATGCTGAAACTTCACCGCCATAGCCCTCTATTTGCATCTTGGCTCCAACGCCTGTTCTTGCCATGACCCAATAACTCTTGCAGCCGAACTGATTCATTTGGTCAATATAACTCTGGAAGTTTTGGCTACGTTCGATAACATTCTCGCTGGGAGTAATCTCGAAATCTTTTAATGTAATAAATCTTTTTTCCATATAAACAATGTATAGGTAGTAAATAATGCTACAAATATAGCTAAAATACTAAGAAAATACAAATTCTGGGGAAAAAAAACTATTTTTCTTGTTTTTAAACAATATGTATATGTATATTTGCAGTGCCAAGAAGATAATTTGTCGACAATATTATTGAACAGACATTACAAAGCAATGCCGGAAGCTAAAAGAAGGCAAATTAAACATCAAAATTATGAAGAAGATTAATAAAATCACAATTCTTAGTGATGACTTACTCTCTGAAACGCTCGGAGGATTATCCAATCGGACAGAAATCGAATCTCCATTCTTGGATAATTGCTCATGCACAAGACAGGATTCGTCTATTGAAAACACATTCTTAGACAATTGTAACTGTAAATAAGCAGAAGTATTAATTTGATAAGTGCAAGGAAATCTTGCACTTATCAAAATTATTTAAATATGAATATCAGTAAATATAATCATTATATAGAACAAGGAGAATCGTGTATTATCTTCAATGCCTATACTGTATCCTTTTTAATTACCAATAAAAGAGGGTCTTCCGGAATTTGGAGTGATGGTATTATACTTTTCAGGCTCCCTTGTTGATAAAAAAGTATTGTAAACCCTTAAATATAAGCTTTTTGTGGTGTGGATAGCCCATGTAAGATAAGTATAGATTTTGTAGCCTTTATTTTAGCACTTTATATTCTTTAATATTCAGTAAACAAAGGGATTTGGAAGAATAGAACTCACAAAAGTTATTGATAATCAGATATTAAATGATATCACTCCAAATTCCGGAAGAACCATAAAAGAGATATAAATAAGTTTCTTTTAATGGAGAATTTTGAAAAATTAGAGAAAGAACAACCCCAACTATTCTATGATCTGTGTAAAAAAGGTATGCTTATACCTGATTTCTTTGATGAAAAAGCAACTTATATTAGCGATGTTATGGATAGGAAATTCTCGGGCAAAACTTATCACATGATTATCAATATGACCATGGATTGTAATTTAAGATGTTGGTACTGTTATGAAAACCATATTGATAATTCTGTGATAGGAGAAGATACAATCTCTTCTATTATAAAGCACATAAAGTTAAAATATGACAAAGCACCCTTTGAGTTGTTGACTTTGAGCTTTTTCGGAGGAGAACCTTTATTGTATAAAGAGAAGATTCTGCATATATTATCCCTAATAAACCCTATTGCTAGCATTAAAGGGTTTAAAATAACCATAAACTTTACCACAAACTCTACACTATTAACAAAAGATTTTGTAGATGCAATAAAAGGATACCATTCTACATTCCAGATAACTCTTGATGGATGTAGAAATATTCACAATACAATAAGAAAGTACAAAGATAAGAAAGCAATTGGTTCATATGACAGAATCTTAGAATCTTATCTTTAATAAAAGAGCATCTTTCTGATTATGAGTTAGTATTGCGCATAAATGTTTCTCCACAGACAAGTGTAGGATTGCAATCAATGGTATCTGATATAGAGCCTTTCTTGGATCCACAAAGAGCAACAATTGCCGTACATAAAGTATGGCAAGTGAATGAAAAGAAAATAGACGATTGCATAATAAATAACTTTGTAAAGGAATGTCAAACAAGAGGATTTGTATGTACATATCTTGACTTGAAATATAAACTTTGCAGTTGTTATGCCGACAATCTAAATGAAGTTGTGATCAATTATGATGGTCGTGTTTATAAGTGTACAGCTCGAAAATTTAATGAAGCTAATTCTTGCGGATTTCTTAGAGAAGATGGTGTAATAATATGGGACTACACTAAATTAATGAACAGGATGAATTTACAAATTCCTGAACGATGCATAAATTGTGATATGCTTCCTGTCTGTTCTAAACGTTGTTCGCAGTCTCTATTAGATGAACCGAAAGAGTTTTGTGTATTGAAAGAAGGTTATTCAAAAGTTGACTATATTATTGAGTTATTGAATAATTCAATAGTCTCAAAAAAAGAGCTAAATAAGATTAGGTGTCTTTATCTTTTTATCAATAATTTAATGCATATATATATGAGGTATCTTCTGCTAATTCTTTTTGGGACTATATCATTTACATCTTTTGGTGAAGGACTTAAAGGTAGAGTAATAAATGCAAAACAAGCAACAATACCTTTCGTAAATATTTTAATATATGTACAGAATAACAATAGACCTATTGGGGGGACGACAACAGATGAAAATGGAGAGTTCACCATTAACAACCTTACCAAAGGGAATACATTAACATTTTCCTCTATCGGTTATAAAACTAAAACATGGCTATATGATGGACAGGACTCTGTAAATGTCATGTTAGAAGAGGAGACACAAGTGCTTAAAGAGGTTGTTATCAAAGCTTCAAGATATAAGAAAATGGTGGATAGATTAATAATATATCCAAATAAAGAGCTTAGGGAAAGTACTAACAATGTATGGGGGGTACTTAATAAGCTCCATTTGCCTAATGCTATTATTTCCAAAGAGTCAATGGGAATTACAATGTTTGATGGAAAAAGCGTCGCCTATCAAATAAATGGCATGCCAGCTACTGCTGATGAATATCTTGCAATTTTACCCAACCAAATAAAGTCGATAGAGTTTATAGATAATCCTGGCGTTAGATATGCTACTCAAAATTTTGGTGGAATCCTTAATGTCAAGACTAAGGAAGGGGTAAAAGGTTATGGATTTGGATTCAAAACAATGGATGCTGTCACGACTTTATCAAGTGAAAATAACATCTTTCTGAAACTTAATAACGTAAAGGATCAAATCACGTTTATTTATAGCAATAAGCTCAGGCATTATACCAAGAACAGAATTGACACAAGGCTTGTATCCGATCCGCTTTCGCTCTTACAGATAAAAGAAGGCGACAACTCGGTTTATAGTTATCGGCAACATAGTCTTAAAGGTGTGTATAGTCATGTTGCTAAATCACTTCTTTTGAACGTTAATTTCAACACAGAATTCTACAATAATGACAAAGATGAAACCTTACAGAAAGTGTACTCATTCAATAATTTCATAAGTAACACCGCTTTGACACCCACGTACAAATCAAATTTATATTCATTTGACATATATGCATTCCAAAAGATTTCGAAAAAGGATAATCTGATATTTGACTTGTTAACAACATACAGAACCAGTAATTATAGATATAATTTTATGGAGAGGGACCAGTTTTCCATGATTTCATTTAACAATCAGTATGGTGTGCGTGGTAAGCGTCTATCGTTTATTCCGGAACTCTTGTACGAACATAAGATAAATGACATGAATAATCTTTCTATAGGAGTAAGGATAAATTATGCCAAAACAAATAACAACTATAGCCAAGATATAATGAAGAAAGACCATTCTGACAGCTATGACATGTTTAGTTATGTACAATTGCTTGGTCGCTATAAGAAACTAAGTTATCAGATTGGACTTGGAGGGAATATTGTTAGCTATAACAAGGACAGTATCTCCTATACGAAAAGATTCATGCGCCCCATGATTAAATTTTCATATGCTCCAATCAATAATTTGACTTTCTCTTTAAATACAGAACTTATTCCCCATATACCAGAGTTGACAGATATGGCAAATATCACAAGAAAGTTGAATTCCATAGAGATAGAAAAGGGCAATCCTGACTTACGTCCTTACATAGAATATAATAATAGACTTGATGTCACCTACAATATCAGCAGATTATATTTTCAGCTAGCTTATTCGTATAGGTTCAGCCGCCATCCTTTTGCCCCGAACAGCTATATTGATGATTGTGCTATTTATTATGTTACGGATAAATATAATAAAAGTCGAGTTCATACCCTAAGTACCTTTCTCAATTATGAAGTTATTAAAGATCGATTAACATTATCGGGATCCTGCGCTTTTTCAAAAACTTTATTTCAGAAAGACAATCTCGACTACTCGAAGAAAATATGGAACTACTACGTAGAGGGTAACTTGAACTTAACAAAGAACTGGAGTATGAATTTTGGTATTATTAATAACCGTAAGGAATTTAGAGGTAATCTTTACTTAGCACAAGAAGATGCTGTCTATTTCTCTACATCTTATCACCTTAAACAATGGATGTTTACCGCAGGGATATGGGATCCATTTAGAAGTAAGATTAAGCTTTCCGAAAGGAATTATGCTAATAGCAAATTTACCAAAAGCATCATATCGTGGAATGCCGATAAAGCCAATATGGTGTATATACAAGTTTCGCTTAGCCTCAATAAAGGACATAAAGCTCAAACATTGAGGCAAAAGATTCACAATATTGACGATGAGGATGGCATTGTTAAATAAAAGTTATAAATTTCCAAATCAATTGCAACATGATACTATGCAGTGTGGAGTAGCATGCTTAGAAATGATATGCAAGTATTATAAAAAAAATATTCTGCAAATTACCTGTCTAAGATGTGCCGTCCAACAATAGAAGGCGTATCCATGCTAAGCATCAGGAACACAGCATATGCGTTGGGGTTTGATTGTGAATGCGGTAAGATAAATGTTGAGGAGATAAAAGACATATCCTCTCCCTGCATCCTCCACTGGAATCAAAACCACTTTGTTGTACTCTACAAAGTTAAGAAAGGAAAAACTTTCTACATAGCTGACCCAAGTAAGGGACTTGTAGAATACAATATAGAAGAATTCAAGAAGCATTGGATAAGTACCTGTTCTGGTAGCGAAGAAAAAGGTATTGCAATGTTTTTAGAACCCACTTCAAAATTCTATGCCAATCCGTTTCAAAAAGATAATCAGAATGGGCAACGCTCTTTCAAGTTTCTCTTTGGTTATATTAAAAAGTACCGCCGTTACTTCGGGCAGATTGTCCTAGGTCTACTCGTAGGTAGTCTACTACAGCTCATTCTACCTTTCCTTACCCAATCGATCGTGGATGTAGGCATCAAGAACCAAGACATTGGTTTTATTTGGTTGATACTCCTGGGACAACTAATGCTCACCTTCAGCCGTACAGCTATTGACTTTATTCGCCGTTGGTTGCTGTTACAGATCTCTATTCGGATAAACATTTCGCTGGTGAGCGACTTCTTCATCAAATTGCTTAAGTTACCTATGTCATTTTTCGACACAAAGATGATGGGTGATCTCATGCAAAGAATGAACGACCACAGTCGCGTTAACAGTTTCCTTACACAGCAGACACTGAATGTCACCTTTTCCATATTTACATTCGTCGTATTCAGTATTGTATTGCTATCATATAATTGGCAAATATTCCTTATTTTCCTTTTGGGGAGCCTTTTATATGGTGGATGGTTGATGCTCTTCCTGAGACGAAGAAAGGTGTTGGACTATGAATTATTCGAACAACAGGCTATCAATAATAACAAGACCTATGAATTCATCACTTCCATGCAGGAAATAAAGCTACAGGACTGTGAGCAACGACGTCGCTGGGAATGGGAGGACGTGCAGGCCGACCTCTTCAGGGTGCAGATGAAATCGCTGAAGCTCCAGCAGACACAGGAGGCGGGCAGCATCTGCATCAACGAGCTGAAGAACATCGTCATCACGGTGGTGGCAGCAACAGCCGTGATTCACGGACAGCTTACACTGGGTATGATGCTCGCCGTACAATACATCATCGGACAACTCAACTCTCCCGTAGAACAACTGATGAATTTCTTCTATTCGGTGCAGGATGTAAAAATAAGCCTTGAGCGTATCAATGAGATACACCGCATGGACGATGAGAACGGAAAGCAAGGATTGGAAATGGCACTGAAAGAAGAAAATCAAGGCATAGACCTTGAAAACGTAAACTTCAAGTATGACCCTCATGCACTGAAAACTATCATTGATGATGTGAGCCTTACAATCCCCAAAGGCAAGGTAACAGCTATTGTGGGCGCATCGGGCAGCGGTAAAACTACTCTTATCAAACTGATGTTAGGCTATTATCCCGTATTGGGCGGACAAATCACCATTGGAGGAACGGATGTAAACACACTCAACAAGAAGTGGTGGCGCAGGCAGTGTGGGGTGGTGATGCAGGACGGAGTAATCTTTGCGGAGTCGATAGCACGTAACATTGCCGTCGATGATGGCGAGATAGACAAGCAGCGGTTACAGAAAGCTGCCGAGATAGCCTGTATTCACGATTATGTGATGGGGCTGCCCTTAAAATACAACACAAAGATTGGTCGCGATGGTGTGGGATTGAGCCAAGGGCAGAAACAACGTATATTGATAGCGAGAGCCGTCTATAAGAACCCCGACTATATTTTCCTTGACGAAGCCACCAACTCGCTCGATGCCAATAATGAGCGCATGATAGTGGAACATTTGGACGAGTTCTACAAAGGCAAGACAGTAGTTATCGTGGCACACCGCCTAAGTACGGTGAAGAATGCCGACCAAATAGTGGTATTGGATAAAGGCAAGGTGGTAGAAATCGGCAACCACGAAGTACTCACAGCAAAGAGAGGCGCATATTATAACCTTGTGAAGAATCAATTGGAATTGGGCAACTAACAGCAGAAAAAGGAAGATTATGGCAGACGACAAGATAGAACTCCGTAGCGAAAAGGTAAGGCATATCATTGGAGAGATACCATCAAGGATTGTCCGTTATGGCATCACGATCATCACCATTGTGGTATTGGGGCTACTGGCAGGTGCATACTTTATACCTTGTCCCGAAACCATCAGTGCAAAGGTACAGATGACAAATGCCCGTCAAGGCACAATAGACATTCCCTATAAATACGTGAATACGATAACGAGAGGAATGACGGTAAGCATCGAAATTGAGGGTTACGATGCAGAAACATACGGAGCAGCCCATGGTATCATAACATCCACATCACATACACCTTGGCAAACAGCAGAAGGCAGCGTGTTTATGGCGCAGGTAAGGATAACGGATTGCAAGTATAAAATTATCAGCAGAATGACTGGTGCAGCATCTATATTAATAAGCAATGAAAGTATACTTCAAAGGATTATAGGGCGAATTATAAATGTCCAGTAACTTCCTTTTTAATTGTAATAAAGCGATGAAAGAGGGCAATATCCATGTTAGTATGTCCACATTGCTGTTCAATGGAAATGATCAAAAATGAGAAGAAACGCAATGGCAAACAATGCTACTAATGCAAACATTGCCAGAAACGTGTTATTACTGGCTACACCGACAAAGCCTATTTTCCTAACACTGATTCTGAAATCATTCAACTGACCAAAGAAGAGCTGGGTATTTGTAGTATGGCACGAGTATTGGAAATTTCAGTTACCACTTTGCTTAAAAGGATTTTACAGATAGCAAGTAAAATCAAACAACCGCCTATCGCTGTAAGATAGAGAAATAAATCATGTAGTTGCCTTCAATGTAGGCAGAGTACCAATCGTACTTTGTCGGTAATACTTAAAAGCTCTTTCCTCTTCAAAGCCAAATTTATTTATACCGATAAATTGAAAAACTATGGCTATCTTATCAGTTAGGAAATACACCATACCCGTTTTTCATTCCACCAACCATATCGAGCTGTACAATCTTACACTTCTCACTCACCTAAAACGACTAAATTGAAAAACGATTTGTTACAGCCATAGTTTGTTAGTACTGACAACTATCATAAGAATTTACTTGTGAGTATAACTCTGTTCTTTAATTACCACACCACATCCACAACGCTATATCTGTGCTTGCGCTACTTGTCTGGAAAGAGATGGGATAAGACAGGGGTATTCTTTATCCTTTGAATCTCTGTTTCCACAAGCGATAGTATCTCTTGCTTCACCTTGCGATAGTTGACTTCGATGGTCTCTTTGAGATTATCGGATCCATCTTCGTTTGTAAAGTCTGCAATCGTGGGAATTGATTCGTAGGTCTTTGTTTCTGCAGATACCTTAGCACTATCCACCACAATCTCAGCATGGAAAATCTTTTGGTCGATACGTTTATCGAAGTTATCGGATACTACACCTTCAAACATACCCTGACCCGTTGGCGGAATTAAGGCCGAGTTTACCAAGTCTTTTGAAAAGAATTGCATATATTAAGGATTTTTGCGAAATTCGCATATAAGTTGTGCATACGGATTATTGAACTTAGTGTGTTGGTTATTACTAAGTTACAAAACATCTTTTATATGCAACTTTTCTTGCATATTAATTTATGCTTTAATTTAATTCCGTCAACGAGTTATATATAGTAAATAATACAGCAAATATAGTAAAAATACTAAGGAAATACAAATTTTTGAAAATAAAATAACTATTTTCTTGTTATAAACAATATATATTTGTATATTTGCGACAAGAAAAGGAAAATACCATTTTAGTATAATTATCTAGCAGACCATACTGTAAAAAGGAGCGGAAGCCGAAAAGCTTACGAGTAGGCCCTAACTTACCTTAATTAGACATGAACATACATACTTTAAAAGTAACGGCAATTCTTTCCGTATTTCTATTTCTTTGTATGCCGACAATGGCACAACAAAGAGGTAAAAATGAGAGCTTAAGGAAAGTCTTAGATAAAATGTTTGCGCACATTGACAAAAATAAAGTGCCAACAGGACTATTAAGAGATTATGCAGAAGAGTATGAAGATCTTGATATATTTACGGGAATAGTGCCCTTAACAGAACATAACGCTGCTGATTATGTAAGATTTGGGTATTTGTTGTCAACTATTAAGTCTGCAGATTTAATAGGTGAAGTAAGTAAAGACATAGATGTTTTTTTCCGTCAAAAAAAATCTTATGATGAGAATAACTCTATATCATTAAGTCTTGCATTGTACAAATATTCTCAAATTAAGGAAAATGCATTAAAAGATGGATTAATAACCTACAAAAACGATCAAGTATATACTACAAATAAAGATCCGTATAAGCAAGGTTACCTGTTCGCTTGTAGTTCACTCGTAGAAAACACAACTGAATCTTCCATTATTATAAGTTTACCCAAAAGTAACCTTCTGACTAACATGCATTTAAGTAAACTTGAAGTTAATCTGGGAAATGGCTTTCAGGAAATGGGAGTGAATAAAAAGGTTAAAGCGAATTTACAACAAGGAAGAAATGAAATAATAATAAAGGCAACATTGGATAATGGACAATCATTATTATCTCACATGTTTATAATAAAATTAGAACGTAAGCCTGATGGATTAACAAGAGCTTCTGAATACAGCTTTCTCTCCAATCCCCTTTCAGATACAATAGTTATAAACGGAGATGATTATCGTGGTATATCTACAAAAGCAGAAGTTACATATTGTTTATCAGGTAATCATACAACTATTGTGAAACCTTTGATTATTGTAGAAGGTTTTGATCCTAGATTACCTAACAAGTCTAAAGGCTTTACGCATTACAATAATGTCGTTGCTCCAAATTCTTTCTTAGAAATGTTAAGAGAAGGTTTTGGCTATGATCTTGTATATGTAGATTGGAAGAGCTCTGGAGAATATATTCAGGCAAATGCATATACATTGATATCTGTTATTAACTGGATAAATGAGCAGAAAGCTATATCTAATAGCAAAGAAAAAAACACAATAATCGGGCATAGTATGGGAGGGCTTATCATAAGATATGCTCTTAAAACAATGGAGGATAGGAATATCAAGCACCAAACTCAGACTTATATAAGTTATGATGCTCCACATTTAGGTGCTTATGTTCCTTTGGGAGTCCTATATGGTTATAAAGCTATTCGCGACTGGTGCGCAGATAAAAAATTTCTTAAATCTGTAATAAAAACATTTAGTGGTAAAAAATTTAATGTGGATGAGTTAATACAATTGGGAAATTCATTGGCATATTCAAGTGCTACAGCCCAATTATTGGTCGATTATGTAAACCCAGAGGGAAATTTGGATAATCGGGAATATATATTATGGCAAAAGGAACTCTCTAAATTAGGATTCCCTAAAGGTGATAATGGGCATGGACTAAACATGTTTGCTATAGCTAATGGCTCATATAAGGAACCGATTATTCCTGATCATTATTTATCAGCCGATGCCAATGCAGGAATAGGCCCACTCGACATTCTAACCCCATTAAATCCATTTATTTATGGACTTTCATTGAATGATATAACCGCAGCACTAGTTAGCATGATACCTGGTAAAACAAAGGTAGATGCCGACATAAAAATCTCTCCTGCTAAAAAAGTTGGAGATGAAGTTACTTATTTTAGAATAAAAATTAAGAAAAAATTTCTTTGGATAGGCCCCACTATTAGTCACACTAACTTTAGCTTTGATAGATACTATCCCAACATACCGCTTTATGATACTTATCCCAGTTCAAAATACGATGTAAGGGGATTCACAGGTAATCTAGATGGTAATCTTGGAGATAAGTTGAATGTTCCTGATATTCTATTGCAAAGAGAAATTTTTGTTAAGCCTAAAGCTATCCCTTTTGTTCCAACCTCTAGTGCCTTGGCTATAGGGTCAGGATTAACTCATAACCCTGAGCTTTATAAAGCTGAACCGCAAAGTATGGCCAGTGCTTTTGGCAAAAACTATTTTGTTAATAATGAAAGTCAAGAACACTCTTCTTTTTTAAAAGAAAAGCAAGTAAATAAGTGGATATTATCAAGGCTCTCTACTCTAATCGTTGGACCTATAAATGCTTATACCAATGCCCAATATTTCTTGACGAACGCTATAGGGGTGACAAGTTGGAGCACAGATAATTCAAAGATTGCGACTATTAATTCAAGTGGAATACTTACCGCAAAGGGGAAAGGAATTTGCTTTGTAGAGGCATCTAATAATGGAATTAAATATAGTATGCCAATAGTCGTAGGTAATCCAAGATACATACTTAAGGGTTCTTACAGTCCAGGAGGCTATTTGCTTAAAGCTGAATGTCTTGATACTGAATTTAAAAACTCACAGGATCTTATAAATGACGCTTTCAAATTCAAATGGGGTATTAAGTATGGCAATAGCCCAATAGAATGGATAGAAAACACTAAACCTGAAATTCTTTTTAGACAAACTTCAGATAACGAATACTGTGTTTGTTTTCTTGAAGTTTTGAATAGTCAAGGCGAACGAGTATCTATACAAAATATGGAAATTAGTTCTCTGAATATTTATGATATTGAAAATTCTACTTTCTACATAGACAGGAGTGGTAATTTATATGATGGAATAAAAAATAAATATGATTTTGACTATGCCAGCATATATTTCTCTCGCAAGAAAAATATTAGCAAAGCATTTGATGATAGTTCTTGGGATGCCATAACTGCGTTGTCAGTTGACCCTATTGGCAAATATAAAGAAGTTACTATTGACGAGGGAAGTATTCCTTTGAAGGATATGTTTGCAGAAGATGCTATAGAGTATATGAAGGCGCATTCAGAAGAAGGACAACAGTATATTTATACAATTGTACTTCTAAATTATGAAAATAAGTCTTTACAGTATATCCCTATTAGAGTTATCTACAAAAGTGATATTAACAAATAAAGAATAGAATTATGGTAAAGTTTTTAAAAGTCTCTTTAATATTGTTATGCAATATTTTCCTTCTTTCAAGTTGTATGAAAGAAGTGGAAGGATATGATACCTTTGCAACGATAACGCTGAATGGAGAAGTATATAAGAATTATGATTCTTGGAACTGGCTGCGTAGCTCATACAATCCTGTCTTTTTATCAAGATTGGAATGTGAGGAACAACTAACAGAATTGGACCTATATCTCCGAAAACAGCCAGACAATCGTTCGAATCATGCATATTCTCTTGATATCATCTTTGATTCACCGTTGAAGAAACTAAAGTTAAAAGAGCCTTATACTATAGTTTCTACTGCAGACACTTTACTCTATAAGAATAAACCTTTGGATTTTTACAAAAAGATATGGGAGGACAGGCGACATCTCCCTACATTTGGTAGCGGAGGAGTTTGCATTTTAAGTACAGTAACTGGATATATAAGAACAGCGGTAGTCACCTCTCTTTCAGGTACCTGTGTACTCAATGATTTTGATAAAAAAGGGTTTGCTCATGGATATCTAAAACTCTCAGGCATTTGGCCTACAGGTGAAAGATATTATCTTGAAGGAGATTTTACTGCACATGCTGGAGGCCCTGAAGATATAGAACAAAAATAAATTTAAATTTATCCTAAATGAAAAAAATAAATATAATACTCATAATGATATATGTCATTTTTGCAACCTCTTGCAATGATAACGTTATAGAGGATATAGACAATAATATGACTGAATATCAGAAAGAGAATAAGCCAAGGAGCAATAAAGAAAACATATATATGGAGCAAACTGATCATATAGCTATGCTTACAAGACTTGTTTGGTTTGATAAAGGCAGTAGTAAATACATCTTAGCCTTATCAAAAGAAGATGCATATAAGATGGGGTTCACGCTAAACGAATATCTTTCTGTAGAAAATTATGTAAAAACTCTCAATCAAATAAAAGTATTACACAAATAAAAACCAATCAAATTATTGTATTATGAAAAGAAAAGTATTTTTGGGGTTGATAGTAATTGTTGCTATCTTCTCATCGTATTCATGTTCAAATGATGAGACTGTTGAAGGTACAGTCGAAGATATTTCTATATCTCAATCGTCTCCAGAGTTTGTTGCAAAACTATCAGAACAACAAAAGATTAATATCCAGAAAACAGGAGAAGCATTCTTGCAGAATCAGCAAAGACATGCTTTTAATGCAACAATAGCCAAAGATATACCTACGAGATATGGCATATATTCTTTTCCTCAAACTGAAACGCGAGCCGTTGGCATTTGGGGGTCATATCCTGCACAATATTGGACAATGATTAGACTTAGAAAAGCAAAAGTTGTAGGAGGTGAGGTTTTGGCATCGCACATAAGAAGAGCAATCAATGAAGCTGTAAGTGAAATGGAACATAATACAAATGTAAGGTTTTATAATTCGGAAGGCGAGACAGAAGTGCTTGCTAGATATGGTATAAAACTACCTAATGTTTCAATAGGATACGACCTCAGTAAGTATGAAGGAACGGGTAGTTTTGGTCTTGTTGGTGGGGAGCAGTTTATTAGTATTCCTCAGACATTTAATGATGACAAATATAAGTTAGGGGCTGGCTATAAGCAATTAGTCGCATTCTTGTTACATGCTTTCTGTAATGCTGCAGGCATGTTCAATGAACAACAACGCCCTGATAGAGATAAGTATGTCAAATCTACCGAGATAATATCAAAGATGGCTATCAAGCATATTTTGAGAAGTGTGGCAGAAACTATATAATGAATGGCTCTTTCGATAAGAATTCTATTACTATAGCATCTTCTAAGGCATATAGCAAGAATGGTAATCCTACTATTAAATTAATAAGTGGAGGAGAAATTCTAAAGAATCTAACCTTATCCGATTTAGATAAGTACTTTTTAAATCAGCACTACTTACCATATATAGCTCGAAAAGACAACTATACAGAACTTGATAGTATCGTCTATATTAATGGCAGAAAATTAACAGACGAAGAAAGATTAAGATTACAACATCAACTCAACCAACAACGCGGCTTATTTGGTGAACCTTCTGCTGAAGGTAGATCTCCAAAAAGAAATCCTTGGTAATATATAATTCTGTAACCAACAGAACTATATTCCTTTTAATAAAACACTTAGTTGTGGATTATTCTTGATACGTTCAATCTCCGTATCTACAAGAGTTAGAACATCTTGTTTGACACATTTATAGTTGGCTTCGATAGTCTCTTTGAGATTGTCGGAGCCATCTTCGTTTATGAAATCTGCGATTATGGGGATGGGTTGGTATACTTTCATCTCGGCAGAGATCTTAGTACTATCCACAACAATCTCAGCGTGGAAGATTTTCTGGTCAATACGCTCGTCAAAGTTGTCGGACACTGCACCCACAAACATTCCTTGTGTGAGGTTACTGATTTTGGATGCTGGAATGAGACTGTCCATCTGTGTGGAGATAGACGTAGACTTGTCGTTGCGGTTGATGGTCATAGACTGTCGTTGCTGCAAGACCTTACCAAAGCGCTCACTCAATGTCTTGGCAGTTTCGCCTACTACTTGACCAGAGAAAACATTGCCCACCGTATTTTGAATCACCTTACTTTCTTTGTCTCCATAATCACGGGTAAGCTGTGAAAAGTCCTGAAAGCCTAAGCAGACTGCTACTTTATTGCTTCGTGCAGTAGCTATGAGGTTGTCAAGCCCACGAAAGTAGATGGTTGGCAACTCATCGTAAGCATCCAAAATTAGCCGTCTTTTGTGGATGCAGCATTGTTGCTACCTTTGCACAAAAAAGATGTTTGCACTGAATGAAACAAATGTTTATCGGGTTTGTTGTTCTCCTGTGGATATGCGCCAGGGGATGCTTCGATTATGTCAATTCGTCCGTGGTAACGATTTTAATCCATCTGATGGTTGTGTTTATGTGTTCTATAATCGTTCTCGCAATCGTATCAAGCTGCTTCATTGGGAACGATGTGGTTTTGTCGTATACCACAAGCAGATGGCACAGGGTTGTTTAAGTGGTAAAATCATGCAGCAAACCAAGGGATTTTATGAACTTCGATGGGATGAATTGGTCCTTTATATAGAAGGTATAAATCCTCATTGTTATCGAAGAAAACGTTACAATAAACCTTAGAAATTTCTTGCAAAATCCATATATTTTTCGTACCTTTGTATCATATAAATAACTGGTTTTCTGATGAATACATCCAACAATAAGCCTGCGTCTAACTATCATTTTTTAACTCGAGAAGATGTTATAAATCTTCTTGAGCAGAAAGACATGGAGCTTAAAAGTAAGGATGTAGAACTTAAGCAAAAGGATGCAGAACTTAAGCAAAAGGACGAAGAGCTTAAGCAAAAGGATGCAGAGTTAGCAAGAAAATCTCAACGTATTCTTGAACTTGAGCGTATGGTATTCGGTAGACGTAGCGAAAAGCGTTTACCTGAGAGTCCCAACGGCTGGGCAGGTTCGTTCTTTGATACAGATTGGGCAAAAGAAGGTAAACAACTTTCGGGGGAAATACCAACTATCATCAAGGAAGTAGAGAAGCAAGCTAAGCAGCGCAGGGAAGCAAGCCGCAACGCTCCTTCTACGAGAAAAGGCAAGCCATATGCCTCTTATGTTCCTAATGATATAGAGCGTGTGGTTACTGAGATTTATCCAGACGGTTATGATGAAAACCGTATGGTTATCATCGGTCACGATAAGACAGAACACTTGTGCTTACGTCCCTCAAGCTTTTATGTTAAGGTTGAAGACCGCATCGTCTGCCGTTTGAAAGATGCAAAACCCACGGATGCAAAGATTGACATACTGGAAGCTCCTTTACAGAAGCAAGCTGTGGATTGTTTTGCCGATGCCTCTCTGCTGGCTGAGATTATCACAGGAAAGTTTGTCTATCATTTGCCAGAGTATAGACAAAGCACCAGATGGAAAAGCATGGCATCAACATCCCAACCTCTACCATAAACAGCTGGGTTCACAGCACAGCTAATGCTTTATATCCTCTATATAAACTCCAAGCGAAGTTGATTTTACAGAGTCCCTACTTGCAAGTTGATGAGACAAGCGTACAAGTTGCCGACCGTAAGGGTAAGACTCGCAAGGGTTATCTGTGGGGAGTAAGAGATGCGCTGCACTGCCGAGGGGTCTTCTTTCATTGGAAGGAAGGTTCACGATCGGGAGCCGTACCCGACGAACTCTTCAAAGGCTATCATGGTGCTATACAATCCGATGGGTATGAAGCTTACAGCAGATTTGAAAACGTTCAAGGCATAGAGCTCTTGGGATGTATGGCACATGTCCGGCGAAAGTTCGAGCATTTATCGACAAATGATAAGAATGCCGCCCATATCGTTAAGATGATCGCTGTACTCTACGAGTTAGAAGCAAACTTAAAACACAGTAACGCCAGCTACGAAGAGATTCAGGCTGAAAGAAAATCCAAAGCATATCCTATATTAAAGGCTCTTGAAGCATATATGAAGGAGGTACACAAGGAGTATCTCCCTGGCGAAGCTATGGAGAAAGCTCTGCGTTATGCTTTCGCCGTATGGATACGCATCAGCCGATACGTACAAGATGGGCGTTTCAATATAGACAACAATCTTATGGAGCAAGCCATCAGACCCATTACATTGGGAAGGAAAAACTATCTGTTCTGTGGCAACAACGAAGGAGCCGAAAACAATGCCATCTTCTATACGTTCATGGCATGTTGTAGGGAAGCAAAGATAGAACCTAATGTGTGGTTAAGGCAGGTATTAGCAAAACCCTTGCTGGACATGGAGGATGAGGAATTGATTAAACTGCTACCCATAAACTATAAATAGCATAGAACCCTTATATGAAGCCAGTCATATAAGGTTTTTTTGTGAAGTGACAAGACGGCGAATTTTGGATGCTTACAACTCATCGATAATCACTGAGGATTTGAGTTGCTTCTTCTTGTTGATGAGCTTCACAATACGACTGTTATACAAACCGAGTGCTGCCGAATAGATATTCTGGCGGTCGGGGTTGTTACCCACAACAAGGACTTTCGGCTCATTCGGATTATTGATGTCAAGTGAGAAATCGTCACCCGTCATCACCCAATAAAGGGCAGGGCTTATCATACGAGACAGTGGTATTTTGGCACTGGCTATCTGTCCCTGCAACTGGTCTTGGGCGCCTCCCTCCCAAGCATCCATGAAAGGAGAAAGGTAATTGGCAAGTTCATCGTAGGAAGTGAGTATCGGGAATATCTGTGCGTAGGGACGATTCAGAAATTCGATGGCATGGGGAAAGGTGCAATACTTCCCGTCCTCATAGATTTTCAGAAACCAAATGATGGCAGCCAGCAAGATAATCGGCGACTCAACAAAGAAATCTCCCTGCTTCTGTATCCATGTACGGTTAAGATTCAGCATGATGGTATAAGCACTCTCATAGGCATCAGAAATGTCCGTCATAAAGGATGGATTGATGGGGTTGCAATGATGCGACTTGCGAGGGTCGTCGAAATTAATTACAAACTAAAGTTTCCCACCCCTTAAAACACAGGCTTTTCTCATTCATCTTTGCCTGTCGTCCCCCATATCTATTGACTTTTAACACATGCCTAACAGGAATTATGTAGTCTGTCCATATACTTCATCCCACTTTTTTAACGCTTCAGCCATTACAAGGATTTTGCTCATCTCTTTGTCGTTTTCGCTGATTGTAGCCATAAGCTGTTGGGGCGTCATCCCAAGTGTTTCTCCTAAAATGCGAAGAATTCGTTCGATGCAGGTAAGAACTCGCCTCCATAACGTGAGTGCCATGAGATTGCCCTCCATGTCCGAAAAGAGTTCGCCCATGGTTTGATATTCTGTGAACCGCTTTTCCAAAGCCATGACGGTATATGTAAGGTAACACAGCGTAGCGTCGGCTATCTAACCATTCTTGTCTTGCCGTCAAAGAATGCACAAAGTAGCAGCTTGTAGCCCAATACACATCTGCCTTTCATAGGATCGAAAACACGACTGATACCTTCCATCCTCACGCCACTCTTCTCAAGCACTGTGTCATCTATAATGAAACATGTAGTGGTATCTGATAGAGGAACTTCGCCATACTTATGCAATAGGTACACATATAACGCAGGGCAAAGTGGTTCATCAATCGTCTCCAATCCATCTGCGGGCGAATCATCATGCGATAGAAACAGTTCTTACCATGATTTGAAAGCTCATATATCTTATGTTTGCATCTACTGGGATGCTCTCACCGACAATGCGGAAGAGGCAAAGAGAAAGGATCAACTCCGAAGCAGAAACTCCGTCCTGTTTCTCCAATGACAGGCGAGATAATAGATGACCGATGCCAAACTTGCCAAAAAGATGGAAAAAATCATCACTCATACGAGTTTTAACACTCAAAAGTTTGGATAACTCGCTTATTTTCTCTATTTTTGCTTCCATAACAGTTTTGTTGTTTTGTCTTTAAAATCAGTTCTTTAGCAATTACTAATTTACAAAGAAAATTCGACAAACTGTTATTTTACTATCTATTTTTTGGGGTGGGAAACTTTAGTGACCTATATGCTTTGTATGTGTTCCTATCAACCCACTCGTAGCACTGGTATGGATATATGAATCTATATAGGCTATATCATTTCTACCTAAAATTGCACGTAGAAGCCCTGCATTCGCTCCGAATCCTGACGAAAAGAGAATTGCGTCTTCCTGCCCAACAAAAGTTGCTATTTCTTCTTCTAACTTTTTATGAATATCAAGATATCCACCTATCGCTTGAGCAGCACTTGCACCAGTGCCATACTTTAAGACTGCTTCAATACCGGCCTTTTTAGTTTCCTCCCTTTGTGACATTCCAAGATAATCATTAGAGATATATGCAGAAACGACACTGTCATAACCTTCAATCTCCATCTTAGCTCCGACACCCGTTTTTGACATAACCCAATATCCCTTACAGCCGAAGGTCTTCATCTGGTCAATATACGCTTGGAAATTTTGGCTTCTTTCAATGATATTCTCTTTAGGAGATAGTTCAAAGTCTTTTAAAGTAATAATAGTTTTATTCATATAAACAATGTATATATAGTTAATTTCACTGCAAATATACTGAAAGTACTAACAAAACAGAAATTTTGAAAAGAAAAAAGCATAAAAATTTTGTATTAAACAATAATGTTTGTATATTTGCAGTTGATATAACTATCAACTAAATATAAAATTATTAGCTTGTAAAAATATACTATGAAGTGGAGTAAATATAATATTCTATTTAAAGTGCAGACAGAAGATAACTATCTTTTGTTTAATACGATGTCTAATTCTGTTTTGAAACTTGATAGTGACAATGCCAAGACTCTAATGGATATCAAAGCAGGGGATTTGAAAGATTCAGAACTCGACCCTGTATCTTACGAAGAATTAGTTCAAAAAGGAATTTTAGTTGAAGATGATGACATTGAACTTGCTAAATTCAGATTGTTGAAGCAATATAATCGAATGGATAGTAATTCGATGTCACTAACAATTGCTCCAACAATGGCATGTAATTTACATTGTACATATTGTTTCGAAAACAGTCATCCCAAAATATATATGGATGATAGTGTAGAGGATGCAATAATAGCATTCATTAAAGGACATAAAATAATAGAACATCTTCATGTTTCTTGGTTTGGAGGGGAACCTTTATTAGCTTTCCCTAGGATAATTAGCTTGACAAGGAAGATGCTTGCTTTATCAAATGTAAAACGATATGAGGCCGAAATTATCACAAATGGAGTTAATATGGACGAAGAGAAGGCTAAAGCCTTAGAGTCCTTAAAGATAAAAACAGTTCATGTGACTATTGATGGATTAGGAGAGGCTCATAACATAAGACGAAAAGGAGGCAGAGGAGAGGATACTTTTAGTAAAATTCTAAATGGGCTAGACGTTTTGTCGCATTATGATGATATTTCAAAGACAATTAGAGTCAATGTTGACAAAAACAACCCAGAGCAATTCAACAAAGTGTATGAAATGATTCGCCAAAGGTATAGGAATCTCAACTTTAACACTTATATAGGTTTTATAAAAGATTCATATGGGTGTGGAAAAAGTTGTACTGGATGTTACTCTAGCGAGGAGCAGGCATCTTATATAATTAGTGCATATCAAAAGCTAGGATTACCTACAGAGTCTTTATTACCTTTAAGATATAATTTTGAATGTATAGCCAGGCAAAAGAATGGACTTTTGATTGGGCCAGATGGTTGGTTGTATAAGTGTTGGACGGATTTAGGTAATGAAAAAATGCGTCTGGGAAATATCAAAAAAATAGATCAGATTTCATTAGATCTACTGGCAGAGTACATGGTAGGTGCAGATCCATTTTGTGACGTAGAGTGCCAAAAATGCATCTTGTTGCCTTTTTGTGGAGGTGGATGCCCTCATTCGAGGGTTATGAATAAATTTTATGGAACAAATAATAATTGCTGCCATTTTGCAAAAGGTCATATAGAGGAATTTGTAGAAACTTATTTCAAATTAAAGCAGCAAATTTTCTAATTATTTAATTTTTATAGTATGGTTAAATTATTTTTCTCAGAGTTAAAGGCAATACGTCCTATGGAAAACGATGCCAAGTTTGCAATCGCTCGAGATCTGACAGTAGAATTGCAGTCAAAGATCCTAGGTGGAGTTAATAACATTAGTAATGAAGATATGTCACAAATGCCTATTTGTAATGCTGTTTGTTACCCATCAGAAATGGGAGTGTGTCATTGTTACAAAAATTTGGCATAGCATGAGCTAAAAAGGGTCACATTATAGGTTCGGCTTATGATGTGACTCGAAATATTGAAATAAAAGGAATAAATGAAATTATATACCGCCATAATATTGGGAAACATTTTATTCCCAACATCTGCGATAGCACAGAATGATACTATCTATTCTTCAAAGTCTTTGAAGGAAGTGATGGTAATTGGGAAATTGATTCAGCAGGAAACTGATCATTATAACTGTATCCCTACAAATAAGCAACGCAGACATTCGCATACAGGACTTGAATTAGTAAGAAATATGATGATTACAGGTGTAGATGTAAACATCGAAGATGGTAAGATCCTGACTCCGGCAGGTCCTGCAACGTTATATATCAATGGAAGGGAAGCTTCATTCAGAGAGGTTCAAGGTCTGCGTCCAAAGGATGTTATACGAGTGGAATATTATGATATTCCTACTGGAAAGTATGCTAAGGATAGAGCCGTTTTAAACTATGTGGTAAAGAATTACACAGCTGGAGGCTATACACAGTTAGAAGCTCTGCAGACTGTAGGATTCTTACGAGGGGATTATAATATAATCTCGAAATATAGTTTCAATAATTATAATGCCAATATCTGGGCAGGTTATAAGATAGAAAATCCTAAATCAGATTTTTATTCTTTAGAGCACTATCGTTTATCTGATGAAATTACAAAACAAACTACTTATCCCCATCAAGATGAAAAGCAGACAGTGAAGTATTTTATTGCTAGTTTAAGTCGGATGACAAATAAGCAAACCTGGATGATACGTGTGGGTATAGAAGCAAAAGATGATAGGGATAATGCGCATGTAGGTAGTGTTCAATATGGGTCGGCTAGTGGTGTCAATATGATTAACAGTTCGCTATTTAGTCACGAAAAATCGTTGAAACCAACCGTTTATATATATTATAATCGTTCTATTAGCAAGAATCAGAGTATTGATGCAGTTGTAGATGGTTATTATGCCCGTAATAATTATAATCGAACATTATCTGAGCAAAGTATACTTAGGAATGATGTTACCGAGGATTATTTCTATTCAAAGCTGAATGTTAATTATAATTTCTTATTACCAAAGACCAGCAGTCTGACATTTAGCTTTCATGAATATTTACGTAGCTCTCAAGATAACTATGCCGGTTCTTCACCTTTGTTTCAACATCTACGTTCGTCTGAAACAATATTCTTTGCAGACTATAACAAGCGTTGGAAGAAGGCAATGATAGATGTTAATCCTGGAGTTTCTTATCTTATGTATAAGTTACATGGTAACAGTGCGACTAAACAACTTGCACCTCGATTGCAAATATCGGCATCATGGATGCCAGATAGGATACAACGTCTTAAAGTATTCTTCTCGCTTGGTAATACTTTTCCGTCTTTAAGCTCAACAAATCGGGCTGAACAGCAGATAGACCCTATTATGATTCGTCGTGGAAATCCAGATATGGATAATTCAACACTATTAGGACCAGGGCTCACCTATTCTGTAAATTACAATCAATGGTCTGCACTCTTTTCTACTTACTATATGTATATGAGTAATGCTATTGTAAATACTTATAGTGTAGAGGGGCAACATATTGTAAATTCATTTAGCAGTAACGCACGTAGCCACCAGAGTTCTACCTCACTTTCTCTTACATGGAAACCTAGCAGTAGCTTTAATGTAAAATTAGACGGGGCTTATTCTTATTATGCTGTTAACCGGGAAATCCATGAACGACAAGCTGGTTGGCAGGTAGGTATGCAAGCTAATTATTATTTAGGTGATTTTTTATTTTCGGCATTCTGTCAATCACCGACCAAATCTCTTGAAAATTACCAAAGGCATGTTAAGACTCCGTGGCAGTATGGGTTGACTACAGAATGGAGTCATAATAATCTTTCCGTAGTCCTAACGACAAATAATCTTTTTTTGCAGAAGAACAGAATAACCCAAGCACTCTTTTCTGACAGTTATGATGCCTCTCAGGCTATTAGGCGAGATATTAATAATGCTTACGCTTCTATTAAAGTTCTTTATACACTAGAGTATGGAAAGGCAACACGCCGTTCTCCAAAGTATAATATAAAAGATTCAGAGAGTACTATTTTACGATAGGTATAGTGTAAAAGAAGTAAAAAGTATGAAAGAAAGTAATTATAATATAGTATTAAAAATTTCTGTGTGGTGCATTAAGACGTCATTGCAGCTGAATTAAATTCAGATAATGTTTCTGGCTTATTAACTAAATGAAGAGCGGAATCAGTAATATTTTCAGGCATTTGAAAGTTGTCTTATAGAATATTCTGGCTGACACGTTCTTAGTGATAAATATAGGTGATTGCATTAATAGTCATGATTAAAAAGAGAATTCACTAAATATAACGTGAGTTCGACGAATTTAGAACAGAGCAAGCTGTGTGTCAATAGTCCTTTGTACATTGATACACGGCTTCTTTGGGAACAGACAATAGGCAGCAATAGCACCCAATAAATTGACAATGAAATTGTCAAAGCATCTATGTCTGGAGTGCTCCACCTGCGCAATATTCTTAAGCTCATCATTCACGGTTTCTATAATGGCTCTTTTTCTGAGTAAGAGTCTGTCAGAAACACTCATCAAAGCTCCTTTCATGTTGCTTTTCAGCTTGGTAATAAGTTGTATTCCATCCACACACAACCTTTGGAAGAGATTTTTGCTGATGTACCCCTTGTCGCCGACCAGCTTGCCATATATGAAATCTACAAAATCTTTGTATTCCAAAGGCTTACGGTCATCAACATCTCCCGGTGTTATCATAAAATTGAGAAGCTCTCCTTTCTCATTGCAAATCAAATTCAATTTGAAACCGAAGAACCAACCCATAGAGCATTTTCCTCTTTGGGCTATACCTTTGAAAACCTTGTGAATATGTATTCTTTGGTTCTTGCAGACACGCAGTGGTGTGCTGTCAACAAAACTTATGCCCGTGCATTTGCCCAACAATACTTTCTTGATAAATAAAGCGAGTGGAATGACAACCTTCCTTTCCAATTCTACTATACGGTTGTATGAGACAATTTTAGGAAACAAATGACGCAGACGCTTACATACTTTTTCAAGATAGAAATGTTTAAAGCGGCGATAACCAGAGTCGTGAAAAAGAATCATTATTAGCATGACTTCTGCCTTTGACATCGTGGAATCTCGATGATACTTTCTTTTTCCAGTAGGCTTTAGCGTATATTTTGCCACCATTGCATCAAAAAAATTGCAGAAATCATCTGCCATACAAAATATTTCAGTAACTTTGTCCTCGGTGATCATAGCGATTTTTGTTTGTAATTGTTTGTAAATCAACACCTTAAAATTACAACAAATTTTGCTAATCACCAAATTTATAGACACTTATAATTCATCGAACTCACGTTAATATATATTCTTCTCATTATAGTCCACGAGTTATTTCTTCCGTTGTTGGTGGATGGGTAGGTGCTTGGGCTGGAGCTAAAGTTGGTGCAGCCGCAGGAACTGGTATAGGAGTTTGGGTCGGTGGTGTCGGAGAATTTGTTGGTGCACCTCTTGGAGGAATTATTGGAGGTGTTGCCGGATACTTCACAGGAAAATCCGTTTCAGAAACGGTGTATGATAGAATTACCCAAAAAGGAATTCCTTTGCGGCACAGATAATTAAAATTAAGGTGTCTCTTTTGTTATTTCGAAAGGGACACCTTGTAAAAAGAAGTATATGATTGTAAAAGACATTTTATATAGAAACAAGGATATTGATTATGGACTTAATATCATCTTTAAACTGGATGACAATAAATTTTTGCTGTTTGATTCTATTGGTTTCTCTTTTGTTGAAGAAATCAACCTGATGGACAACAGGTGGAAACATAGTCTACATTGGGGCAACAAATTGCGAATAGACGGTATTTATGAAGATGAGTTAACTGCTTATTTTGTTGTATTCTCAAACGGTAATATACTATATATATATCAATCCATTAATGGAGATGAAAAGATCAGACAAGAAATGCGTTTTGTTTTGCCAAGTGATTCAGATTATAAAGACATAGTTTCTTATATGAATGAGGAATGGATAGATGTATGGTATAGTAAGGCGGGGTCAATTAATAACATCATTTTTAGTTTAGGAGATAAAACTTGTAAGTAATGGATAGCAATACATGATTGCAAAACGGGTAGTCCTAAACAAAAATTGTACGTTGTCAAACAAAAGTGCACAACTTGACCTCCAATTAAGTTTGGGGTTTTAGTTATAAAATTATTAATAAAAAAGTATATTTGCACTATGACAACAAAAAAGAATTTTTGATAATAAAACAATGAAATATCAGAGTAAATAACTACATTTGCAGTTGTGCACTTTTGTTTGACAACGTACAAGAGTTATGAAGTCGTTGAGGATAGAAAAGTTTAGAAAACTTCTGGAAATGGCAGAACGTTATAGAAGAAAGAATCAGTATGTTTAATTAGAATAATTGATGCTTGATGTTATTAGATAGGTCACAAATGGAACAATGGGCAGATACCTATAATGCCAAGGGCGATTTCCCGTTGTTAATACAGAAACTAGTATATGCTTCGACACCAGAGTTGACGAAGTGTAATATACCTTTTGGGAGTGCAGTGAATATGGGCGGTTTTGATGGTGAAGTAGAATCTGCTAAAGGGTCAGCGTATATTCCCAAAGGGAAGTGTATCCTAGAGTTTGGAACTAATAAAGATTTCAAAACTAAGGCAGAAAAGGATTATACCACAAGATCTAAGAAAGATTATGAAGGGTTAAACAAAGCTGAGACCACTTTCATATTTATGACACCAAGGTGTTGGGGCAACAAAAAAGACTGGGAAGAAGAGAAAAAGAAGAATAGTATTTGGAAAGATGTTCGGGTATATGACAGCACATTGCTAGTACAATGGATTCTGTCTGTTCCTTCTGTAGATATTTGGTTTTCACGATTGGTTGGAATGCCTGTTAACAACTTAATATCAGGTAGTGAACGTTTGAAAGAATTTTTGGAATGGGAAAGGATAAAACTAGATGCATCCTTTTTTACTGCAGGTCGTGAGGATATTGCCATGCAGTTGAAAGATTTAATCACCAGCCCAACTATAAGGGCATATCGTGCGTCGTCGAAAGAAGAGGCTTTGGCATTTCTATTGGCTGTAGGAAAGCTGTTCCCAGAAAATGAGCAAAAGAATTTTTATGCTAGAACTGTTGTTGTGGACGATAAGGCTGCATTTAGGCAAATGGGTGTTCAGTGCGGAATGATAAACCTTGTGCCAGAATTTGATGACCCTTCTGTTCTGTCCCAAGCAGTAGCCCATAATAAGATAGTGCTTGTACCATTGGGACCTGGTGACGACTTTAATTTGGAGGTTGTAGAGCTCCCCAGCCCAGACAGATTCCGATTAGAAAGCGCTTTAGTGAAAAGTGGTATTGAGGAGGAAAAAGCAAAAAGACTGGTCAAAGATTGTTCGTGTAATCTTACGATGATAAAAAAGACTTTAGGCTTCCCTATATTTCAGGTGGACTGGTTATACAACGATGATGTTATAGAAATAGTGCCTGCGCTTATCGTTGAGAGATGGAATGAGAATTGTGATGGTGATAAAGAGGTGATGGCCTCATTGTCAAAAATGGAATATAACGATTTCCAAACATCAATGATTCGTTGGTCTCAAAAGCCCGTTCCACCCGTCATGCCTGTAGGTGCACTTTGGAGGATTACATCGCCTTTGTCTTTATGGTCGGATATGTCCCGTCTCATTCGAAAAGAACATATAGATGAATTAAAAGCATTGTCGGTTAAGGTGTTGTCTTGTGAGGATGACACATATTCTCATCAACTTAAGCAGGGACTGCTTAATTCACTGATTATACTTGCATGGCATGGGGGTCAAATACTAAAGGTAGAGTGTCCTTCGCAAAAGGAGGTAGACGACGCGCTGCGACAAGTGGTAAGCGGAGCAAATGCTTGTAGATGGAACAGTATAGCGACAGTTCTTCCTTTGATCGCAGAGTCTTCTCCATCGGTATTTTTGGCGGAAGTGAAACGCTCCTTAATGGAAGAAAACTCTTCTGTAATGTCTATGTTCAATGAGAAGGAAGGCATCATAGCGCCAGAAAGCAACCATCCTTATTTGCTTTGGGCATTAGAAAGTCTTGCTTGGATACCAGAATCATTGAAGGATGTGACAGAAATACTGTTGATGTTGTCGGAGAAAGATCCAGGTGGAAGGCTTAGTAACCGACCTTTTAATAGTTTGGTTGACATTTTTCTCCCCTGGTTACCTCATACTACAGCAACGATAGATCAAAGACTGTCTATTATAGATGTTTTATTGAAATGTGATTATTCCAAGAATTGGGATTTCCTGATTTCGCTATTACCGAAACGGCATGCCGTCTCTTCCGGCACTCACAAACTTAAATGGCGTGGTTATGATATGGTTGTGCCGAAAGGTGCGACTGATGCAGATATTTGGAAGACAACAGAGTTTGCCTGTGAGAAGCTGATGGCTGTATATGATGGTGATGATCACAGATTGGCTGAGCTAATTGATAAGATGGAACCAATACCTTATGTTTTCAGAAAGAAGCTGATAACTTGGATAAAGGAAACAGTAATATCTTTGATAGGACAATTTCCTGAAACGAGGAAAGAACTTCGCGAAACATTATGGTATCAGAATGTCATTAAAACTGACAATGATTTGCGAATGACCGAAACTGAAATAAGTGATATTAAATCGGCATACGAAGCCTTGTCGCCAGCTGATATCATAGAAAAGAATAAATGGCTATTTGATGAGATGTCGCCCAAACTCCCCGAAGAGAAAAGGGGAGAGAATGAAAAAGACATTCAATATTATATTAAGGTCTTGGATAAAATGCGAGGCGACACAGTAAAAGAATGGCTGGACAATTTGACTATTGATAATGTTCTTGAAATTAGAAAGAGTGTTAAAGAGCCCTATGAATATGGTCGTTCGTTGGGATGCTTTTATATGACTGACGGTTTGACAGAAAAAGTGTTGACGCTACTTGGAAATCAAGATGAGAGGAGATTTGTAAATGGCTATATAAGAGGGTACGAAGGTGCTGCTGGTGAGCAAGGACTAATCAATTACTTTGATGGCATTCGAAATGAATTGACCGAAGAGAAAGTTGCTATGTTTCTGTTAGATATGTGGCCCTCTCCGCAATTGTTTGGATATATAGAAACGCTACCAGGAAAAATTCAAACACGATATTGGACAAGTTATCGTGGTGGTACTTATGGGCTTTATGGCGAAAATACTTTGTTTGTCTTAAACAAGTTGAGGTCGGTAGGCCGCTCTTTGGATGCCATGAATGGATCCTGGCATTATTGTAAAGAGCTTCCCACGAGTATGCTACAGGATCTTCTTTTAGAATGTCTAAGTTGTTCGTTAGATGTTAACGAAAAAATAGATATGCTGGCAGTTAAAAGCTATATGGAAGAACTTCATAAGCGATCAGATGCAGATAAAGAGATTCTGTTTAAGTTGGAATGGTTGTTTGTTCCAATAATGAGACACCACTTCTCGAAATCTGATGTCAGCTTAATTTATGAAAAAATGACAGAGAAACCGCAGTTGTTTGTAGAACTCCTAACATATTTATATAGACCAGAACACGAAACAGAAGCGGTAATAAATTACGTCGAGACAGAAGAGGATGTGACGATTAAAGAGAACAATGCATTGAGAGCATTATATCTTCTAAGGAATTGGAATACAATACCAGGTGTTGACAAAGATGGTAATATTGATTTAGGCTATCTGAAAAAATGGACGGCGAAAGCTGTGGAATTGGCAAAAGAGAAGGATAGGGAAAAAATCGCCTATCATCAGATAGGAGAGTTATTTGCGAAGTATCCTGAAGGTGTGGGGAATTGGCCACCAATGGAACTTTTTGGCCTAATGGAAGAATTAAATTCGGAGGAATTGTTCCATAATTATAATATCGGGTTATTCAACAAAAGAGGTTTTACATCACGTGGAGGTTATGATGGTGGGGATATTGAGCGTAATAATGCAGAATACTTTGATGATTTAAGAAAGAAATGCCAGTTGCTATATCCGCGTGTGGCGAAAGTCTTTAGTGACCTCTCTGAGCAATACTTAGGCATGGCAAAAGAAATGGATAATCAGGCCACAATCGCAAAGTTGGATTATTAGTTAATATTGGTATTGGTAGATAAATGGAACAAGAAGGAAAGCCCTGTGGCAAATCGCAGGGAAAATTGGCAAACCGCTATGACATATTGTATCATGCCAAAAGAAGAATTTGAAGTTTTGCAGTTGGATTTGCAGCAGGGTGGCTAGTTTATCAAAGAATACCTGCATGATGCCGGTGTCAATTATTCCACCTATGTACGTTGTCAAACAAAAGTGCACAACTTGACCTCCAATTAAGTTTGGGGTTTTAGCTACAATTATTAACAAAAAAGTATATTTGCACTATGACAACAAAAAAGAATTTTTCAGTAAATCCTAATCAAAGTTCTTCGGAATCCTTATTAAAGGATATTCGTCGCAATACGAAACGTATTTTCACTTGAGAACAAAAAGTTTTGATTGTGATGGAAGGAATCCGTGGCGAGCATAGTATTGCCGAGCTCTGCCGTAAATATGGCATATCAGATAGCACTTACTACAAATGGAATAAGGATTTTATCGAGGCCGGCAAAGCTCGCCTCGATGGTGATACCATTCGTGAAGCAACGAGCGACGAGGTAAAGGAACTTCGTCAGGAAAACATTCGCTTAAAAGAAGCCCTTGCCGATTTGGTAGTTAGATATGATGTTGTAAAAAAAGCTTGAAACTCATCGAATAAGCCCTATGCATGAATCGTATATTCGTTATAGTGCGGAAGAGAAAGAGAGCATCATTCTAACAATAAAGCGTTCATAGTTAAGTATTGTTCAAGCACTTAAGCGTTTAGGAATCCCAAGGCGTACCTTTTATAATTGGTATAAGAAATATGCTATAGGAGGTTTGAATGCTCTCAGAGCAACACATTGTAGAGCACCGACAACGTGGAACCGCATACCTGATAATATTCGACAAATAGTGGTTGAACTTTCTTTAGAACATCCAGAGCTCACCCCCAGGGAATTGTCAGTTCTTTTATTGGAAGAGAGTCAGATATTTGTTTCAGAGTCAAGCTTTTATCGTATATTACACGAAAGAGGGCTATTAGAACGTATGGAGCATGATTTTATCTTTGCAGCTGATGAATTCCATCATAAGACTAAATTCGCTAATGAGATGTGGCAGACCGATTTTACCTATTTCAAAGTCAAGGGTTGGGGCTGGTATTATCTCTCTACTGTAATTGATGACTACAGCAGGTATATTATCCATTGGGAGTTATGTTCGAGTATGACTTCTGATGATGTATCCAGAACAATAGATAAAGCAATTGAGAAGGCAGGAGTTACATTCCAGAATCCTCCTTGTCTGTTATCAGATAATGGACCATGTTATATTGCTTCCTCTCTCAAACAGTATCTCTGTAAGGAATATAATATCAAGCATATTCATTATTTTTGTCCCTCTGAATTGGAAAATGCTATCGATGGGTGGGTGAAATATTATAATGAGAGAAGGTTTCATGAATCGTTAGATAATCTTACACCCAAAGACGTATATTTAGGGCAAGGGGAGAAAATCAAAAAGACAAGAGAAATAATAAAGCAAAATTCAATCAACAAAAGAATTTTTGATAATAAAACAAAGAAATATCAGAGTAAATAACTACATTTGCAGTTGTGCACTTTTGTTTGACAACGTACATGAAAATATATTTATCTACGCATACACATTCTCCGTATGATCCCATTGGATTGCCCATTTATTACTAATAAAAGATTCTCCTATGTTAAAAATAAAATTAGTTTCACGAATAACAATAGCGTCTACATTTTTAATTTGTCAGATGCTGTCATCTTGCATCACCGGAATTGACACGGTACATTCCATAAGAGTCAGAAATTGCACCCACGACACATTGATTATAGGTGGATCTTTATATAACTGCATTGATAGTGTAGATGTTTTTTTAGAAGCGAGTAATGACACTGCATTTTATGGTTTTACCAGTATTGACGAATCCGGGCATTTGAATATTCATGGAAATTTCATTTTACCAGACTCGATCGGCAGAACTACATATTCGTCATTGTTTAATCACAATCATACAGGATACCTATTCATAATTAAATTAAGCAATGCAAGAAAATATACGTGGGTTGATATATGCAAACACAAACTTTATGACATAAAAGTAGTAACTGCAGATGATGAATTACAAAACAACAACAAGATTATAGAAGTTTATAGTTCTAAATAAAATTATAGTTATCAGGTCTCTGAGAATAAATAGCATTTCTCAGAGACTTACCAGATTACTACAACATCATGAATTCTGTTATCTTATTCACTATGAGTATGAGCAAAATAAATCTATTTGTGTGTATTCCTATTGTTATTTGTTCATTATCTTCATGCATCCCTATATGTGATTCAAGGACTATCGCCATTTTCACGAATCGTACGAATGACACCTTATTTATAGGTGCCTCCCACTACGATACGATTGATAGTGTGGATTGTCTATTGCAACCTACATATTTGCCTATTGATAGTGACCTCTATCCTTCTAAGGTGACGTTGTGGAATGGTATTGATGTCCAAGGTGACATCGTATATCCAGACTCGTTGTTTACCATAGATGGCAATTATCTATTCAACAATACCGATACCTGCTATTTCTTCTTAATCAAATGGAAAGATGCTAAAAATCATTTATGGGATGAAATCCGCATGAAGAAGTTATATCGTCGAAAAATAGTTGTTCGAGATTGTAACGGTAAGTTTGATCAGACGATTCAATAGAAAGATCCTAACCATGTCCCATACTCGTCGAAGGATACGCTATAGCATAAGGTCATAGATGAGTTACAAGATATGTTAACCCGCTGATAACTGTAGATATATAGATTATCAGTGGGTTTTCTTGGCTTTTGGAAAAACTATCGTGAATTGGTTCTGTTCACCATTTTTCGATTGCCCTTTGAAAATTTTGAATATGTTCAACTCTTTGTATGCCATAATCTCTACAATTTTATTCCACCAACGGGTTACTATAGATTTCTACAAGATTATTAGTGCTATATTTTATAGCAATATACTGAATATTATCCGTTTACAAGATTACTAAGCATGGAATCGTTTTTAATGCGCTCAATTTCAGAATCAACCAGCAAGAGTATTTCTTGCTTTACCTTACGATAGTTGGCTTCGATAGTTTCTTTGAGGTTATCGAAGCCTGTACGTTGTCAAACAAAAGTGCACAACTTGACCTCCAATTAAGTTTGGGGTTTTAGTTATAATTATTAATAAAAAAGTATATTTGCACAATGACAACAAAAAGAATTTTTGATAATAAAACAAGGAAATATCAGAGTAAATAACTACATTTGCAGTTATGCACTTTTGTTTGACAACGTACAGTTTTACATATTATGAAGAAATTTGTTTTTGCTGTAATTATATTATCTGTAACTTTAACAAGTTGTTTGAGTTTCTTTCCTAATCGTTATGAGAAATCTCTCATATATAATGGCTTTCGGGCTAACATGACTACAATGATTGGTACAAAAGTGAACATAAAAGGTTATTATTCCTTAGTTACGGACAGTAATATATCGACATCCAAAGGAGATTTTTCAGTAGTTGATAATGGTAGAGCATCAACACTTGCAGGCTATAATCCTTTCATCCTTTATGAAGATGGGACATACGGAAATATTCTTTTCAATGCCGTGGGGAAAGATTTTTCAGCAAATGAACATTATAAGAAAGTCGATATGGAATTAGATAAGGAATGTATGCCTTTGAATAATATCTATCTCATGAGGAGTGGATATTATAAAGTAAAAGAGGATACTATCTGCGTAACGACGTATATATATTATTTACTACGAACAGAATTGGTACTATTGAGATATAAAATCATCGATCGCAGTCATTTACTACTTTTAGATGAAACTTACATTTCTGGAAATAAAAATGATAACGATACTTGTGTTCGGAATAGGATATTTGAATTTATTCCTGCTAAAACACTTCCGTCTCCATCTATATTTCCAATTAAAAAGAAAAGATGGGCTTGGGCTAACAAGAAAGATTGGAAGCGTTTTAAACATAGTATTGCAAGAATATCAAAAAATAAATTGGAATAGTATATAGATTTTACGATGCTATTGGTGCTATATTGAATGACAATTATTGAATATTATCCTTTAATAAGATTACTAAGTACGGGATTATTTTTGATTCGTTCAATCTCTGAATCAACAAGCGATAGTATCTCTTGCTTTACCTTACGATAGTTGGTTTCAATAGTCTCTTTGAGGTTATCGAAGCCATTTTCGTTAGTGAAGTTTGCTATTACAGGGATTGATTGATAGGTTTTCATCTCTGCAGAGACTTTTGCACTGTCCACGACAATTTCCGCATGAAAAATCTTTTGATCGATTCGCTCATCAAAGTTATCGGACACTGCACCCACGAACATACCTTGTGTGAGGTTTGAAATCTTGCTTGCAGGGATAAGACTGTCCATCTGTGTGGAGATAGACGTGGACTTATCATTGCGATTGATGGTCATGGACTGCCGTTGCTGCAAGACCTTTCCAAATCGCTCAGAAAGTGTCTTGGCGGTTTCTCCTACGACTTGACCACTGAACACGTTGCCCACGGTATTTTGTATCACTTTACTTTCTTTGTCCCCATAATCGCGAGTGAGCTGTGAGAAGTCCTGAAAGCCCAAACACACTGCTACCTTGTTGCTTCGGGCGGTAGCAATAAGGTTGTCCAGCCCACGGAAATAGATAGTCGGCAACTCGTCGATAATCACAGAACTTTTGAGCTGTTTCTTCTTGTTGATGAGTTTCACAATACGACTATTATAGAGTCCAAGAGCAGCTGAGTAGATATTCTGACGGTCGGGGTTGTTACCTACTACAAGAACTTTCGGCTCATTGGGATTGTTGATGTCAAGTGAGAAATCATCACCTGTCATCACCCAGTATAAGGCGGGAGAAATCATGCGTGAGAGCGGTATCTTGGCACTTGCTATCTGTCCCTGCAACTGATCCTGCGCTCCACCCTCCCAAGCGTCCATAAAGGGCGAAAGATAGTTGGCAAGCTCATCGTAGGAAGTGAGTATCGGAAATATCTGTGCGTAGGGGCGGTTAAGAAACTCAATGGTATGAGGAAAAGTACAATACTTCCCATTTTCATAGATTTTCAGGAACCAAATAATAGCTGCAAGCAAGATAATTGGCGACTCCACAAAGAAATCTCCCTGCTTCTGTATCCACGAGCGGTTAAGGTTGAGCATGATGGTATAGGCACTTTCGTAAGCGTCCGATATGTCCGTCATAAAGGCAGGATTGATTGGGTTGCAACGATGGCTTCTTCGTGGGTCGTCGAAGTTAATCACAAAGAACTGCGGCTTTACTTGGTAGGCATCAAGGTGGTTGAGCAAATGGTTGTAGGCAATTTCCGAAAGGTCAGGAAACTTATAGTCGTAAATATACATCGCAAAACCCTTCTCTATCTGCTGCTTGATGTAGTTGTTCACGATGGCGTATGACTTACCGGATCCGGGAGTGCCAAGTACCATTGATGCACGGAAGGGATTGACCACATTTATCCAGCCGTTGTTCCACTTCTTTTTATAGTAAAAGCGTGTAGGTAGGTTTACCGAATACTCATTGGTCATCAATCGTGTTTCCTGCATGAAACTCTCGTTCTCCGTGTTGAACACATCGGCCATCAGGTTGTTTTTGAGTAGTCGGCTCATCCATACACCACCCATCAGCAGACAGATATAGCCCATAGACAGCGTGAAGATGTAGAGCGAAGCCGCTCCAATTTTTCCTATCGGCAATGCTAAGAGCCACCAGTTGAGAAAGAAAAAGACAAAGCCTGAGAAAAGCACCGTCCAAATCTTTGGCCATGTGATTTTCTCCTCCTTTACGCCTTTCGTGCCCAAGCAGGAGAGCGCAAGGAATACTACACAATAGAGTTTCGTCCATAGGATAGATGAAAATAATCCCGTGGTGCGTTGAAAGTTCATCAGTATCTTGTTGATGATACCGAGCGTGAAGTGCCACTGCTGAAACGCCTCGTAGCAGAACCAGTAACAGTTAATCAGGAGGAAAATCACCGAAATTCCCCGCATAAAGTCCATGACTTTACCTAATGCCCTTAAATCATCTTCTTGTGCCATAATACTATTTTATTGTTGTTAAAAAATCGTTTGAATGTTATTTGAATGGTGTACTTAACGCTTCCTGCGTTGAAGACTTATCTTGCTTTGTCTGCGAAGTTTACGCTGCCATGCCGCTTCTTTCCAATCATCATTACCCGATGAAGAAAAAGATTCTCCCACCATATCGTCTATAAGTTCATCGACAAGATTGTCGCTTTCCTGCTCATCCGACTGTATTGTCTGCATCTGTTGTTGAAAGGTGGTATCAATCTTACCATAAAGCGATTCATCCAAGAATGGATTTTTCTCTGGGTTAGAGAAGTACTCGTTAAACTTATTGGCGGTATATCCTTTACCCAATCGAGAACCATTGAACGCAATGCCTTTTTCATCATCAATGAATGTAATACCATAGATGCGTCCACCCTCATTCTTGCGGATTACAACACACAAGCCTTGTTCCTCCAATCTTTGTCGAAGTCTTTCCTCCGTTTGGGGAGAAGTACGCATTACTTCTAATACCTTTCTTCTGACGGCTGGTATCAATGGCTTAACCATCTGCTTCGATTTTTGCATCTTGTTTTGAACGGCAGCATAGCCTACACCTCTGCCAATGTCCGAGGCATGAATGGGCGTGCTCACTTTATTGCCCTTGTCATCTGTAGGCACATAGACCAGTCCATCATACCGTTTACCCCTATACTCGGTCTTTACCTCTTCTACGGCGAGATTATATCGGGAGAGTATGGCGTTTAGCTCACCCAAGGAGCAGAATGAATAATGCTTCAGAACCGAACGAACGGTGTTAGATACCTGCTCCTTGATATTCCCTTGCGTAGCATCAATCTTTGGCGTTTCTGCTGTCGGCTTCTCACTGACTTTTGAACTTGGGATAAGGTGATACTTTTTCTCCAGAGCATCAGTAATCTTTTTGCTTCGTCTGCCCTCATACTTGTCATTGATTTTTCTGCCTTTGCTATCCACTCGAAGCGAAACGATGTGAATATGCTCACGGGCAATGTCATTATGCTTAAAGACGATGTAGGGTTGTTTTCCGTAGCCGAGTGCCTCCATATACTCCTTGGCTATCTGTGTGAGTTGCTCATCGGATAGTTTCTCGTCCGGGTGCGGATTGAGCGAACAGTGGAACACCGTTTTCTTGGTACGGCAGTTCTTCGGTATCAATGCCTCCATATCAGCAAGCACGTCCTCCATCGTATAACGTCCTTCCTTGCTCTGATACAATTCAGCGGCAAGAAGAATATT
This sequence comes from Prevotella melaninogenica, assembly GCF_018128065.1. Classification (NCBI taxonomy): domain Bacteria; kingdom Pseudomonadati; phylum Bacteroidota; class Bacteroidia; order Bacteroidales; family Prevotellaceae; genus Prevotella; species Prevotella melaninogenica. The sequence continues at coordinate 468,461 of NZ_CP072359.1, read as the reverse complement.
CGCTTCTCCTTTTTCCACCTTTTTGAAATTGTAGCCGAGTGCTCCTCCGAGGTTCTCCGTTGCTGAAATTTTTGCTATCATTTTTTTTACTAACCTGAACTCGGGATAAGAAATGTCTGTAAAAAGTTGGTAATCTCATTATATTTTTGTAACTTTATAGTTGAAAATCAATTATTTACAATAAACATAACGATGATTACCAAGGACAAAATTACTGAAATTTTCTGTATTGCAGATGACTTTTGCAAAGAATTTGAGTTAGAAACTGATAAAATAGGTCTCTCAGAAAGGAATAAAGGATGTCATCGCCATCGCAGGTGGCGTATGAGTAAGTCTGAAATCATAACGATATTAATTTGCTTCCACTTTAATTCCTATCGTAATTTTCGTCACTATTATACCTTTTTCGTAAAAGAGCATTTAGCAGATTTATTTCCAAATCAATTGTCTTATAATCGTTTTCTTGAATTAGAGGCAAGAGTCTCTGTAGAGATGATGATGTTCCTGCAGATATGTTGTTTTGGGAGGTGTACTGGTATTAGTTTTATTGACTCAACTTGTATTCCAGTTTGCCATAATAAACGTATTTGTCGCAATAAGGTTTTTAGAAATTATGCAACAAGGGGTAAGAGTACAATGGGATGGTATTTTGGATTCAAACTACATCTTATCTGTAATGAAAGAGGTGAGATTCTAAACTTTATGCTCACTAAAGCAAATGTTGATGACCGAGACGAAAATGTATTTAACAGATTGACAGACAATGTGTTTGGTAAATTGTTTGCAGACAAAGGGTACATTTCTCAAGGATTATTTGAGCGATTGTTCAATGATGGAATAAATTTAGTTACTGGCATTAGGAGTAACATGAAAAACAAACTAATGCCACTTTATGATAGACTTCTTCTAAGGAAAAGATCTGTAATAGAGACTATCAATGATGAGCTAAAGAATGTAGCTCAATTAGTGCATTCAAGGCATAGAAGCATATTTAATTTCGCAATGAATGTTCTCTCTGCTATTGCAGCCTACTGCTTCTTTGAGAAGAAGCCAGCAGTGAACATAGATTTTGCTATAGAGCAACATTCGGGACAGCTTACATTATTCTAAAGTAATCTGTTTTATTATTATCTTTAGACCCAATCAAAAGATTGAGTCTAAAGAGCCGTTGTACTAAACCAAACAGAAGAGTGATATGATACTTATCCCGAGTTCAGGTTACTAAATTCTCAATACTTCTTCTTTCTATAATCAATGGTTAGATTGATTGCCTGCTCCTGCAAAGTGATGATTTGAGCAGACAGTTTCTCCAACTTCTCAAGCATAATCTGTGCAGTCTTCACGCTGTGATAACTGTTGATAGCACGCACGACTTGGTTATACAGCACGCCAATCTTATGGATTTGTGCCGTCAGGTCAGAGAGTTTTCGGTAATATTCCACGGCGGATTTATCCACCGTTATCACCTTGAAACTCTCTCCAAGAATACGACCACGCACGAAATCCGACTTGGTCTCGGCCCCTGAACGCTGAAACAAATCAATCGCTCTCTGCTGGTCTTTGGGGTTAGGCAACCGTACATGCCAGTTGTCCCAACGTGGCTTTTCTACTTGTTTTCGTTCTGAACCATGTTCCTTGTCCTTATTCATATCCTTTCTGTTTTCTTAATTACGACTTTGGAGTAATTCATCTCCCCTTCGGGGCAAGGGTCTTTGTGGTACAAACGTCGGTTTGTGTTACAAAGACACACCTTGCCAATATCAAGAGTTGATACGATTGAAGTATCCACCTGTAAGGGTGTCTGCTTCGAAGAGTATAGCTTCATATATTCTATCTGCCTGCAAAGTTACGGTAGATTTTCAAATATCTCATTATCAATGATATTCACTCTTTTTCCTTTCATTTCCTTGTACTTCTATCGCATAGAAATATCTATCGAAAAAGCTTTTATTTTGCAGATAAAACGAACGTGATATCGTTCGATAGAACTATTTAAATAACGATATGACGATCTCTATTTCAATCGTTCAATATATCGTCAGATAGAACTATCGAGATGTCGACAAATCGACAAATAAAACGATAGATACTTCGGTATTTCGACAGATAGAAGAATTAATAATTCGCTCTGAAGATTACTCTAACGAACTACCATTCAAATTATAGTTCAAACGATAAAAATATCTATAGTATGGAACAGATACAAACATCGCCCATATTTCTGGGCTTCTCCTCTCAAAAGGGAGGTGTTGGCAAAAGCACCTTGGCTGAGATTATCAGCAGTATTCTTTACTACGAAAGAAATATCCATCTTTTTGTGGTAGATTGTGACTTGTCTCAGGACTCATTCTATAAACTCCGTGAAAGGGAAAAGGCTTGCATAGAAGGTGATCCACTGCTTTCCAAGCAGATGAAGCAACATTTCTCCTCTTTGAAGCGTACAGCCTATCGCATACTCAAGGCAGACCCTAAGGAGGCAATAGAAAAAGCTAACGAGTATATCCGTAAACATCCGTCTGAGAAGTTTGATTTGGTCATCTTCGACTTTCCTGGTCATGCTGGTACAAGTGACCTTTTGCAGCTATCGCTGGAGATGGACTATATTCTTTCACCTTTAGAGCCTGACGTTCAGTCAATGGTTGCCTGCCTTACCTATATCAAGGCGGTAAACGACTTGGGTGTATCCATGTCAAGTGTCCGTATCAAGGAAGTCATTCTCCTATGGAATAAGGTTGACCGAAGAGTTAAGAACACGCTCATAGAATACTATAGTAGGTATATCAAGAACGAAGATTACACGCTACTTGACCAGTATGTCTATGCAACTCATCGCTTCAGCCATGAACTGGAGCAATACGGATTCCGTGGAGTATTCCGTTCCACTTACCTGCCTCCCAATAAGTCTTTACGAATCGGGACCGGCATTGATGAGCTGACAGAGGAATTGCTTACCCATATTCAACTTAAATAAGACAGCACTATGGCAAGGATACAGGAACAGCGACAAAAACTGGAAGCCAAGCTCAAGGAAATGGCAGAAGACGGGGTAATGAAGACACCACCCAAGGAAACGGTGGCTTTTGACCCTCCTGATGAGGAAGAGGATATGAAAACAGAGGTCGGTGGCAACCAAAAGGAAAAACAACATTTGGTAAAGGAGCTTATGCCTACTTCGGAGGATAAGCAGGAGAAGACCTTGTGTAAAAGCCACGAGAGAGGAGATGATAGAAGTGCGGAAACACCTCGTACTTCTTTAGAGGACTACCGAACACGTTATTTACAGTCAATCCGCCTTCGAGAGCGAACCAATTTTACAATGAGTGCTGATACACTCCAAGTGCTAAGAAACGTCTTACAGGACTTGGGAGAGCGGGTATCGATGGCTTGCTATATTGATAATATTCTTCGTGAACACCTCAAGGAGCATAAGGAACTACTCAATAATGCTACAGCAAAACATCGACGCAAGGTGGCAATAGACTTTTGAACATAGAATAATTGACAAACAAACATCACCATTATGCAAACAATACTATTCAATATTCTCCTGCTTTTGACTGTGATATGGTTGCTTGTAGGAATACTCTTTCTTTGGCAGCAGTTACATACTGTGCGCCAAAAAGTGGAAGAAGAAAGTAAAAAGAAAAACAAGCAGAAACAAAAGCAGAGTACTTCTTCTGTTACGCAAGACCAGCTTGAGCAGGCACGGCAAATACTTGTCGGTAAAAGTAAGTCATATAGGGAACGCTATGACGAAATTTCAAAAGAGATTACGACAAATTCTCAAAAAATCCCTGATGTTCCCGATACTTCATCAAAAGAAAAATCAGCTGATAATCCAAATACCTTTGCAGGGAAAAACTCAGCTGTGTCCGAAGGAAAAGAAAGTGAGAAAGAACCGGATGAAGAAAATGAGATACAGATTGACTACACAATGGACGAATCTGACGAAGACACTATCATCCGTGAGGAACTGCAAATTGCAGACGATTCTTTACCAGAAGTCTCACCGTCCGCTATTCTTACAAGGGACTTGTCCCGTATAAACGGCTGGCACAAGAATGACGACACGCTTGATGAGGAAAACGAAACCGAAGTGCAGGATACGCTGCAAAGCATACGGGGCACACAGCTAATGGACTATATTAAGGAGGCAACACTTAAGCAGGAGAAAGACCATCAAAAACTGCTTGCTGCCATTCGCAAGGCGGAAGAAGCGGAATTAGAGGAAAATAATATAAACTCTTCTTCAGACTTTGAAACGAACTCAAACGTAGAGAGCAGAGACAGCGATGTTTTGGAAGATGACGAGCGTCCACTTTCATACTATCTGTAAGACTAATGTTTTTATTCATATTGTAAAGTGATCAAGGGGTGGCTCAAAAGTAAAACAATCAACCAATATCAGTCATACGATAAAACCGAGCCACCCCTTACCATCTCTACCCAAAAGAAAACAATTCATTTAACAACTTAAAATAAAAAGAACAATGAACAACAAAAAGAAAATCACAATGCTTCTCCTAATGGCTACCACTGCCGTAGGAGCATACGCACAAGGCAACGGCATGGCAGGTATCAATGAAGCCACAAAGATGGTAACAAGCTATTTTGATCCTGGTACAAAGCTTATCTATGCTATCGGAGCCGTAGTAGGTCTGATTGGAGGAATAAAAGTCTATAATAAGTTCTCAAGTGGTGACCCCGATACGAGCAAGACCGCAGCCTCTTGGTTCGGTGCGTGTATTTTCCTCATCGTGGCTGCCACTATCCTGAGAAGCTTCTTCCTGTAAGACGATGGCAGCATTTGAAATCAACAAGGGTGTAGGCCGGACGGTAGAGTTCAAGGGCTTGAAGGCACAGTATCTCTTCCTCTTTGCAGGAGGTCTGCTGGCAGTCTTCATTCTCGTGGTCATTCTCTATCTCTGTGGAGTCAGCCAAGTTACCTGTCTTATCATAGGCGTAGTGGGTGCCAGCCTTGTGGTATGGCAAACGTTCGCCATGAATAGAAAGTACGGGCAATATGGGCTAATGAAGAAAGGAGCAGTGCGTATGCACCCACGCTACCTTGTGAACCGCCGAACGGTCTGCCACCTCATCCGTAACCTTCAACCAAAGAAAGCGAAAAAATGAGAAATAAAAGCAAGATAACCACCTTGGAGTCGAAGTTTCCGCTGCTCTCCATTGAGCAAGGCTGTATGGTGAGCAAGGATGCAGACATCACGGTGGCTTTCCGTGTGGAACTACCCGAACTCTTCACCGTTACCTCTACAGAATACGAAGCAATGCACTCTGCCTGGCATAAGGCAATCAAGGTGCTACCCAATTACAGCATCGTACACAAGCAGGACTGGTTCATTAAGGAGGACTATCAAGGAAAGCTCTCTGATAGCGGACTGAGTTTCCTTGCCCGTTCCTCTGAACGGCATTTTAACGAACGTCCGTATCTCCACCACTCAGTCTATCTTTTCCTTACCAAGACGAACAAGCAGCGTATGGCACAGCAGAGCAACTTCTCTTCGCTCTGCCGTGGACACCTATTGCCCAAGGAAATTACCAACAAGGATGAAGTGATGAAGTTCATGGAAGCAGTAGACCAATTTGAGCGTATCATCAACGATACCGAGCAAATAAGGATTGTTCGCATGACAGAAGAGGAATTGATAGGTACAAAGGAAAAAGGCGGTCTCTTGGACCGTTATTTCTCCCTCTCGGAAGAAGGACACGCTTCTTTGGAGGACATTCGCTTGGGCGCAGACCTTGTGCGTGTGGGCGACAACCGCCTGTGCCTGCATACGCTTTCCGACACGGACGACCTACCGACAACGGTCAGCACGGACAGCCGATACGAGCGACTGTCCACCGACAGGAGCGACTGCCGCCTGTCCTTTGCCTCGCCTGTGGGCTTGATGCTGCCGTGCAACCATATCTATAACCAGTATCTCTTCATCGAAGACAGCGATGCCAACTTGGAACGCTTCGAGAAGCAGGCAAGGAATATGCACTCGCTGGCACGCTACAGCCGTAGCAACCAAATCAACGAGGAGTGGATACAGGAGTATCTCAATATTGCTCACTCACAGGGGCTGACATCTATCCGTGCCCACTTCAACGTGCTGGCATGGAGTAGCGACAAGGAAGAACTTCGCCAGATCAAGAATGACGTGGGCTCTGCACTTGCTCTTATGGAATGCCATCCTCGCCACAACACCATTGATGCTGCAACGCTCTACTGGGCAGGCATTCCCGGCAATGCGGCAGACTTTCCCGCAGAAGAGTCATTCTATACTTTCATCGAGCCTGCCCTCTGTTTCTTTACGGCAGAGACGAACTATAAGGACTCGCTCTCTCCCTTCGGTATCAAGATGGCAGACCGCCTTTCAGGAAAACCTGTTCATCTGGACATATCGGACTTACCGATGAAAAAGGGAGTCATCACCAACCGTAACAAGTTTATCTTGGGTCCTTCGGGAAGTGGTAAGTCTTTCTTTACCAACCACATGGTACGCCAGTATTACGAGCAAGGGGCACATGTCCTCTTGGTTGATACGGGTAACTCATATCAAGGCTTGTGTGAACTTATCCACCGCAAGACCAAGGGCGAGGACGGCGTATATTTCACCTATACCAATGAAAGTCCTATATCTTTCAACCCTTTTTATACGGACGATTACTTCTTCGATGTAGAGAAAAGGGAGAGTATCTGTACGCTGCTGCTTACACTTTGGAAGAGTGCCGATGAGCATATCACAAAGACCGAGGCAGGCGAACTTGGTTCTGCCGTAAACTCCTATATCGAGCTTATATGTGCTGACCATAGCGTTATACCCTGTTTTAATACCTTCTATGAGTATCTGCGGGACGTGTACCGAAAGGATATGGAAAAGCGTGACATCAAGGTAACGCTCTCGGACTTCAATATCAACAACCTCTTGACGACATTGAAGCAATACTATCGTGGTGGTCGATATGATTTCCTGCTGAACTCGGACAAGAACATCGACCTGCTAAGTAAACGCTTTATTGTCTTTGAAATTGACCAAGTAAAGGACAATAAAGATCTCTTTCCTGTGGTAACGATTATCATCATGGAAGCCTTCATCAACAAGATGCGCCGATTAAAGGGTATCCGCAAGATGATACTCATAGAGGAAGCATGGAAAGCCATAGCTTCGGCAAACATGGCAGACTACATCAAGTATCTCTGTGCGCCCGTAAAGGTTGCATCGTAAATATCTCTTTGGCAAGAGATTAGGAAAGTGTTCTTTGAAAATAACCTATCATCAGCCGACTTATCTGTTTCGGGAAAACTTAACCGAGCAGGGAGTGTAGCATGTCGGAAAAGTCATAAGTCAGTTAGTTACCAAACTGCGACTGAATGGCGAGATGAAAAGATAGATATGAGGATAAAGTCCGAATTGATTGAACGATAGTCCGAGTGGTCCCCCTTGAGGCTATGGCGTAAGGTAACTATCAATCGCCATATCGTGATACTACTTCAGTGTAAAGGTATGAACGTAGCAAGAACTTATCACGACACAACCGCAGTAAGCTAGTAAAGGACGGAAGTCGTATCCGACAATCTATCATGCCAACAGTTACGATGTAATAAACGGGGATTACCTATCCCGAAGTGCCGAAAGGCTATTAGGTTCGACCTATGAAAATTCGGAGTGGTAACGGAGCTTCCATAGTAGTCCGAGCAAGGTAACGCCTTGTACATGGCGAAGGGAAGCAGCTAATTATTAATACAATTAACGGAAAATGTGAGAGACATTATGAGAAGTCCAGAAAGAGTATTAAACAGTCTATCAGAACACAGTAAGGATGCAAGCTATAAGTTCGAACGTCTTTACAGAATTTTGTTCAATGAGGAAATGTTTTATGTTGCCTATCAGCGCATATATGCCAAAGAGGGTAACATGACTAAAGGTTCGGACGGTCAGACTATTGACAACATGAGCCTGAAACGAATTGAAAAGTTGATTGATACGTTAAAAGATGAGACGTACCAGCCCCAACCGTCAAAGAGGGTGTACATACCGAAGAAAAACGGTAAGAGAAGACCTCTTGGCGTACCGACTTTCAATGACAAGCTGATACAAGAAGTGGTAAGAATGGTATTGGAAGCCATATATGAGGGAAATTTTGAATACACCTCGCATGGTTTCCGTCCCAATCGAAGCTGCCATACTGCATTAACTCATATCCAAAAGGAGTTTAGCGGTGCAAAGTGGTTTGTAGAGGGAGACATAAAAGGCTTCTTCGATAATATAAACCATGATGTGTTGATCAATATTCTCATGGAGCGTATTGCGGATGAACGATTCATCCGATTGATACGCAAGTTTTTGAAAGCTGGATATATTGAAGAATGGCAATTCCACAATACTTACAGTGGCACACCGCAAGGGGGTATCATCAGCCCGATATTGGCTAATATATACCTTGACAAACTGGATAAGTATATAAAGGAATACATAGCCAAATTCGACAAAGGGAAGAAACGAAAATTCAGTAGAGAAAGTATGGACTTTGGCAATGCAAGAAAACGTATTGTGCGAAGATTGAAATCCGTAAAAGACGAAAGGCAAAGGGCAAAGCTAATCCTTGAACTGAAAGCAATAGAACAAGGACGGGCTAAATATCCCAACGGTGAAGAAATGGATACTGATTACAGGAGAATGAAATATGCAAGATATGCAGATGATTTTCTCGTGGGAATTATCGGAAGCAAGCAAGATGCGCAACTGATAAAGGAAGATATTAAAAACTTCCTTGCTGCCAGACTGGCATTGGAACTGTCTGATGAAAAGACACTTGTCACCCACACGGAAAGAGCTGCCAAGTTTCTCGGATATGAAATTACTATAAGAAAATCCAACGACCAAAAACGGGATAAAAGAGGAGCATTAAGAAGAACCTATGGTAAAAGGGTCTGCTTGAATATCAGTACGGAAACTGTCCGTAAGAAACTTTTCGATTGGGGAGTCTTGGAACTGACAAACCGTAACGGAAAGGAAATATGGAAACCGAAATGTAAATCGGGACTGATATTCAATGACGACCTTGAAATCCTTGATAGTTATAATCGGGAAATCGTGGGTTTCTATAATTATTACTCCATGGCCAACAACTGCGCCCATGCCTTGAATAATTTCAAGTACATCATGGAATACAGCATGTACAAAACGTTTGCAGGCAAATATAAGTGCCGCACACGTGGGGTAAACAAGAAATATCGTAAGAACGGTAGGTTTATCGTAACGCACATGACTAAAACAGGTGTAAAGGAAAGATACTTTTACGATGGTGGCTTCAAACGAAAGAAGCCCACCTATAAATCGGAATGTGACATCATGCCACGGACAATCTATACTGCGGGGCGGACAAGCCTTGTTGAAAGGCTGAAAGCCCGTGAGTGTGAATTATGTGGAGCGACAGACGACCTTGTTATGCACCATGTAAGAAAGCTAAAGAACTTGCAGGGTAAGGAAAGCTGGGAACGACACATGATTGCCCGCAAACGCAAGACGATTGCCGTGTGCAGGAGTTGTCACAAGAAGATACATGACGGAAAGATAGACTGAAATTAGTGGAGAGCCGGATACGCTGAGAGGTGTAAGTCCGGTTCGGGGGCGAGCATTTGGAAACCTACCATAGAAATATGATAAGGCGCTGGGTGCTTAGCCTACATAAGACGGTGAGAAAATATTTCGGGGAAGCCATTGTCGTAACGCAGGAGGTGGACGATATCATTCAGTCGCCTATAGTCAAGGAAAGTATTATTAATAACTCCGACTGCAAGATACTGCTTGACCAGCGCAAGTATATGACCAAGTTCGACGGCATACAGGCGATGCTCGGTCTTTCTGAAAAGGAAAAGAGCCAGATTCTCTCCATCAACCAGAACAACGACCCGAACCGACTCTACAAGGAGGTGTGGATAGGCTTGGGCGGTATGCAGAGTGCAGTCTATGCTACGGAAGTGAGCATGGAGGAATACCTGACCTATACCACGGAGGAAACCGAGAAGGTGGAGGTGATGAACAGGGCGGCACAGCTTGGTGGAGACATCGAAACGGCTATCCGTCAGCTTGCCATAGAGAAAAGAAACAATAAAAAGAAATAAGTACAAACCATCAAAACTATAGTAACAATGAAAAAGTACATTTTCATGGCTCTCTTAGGATTGAGCCTTTCTGTTCCCAAAGCCCACGCACAGTGGGTAGTAACCGACCCTGGCAATTTTGCCGGCAATATCGTCAATTCGGTCAAGGAGATTGCCACCGCCTCGAAGACGGTGAAGAATACCCTTGACGGGTTCAAGGAGGTGGAGAAGCTTTACAACGACACCAAGAAGTATTACGATGCCCTGAAGAAAGTGAACAACCTCATCGGCGATGCCTACAAGGTCAAGGAGTGCATTCTGATGGTGGGCGACATCTCTGAGATTTACGTCACCTCGTATAAGAAGATGCTTTCGGACAAGAACTTCCGCCCTTCGGAACTCGCGGCGATGGCTTCGGGCTATGCCAAGCTCTTGGAGCAGAGCGGTGAGAGTCTCAAAGAACTAAAGTCCATTGTTAAGAGCAATGTCTTCTCCATGAACGACCACGAGCGCATGCAGGCCATCGACCGCATCTACACCACGCTGAGGGAAAATCGTTCTCTCGTGTCGTACTACACAAGGAAGAACATTTCCGTGAGCTACGTGCGTGCAAGGGAAAAGAACAACCTTGCTTCTGTCAAAGCGCTCTATGGTAATACGGCAAGCAGATATTGGTAATTGGTCATTCATACATCTAAACACACTTGCTTATGGATTTTGCCAGTTTACATGAGCTGCTACGCTCAACCTATGACGAGATGATGCCACTCTGTGCCCAGATGACGGGCATTGCCAAAGGCATTGCGGGCTTGGGTGCACTCTTTTATATTGCTCTTCGGGTATGGGCTTCCATTGCCCGTGCCGAGGCGATAGACATCTTTCCCTTGCTGCGCCCCTTCGTGCTGGGCTTTTGCATCATGTTCTTCCCGACAGTCGTACTGGGTACGATGAATGCCGTTCTCTCGCCCGTAGTGCAGGGAACGGAGATGATGGTACACCAACAGGAGGGGAACCTTGCAGAACTTACTGCCAAGCGAGACAAGTTGCAAGAGGAAGCCTACCTTAGAAATCCTGAGACAGCCTACCTTGTTTCCAACGAGAAGTTCGATGAGAAGATAGAGGAAATGGGCATCATCGGACCTGAAGATGCCGTGACGATAGCGGGTATGTATGCCGAGCGTGCTGCCTATCAGACCAAGCAGTGGATCATGAAGATGGTACACGACCTCTTAGAACTCCTATTCCATGCTGCAGGGCTTATCATCGACACGCTACGCACCTTCATACTCATCGTTCTTGCCATTCTCGGTCCGATAGTCTTCGGCATTGCCGTATGGGATGGTCTTGCAGGCTCACTTACGGCATGGTTCTCACGCTATATCTCTGTTTACCTGTGGCTGCCTGTCAGCTCTATTCTTACGGCACTGCTTACAAAAATACAGGTGCTGATGATAGAGAAGGATATCGAAGCGCTCAGTGACCCTAACTACCTGCCTGATTCGGGGACGTGGTACTACATCGTCTTCTTCCTTATCGGTATTGTAGGCTACTTCTGTGTACCTACCGTGGCAGGTTGGATTATCGAAGCGGGAGGCGGTATCGGCTCTTACGGTCGTAATGTCAACCAGACAGCACAGCATGGTGCGCAAGGCGCATATACTGGTGGCAAGGCTGCTATGGCTGGCGCAGGTGCTGCTGTGGGAAATGTCGGAGGACGTATCAAGGGTGCACTGCTCAAAGGAAAATAATCAATCAAAAAAGAAGAAAAAATGGAATTCAAATCACTTGGTAATATCGAGACTTCATTCAGACAGATAAGGCTCTACGCCTTTGTCTTTGCTATCGTCTGCGTGGCAGTAAGCGGTTATGCTGTCTATGCCTCGTACAGCTTCGCTAAGGAGCAGAGGGAGAAAATCTATGTGCTTGACCAGGGAAAGTCGCTCATGCTTGCCCTCAGTCAGGATGCAAGTCGTAATCGTCCCGTAGAAGCAAGGGAGCATGTACGTCGTTTTCATGAGCTGTTCTTCACCATTGCACCCGACAAGGATGCCATTGAGAAGAATATGGAGCGTGCCTTCGTGCTGTGTGACAAGTCGGCTTTCAACTATTACAAAGACTTGGCAGAGAAGGGCTATTATAACCGTGCCATATCGGGTAATGTCAATCAGCGCATAGAGGTGGACTCTATCCACTGTAACTTTAATACTTACCCTTATGCGGTAACGACCTATGCACGGGAGTTTATCGTCCGCCAGAGTAATGTCACAGAGCGTAGTCTTGTTACGACCTGCACGTTGCAGAACTCTGTCCGTTCGGACAACAACCCACAAGGCTTCCTGATGGAGAACTTCCTCGTTAAGGAGAACAGAGACATACAGACTTATAAACGATAAGGCTATGGCAAGGAAAAGAAACTTTTTATTCTCACGTCACTATCTGCGCTTTCACCTATGGCTCCGCCATCGTTGTGAACGGCTCACGATAAGGCAGAGAAAGGAAATCGTCTATGGGCTGAGCTTCATCTATCTGCTCTGCTCACTCTGGATGATAGCACAGTTTTTCCTTCCTCCAAAGAAGGAGAAACTACCCATCCCCACGGGAAAGCTGACGGACAGTCCGATACGGACGGACAGCACTTTACAAGAGTTACACGGCAATTTTTACCTACAACATCATCAAACAATCAAAGAAAATGGATAATAAACAGAAAGAACAAATGAAGAAAGGCTTGGTCTTCGGAGGTCTGGGACTGCTGTTTGCCCTTTCAATGTGGTTTATCTTCGCACCTTCGGGCAAGGATAAGACCGCAGCGGAGCAGGGACTCAATGATAGCATCCCACAGGCAACGACGGAAAAGCTCACCGAGAATAAGTTCAAAGCCTACGAATTAGGCGACAAGGCACACGAGGAGGAACAGACCCGTGAGGAGATGGGCAGACTATCGGACTATTTCGCACAGAACACTGCCCCATCAGAGGCGCAGCGTGCAGAGACAGATGCTTCTACGGCAAAGATAGAAAATTCCATGCATCGCTATGAGGAGAATAACCGTCTCTTGAACTCTTTTTATGCTCCTGACCCACACGAAGAGGAACGTGAGGCAATGAGACAGGAGATTGACAACCTTAAAAAAGAACTCTCTGCCAAAGACAGCAGGGAGGACAATGAGGAGAAACGGCAGCTTGCCTTGATGGAAAAGAGCTATCAGATGGCAGCGAAGTATCTTCCCAAGGCTTCAACTCCACCATCTTTGGGTAATGACTTTACCGAGGGTAAAGGGCAAACGTCAACGGACAAAGGTCAGAGTATGGGCAGTAATATAAGCGGAGGTTCGGCCGACTTGCCTGCAATGGAAATCTTGGCGGAACGCAAACAGGTAGTATCCTCACTGGGGCAGCCGATGAGCGACGCTGACTTCATCAAGGAGTATGGCACGAAAGCACGCAACTTGGGCTTCCATTCGCTCGCAAGCACGACTGCACCTACAATGCGCAACACACTCAGAGTGGTGGTGGACAGGACAACGACGCTCAAAGAGGGAGATAATGTCATGCTCCGTCTGCTGGAAAGTGCCAAAGTACAGGGACTGCACATTCCACGGCAAAGCCGACTCATAGCCGTCGCCAAGATAGAAGGTAACCGTATGCACCTGCTTATCAAAAGCATTGAGGTGGACGGACATATCATAGCCGTCAAGCTCTCGGCATACGATACGGACGGACAGGAGGGCATGTATATACCAGGTTCGGAGGACATCAATGCACTTAAGGAAGTCGGGGCGAACATTGGTGGTTCAATGGGAACATCTTTTACCTTCGCTTCCTCTGCCAAGGACCAGATTATCTCCGAGGCTGCCCGTGGGGTGATGCAGGGTGCAAGTCAGCTACTTCAGAAGAAGCTGCGCACCATCAAGGTAACGCTCAAAGGGAGCTACCGCCTTTTCTTGGTTCAGTCCAAATAAAACAATCGAAAATGATAAGTAAAAAATAACATCAAATAAAAGAGGAACAATGAAGAAAATTATTTTATCAATGGCTATGCTTGCCATGGTGGGAGCAACAGCCACAGCACAGAAAAACAATGATGGTCTGACACCAAGCCGTCCGCTTACTTCGGGAGAGCTCTTTCAAGGTATGAGCCGTGCCATACCAACGGGGCGTGTCGTACTGCCGTATGGTCTTGACGTTACCTTTGACAAGACCGTGCATCTTATCTTCCCTTCTGCCATCCGCTATGTAGACTTAGGTTCGCAGAACATCATCGCAGGGAAGGCGGAGGATGCTGAGAACGTACTACGTGTAAAGGCTTCGGTGAAGGATTTTGAAACGGAAACCAATATGAGTGTCATCTGTGAGGACGGCTCTTTCTATGCTTTCAACGTAAAGTATGCTGATGAGCCAGAGAAGTTAAGTATCGAGATGAAAGACTTTCTCTCCACGACGGAAGGTAGACTGCCGAGCAATCGCTCTGACATTTACTTTAAGGAACTTGGTAACGAGTCGCCCGTATTAGTAAAGCTGATGATGCAGACTATCTATCAGAACGACAAGCGTACCATCAAGCATATCGGTGCACAGCAGTTCGGCATGAAGTTCCTGCTTTGTGGCTTGTATGCCCATAACGGCTTGCTGTATTTCCACACTCGTATGGAAAACGGCACGAATATGCCGTACTCAGTGGATTTTATCACCTTTAAGGTGGTTGATAAGAAGATGGCAAAGCGCACCGCTATACAGGAACAGGTGTTGCAGCCGCTTCGTGCCTATCATCAGGTGATGCGGGTGCGTGGCATGGGCAGTGAACACTCCGTGTTTGCGCTCGAACAGTTTTCTCTTGCAGAAGACAAGCAGCTTGAAGTGACGCTCTATGAGAGAAATGGCGGTCGTACACTGACCTTTTATGTGACGGCAGAAGACCTGCAGTTGGCAAAGAAGATTGATAACCTCAAACTGAAATGGTAATGAAGAAGAGCAATATCATTCTGACAGTATGCGTTGCGGTGGCCATGACTTTCAGTCTGCCATCGCAGGCACAGCGACTGATACCCAAGCAAAGGGGAATAGAGGTCGTAGGGAGTGTTCCACTTATCAAGGGAGAAAAGTTCCTTGCTGCCGACAATTTCGGCATGGGAGCATCACTCACCCGATATCTGGGGCGTGAGAATTATACCTTTGTTATGGCAGAGTATGAACAGCAGAATATGCCGTACAGAAGTTATAACGTAAAGCTCAAGGATGCTCTCTTGCAGGTGGGCTATATGCACCCTGTTCTCTCCGACAGAGGTAAGAACGTGTTTCTCTATGGTGGCATATCCGCTTTGGGGGGCTATGAGCAGCTGAACGAAGGCAAAAAGCTACTGCCCGATGGGGCAACACTGCTCGACCGCTCCCACTTTGTCTATGGTGGTGCCGTGCATGGTTCGGTAGAAGTGTTTCTAACAGACAGAGTTCTCTTTCTTGTAAAGGCGCAGGGGCGGTTGCTCTTCGGCTCGGACGTGTATCGTTTTCGTCCGGCTGTTTCAGCAGGACTAAGGTTTAACTTTTAAGTAGAAGAAAAGATGAAGAAGATATTGAATACGATTTGGGTAATGGGTGTGCTGACCCTTGCTGTGTTTTGCCTATCTGCTTGTGATAGGGATTTGGATGTTCAGCAGTCTTATCCGTTTACGGTGGAGACAATGCCGGTTCAGAAGGACATCATAAGGGGGCAGACGGCTGAGATACGCTGCACGCTGAAGCGAGGCGGTGAGTTTGCTGACACTCGCTATACGATACGTTATTTCCAGTCTGATGGCAAGGGCTTGCTAAAAAATGACAACGGTACTGTCTTCAAGCCGAACGACCGCTATCCGCTAACAAAAGATGTGTTCCGCTTATACTACACCTCGCTCTCAGCCGACCGCCAGACAATTGATGTATATGTGGAGGATAGTTTTGGTAAGGTTCAACAGCTGACCTTTAGTTTCAACAACGAGCGAGAAGAGGGCAAGGACAAACCTGCATCTTCTCGCCACTAATAACATAATTGATGCGAACGATAAATGCTTTCATTTTACTTTGTGTATTCTGCCTGTTCTGTCAGCCGACCCTTGCTCAGCGCAGGGTCCGGCTGGCAGACTTACCACCTTTTGAGCGTGCAGTAGTTGTAGTGAAATACTTTGAGGGACTGCACGGCTGGAAGAATTATCCGTATGTTGGGTATGGGCATCAGCTGCAACGGGGAGAGCACTTTACGGCGGATATGACGGAACGGCAGGCAGACTCCCTGCTCCGTGCCGACCTTTGGAAATGCTTTGAACACTTCAAAGGCTATGGTAAGGATGCCCTGCTGCTGACCTTGCTTGCCTATAACGTGGGTGTAGGGAGATTGATCGGTTATGGTAGGCATCCAAAGAGTAAGTTGCTGCGAAAGATAGAATCTGGAGACAGGAACTTCTATCAGGAGTATGTTTCCTTTTGCAGGTACAAAGGAAAAGTCTTGAATGGGTTAGTCAAACGGAGAAAGGTTGAGTTTGTCATGTTTTATATGCCCTGATTTCACAAAGTGCGCCCCTTGTGCAAGTTTTATCGGCTTACAATGGTTTTTTCTTTCTGTTTTATTCTCCTTTATCACTATGAATGAGTAAATTTGCAGGAAAAAATTTATAAAATGGCTGAAAATGGGCATGGCTATAAAATTATCGAGAATCGTGAAGTTGAACCTCATATCAGATTCTTTAGAATACGACCAACAGATATAAAACTGACATTGAGGTCAGTTTTTGAATCATTGTCAAATAATAGTTGGATAATGAAATTTGACAACAGTTTTTTGAAGCAAACGTTTTCTGTCCGATTCCAAAGCACAATAGATTATATTTCTTCTAATATTATTCATGAAGGAGATGATTCCTTAACATCAGATTCTGCAGAATATGTCATTTCTGAAATTGCTCGAAGCGCAATAGTAGAGCAATTAGATTACTTAGACATTCCCTTAGGAGAGCTTATTAAGGAGCAAAAATCAGGGAATCCCGGTTTTGATTTCTATTCAATGAATAAGTCTGATATAATCTTATTCGGAGAAGCTAAGTATGTTGCAAAGCAGAATGCTTATGGCAGAGCGTTGGAGCAAATATATAGATTTCACACAGAGCAAAGAGATGTCGCAGATTTACTCGATATACAAAACTTATGTCCAGAAGCTTCATGTAATGAAGTATGTAAAGGAAATAAGGGGTTTATTGCTGCATTTTCAAGTAAGACTACTCCTACAGAAAAACTTATCAGTAATATCAAAAATAACGTTAATTACCAGAAACTTTTCTCTCATAAAGAGCTCATATTAGTTGCTGTAGATATTTGTCAATAGAATGATAATGGAAAACTTAATATATAAAATAAAAAACGGAGAGAACATTGAAGAGATTGTCTCTTTCGTTGTAAATCGGATATATACTAACGGACCAACAAATATATCTGATATGGAGATCCTTTCATATCTATCCCTTTACCAGAAAGACGTTTTTGAAAAATATAAGAAATCAATACTCAACTATATAGGAGCTTTCTACAAAGGGGCAGAATCTAATTCGCTTAAATCCAAGGTTTTTTCTTTATACCGTGATTGTATCTGGGAAGAATTTGCCCATTTATACACACCTGTTCAAGCAAATATAGTACATAATATATCGAATAATAAGTGTTTTAGTTTCTCTGCGCCAACAAGTACTGGTAAATCGTATGTCTTTTTAAATCTAATAAAAGAATCTCAACGCGATGTTGTAATTATCGTTCCGTCGAGGGCATTGATAAATGAGTTTTATATTAAACTTAATAGTTCTATTACTGATAAGAGTGTAAATATCCTTACATTTATTGATAAGATAAACACAAGAAAGGCAAATCGCAATATCTTTATTGTAACTCCAGAAAGGTGTCGGGAACTATTTAAATACGAAGATTTTAATGTGGAACTTTTCTTATTTGACGAGGCACAATTAAGCGACGAGGAAAGTAAGCGAGGGTTGTATTTTGATAGTATAGTGAGACGATGCCAAAAATCTTTTCCAGAGGCAAAATTTGTTTTTGCTCATCCATTTGTAGCCAATCCAGACTCCCAGATAAAGAAAAATCATTTTAATGAAGAGACATCTAAAGCATTTCGATATGAACAGAAAAATGTTGGACAGTTATTCATGTGTATGGATGAGGGGAGATTCTATCATTTCGGAGTGGAAAAAGATTTAATGGGAAAAACAAAAGTTTTATACGAAGGCGATCCTATAGAGACAGCCATTTGTAATGGTAAATCCATTTTGTTTTATGTGTCAAAATCTTCCATTCTCAACAAGTCATTTCTCAATAAATTTGAGAAATACATTAATCTTTGCGCAGATTTGAATATAGAAGATGTTGATATTTATCTCGATAATCTGAAAAGATATACAGGAGGAGATACTGTTGCAAATAAAAATTATTTTTCACAAATGTTATCTTTGCTAAGAAGAGGTATTGTTATACATCATGGTTCTCTTCCTTTACAAACAAGAATTATAATAGAGAAATTCACAAAGTCTGGTTTTTGCCGTTTGTGCTTTGCTACATCAACATTGGAACAAGGTATCAATATGCCTTTTGATATTGTGTTTTTGGATAGACTTGAAGGAAGTAAGCCATTGTCGGTTAAGAATCTTATAGGAAGAGCAGGTCGTTCTACAACAGATTTGGATTTTGATTTTGGGTATGTTATTATTAATTCATCTACGATGTCAAAATTTAGAAAAATAATGCTTCAGAATGAAATCCTTGACGACGTCTCTGCACTTGAAAAAGAAACTACACATGATGATGATTATAACACTTTTAAGGATGCCATACTAAATGGCACATTTTCTGATGACTACAACCTAACAAAAAGTGAACTACAGAAAATGGAAAGTAATGAAGTTCATGATATAGTAAATAGGCTTTTAGATTTAGTATTTCCAGATAATACTCTTATTGGTATAAATGAAATCAGTAGTGATTTGAAATGTAAGCTCGATTTGTATGAGTATTTCATAATATTGTATGAAATGTATCTCGGCAGAAGTCTAGTAGATGCTGAGAGAGATGTATTATCGACTGCTATCAAAATAATGTTATGGCGCGTTTATGGGAAAACATTTAAGAATATCTGCTGGTATAGATATTCTTATGCAAGCAAAACAAAAGAACGGGAACAAAGAGAAAGACAGGGAAAAGATACAAATAGAATATTTGTTAACTACTTGGTTGGATTTCACGATATTCCTGATAAGATGCTGAAACGTTATCCTTTATTTGATGCGAAGACCCTTGCACGAGATGTTGATTACGATTCCATCGTTTATGATACATATGATTATTTGGACAAACTAATAGGCTTTAAGCTGAGTGATGTGTATTATGCAGCATTGAAAAAATACTATTTGTCAAATCACGATGAGAGAGCTCTTAAATTGGCAAAGTATATTAAATATGGAACAGATAATGAACGATATATTTGGATGTTACGTTATGGAATGAGTTATGAGGATATTGAAGTCTTAGGAGAGCATATTGAAGACATAGATGAAAGGCAAATCACTTTCAAACCCTCTATAATTAATGTGCCAGAAGAAGACAGAACTGTGATAAATAGATTTATATAATCGCTATAAAAGAAATTTGGGATAATGGCTTTTTATTACTTTTGAGCCGTCTCAACTCACTGTCAAAAGTAACGAGATTTTTTCATAGGGGTTTCTTTGCTCCTTTCTTTGTCCGCCTGAAGCTCACGGTCTGTAAGGCTGTCGACTACTTTGGTCTGTCTGTTGTTCTTTATGGGTAACTGTTACGCTCTGCTAAGTTGAATATAAATTTCTGTAAGGGAATTAAGAGGTAGAGCTGAGGATAGAAGTATCTACTGCGAATTTGTCCCTTTCTGTTGTTATAAGGGAAAATCGTAAAAGAGTTAATAAAGCGACAATTTATCAAACTTCAGCTTTTATACATTAGATAATTAGTAAGTAAGAATAAAACAATATTAAGTTAAAAAAAGTAGTAACTTTGCAGAAAATATAATTTATGAAAGTAGTATTAGATACAAATATTATTTATAGCGATTTTCATTTGAATGGAGCTAAAATTAAAGATTTATGCGAATCAGCAAAATCTATAGGGGCTACAATTTACATTCCTGCAGTAGTTATAGATGAGTCTATAAATAAATATTGCGAAAAAATACAAGATTGTAAAACGAAAATAGATAAAGTTTTTTCCGACTTTGAAAGATTGACTGACAAAAAAGTGAATTTGTCTCAAAAATCAATTGATGTTATCACAAAAGAAAAAGAAGAATATGCCAAATTTTTTTATGCTCAAATTAGGCGTCTAAATATAAATATTATACCATATCCTTCTACTTCTCACAAAGATTTAGTAAGTCGCGACCTTGCTCGTAAAAGGCCTTTTCAAGAAAGTGGGAAAGGGTATCGAGATGCTCTTATATGGGAGAGTCTCCTTACAATATGCACTAAACCTAATGATTTGTTCGATATGCCACAAGTGGTGTTTATAAACAAGAATCATAAGGACTTTTGCTTAGAAGGTGATCTACATCCTGATTTGCGAGAAGATTTGTCTAAATTAAATATAAATGAAGATCATGTTGAAGTTGTAGAGAATATTGATGTGTTCATTAAGAAGTTTGCTAAGCCCAAACAAAAAATCCTTCAAAAAATCAAAGATGATTTTCAATCCCATGGTAGCTATGCAGATATTAATATTATTCATGAAACTGAACAGCGTTTAGATAAATTTTTATTATATCGACAATTTGATTACGAGAATAGTCCGTTTAGGCAGGAATTTGAAAATCCCTCTGTGGTAGAAATAGGAAAGCCTGAAATTAAATTAGATGAAGTACGACAAATATCAGAAAATGAAGTTGTAATTGAGTATACTGTCAATGTAGAATGTACTTTTGATTTCTTTTTATTTAAGGCAGATGCAATGTGCATGGATGAAGAAGAATTACCTCAGGTTTGGGACAATGATTGGAATAAGCATTATATGGCGGCATCTGACACAGCTACAATAAATCTGAAATTTTTCTTAATTGTAGATAATTCATTTACAAAAGTATTGTCAGATGATATTGAAATAATAGATAATGCCGACTATCAAAATTAAAGGACTTTAAAAGATATTTCCTGCGACTTTCTTTTGCTTCTTTTCTTTGGTCGCCTACTCGTTCAAAGAGAAAGAAAAGAAGCCACGCAATTCTCAATTTACGTGGCTCTTGCTATTATTCAGAAGGATATTTTTGCACTTTCGTTATTCTGTCTATTCGTTTGTTGGGATGTCTGTCAAAAGTCCACGAGTTGTTGAGAGCATTGCTCGAAAAATTTATCTCATCATCGGGCAAAGTGCTGTGAATGCTTCCACCCATGACTAGCCCACAATTTTGCAGGATTTTTTGCCGTGCTTCTTCTTTGTTCTCCGCAACCACATCAAACACTCCCTCGAAAATGTATTGCGTCCGTATTCTGTAAACTTTCTTCTTCATAATCTTAAAATTCAACCTTTAATAATCTGTATTCCTTTGGCTCTCCATTGGATAATTTGCGGTGTTTGAGCCAAAAGTGATGTGCGCCATAACCGTATGCAAAGAACTTGTCAAGTTCTGTTTCTTCAGCTATTTTGTTGATAGCTGACCTTAACTCCTCTTTGCTGTCGGATAGGGTTATTGCGTTGATAACCCTAATGAGAATATGCGGTATCTCATCTGCATAGTTATAGATGATGTTTTCAATCTCTGTTTTCATATCTCTGATAATTTAATGGTTCATACTTTATGCGGTTGCTTTCATTCTTCGGCTTATAAGTCCTCGATTAGCGTTGACAAGGTTTACTATCTGCTCGTGGTATTCTGTATTCTTGTTGCACACCCCACGACTTTGCACCACTTCCAAAGTTCGTAAAGATACTTCAATGGTTTCTATCCGCTTGCCCTCAATGGTAGCCGATAGGATAAGTGAGTCCTCTTTAAGATAATATTCGTTGGAGAATACGCAATGGTGCATGGTTGCTCCCTCCTCCAAATGTTCCTGCACGCTCTCCAATACGTGGACTTGGATAGTGCCGTCCGTGAAACAGATACCGAAAAATTTTGATTTGAGTTCCTTGAAACGTTTTTCGTCTTCCATTGCCTTCTTTTGCTTCTGTTCTATTTCCTCTCTTTCACGCTGTCTGAGAAGTTCCTCGTATCTGCGGTCGTGTTCGCCTTTAAGGTCTGTGGGGCATAAATATTTTGGATTATGAATATCCTTGCCTAATCTTCTAAGTGTATCTACATAATCACTCCAAAGGGAAATATCTGTAATATCATAACCCTTACGGACTGCAATCTTGTAGGACTGCCATAGTTCTTCAAAAGTTCTCTTGTTGCCAAGAAAGTAACGTAAGTGGTCTATACGACCAGCCTTTAGCAATGTTTCCACTCGGCTGTCTGTGAGCAATGCAGGAATAAGCTGGGTAGGCACGATGCCATAGAAATTATCCTTAAAACCATTTCTACGAAGTATGTCTGTAACCTTGAACTTCGGATATATCGGTGAGTAGGCAATATGCTGATAGGCTTCATTATCGTTGCGTATCGCCATAGGACTATAATAGGAAAAGGTATCAACATAGTGTCCCAAAACCCTCTGTATGGCAACCATAGCTTTTCGTCCCTGCATATTCCACCAATATTGCCCAATCTCAATGATTGAAGTTTGTGCTTTGTAACCTTTTTCCATACCCACAATAAGTAGGAACATACGTAATACTTGAAACTCTCCACAAGTGGTAAGTAGGGTGAAATACTGCTTCTGCTGCAACTTGCGCTCGTATGTTTCCTTGACCTGCAACTTTGCCCTACAATGAGGGCAAGTGCAAGTTTCTCTATGTTTGTTCATTATCCAACTATGCCCACAATCCATACAAGTGGTGCGACCTTTTGGCAAGCGGTAGGCAAAGTGGTCTATGCACTCACGGAATGCCCACTTGCTTTGTTGCTTGGTTATCGGGAGAAGGTGCTTGCTCTCTGCAAGTACTGCTTTCTCAAACTTGTTTCTCGGTTTCATAGGCTTAAAATCGAATAAGGATGGTTGTACTTGGGTTGTTGTATTCTCAGTCTTCTTCACTCGTGCGTTACGGCTCTGTATCTTTGCAAGTTCTTCACGCTGATATTGCTTAATGGCTTTCTGCCTTGCTTCAGCTTTTTCTTCCTCCGTGAGTTCTACAATGTGATTAACGGCAACTTGGCAAGAAATAGCCTTACCCACCTCTATATCGTCCTCATCATAGTAGTGAACAGCCATAGAGAAGATTTCATCATCATCAAAGCCGTTGCAACCGCTTTTCTGCACTTCATTAAGAATGTAGGTGATGCACTCCTCAATATTCTTGTTCGGTTTCATCAAGTTAGGGGCAAACAAGGGGTCTGTCATAGCACGCTGATTGAGATACTCGGCTATTGTCCGTGTGAAATGTTCTGTTCCTTTCATATTGCTTAGTATTTTGGGATTTCTACTATTTGATTGATACGCCCATATAGGTAGGCTCTTAGGCTTGTTCTGTCGGGTGCGTAAAACTCTGTCCATTGTCCGTACTGATTGACAAGGTATTTCTTCAGTACGTCAAAGAAGTCAAAGCGATAGCCTTGTAGGGGAACGGCTGTGCGGAAATAGGTGTTTGAGTTCACCGCCTCACATAGCCAATTCTTTTCCTCACGGCTCATACACTCGCCACGATTGAGTTTCACACGCAGGAGATATACTTTGCTATTACAAAGGCTCTCCAAAGGGAGTACGTCCCATTGTACAAACTTAATTGCCAACACTTGCTCACTCTTTTCAGCCGTAGGGTTAATGCGGTAATGAGAGGAGGAGCTATATCCTTTTCTGTTCATCGAAGATGTTGTATTTACTTTTTGCTTATCCATAGCGACATTTTTTTTATGCGTCCAAAGATCGGAGTATGCTGATTCCTTTTTGTAGCAAAATAGAGGTAGCGGGGCGGGCTTGCACAAGGTTTTGGCGGAAAATACAACCCGTAGGTGTGGAGATTTTCCAGACAAACCAAGCGGCACAGACCTTTTGAAAGCCACAAGCCCCGTACTACCTTTGCGGATAAAAAGGGAACAGCATCCGTCTCCTTGTCATCGCATATCGTGGAGCATTGGAAAAGAAGCAAAAGTGCAACGCTCGTAGTGGAAAATAGAAAAGGTGGCTATCTCAATATGCGAGATAACCACCCGATAAAAACCGCCCATCAGCTGGCAAGGCTGATAGGACTAAACATATTACCTTTTAGGGTAACTTCTACAATGCTCTCTTACAAACTCCCACTTGCCAAGGCGAAAACGTGTATACGCACGAACATGTACAGGCTTGTTCTAACAACACTGGACCTTTTTGAGATTTTGAGACAGAGCTCTATTCCATAAGGTCTAAAAAGAATAGAGATGTCTAATATTATGTATCTTCATAATTTTAACCTGTAGCTTTTATCCATTGAACTTTATTGTCCAGTGGGAACTACAAGGAATGCAAAGGTACATAGTTTCATAGAAATAAACAAAAGTTATTCCTTTTATTGCTCAAAGCAAGCAGAGCAAAATTGCACCGAGAAAGGCAATCCAAAATATGTATTTTAGCAGCGTAAAGGTAACTTGGAGAATGACTCTGACAATAAAGCGCAGTATCAGAAAACCTGCAATGACAGAGACGGCAGTTACGACTTGCGGCGTTACAATCTTCGAGATAAGCCAAATGGCACCGATAACGATAGAAAGCAGGATAGTGAGTTCGATGAAGCGTGTCCAACCGAAGTGGCGGACTTGCTTGGGAGAAGTCGGCTGCTGCCTGTTCCTCTCGGTTTTGTTCGATACGTCTGCCTTGATGAAGGCAGGTGTGTGCACGTCTTGATTCATGATGATTGTATTCATATCGGAGCTTTTAATAGTTCAAGAGCAGTTACAAGATACTCTTCCTCACAAAGCCAAGTGTTTGTTCAAACTCTTGGTGTGCGGGGAAGAATAGTTATCTTGGCTCTTGACACTACAAAAACTCCCGATGGTGTTACATCAAGTCATGTTCTCACTATCAACGGTTGGCAGACCATTAACCTCGATGATCAGAACGATTGTCCCTGTCAGTTCGGTGTAGAGTTTCTCATACTCTGGCGTTGCGCCAAAGTCGTCTGTCAGTTCATACTTGTCGAAAACGCTTTGCACAGCCTTATTCTTCAAAAGTATTGGTGTTAGTCTTTCTGGAAGAGGAGAAGGGAGTTCTTTCTCGAACTCATTCTCTAAGACAGAAACAAGGGTGTCGTACTTGGAGAAATGCAGTCCTTGATACAGAACTTCGCTTGCCATTACCTCTGCCTCTGGATGAGAAAAGCCTTGTGCTACTGCATCACAGTAGACAGTAAGGGCTTCATCGGCTCTTGACGTTATGAATGGTTTATCACCCAGCATTTCGGGGAAATGCTCACTGAGGTAGTTCTCTAACTTCAAACGGAAGTAAGAAAGTTCTTTCTTTGTTGTTGTCATAATCTTCTTGGTTTAGGGTTGTACATTATTTTGAGTTGATGCCCATAGCAACTTTGAACTTGTCTAACTTGCCAGCCAGTTCTTCCATGTCACGTTCAACTTTCTTGTTCGTTATTCGTGCATAAATCTGGGTTATTCTGATATTTGTATGTCCAAGCATCCTTGATACAGACTCCATTGGTACCCCTTTGGATATAGACATAGTGGCGAAAGTATGCCTTGCCATGTGGAAGGTCAGATTCTTTTTTATGCCACAAAGGTCGGCAATTTCTTTCAAATATGAGTTGATACGCTGATTGCTCATCATAGGAAAGACTTTCCCCCCTTTTCTATTGATGTCGTAGTACTTTCTTATAATGGCAAGTGGAATGTCAAGTAACATGACGTTTTCATCTACGCTTGTCTTGTATCTCTTGGTGATAAGCCATTGTCTGTCTTCTACGGTAACAATTTTATCGTAGGTAAGATTATATACGTCAATGTAGGCTAATCCTGTGAAGCAGGAAAAAATAAAAATATTCTTTACTAACTCCAGCCGTTCTATGTCAAAGTGCTTCTTCATAATACGGAGTACCTCTTCTTCTGTGAGATAGCCACGATCTACCAATTCATAGCGCAGCTTGTGATTCGCAAATGGATCATGCATGATAAGTCCTCTGTTCCTCGCATAGTTCACGACCGTTTTCAGGTTTCTCAATTTCTTGGTGATTGTGTTATGCACACCACCTACAACAGATGTAAGGTATAATTCGAAGTCCTGAACAACGGCACTTGTCAGTTCTGTCAGTCCAATATCCTTGCGATGATACTTTGCTTGTAGGAAATCCTGAAAGTTCTGCCTCACCACCTTATACTTATAAAAAGTACCCTTTGTTAATGTCTTACCAACTTGTTGTGTGATGGAGTCTATATACTTGTCAAAGACTGGCAGAAAAGTGGTATATTCTTTGTCTGTACCAAGGAATACTGACCTGATAAGGTCTATGGAAAGTTCCTCTGATGTTTCATATTTCCTGTAAATCTGCATCAGTGTTGTTGTCAGTGCATCTATAGAAGCATTAATGGAGAGTGCTTCTGCTGTTCTGCCAATCATTCTGCTGGTTTTGTTACTCCACTTGGATTTATCCACAAAAATTTTAGTGGATCCAAGATTTGCCTTTTCGCCACCGAGATATATTCGGAGCATTACAGGTGATTTTCCTTCTTTGTTCTCATAGTTGGAACGTAGGTAGTAGGATACCTTGAAAGTCGTTTTCATAACGCATCATTTTAGTGTAGCTTTTTGGCTACAAAGTTCGACATAAGTTCTTGAAAACGAAAGTTTTGCATGCCGTCAATTTAATAGTCATTTTCCATTCATTGCTACATTTTTTTGAGAGCCTGCTTTTGTGTAGCAATTTCTGTAGCAGAAAATGACCGAATGATGACTATCAAAAGGTATAGTTTGGCAGTCAAACGGATATGGATAAAAAACAAAAAATCGCTGTAAAACCTTGATTTTACAGCGATTACCCTTGTTCTGATGGCTAAAATGACGTGTTGTTTGACATCCTTTTGAAACCTATTTGTGGACCAGCCTGGGCTTGAACCAGGGACCTCCAGATTATGAGTCTGTTGCTCTAACCAACTGAGCTACAAGTCCTGAATTTCGTGAATTCGGGTGCAAAGATAATGAAATAAATGGAAAAAGGAGAATAGATGGTAAGGAAATTTAATGTTTTAACACATTTTGTTTGAGCGGAAGAGGGTTTATGAGTGATTTGGAGTACCTTTGCAGAGAATAAAGGATTTTTAAGACAGTTAGATTGAATACTATATATATAAAGCGAGGCGAGGAGTATGAACTTGTAGAACAGGTTGCAACCATCGGATTCTTTGATGGTGTGCATCGTGGACATAAGTTCTTGATTAGTCGTGTCATTGATGAGGCTGGACAATCGGGAATGGCATCGGCAGTCATCACCTTCGACCGACATCCGCGTCAGGTGCTACTGGCTGACTACCAGCCACAACTGCTGTCGACACTCGACGAGAAGCTATTGCTACTCTCGAAGACACGTATTGATAATAGCTTCGTACTACATTTCGATGCTTCATTGGCTTCACTCTCTGCGCACGACTTCATGCAGGAGGTGTTGTGCAAACAGCTGAACGTGAAGAAACTTATCATTGGTTATGACAACCGTTTCGGACATAACCGTTCTGAGACTTTTGAGCACTATGTTCAGTATGGCAAAGAGTTGGGTGTTGAGGTTATTCGTGCCGATGCCTTCCTACCAGATGACGAGAAGGTAAGTTCTTCGATTATCAGGAATTACCTCCGTGAGGGTAAAATAGAGGTTGCCAATCGTCTTTTAGGCTAT
Organism: Prevotella melaninogenica; assembly: GCF_018128065.1. Taxonomy (NCBI): domain Bacteria; kingdom Pseudomonadati; phylum Bacteroidota; class Bacteroidia; order Bacteroidales; family Prevotellaceae; genus Prevotella; species Prevotella melaninogenica. The sequence continues at coordinate 440,405 of NZ_CP072359.1, read as the reverse complement.
AATTATACAATTGAAAGTCGTATTGTAAACGGATACCAAAATGGGCGAAAGATGGGTTTTCCAACAGCCAATCTTGATGTGAGTGGCTGTCAACAACTTCTTCCGGCATCTGGTGTTTATGCTGTGATGGTGCGTTTGAAGGATTCTGTTGGATGGAAACGAGGGATGCTGAATGTTGGACAACGACCGACTTTCAACGGCACAACCACTTCGGTAGAGGTGAACCTTTTTAATTTCACAGGTAATCTCTATGGGCAGGAAGTCCTTGTTTGTTTCATTAGTAAGATAAGAGACGAGCGTAAGTTTGAGTCATTGGAAGCCTTGGCAGAGCAGTTGAAGCAAGATAAGAACCGCGTCAACCGCTTGTTTGATGAGGCTTATAACATACAAGAGAATATTATTAATACACCCTAAGATTCGCAGAAATGAACAATAAAAACGTTTTGAGCGCAACGCTTTATATCATCTTATTTGTTTCACTTTTCATCTTGATACAAAGTCTTTCTTTCGAGGGAGGTAAGCAGCTTGTACGTCTACTTGGAGTGGTAGGGACTGCTGATGGGGACTATCTGACGAAAAATGGTGAGATACTTGCAATAACAGCAGTCATCAGTAGTCTTGTAACCTTTATCCTCTTCATCAGTACAAAGTGGGCACCCGTATCTGGCAACTATTTGAAGACGCGTCCTTGGGGAGTACTCATGTGGTCAGCCCTCATAGTTTTAGGTTCGATACTCCCTATGCAATTCCTTGCCGAGAAGATTAATCTAACGATGCCAGAGGGAACAGAAGAGATGTTTAAAAGTATCATGAAGGTGTCTTGGGGCTATGTCGCCTTAGGAATCATGGTACCCTTCGCTGAGGAGATAGTCTTCCGTGGAGCTATTCAACGCGTATTGCAAAACGCGTTAGGCGAGCGAAACCGATGGATAGCCATTGTCGTTTCAGCCCTCATCTTTGGTGTTATCCATTTAAATTTAGCACAGGGCTTACACGCTTTCTTGATTGGTCTGCTATTGGGTTGGCTCTATTCGAAAACGGGTAGTATCCTGCCAGGCTTCGTATTTCATTGGGTGAACAATACGGTGGCTTATCTTATGTTCAACCTCATGCCACAGATGAATGACGGAAAACTCATCGACTTCTTCCACGGCAACGACCGCATGATGTATGGTGGCTTGTTCTTCTCACTCTGCATCTTTGTCCCAGCACTGTTCCAGTTATGGGTAAGAACAGAGAAAGGAAAAAAGTAACACACAAAATCTGTTAGGAAACAACATAATTCTTATTTATATGTTGCTTCCTAACATCTTTTATTTTCTTGTTGTCATCTTTTCTTTCTTTGTAAGTTAACGTAGCCCACTACTCCTGCGTTACAAAGGCTGTCAATCTGTTCGACAATAAAACAAAATCAGTTTAGGCTCTAATGGCTGATAAAGGTTAAACGTTTTCAACTAACTTTCTGATAGTAAGTATACAACTATTCGTTGGAAATGTGTAAATTTACAGCCATGAAGACGATTAGTAAAGAAATAGATTCACGATATTCGGCTTGTCCAATTCGTCAAGTGATTACTCGCATTGGTGATAAATGGTCAATGTTAACCCTCTATATACTCGGTAAATCGGATAAGAAGAAGATGCGTTATTCAGAGATTCATGAGTATATGCTTGACTGTTCGCAGAAGATGCTCTCTCAGACGTTGAAGAATCTTGAGAAGAACAAATTGGTAAACCGCAAGGTATATCCCGAAGTTCCACCCAGAGTAGAGTATAGTCTCACCGAATTAGGTCGATCGTTCCTCAGTCCGCTTGATGCGTTAGTTGGTTGGGGAGCAGATAATATGTATAAAATGATAAAAGATTAAATAGGTGTGCTAAATAGAAGCTATTCAAAAGCTACGACTCAAATATTACAAGTAAAGACTGAACAGGTAGCGTACAGGCAGGTAGGTGATGTGAATAATCCTCCACTACTTTGCCTTAATCACCTTGCAGCAACATTAGATAATTTCGACCCAGCAATAATGGATGGGTTGGCAGAACATTTCAATGTAATCGGAATTGATTACATAGGCGTAGGTAAGTCTTCTGGCAAGTCACGCCTAACGATTGAGGAGATGGCAGACGATGTAATTGATTTTGCTCATGCTTATGGTCTTAAAGACATTCGTCTTCTTGGATTTTCATTGGGTGGATTTGTTGCACAGCAGGTTTTGCTTCGTGCGCCAGCCTTAACCACGAAGGCTATTCTTGCAGGAACAGGCGGCGCTGGTGGTGTAGGCATAAAGAATGTAGCGAAGATTACGTATTGGGATATGTTCAGAGCCTTTCTCACAGGTCGTGATCCTAAGTATTATCTCTTTTCCCCAACGATTGAGAAAGGTAAGAAAGCAGCGAATGACTTTCTGAAGCGCATTGCACGTATAGAGGATAAAGATGACAAGATAAAGCTTTCTTCTTTCCAAAGACAGCTAAAAGCCATTGGTGTATGGGGAAGACGAGAGAAAGACGATTTGTCGAAGATCAAGGTTCCTGTATGGGTTGTCAATGGTGATAATGATAGGATGGTTCCTACGCCTAACTCGTATGACATAGCAGAAAGATTGCCCAATGCTCATCTGACGATTTATCCAGATGCAGGTCATGGAGGTGTTTTCCAATACCATGAGGTGTTTGTTCCAAAAGCAATAGAGTTTTTTAAGTAGTAAAAAGATATGAAAGCAATACAGATAGACGGATATAAGAAAGGTGATGTTAAGGTAGCCTTACGTGATATAGAAATACCAAAGGTGGGCGATAACGACTTGTTAGTAAAGGTGAAGGCTGCTGCTGTCAACCCGTTAGAGTTGCTTATTGCACATGGAGATGTGAAGATGGTTGTACCTTACCGCTTCCCATTGACCATCGGTAATGAGATGTCAGGTGTGGTAGAGCAGGTTGGTGCGTCGGTAAAGGACTTTCAGATTGGTGATCGTGTGTTTGGTAGACTTCCTATCAATCGTATCGGTGCCTTTGCAGAATATGTTGCAGTGGATGCTGCGACAGTTGCTAAGACGCCAGATTATCTTTCAGATGTTGAGGCTGCTGCTGTGCCATTGACCGCACTGACAGCTGAGCAGGCACTTGATATTCTGAAGTTAAAGTCAGGCAACAGTTTGTTTATTTCTGGTGGCTCTGGTAGCTTCGGCGCTATGGCTATCCCATTGGCTGCAGCACGTGGATTGAAGGTTATTACCAGTGGTGGTGCAAAAGCCAAAGAGCGCACGATGGAACTTGGTGTGAGCCAGTATTTCGATTACAAAACAGAAGATTACACCAAAGTGCTGAAGGATGTTGACGGTGCAATAGATTCACTCGGAGATAAAGAGTTGCCAGGACTTTTCTCAGTTCTTCGAGAAGGTGCAACGGTTGTTTCATTGAAAGGTATGCCTAATGGAAGTTTTGCTAAGTCGTTTGGCTTACCACTCTGGAAGCAATGGCTGTTCAAACTGGTCGGTATGAAGAATGAGAAGTTGGCAAGCAAACGCAATCAGCATTATCATTTCATCTTCGTGACCGCTGATGGTGCACAGTTACGAAATGCAGCGTCTATCCTCGAAGTTCGTCAGATACGCCCAGATATAGGTAATGTTTATACGTTAGAACAAGCAGAAGAGGCTCTGCGCGATGTTGCTAACCATCGCTCACAAGGGAAGGTAATTATCTGTAATTCATAATTCTTTTATAATTCAGAATTATTCGAACGGAGTTCTCATCAGTACGTCATAATTATGTCAGCCGTTTTTCTCATAATCAGTGGGCCAAATTACAGAATTATTGGTAACTTTGCAAAGATTTTAAATTTATTTTGATGTTTAATTACCGCCCATCAAGGCGAACCCAGTATATAGGAGGGGGCATTTTGCTTGCACTCCTATTTATATATATTGTCTTTCGTTGTCTGCCTCCTTCGCAAGAGGAGGTGGATAAGTGTGCTGTGACGCTTCGTCAAGAGGCTTATTATACGTTAGTGGCTGACGGTAAGGCAGTGGCTTACTTTGCTGATTATGCCGACTCGATGTTTGTGAGCGGCTCGGTCAAAAAGGATTCAATCCATGCACGAAGTATTGTACAGCGCGGTTATTGGGTGAACAGATTGTCCACAGTGCCTTCTTGCCATGGACGTATTCTGATACGTTGGGATTACAAACCGTCAACAATCGTTAATCTCAAGGCGAATGGCGTAAAGGCTTTGCTTTGTCACACAATCAATCAGATGTATGCAGAGTTGGACGGATTGCAGACGAAGCGCAATGAGATGGGCTATTATCTTCGTGTACATAGCGTTCAGGATTACGGCTACAATAAGATTGCAGACTATCAGACTGACGTGATACATCAAATGGATTCGCTCCGATGGATGATAAAGGTGCTCGATTCTGTTTCTTCTTCAGCTGTTCAGCTGCGCATCTTACAAGAGAATCGCTATGCTATTCAGCCATCCTCAAAGAAAGGGAAACCCACTCGCTGCAACCGATTGAGTATTGATAAAGAGGCGGGTTGTGTACTCCTGCAAACCGAAAGCAAAACAACTCCTATTCGGGTGATTACTCGTTTGCAAAAGGGTGGGGCGGTAGACGCATTGAACGCATACTATAAGACCCACGTGGCAACTATCAGCAGCCTTGCAAAAGGCATTCGTATTGCAGGCGGACGATACGAGGGTGAGAGTCAGAAGAATGTCCCGAATGGTTATGGAAAGTTCTATGGTGACGATGGTAGCTTCTATGACGGACATTGGAAGAACGGCAAACGTGATGGATTCGGTATCTATGTCGCACCTCACGAGTATCTGCAAGTGGGGGAGTGGAAGGCAAATGTGTTCAAGGGTGAGCGTCTTACCTACACAGCCGACCGTATCTATGGTATCGACCTGTCACGCCATCAGCACGAAAAGGATAATAAGGTGTATAAGATCTATTGGGACAGGCTACGTATCACCGACCTCGGTACGCTGAGTACGAAGACTATCAAGGGGAAGGTGGATTATCCTGTTTCCTTCGCTTACGTGAAGTCTACGGAGGGTTGTACGGTGCTAAACGCTTATTACGAAGCTGATTATAAGGCAGCACGTGCGCATGGTATTCGAACAGGTACCTATCATTTCTTTTCTACCATGTCACCAGGTGCAGCGCAAGCAGCCTATTTCCTCAAGTGTAGTAAGTTTAATAAGGGCGATCTACCCCCAGTCTTAGACGTTGAGCCGACCGATGCACAGATTGTTGCGATGGGTGGAGCAGAGGCGATGTTCCGCAATATTCGTGCGTGGATGAGCCTTGTGCAGAAGCGAACAGGTAAACGTCCTATCCTTTATATCAGTCAGACTTTTGCCAATACTTACATGCCATTGGCACCCGATTTAGGCGACAACTATCACATTTGGATAGCCCGTTATGGCGAATATAAGCCCAACTTCAAGTTGGCTTACTGGCAGTTAAGTCCTGATGGTAAGGTGCGGGGTATCCATGGCGACGTCGACATCAACGTCTTCAACGGCTATCGCAACCAGTATGAGGAGTTCCTTAAACGCCATTGCTTCTAAGGGGAGGGAGAAAGTCTTTATAAAATTATCCGATAGAAAGGTAGTATAAAGAACGAAATAAAAACATAGTAAAGCTGTATTAGACTTCTAATGCAGTTTTACTTGTGCCATAAAGCGATAGGAACCATCGTTCTATTGAGGCTTATGCCTTACGATTTCTATATTTACTCGGTGTCATACCTAAATGTTTTGAGCAGTAACGGCTGAAGTAGGAAAGGGACGTAAAATTCATTCTATCGCTAATCTGTGTCAGTGAAAGGCTCTCGTCATCAAGGTATTTCCGTAAAATAGGAATAGTAACACGGTCAATATAAGCGGTAATAGTGTTTCCCGTAGTGCGTTTGATGGTACGTGAGAGATACTTCAAGGACACGTGTAGCTGCTCAGCAAAATAGGTTGCGTCCCGCTGTGTACGTGTAATACCAGTGGAAAGCATCCTTAGAAATTCGTTGACAACATAATTGGCATGGTCTACATCCTCTCGATTACGATAATAGACTGCGTGGAATCCAAATATATCATAGATCATTGTAAGGCACATACTTTCCATAATTTCGTAGTAATAGAGAGATTCCTTTTCTCCAAGTCTGTCACGAAGGTGGTGAATATCAGCTAAGAATTTCTCTGCATTCTCCGCAGAAAGCGGGATAATAGGGTCTTGATAGAGACTCATACTTCCTCTGATGCTGTAATTGTTTGGGGGAAGTGAATTTCTAAGAAAGTAAGCATTAGCAGCGAAACACTCTATTCGGAAATCGTTTGTGACGGCAATATTCTTTACCTCGTCAGGGCGACTTATAACGATAAGGTCATTCTTATTGATGTGAAAACACGACTCGTTATAGACGAAGCTACCCTCCCCATTTATGCAGATAATATGAAAAATGCAGTGAGAAAACCGCTCATCCTCTATCATGTGGATATCGGTTGAATAAGCAAGGTCGAAGTCCTTTAATATCATCATATTGCAAAAATAAGCACTATTTTGGTCTACTCCAAATCTTTTTTGTGTAAAAAGTGAAACAAGAGGTAGAAAAAGTGAAACAAACCATTGATTTCTTTTGCGTAATTTTGCACCGTCAAACGATAATAACAAATTTTGTTGTCGATACATAGGTGCAGTCCTTTCATAGGATAAAGTGCTCTTTTATAGGTTCTTAACTATCGAGTATGAGTCCGCCTAACGACATAAAATAATACGTAGAACTAATAATTCATTAATAAATAAGCAAGACGAAATATGGAAACAATCAAATTAAGCAACGGAGTTGAGATGCCTCTTTTGGGCTATGGAGTATTTTTGGTAAGTCCTGACGAGTGCGAACGCAGTGTAAGTGAGGCTCTGAAAGTAGGCTATCGCCTTATTGACACCGCCCAGATTTATGGTAATGAAGAAGGTGTCGGACGTGCTTGGCGCAAGAGTGGACTTAGACGTGACGAGCTTTTCCTCGTAACTAAGGTGTGGCCTTCTAATGCAGGAGAGGAGAAGGCTGCTACAAGCATTGAAGAGAGTCTGCGTAAACTTGATACAGACTATATTGACCTTCTGCTCATTCATCAGCAATATGGCGATATCTATGGTACATGGCGAGCTATGGAGAAAGCCTATCGTAGCGGTAAGGTGAGAGCTATCGGTGTGTCTAACTTTCAGGCAGGACGCTTCTTCGAGTTTGTTCATTATGTAGATGTAAAGCCAATGATCAATCAGTTGCAGTGTAACGTTATGGCACAGCAGAACGATATTGTGCCAGTCTTAAATGAGACCGATACAAAGATGATGGCGTGGGGACCACTTGGCGGAGAAGGTGTAGACGGTATTGTGCAGAACGAAATTCTCTCGGCTATAGGTGCCAAATATGGTAAAACAGCTGCTCAGGTGGCACTCCGTTGGCTTACTCAGCGAGGTATTGTAGCCATTCCAAAGAGTGTACACGTAGAGCGTATGCAGCAGAATTTTGATATCTTCGACTTCAGTCTTACCGCTGATGAAATGACAGAGGTGGCAGCGCTTAACCAGCAAGATGCAGGATTTATCGACTTCAATAGCCTTTCTTTTGTCAAGTATCTTATTGAAAAATACGGATAAACTTGGCAGAAAACTGATTGAAGGGCTGGGATGTTAAAACGCAAAGCCTAATAATTTGTTATTATCCTTACTCTTCCTAACAGAGATTATTGCGGTAAGTGGCTTGTTAATTTATTAGTCTTTTCACGCATTAGTTAATCGTTGTTTTGTAAAGAAAGTTCAAATCTTAAAAATAAAAAGGGCGTTAATTGGCTTCCAATTAACGCCCTTTTGGCTTGCAAAAGGTGCCCTTTAAGCCCCTTACTAACGCCCTTTTGAAGTCCTATTAGGTACCTTTTGGAGGACACCCCCGCAACTAATTGATTACAAAAGACTTACAAAGGTGTTAGATTTGCTTGTTTTTAGCTCAAATGCCAGTCTGATCTTTGCTTATTTTGTAAATATATTTCTAACCTTTGTAACTTAATTTAAATCTCCACACAGAACTACGGAGCGTTAAAGACTTTGAGATTTGAACACTTATTCCTTTGAACTTTGAGATTTGAACTCTTATTACTTTGAACTTTGAACATTGAACTTTTTGATTTGTTCTTTAACTCTTAAGTTTTGAACTCTCCCAACAATGGTAATCATAATTATGGATTTTAAACTATGAATTTTGAATTTAAAAAAAGGGCTAATAAGCTGCGAGGATAGCCCTCACACCTTATCAGCTGAATATATTTTAGCTGGTATTAGACGGTGCTAATACGCTTTGAGATTACTTCTTCTCCTTGTAGAGGTCTTGACAAGTCTTCCAACCGAAGTGCTTGTAAAGCTCGTTAAGGCGTGTCTCACGCTCCTTGAAAGAAGCAAAGTCCTTCTTATCGTTCTCTGTCCAACCAGTCTCTGCCATAGCTGCAACACGTGGGAGGAGCTGGAAGAAAGCGAGGTCGCGACCGATAACATACTCTGTCCAGAGGTTTGCCTGTACACCCTTAACGTGCTTCTTCAACTCTGGGGTAGCGTCGTCTGGCACTGGGTCGTAGTCGTAAGTTGTCTCAACTGGGAGGAAACCACCGATGAGGGTCATCGTGTTATCCTTTCTCTGATAGTAATCGAGATAGTAATAGTTTACTGGAGTCATGATTGCATCCAAGCCACGCTTAGCCGCTTCAATACCACCATTCACACCACGCCAGCTCATGACAGTTGTACCCTTGTCTACATCACCCTCAAGAATCTCGTCCCAACCGATGATGTTACGACCCTTAGACTCCAAGTGTTTTGCCACTTGATTCATGAAGTGAGCCTGTAGCTGAGCCTCTGCAGAGAAGCCGTTAGAGCCCTTCAAGCCGAGACGTTTGATTTCAGCCTGACAGCGTGGACAGTGTTGCCAACGAATACGTGGAGCCTCGTCACCACCGATATGGATATATTTTGATGGGAAGATATCAACAATCTCATCGAGAACATTGTTCACAAACTCGTAGGTCTTAGGGTTACCAGCGCAGAGAATGTCTGGGAATACGCCCCACTGCTCAGCCACTTTGTAAGGACCACCGGTACAACCAAGCTCTGGGTAAGCTGCCAATGCGCCGAGCATATGACCAGGCATGTCAATCTCAGGGATAACAGTGATATAACGATCAGCTGCATACTTCACAACTTCACGCATCTCATCCTTTGTATAGTAACCACCGTATGGAGTCTCATCAAAGAGTCCTGTCATACGACCAATAACTGTCTGCGCACGCTTTGAACCAACCTCAGTAAGCTTTGGATAGCGGTCAATCTGTGCACGCCAGCCCTGATCCTCAGTGAGGTGCCAGTGGAAGGTGTTGACATTGTGGAGCGCCAACATATCAATGAACTCCTTAATGAAACTCATCTTGAAATAGTGACGAGCGCAATCGAGCATTGTACCACGATAGCCGAAGCGTGGATAGTCTACGATACGAGCTGCTGGGAAGGTTACGTTCTCAGCCTTCTCCAATGGCAATGACTTGCGAAGCGTCTGTACACCATAGAATACACCACGTGGAGTCTTACCTTCAATAGTAATGTTCTTAGCTTTTATGGTGATGACATAACCCTCTTCATTCTCCAGCTTTGCATTGAGTTTCAGCGTGATTGTTGCTCCTTTCTTGTTCATTCCATTTGGCACAATACCAGTTGCCTCCTGTACATATTGTTTTAAGAAATCACCATTACGGCGCATTGCCTCGTCATTGCTTGCTACGTTGATAACGGTGTTAGCATCCAAAACGAATGGTGCACCCTTCTCAGCAGTAATGCTTTGTGGGAGAGGAACTACCTGGTAGTTCGCATCTGTGGCATGAAGTGAGAATGTAGCCATCATCAATGCCACTGAAAGTAAGATTTTCTTCATCTCGATTAAATGAATGTTTTGTATTTAGGTTTTTATATTCTGGACTTCAACTATCCATGCACAAAGATACGAAAAATATCTGATTAAATGCTTAATGAGGGTGAAAAGTGTAGAAAATCTACTTATTCTATTAAAAAGATAATGCCTTGTCCACGTGGGGCAAGGCATTATTATGTTTTAGTAAGCTTACTCTTCAATCTCAGAGAGGCTTCTGACGAAGTTGCTAAAGAAGTTGCTTGTTGTCTCAATGGGTGCATATCCTACGTAGCGGAGGCTTCGACGGACGTTACGACGAAGTACGGAACTATTGTTTTGTACAAATCCTACGGCGTTTTGTCTGAAGTGCCATTCGTGTGCAGTGTCCTTGGCTAAGTCTGAAATACTGCGTAATGTGAGGCGGTAGGCATTTGGGTCACTCTTGGTAACGAATGGGATTTCGTCTTCTTCAAAGCCAAAGACGGAGATGAGGACATTGCCTTGTAGTTCTGCCATAGCATGCAGTTGCAGGGTGTTTAGCCAGTTCTCCAACTTTACGAAGTCTACTTTGTTTCCACGAGTTCTTAGGTATTCGCCCATTGTGATGATACCACCTAAGTTCATACCACGTGTAAACATTGTTTCAGAGTTAGAGACAATGATTTTCAATAAGTCCAGCGTCTCGGTAGAGGTATCGATGCTATGCAGTTCGTTGTAGATGAGATTCTTGAGTCTTCGGTTTAACAGGGTGTTACTAAGTCTCACGGTCTTGGGAATTCTTGCCGTTAATGTCTTGCGTTCCTCCTGCTTTGCTCTGACATCAGCAATGATACTCTCTAGCAGGTTGAGCCCTTCATCCATAGAGTGTCTTGCGATGCCATTAATGAAAATAGGCATCACTTGTTGTGCTTCGACCATCTGTATGAGTCTTCGCCACTTGAAAGCAGACATTGGTTCGAGGTTCGACTGTGTGCCGAATGCGCCCGAACATAAGATTCGGAAGAAGTTTCGTTGAATGATATCCATTCCAGATGATTCTATTGGTTGCATGATGTTGGGTGTTGGGTGTTGGGTGTTGGGTGATGAATGATGGGTGTTGATGATATGTTATGAGTAACGGTGAGGATAATGGGTGATGGGTGTTGAATATTGGGTGATGATGATATGTTATGAGTAACGGCGGGGATAATGGAAGAGAATAGAGAGGAAGGCTGTGATGCCCAATAGTATTGGATAATACAAGAATGGGACGATGCTCACAGGGTTAATCTTTGCCAAACCTGCTGCCATTAATATCTGTGCACCATAAGGAATCAACCCCTGCGCACAACATGAGAAGGTGTCGAGGATGCTGGCTGCCTTACGTTTATCTACGCCATATCGGTCGCCTATCTGCTTTGCAATACCGCCCACGGTAAGGATTGCCACCGTGTTATTTGCTGTACAGATATCCACTAAGCTTACGAGAAAAGCAATGGTTAGCTCTGCTCCACGCTTGCTGTTGACGTGACGGGTAATAACCTTGATGAGATAATCAATACCTCCATTCTCGCGGATAATCTCCAACATTCCACCCGCCATCATCGTGATGATAATCAGTTCGCCCATGCCTGTGATACCTGTACCCATACTTCCAAACCAACCATAGACATCATAGCTGCCGTCAATGATGCCAATGGCACCCGTAAGGACGATTCCAATGGTCAACACAGCCATCACGTTTATGCCAAAGAGCGCGCAAATCAGTACTGCCATGTAAGGGATGACCCTGTAGATATCTACACTCGCCGTTTGTCCCATCGTATGAATGTCCTTACCCATAAAGATATAGGCAAGCAGAATCATAACTGCTGCAGGGGCAACGATGAAGAAGTTTACCTTAAACTTATCAGCCATCTTACACTCTTGTGTTCTTGTTGCCACAACAGTTGTGTCGCTAATGAAGGAAAGGTTGTCGCCAAAGAACGAACCACCCACGACGATCGCTACCACGAATGGTAGCGAACTCCCTGTGGAATTGGCAATACCCGCTGCGATAGGTGTTAGTGCCACGATGGTTCCGACACTCGTTCCGATACTCATAGAGATGAAGCAAGCAGCGAGGAAGAGTCCTGGCAGCAGCATGTTATCTGGTAGGACGGAGAGGGTTAGGTTGACCGTAGCGTCAATACTGCCCATGTCCTTAGCCGAGTTGGCGAATGCTCCAGCAAGTACGAATATCCACAGCATCATCATCATGTTGTCTGTACTGGCTCCCTTGCTGTATATCTCAATTCGTTTTGCGAGTGGATAGCCTCCTGATATGGCAATAGCAAAGATACTCGAAGCCATGAAAGCCACGGTAATCGGTACCTTATAGAAGTCGCCTGATAGGATGGAGGTGACCAGATACAATACGATGAATATAAGTAACGGACTCAATGCGAGGAGTCCTTTTTTGTTTTCTGTCATTTATTGGGTGTTGGGTGTTGGATGTTGAATGTTAGGTGTTGAGTGTTGAATGTTAGGTGTTGATGATTTCTATTAACCTATGATTCATTCCCTATTCACACTTACCATTTCTCGTCTTAAGTACGCGTACATCTTGTGTTAAGCCTCCGCACATTATGTGTTAACCCTCTGCACGTCATGTGTTGAGCATCGTCACCATTTTTATCAATGCCTTCCTTTATCTTTTTTCATCTCTTCTTCTATCTTATCATATCATATCCCCCCTTTTACTACCTCTCTTTCATCTCTTTTTAGCAATTTTGCCTCCCTCCCCTTTCGGGGAGGGTCGGGGTGGAGCTTTACCCCCACGTCCTATGATAAAAGTCTATATTCTCTTGTGTCAGCAGGTCAATAGGCATATAATTGACTGGCTCCACCTTCTTTTTCAACACGATAGCACGGAAGAGAGAGTCAACACTAAAATATCCCTGCTGGTAAGCGTGCTGTGCAATGAGGAACGAGATACTCCCATCCCGGAGACAATCAGCATTCTTATGCACCACGTCATAGCCCATAATCTGAACATTCTTACGATGTGTCTTCAGTAAGAACTTACCCACGACATGCGCTTTAGAGTTAAAGGTGATACAATGATGTACCTCTGGATGCTCACTGAAGAACTTTTCTAATATGTGGTCGTAACGTTTCCGCTCTTCATCTAAAGGCAGGTTTACTTCAAGAATCTTTATCTCAGGGAAGTTCTCTTCCATATAATTACGGAACCCCACCTCACGATTTTCCTGCTGCCGGCTCGCCATCTTACCATCTTTTATTTGCTTCATAAGCATGATGCTCTCTTCCTTTTGTGCAATGAGCATCAGCATTCGTGCCGCAAAACGTCCACTCTGGATGGAGTCCTGTCCATAAAACGACAGCGGTTGCAGCGATGGCATGTAAGAGTCAAGTAGGATGAAAGGAATGTTGCGGTCGTGCAATTCGTCCGTGAACTGGCGTGTTAACTCTATCGTTGTAGGCACAAGGATAACGCCATCAGGATTCTTCCTGAGGCATTTCTGGTAAGTTTCGATAAAGGAGTTGGAATCTAATCGGCTGTAATACATGATTTCCACGTCGAGATAAAAGTCTCTGCGTGCCTCTGCTGCCTTCATTGCGCCAATCTCAATCTCTTCCCAATACGCCTCGCTGCTATGCTTTGGAATCAGACAATAGAACGTGTAACTCTTGTTATAAGCCAGTGCACTCGCATATACATTTGGCTGATAATTCATTTCCTTTAACACCTTTTCCACTCGTTTCAGTGCCGTTTCCGATACATTCGGGCGTTTATGCAATACTCTGTCAACTGTTCCAACGCTTACACCAGCACGTTCTGCAATGTCTTTGATTCTTATCTTTTCTGCCATAAATATGGGAAGTGAATATAATATTTTTGCTTTGCAAATTTACTAATAATTGTTGGAATGTGCGAAAGCACAGCAGTAGTTTTTATGCGATACTCTTCTTTTTATTATTTAATCACATTTAGAATGATTTATAAAAGGATCTTGCGTTCAGAAATAAAGAGGAATGTCTTCACACAAGAAAATGTAATAAAAAATCATAACCTGAAAATCAATAGATGCTCTTTTGGCTTTGAAAAGACGCCCAATTGCGTTGCAAAAGATGCCCTTTAAGGACCTTACTAACGCCCTTTAAGAAGCTAATTAAGCACCTTTTGCGAAGTATTTTTGTAACTGCTTTATAATAAGTGAGCTGCAAAGGTGTTTGTGTTGGTGATTTTTGGATATGATAAAGATAAAAAAGAGACTCGAAGTGTAAGGATTTTTCTAAATATCTTGATGCCAAAAAACAACGAACAAGGAGATATCAGAGAGCTTGTTTTTAGAATGAATTTCTTATTTCAATGTAGTTCTTAAACAGCCAGGAATGACCTTCTGACAAAAGTTTAACCACCTCTGCGAAAACGAAAAGTCCAATAATGACCGAAAGGATAAAAACAAAACTGAAACCAAAGAATATCCATAGATCGCCATCCGCATACTTTTCCTGAAAACGACGGAGGCGTGAAGAGGATTTATTGACAAACTCACTGGTTGTTTCCGTTGCATTCATCAGTTTCTCACCAGCCTGCTTAGACACGTGTAGGGCACGATGGGAAGCCTCAACTAACTTACTCCTCATCTCGGCAAGTTTCTCTTTTGAAGGTGAGCTGATAAGATGGGTTGAGACAGTAGGAAGGTTCTTGGCTTTCTTTACTTCAATAGGAGATGCGTCAGCCAAAGGAATAACAGAACGAGCATGGGTGCGAAAAGACTTCGGTGCATCAAACCTACAGTTCAATACGTTACCACAATAGGGGCAGCGATATTTCATTGTCCCATATTTCTCAGTCTCAGCCACAAACTCGCGACCGCAGTTATTACATTTGACAGTATACCTCATGATGGGGGCAAAATTATAAAAAAATGTTGAAAGGAAAGAAAAAGCTTTGTTAATTCATAATTCAATTCATTATTATGAATAGTTTTCAGAATGAGTACGCAAGGTTTACCAATATTGAGTTGCTGGCAGCATGATACTTACCATAAGCGAGATTTAACTTAAATTGTTCAAGGTTGATACCCGCTCCAACGCTAAATCCAGCTCCGTGAGCACTGGCATTATCTGCCTTGCCAATGGTCATTTCGTCAGCTCTACGGAAGTTATAACCACCTCCAATCCAAATACTTTCAGACAACAAGATGTCTGCACCAAGATTGAGGTGATTGATAAAACGATAATCGTAATGGGTCAGGTCGACGAGCGTTGCCGATACTCTAACAGGGAGAGCTGCGAAAGTCTTGCTCACACCCACTTGCACATCGATAGGCATCTTACCATAATTCTCTTCGTAAGCCTTAATCTGTCCGCCGAGGTTCTTGGCAACCAAGGATACCGACCATTGTCTTTCAGGTTCATACCAGTTGAGACCGAGGTCAACGCCCACTGCCATAGAGTTGTAATTACCAATATAGGAAGTGATGAATTTTGCCGTGATACCACCCA
Organism: Prevotella melaninogenica; assembly: GCF_018128065.1. Classification (NCBI taxonomy): domain Bacteria; kingdom Pseudomonadati; phylum Bacteroidota; class Bacteroidia; order Bacteroidales; family Prevotellaceae; genus Prevotella; species Prevotella melaninogenica. The sequence goes on along the minus strand of NZ_CP072359.1, from coordinate 424,952 downwards.
TCAAGTTACGTGCTAATTCATAGGCGAAGATACCTTCCACGGCAATCTCATTAGCGTTGAAAGTACCAGTCTGTACGTTATTTGCATCGACTTCCTTCATTTTTCCGTAGTTCATATACTGTACACCACCTGCGAGTGTAGCCTTTTCGCCCAATGCCTTAGTATAAGAAACACCCATATAATTTGCCCCTCGCATATAATTCATATAGCTAAGTCCCACCGTTTTATCGCTCACTGACGATGCCAACGCAGGGTTAGAGAACATCAGCGAAGGGTCGTCTTCAATGATAGTAATATTCTCACCGCCCAAAGCAGCAGCGTGTGCACTCACTGGAAGACGTAGGAAGTTGTATTCAGTTTGACTCTCCTGTGCCCTGATTACAGCCGCAAAAAGGACTAAGAGGAGGGTGAAAACGATTTTTTTCATTTAATCTAAATTAATTTCTCGGCAAAGTTACATCTTTTTCCGAATATCTTATTACTTTTGTCGTTGCAACTTTAATGTGGCGTTTTTGTGCCCATTATGGATTGTATAACGGCAGAAATAGGTGTTTAGTATATCTTATCTTGGAAATAAAGAAGTCAAATAGAGCAGATTTAGAGAATAAGCGGTGGGTTGGTTTCCTCTTGGGAATCATTGTTGCACTGTCTTTCTTCTTTGTTGCCATGGAGTATAATGCAACGGGGAGTGATGATGATTCGGCTAATACTAAGACCATCAAGAACGTCACGCTGCACGATATGGATATGTTGCCTGCCATCGATCAGCAGAACCTTGCCAAGACGCAAGAGGATAAGAAGCCAACGATGGAGGACCTGCTCAACCTCAAACGCCGTGACGTTCCGAATAAGGTGACACCTCACGATGCGGGAAGTATGAACTCGAATGATAAGAAAACGGGTGCGCCACAGGTGAGTGATGAACCGATAGTTATGCCTATGGTGTCCACAACTCCTGAACCTCCGAAGATAAAAGAAGAAGCTAAAAAGGAGATGGAGAAGATGACTGATGACACTTCCGACAAGGTTGTGGAACGCTATGACGACAAGGTTAGTAAGCGAATCCTCTCCGAAACACCTACACCACCAGGTGGATGGGTGGAGTTTATGAAATGGCTTACAAAGACATTGCAATATCCTGCCGCTGCAAAAGAGAACAAACTGCAAGGCACGGTGAATATTACGTTCATCATTAATACCGATGGTACGGTTGATGATGTCAATATAAAGAGTGGAAAAGTACCCGTTCTTAACGATGAAGTCCTGCGCGTTCTCAAGACAATGGGCAAATGGAAACCAGGCATAGAGAAGAATAAACCCTGCCGTTCGTTGATAGAGATACCGTTTGTCTTCCAACTCTCATAAGGTGTCTGATCTGTCAGAGACTAATTTAACGATGAATATTAAATAACTTTTAACCCCAACTCTATATGTATACTGCTGATGAAATTCTGAGTAAAATTAATGAGTATATTGACAATCTCACTTACGACCGTAAGCCACAGAGTTTGTATGACCCTATAAAATATGTCCTCTCACTCGGAGGAAAGCGCATTCGTCCTACGTTGATGCTCCTCTCATACAATCTTTTTAAGGACGACCCAGAGACAATCCTCTCACCGGCTTGCGCCCTTGAGACCTACCATAACTATACACTTTTGCACGATGACTTGATGGATGATGCACCACTTCGACGTGGACAGCAGACGGTTCATGTGCGTTGGGATGCTAACACGGCTATCCTTTCGGGCGACTCTATGCTGGTTTTAGCTTTCGAAAGAATGGAACAGTGTGACACGAAGTATCTCCGTGAGGTGCTCCGTCTTTTTACTATTACGGCACTTGAGATTGGTGAGGGTCAGCAGTATGACATGGAGTTTGAGAATCGTAATGACGTAAAGGAGGAGGAATACATTGAGATGATTCGTCTGAAGACGAGTGTACTATTAGCTTGTGCGATGAAGATTGGTGCTATCCTCGCTGACGCACCAGCTGAAGATATAGAAAATCTCTATAAGTTTGGCGAACAGATTGGTCTGGCTTTCCAGCTGCAAGACGATTACCTCGATGTCTATGGCGACCCAAAAGTGTTCGGCAAGAAGGTAGGTGGCGATATTGTCTGCAACAAAAAGACTTATATGCTCATCAATGCTTTCAACAAAGCGAATGCTCGTCAGCGTAAGGAATTAGAGAAGTGGATTAATTGCGAGAACTTTAATCACGAAGAGAAAGTTACCGCTGTCACTCATCTATACAATAACATCGGTGTTGACAAGATGGCAATTGAGCGCATCAACTATTATTTTGATGAGGCTAACAAATACCTTGCTGCTGTGAACCTGCCTGATGAACGTAAGGCTGAACTATTAGCTTATGCACAGAAGATGATGCATAGGAAGAGATAAGAAAAGCCCCACCCCGACCCTCCCCGAAAGGGGAGGGAGGCAAATAGGATAAGGTTAGGATAAAGTTAAATAGGTGCATTGATTGCTGAGAAATACTACTCGTCAAGACCTGTCATCCAACAAATCAACAACACCCAACATTCAACATCCAACACCCAACAAACACTTCATCAACACCCAACATTTAACACCTATCACCCAACACCCAACATTCATCACCCAACACCCAATGATTATCGACACCCACGCACATTTAGATGTAGAAGACTTTGCTGATGACCTACCAGAGGTTATCAATCGTGCTCGTGAGGCAGGTGTAGGAAAGATATTCCTACCTGCTATCGACCTCAAATCCATGGATACCGTATTAGCTGTATGTCGTCAGTATCCTGATATTTGCTATCCGATGATAGGGTTGCAGCCAGAGGAGGTACGCGATAATTGGCGTGAAGTATTGGACGCTATGCACGAACGAATCCTCCTCTCGCTCCGTCAAAAGGCAGAGGGAACAGCAAAACCAGGTGAGACGGTCATTGCCATTGGTGAGGTAGGACTCGATTTCTATTGGACACGTGAGTACGAAAAGCAGCAGCTTGCCGCCTTTGAAGAGGCTGTGAAATGGAGCGTTGAGACACGTCTTCCGCTGATGATACACTGCCGTAAGGCACAAAACGAGATGTTACACATCATGCGACCCTATAAGAAAGAACTGCCAGGGGGTGTCTTCCACTGTTTTACTGGTAATCAGAAAGAAGCAGAGGAGTTCCTCCGTTTCGACCGTTTTATGTTAGGCATCGGTGGTGTGTCCACCTTTAAGAGCAGTCATCTACGTGAAGATTTGCCTGCTGCAGTACCTCTCGACCGCATCGTCCTTGAAACCGATAGCCCTTATATGGCACCTGTTCCCCATCGTGGTAAGCGCAACGAAAGTGCCTTTATCGTAGAAGTAATGCGCACACTTGCCCTTAGTTATGGCATTGATGAATCCGAATTTGCCCGCCAAACCAATGAGAATGTGTATAGAGTGTTTGGTGTTAAATGATAGGTGATAATGAATTGACAAGCTGTTTATAACAATAAACATATTAAGCAGTAGCAATAAACATATTAAGCATCGGTATTCATAATTATGAATTGTGAATTATGAATTATGAATTAAGTGGATGTGAATTATGAATTAACAAAATATATGAAGAAAATAACTATCGCCATCGACGGCTTTTCATCATGTGGAAAGAGTACAATGGCAAAAGACCTTGCCAAGGAGATTGGCTATATCTATGTAGATACTGGTGCAATGTATCGTTCTGTTACACTCTATGCACTGCGTCATAACCTCTTCAATGCAGATGGTACAATCCGTGAGAAAGAGTTGCAAGAGCAAATGAAGGATATCAACATCAGCTTCCAACTCAACAAGGAAACTGGTCGTCCTGACACCTATCTCAATGGTGAAAATGTTGAAAACGACATCCGTACAATGGAGGTTTCATCACACGTGAGTCCTATTGCTACACTCGCCTTCGTACGTAAGGCACTTGTCGAACAGCAGCAGCGTATGGGAGCAGAGAAGGGTATTGTTATGGACGGGCGAGACATTGGTACCGTTGTCTTCCCTCATGCCGAGTTGAAAATCTTCGTTACCGCATCAGCTGAGGTGCGTGCGCAGCGTCGTTATGACGAATTGAAGACGAAGGGTATGGAGGCAGACTTTGCCGATATCCTCAAGAATGTGCAAGAACGCGACTATATTGACTCTCATCGTGAGACATCACCACTCCGTAAAGCTGATGATGCCATCGAACTTGATAACAGCCATCTCACCATAGCTGAACAAAAGAAGTGGCTTTACGACCAGTATTGCAAGGCTGCAGAGGTATAGTAGGAAACCTTTTTCTGCGTTGTGCTGATGGTCAGCACCATTCAATGTGTTGCTGAGTTGAGAACAAATTGTTGTGAGAAAACAGCAATAACTCAATGATTTATGAATTAAGAAATACTAAAATCCACAGAATTATATATTGTTCAGACGGTTATCTCAACTTAAAATGTTATCTTTGCACTTATGAAGTTTAAAAAGATAATAATGCTCATAGCCTGCATATTCTCTTTTGCAGGTCTTAAGGCACAATATACAATTCAATGTGAAGACACTTGCAGCCATGTACATGGACTTGATATGAGCCATTATCAGGGTGATGTATGGTGGGAAACAGTAGCAGAGAATAGCAATCATAAGCTCAATTACGTTTACTTAAAAGCTACTGAAGGTGGGTCGCGTATCGACCAACGCTATCTTGACAATATCGAAGCAGCACAACGTTACGGTATGAATGTGGGGTCTTACCACTTTTATCGTCCAGCTGTCCCACAAGAGGAACAGTTGCGTAACTTCCGTATGCAGTGTCGCCCACAAGACCAAGACCTCATCCCGATGGTAGACATTGAGACGACTGGCGGACTGAGTACTGAGGCATTGCGTGATAGCTTGCAGAAGTTTCTCATACTTATGACAAAGGAGTACGGTGTCAAACCCTTGGTTTACACCTATACAAACTTCTATAATCGTTATCTCAGCGGTGCACTCAACGGCTATCTCCTTTTCATTGCACAGTATAATGGGCGTGAGCCAGAACTGAATGATGGAAGAGACATCTTTGCTTGGCAGTACACTGGAAAGGGACGTATCAACGGTGTCAATGGCTATGTTGATAAGTCTCGACTGATGGGTAAGCATAGTATGCGCGAGATACGATACCGACGAAGGCGATAGCGTCGACACAAAGAGAAAAGGAAAAGAATATTATCACCCTACTATAATCTTACATTAGATAAATGATCATCAAATGTCCTGAATGTGGCCATCAAGTGAGCGATAAGGCTCCCGTATGCCCAAGCTGCGGTGTAGAGATTGCCGGACATATCATTAAATGTTCTTATTGCAGTGAATTATACCTCAAAGAGGAGCCATCTTGTCCGAATTGTCATCATACGGAACGCCATAAAGAGTCTTCCGCAACTACTACTGAGCACCACACTGATGGGGCTACTAACGAAAGTAACGAGCAGGAACCCATTGTACTTATGTCTGTTGACAAGGAAGACGCAACTGAAAATGAGGATGTGATTATCCCTACACAGGAAGCAAAAGAGAACGAAGGGGATAACTACAACGCTAAAATACAAGATTCTTTACGCAAGTCTGAAATAGAGGATGAGGCTGTTGATGCCGATTTCATCATTGACAACAATGCTGATGAAGAGGTGATTGCGAATGCTGAGGCAATTGTAGAGGGCAAAGAGAACGAGGAGGCGAACACTTCCGACAAGAATAACCATCTTTCACTGGCTGTTTCATTGCTCATCGCTGCCATCACTGCTGCCGTATTGCTCTTCCTTTATAACCAAGGCGTGGGTATCAGCAAAGCTAACAGCGAGCAGGAGGCTTTTGCACAAGCAATTAGTAGCAACGAGCCTACGGTATTAAAGAATTATCTCAAGGAAAATCCAACAGCCTCTAAAGCACATCGTGACAGTGTGTCAGCACGCCTAAAGGAGTTGTCAACAACCACACAGACGATGCAACAAGCCAATAATGACTTGTCTGTTGCATTGACCAGCAACTCAAAGGAAGTGCTACAACAGTTCATTGCGAAGTACCCAGACTCAAAATATCGTGGCGAGTTTGAAACCAAAATTGACGAGATGGATTGGGCACAAGCTGTTGCTAAAAACAATGAGGATGCTTTTCTCGGCTATAAGGCACAACATCCTAACGGCATCCACAGCAGGGAAGCTGATGAGAAACTGAAAAGTCTGATGGCATCATCTTCCCCTGCACAAGCAGAAAAGGAAGAGCCTGTGGAGTTAAAAGTATCGGAAGGGGAACGCACACGAGCCGTTGCTGCTGTACGCCAACTCTTGCAAGGTATTAATAGTAAGAGCAACGATAAGATTGCCGGTGCTGTTGCTCCATCATTAAACTTCCTCGGAGCAGGCGGTTCAACAGCAAAAGACATCCGTCGTTATATGACTGATAAACTTTATCAGGCTGATGTCAAGACGCTTAATTGGCGACTTGGTTCACCAGCAGAGGTAAGCAAAAAGAGCAATGAGGCTGGTGCAGAAGTTCGAGTAAAGATACCTGCAACGCTTGACATTGAACGAAAAGGAGGTAAGTCAAAGCGTAGCTATGTTATCACGGCAACAGTCAAAAATGGTAGGATAACCCAAGTCAGATGGTAATATACTAATCTCATCTCTTTTTCCTACTGGACCAATGATGTGGCTAACGGAAAGATAAAAAGACCCTTTCTCTGCTCGATAACGAGTTTTGAAAGGGTCTTTTATTTATCATTTTGTCTTGAATAATGAACTTGCCAAAGTGTTTTGGCTCAGTAGGAAAAAGGTGGGGAAATGGTACACAAATAGCTAATTATAAAAAAACTCTTTCCAAACTATGGAATGATAAGTGTTCCCAAATAAGAGAGAAATTATCACATAAAATACAAGAATAGTTTTGTTTCCGTTTTGCTGTCACTTTTAACATTTCGTATATCTTTCTGTGATATAACAAGTTAAGTGTTTAATAGAAATGACAGAAATGACAGGAAAATTAATTGCTGGTTCCAGCCCCTCCCCAAAGAGGGAGGGGGATAACCGAGAAACCCTTTGTAACAGTTTTTTCCTACTCACCCAAAAAGACCCTTTCTCTACTCGATGACGAGTTTTGAAAGGGTCTTTGATTTATCATTTTGTCTAAAACAATGAACTTATCAAAGTGGTATTTTGCTGTTGACACAATTTACTTAGATAAGTACTTAGTTTTCAATCTTATCAATTGTAGGCTTCTTAATCTCAGGCATTGGAGCCTTCACAACAGGTTCTGTCTGTCCTTCAGGCACATTAGGAACAATGACAGGAGCCTCTGGTTCTTCGGTTTTCTCTGATTCTGAAGTCTCTTCTTTAGGGGTTTCTTTTTTCTTTACCTCTTTCACTTCTACCTCTTTTTCTTCTTCCTTTGTCAACACAGGAATCTTCGGACCGTTATCAATGCCGATAACCTCACCCGACATGTCCACCTCATACTTACGAGGAGGTGCCATCTCACGTGTTTCCATAAGAATAGCAAGTACGATTGCACCTACCACTAATACAATCGCACAGATGGAAACAGGGACTTTATAGGTTGGTTTCTTTTTCATTATTTTCTTTTCTTTCCTTTGTCTTATTCCTTATTCAGTTATCTGAACGCAGTAAGGGAGAGGCTGCTGGAGTGTCAGAAAACTAATTGTAGGCTGGTTATCCTTCGTACAAATCAGTGTACTCTTGTCGCCTTTCACAGCCTTACCCATGTCGTATCCCAGTGCCTTTACCTGTGTCTGTAAGCCTGCGAAAGCCATACGGTTAAAGACATAGATATAGACTGTCTTACCATCTTGCGCCAAGAGTACCATACTGGAGTTACCACGTTTCATTGCAGTTGGTAGGAAGTCACTGGTTAAATTCATGTTCTTTACCCAGTTATAATCTTTTCCGAACTCGTCAGAGGAAACTCCTTTATAGCTATAACCTTGCTTCTCTAACACCTGTTTGCCCACTTGTAGCGTCTTTGCTTGGAAGATTTTAATTGCATCTGCCACCGAGACAACGTCTTTTTGTGCATGCACTCCTATTGTAAAGAGGAGTGTAGTGAGTAAGAGTAGTATCTTTTTCATATTTTTTCGTTCGTTTATGCTATACTTGCAATTGCTCATATTGCTTTGACACAACCGCATTATGACACGTTACAAAAGTATGAAAAATATAGAGAATAAGCAAGAAAAGAAAGGAAAATTGAGTTGACAAGTTTGCAAGTTTGCAAGTTTGCAAGTTGACATGTTGACAAGTTTACGAGTGAACAAGTTACTTGCAACAATAAACATAGCAAGTTTGCAAGTTTGCAAGTTTGCAAGTTGACATGTTGACAAGTTTACGAGTGAACAAGTTACTTGCAACAATAAACACAGTAAGTTTGCAAGTTTGCAAGTTGACATGTTGACAAGTTTACGAGTGAACAAGTTACTTGCAACAATAAACACAGCAAGTTTGCAAGTTTGCAAGTTTGCAAGTTTGCAAGTTGACGAGTTGACAAGTTGACGTGTTGCTTGTAACAATAAACACAGCAAATGGTGGTAATCATAATTATGAATTATGAATTATTAATTATGAATGCCCCCTTGTCCCCTTGTTTGCTAAAGGCTATCGTTTACTTTCTTTTCTTTTTAGACGCTAAGCGTTCCTCACGCATCTTAGCCATCACAGCCTCCTTTTCCTTAGTACGTTGTCCTGAAAGACGAGCAATAAGGTGGTCGAGGTCTACGGCAATATCCTTGAATTGAGCAAATTCTTCATTGTTCTCAAAGAGTTTCTCAACCATACAAGAAGGGATATTCTTAGCCTTCTCTTGTAGTTCTTTTCCATGTTTGGTAAGCGACACGTAGGTTTCCCTTCCGTCTCTCTCACCTTTCACACGGTCAACCAAACCGATTTGTGCCATACGCTGGACGAGTGGAGTCATAGTGTTTGAATCAAGATAAAGACGGTGAGCAAGTTCCATCACCTTCTGATTATCTTCTTCCCACAGAGCCATTAGCACGAGATATTGAGGATAGGTAATCCCCAAGTCCTCAAGGAATGGGTAATAAGTTTGAGTAACTAAGCGGCTCGCTGTGTACAATCTGAAGCAGAGTTGGTTCTGCAGTTTTAGTTGGTTGTATGCCATACTTTGATTCCTTAATGTTTTTGATAACTTCTAAATTGTGAAGTATGTCCTATTCAATGTGTTACCTGAAAATCTATTCTTACTGCAAAGGTACAATAAATTGCATTTATCGTTAATGATATAAGTCTACTTTTAACATTATTTGTATGGCTAAAACAATGCTTTAATGACAGAAAACAGTCATAGGCAGCCATAAACGATACGAATTGTCTATGACTGCCTACGGATTATTTAGAAGTTCTTATCTTACTTATTCAAAGTAATAAAGGAAAGTTGCAATACCCTCAAGTGCTGGTTTGCGCTCGCCTTTAATCTCAATCTGGAACTTGATACCAGCCTTGCAGATACCACGAAGGTTCTCAATACTATCGAGTGTGGCTACAAGGCGAACACGTGAGTTCACGAGGACCGGACGACCGAAGCGCATCTTATCCATACCATAGTTGACCATCATCTTGAGGTTGTTAACCTCGATAATCTCCTGCCACATGTGTGGAAGCAACGAAAGTGTCAGATAGCCATGCGCGATGGTGCTCTTATACTGGCTTTCTACTGCTGCACGCTTTGTGTCAACATGAATCCACTGATGGTCGAGCGTAGCATCAGCAAAGAGGTTAATTCTCTCTTGGTCAACGAGTAACCACTCGCTCTCACCAAGCTTCTCACCCAGTCGGGCAGCAAGCTCTTCGTAATTGTTTACTGTTAATTTTGCCATAGTTCTTGTTGCGTGTAATTTCTACATTACTACGTATGGTAGCTTTTCTTCATCCTTCTTCTCCCTCTTTATATATATAAGGTGGAAAGGATAACCTATCATTCGATGCACAAAAGTACAAAAAACTTTCCAATTGCCCAAATTGATACAGCAAGTGTGATCAGGTAATCAAACTAAAGGTGCGCCTCGAGAGTACGCTCTTTACTTCCAGTTATGGTCGCATCATTAACAAAAACAAGTTTATACTTGATTGTAAGGACGCTGCCCTTTTTAGCGGCACTCAACACCTCAATACGAGGTTCTAAGAAAAAGATGTCAGATGCCAAAGGATTGTGTTTAGGAACCCAAGCTGTAACCTTAAAATTACCATTTTCACTTTTTACCTTGTCAGCATACAGCATAATGTTTTCCCCATTACGCATTAATGTCATCTGTACTTTATCAAACCATAATTGCTGTGATAAACTCTTCACTTTATCGGTGTAATCACCATTAGCCTTATTGGCAAAGTGCTTTTTAAAGAACTCATTCGTTGCTGCACTGCCTGCAATGATAAGTTCATCATTCAAGGCAGAAAGCGGCTTAAAGCCTGTTACTTTCACTTGAAAGTTAGCCAATTCGGTTTCATGCCCATCATTTGCAACAAGATTAATGTTGTAAGTTAATGAGTTTGAGTTGTCGTCCCTGCTCGTCCCTTTGCGTAGTGGAATAAACTTATCTCTATCAAACTTAAGCAGATGAGTATAGAAAACATCAGCATGCTCATAAGCACCACGCATATAGTACTTGCTTGCTTCCTCAGTGTTAGCTGTTACAAGATTTGCATAATACAAGTTTTTATCGAAAGTTACGCTCGGCGAACTATTGCCCATGTTACCCTTTCTACCCTTATAGGTAATCGTGAATGCAATATGACCAGAATGTGCACTACCATCATAGCGTACATCGCTAATTGTTGTGTTTGCCCAATCGGCTGGAGTAAAGGTGTATTGATTGTTTCCGCCAACAGATGAAGACGAAAGGTCAATAAACTTCTGCATATATCCTGCAGTGAACTTACTATTATCCTTCAGACGATAAAGTGTATCGAAATCGAAGTCTTTCAGATAGTCAACGCCCTCTCTCCATTTTGCAACAGCACGTGAAGCCATCGCATAATCATTAGGTTTCTGTGCGAAACCAGTATAATCTACGTCCTTAGTGAAGGTCTTGCCACCGCTATTACCCGTAACTCTCAACGTAAACGTTCCCTGTTCTTCATCGCTTTTCACCACACTCACACTCGTAACGTTCAGCTGCTTTCCATTGACAGTTTTATTTCCTAAGTCGGCTTTTGCCTTTTCCGTTGCTTGATAAACGTTCATTTGTTTATCAAGATTGAAGAACTTTACAATGTCATCAGTCGTTACTTCAACTACTTTCTCTACTGTTGGTGGCGTTGGCGTCAATGAGTTGTCCTCGCCTCCGCAAGCGGCAAAAAGCAATACTATAGCTACCGCAAAAATAAATTTTCTCATTAATTATTATCCTGTCTCTAATTTGTAAATGGCGTGCCTTCGCTCCCCGTTCTCAACCTTTGCAATAATGATGTAAAAGCATCGGGACTTTGTTGCACGCAAAGAACCGAATGCAAAGATAATAAAAAAACTTGAAATACAATCATCTTTCTCTCTTTTTAAAGAGGAAAACAGTTCAACTATGAATGGTTTAGCAACGGTATGCTAAGGAGTATGCGCTGGCGAGCGATAAGACTATTACGCTCAAACGTGACGTTTCAAACTGCCAAAACACCTCCTGTTTAATCTTAGTATTACAACGTTTTGCTCACAATTCATCCCCTGTCATCCATATAGCATAATGAATTTAACCCTCCGCACATATGGTGTTAACCCTCCGCACCATATGTGCTAACCCTCCGCACAACGCGTGCAGAGCATTCGCACCATAGCAAATGGTGGTAAACATTCACAAACATAGTATGAGTTGAGACCTTAAAACATCCTATTTCGTTGGCTAAAGTGAAAACGCTAAAAACAAAACTGAACAAATAACTTCTTTCTATGCTTACAATAGATTTTATTCTAATCGGGTCAAACACTATCCATTTCCTTATAGAGCCAGATTTTTAGATAAAGTCTGTTTTGTTTGATACATTCTTTGTATCTTTGTAGCTAAGAATAAATATTTTCAAAAGGAGAGGTCGCAGCCTTATGCAGGTGGTGATAGTCCTTTGAACTTGAATGCTTTTCATAAAAGAGTTAGACAACGATGCTTCGTTATATCAATACAGATATTGTTTTTCAGGAGTTTCCCGATGAGGTGACGCTTGCCATCAACGTGTCGGGTTGTCCGTGTCGCTGCCCTGGCTGCCATAGTCAATTTCTCTGGGCAGATAGGGGAGAAGACTTGACGACAGAGGCATTGTCTACACTGATTCTTGAGATGGAAGACACAATAACGTGTGTGGGCTTTATGGGAGGCGATGCCGATGCTGAAGAAGTTGACAGGCTCGCTGAACACATTCGATGTCATCATGCAGGACTGAAAATAGGGTGGTATACAGGGCGCACAGCTATTTCTCCGCTCATCAATCAGCAACGCTTCGATTATATCAAAGTCGGACCTTATCTCCGCCACCTCGGTGGTTTAGATTCTCCTTGCACCAATCAGCGAATGTATCGTCGCTGTGCTGATGGCAGCTTTGAGGATATCACCTCCCGCTTCTGGAAGGCACAAGCTGGCGAGAGTTTATAAAAACCCGTCTTTGATTAAGATAATTTAAGTCTGCGCTCTTTGACATTCTGTAAAAAAATGACTACCTTTGCACTCGCTTTTAAGACGGTTAATTTGTGTTAACAAAAACTAAGTTGGTAGGTCTTATTATTATCAAAACCTCTGAAATAAAGGATTCGTAGGTCTTGCTCTCCGAGAGTATCTTCCATTAGAACAAGGATTAAGACCATATCATTATTATTGTTTTTTTGTTTTTTTTACTCGACTCCGAGAGTATCTTCCATTAGAACAAGGATTAAGACGCACGCTCATTTCCCTTTTGGTGCTGACTATTAGCCTCCGAGAGTATCTTCCATTAGAACAAGGATTAAGACACATAGTCGCCAGTAGAGTTTACAAAGCTACCAGCTACTCCGAGAGTATCTTCCATTAGAACAAGGATTAAGACGCAAACCCTTCGCTCATTATAGTTCCATCAGACTCGCTCCGAGAGTATCTTCCATTAGAACAAGGATTAAGACAAGACAATACACGCCTAACCGTCATTTCTCTTTTGCTCCGAGAGTATCTTCCATTAGAACAAGGATTAAGACCTTCAAAGAACACGTTTTCGTATTTCTCTACAGCTCCGAGAGTATCTTCCATTAGAACAAGGATTAAGACCACTTAAAGTTCTTTTTCTATTCATAGTTATTTACTCCGAGAGTATCTTCCATTAGAACAAGGATTAAGACCTTCGCTCATCGTTACACCATCAGACTCGTATTCTCTCCGAGAGTATCTTCCATTAGAACAAGGATTAAGACAAATCTTCGCTGTTACTCCTGCTAAGAAGGAGAAGGCCTCCGAGAGTATCTTCCATTAGAACAAGGATTAAGACTCTTCTGTTTCCTCTTCACCAGTCGATGCGCCAGACTCCGAGAGTATCTTCCATTAGAACAAGGATTAAGACGCCTAAAACTTCTCCTTCATAGTTTTTACAAGCTCCGAGAGTATCTTCCATTAGAACAAGGATTAAGACACTACCAACCACTCTTTGCATGCAGCAAATAACTCTTCTCCGAGAGTATCTTCCATTAGAACAAGGATTAAGACTTAAAGTACTATTAATAATACTGAATGTTATGCTCTCCGAGAGTATCTTCCATTAGAACAAGGATTAAGACCCTTTTACTGACTTAGCACCATTCTTGATGAGTTCTCCGAGAGTATCTTCCATTAGAACAAGGATTAAGACCTCTTGAAAGAGATTCTCTAATACTTGTCATAATATTCTCCGAGAGTATCTTCCATTAGAACAAGGATTAAGACTACAACTAAGCATACGCAAACTTTAATCATACTGCTCCGAGAGTATCTTCCATTAGAACAAGGATTAAGACTTTGTTGTTTATGAATTTATAATTATTTCGGGAAACCTCTCCGAGAGTATCTTCCATTAGAACAAGGATTAAGACGTAATACTACAACTTCTTTCTTTTAGCGTTCTTTCCACTCCGAGAGTATCTTCCATTAGAACAAGGATTAAGACACAGTATAGTAAGATTTCATACTTACGTTGTAAGCTCCGAGAGTATCTTCCATTAGAACAAGGATTAAGACAAATAGTACTGCGAATCACAGGGTTACCTGACTTATCAAGCTCCGAGAGTATCTTCCATTAGAACAAGGATTAAGACTCTTTGCAGATGTAACCTGTAACTGAAAAATTGTTCTCCGAGAGTATCTTCCATTAGAACAAGGATTAAGACAGCTGGTAATGACTTGAGGTTGATTGTTACACCAATCTCTCCGAGAGTATCTTCCATTAGAACAAGGATTAAGACTTCCCATCAGTGTCGACTTCCTCGCTTATCATGCGATTCTCCGAGAGTATCTTCCATTAGAACAAGGATTAAGACCCATGAGAATTACGGCTCCAAAGTTCTACCTTATCTCCGAGAGTATCTTCCATTAGAACAAGGATTAAGACCGCAGTGTGCGTAGAGTATCGAGGAAAGTTAGTGCGCTCCGAGAGTATCTTCCATTAGAACAAGGATTAAGACCTCTTGTTAAAGAACGATGGGTAAATGTTTACAATCTCCGAGAGTATCTTCCATTAGAACAAGGATTAAGACGTGAAGTAAAGTAGAGATTAGACAGTGCTCTTATGCTCCGAGAGTATCTTCCATTAGAACAAGGATTAAGACTACTGTCATAATTCTTATTCGTTTAGTTAATGATGTCTCCGAGAGTATCTTCCATTAGAACAAGGATTAAGACGTGTCTACATTAGATGGAACAGGGAAAATAGAATGCTCCGAGAGTATCTTCCATTAGAACAAGGATTAAGACACAACCATTTTGGCAAAACCTTTGTCTTCGCCATCTCCGAGAGTATCTTCCATTAGAACAAGGATTAAGACTCACCTGTTTTATCTGTTATATATTTTAATGTTCTCCGACTCCGAGAGTTTCTTCCATTAGAACAAGGATTAAGACACCAAAGTAGCTGCTGGTTTAATTTTACCAATCTCTCCGAGAGTATCTTCCATTAGAACAAGGATTAAGACCTGAGAGTGAAAGAGTACAACGAACCTTGTTGTATTCGCTCCGAGAGTATCTTCCATTAGAACAAGGATTAAGACACAGTGTGATAATGAATGAGTGTTTTTCCGTCGCTCCGAAGTATCCTCCATTAAAACAAGGATTTACCTCAGAACACTTTGTGTCCGTCATTAAGGGTGCGTACTTCGAGGGTAGCAAATGATTTTTATAACGGGAGATTTTACCTTTCAAGTAATTGCAAAGTAATCAATCTTCTTTTTATTCATTTAGAGAGTAATTCTCTGTGGTAACATGATGGGGGAGGGTAGAGATGGGTGGTGAATGCTATGTGCCTATCATCTCTGATGTTGTTAAGTTTACTCCTCTTAAAAAATGGTTTAAGGGGGAATAAGATGGGAAGTATAGGAAAAGCCGACTGTTAATCAAACCAAGATTATTAAATAAGCAAAATATCTTGGTGAGAAGTACGATTTAGTTTTTTAGGTGGCTTCTATTAATTAGCTCTGTTCGAGAATAAAACGAGAGTGAGCGAAGGAGTTATGTAGACATAACACTTGAGTGAACTGGCAATTTGAGCCAAATCCACCTTAAGATTAATAAAAGCAAATACTACGGTTCGGAACTTATATATAATGATATAAGGTCTAATTTGGTCTAAAACAACTTTCCTGTCATTCCTATCACTTCTAATAATCGTTTATATTATTAGTTTACAATGAGTTATCGTGAAATGTTAAAAATGACAGCAAGTGGTAATCAAAGTTATATCCATATATTTATAAGATAAACACATAGATGATAGACATATATAGTTGGATGCCGATAACGTAGGTAGGAACAAGTCTTGAACCAACCTCCAGACCGCCAACAAGGACCTTGTGCATCTTGGCTACGCTGTCAATCGTACCGCTTGCCACACCATAGCTAAGCGACATGATAATGATAATCAGCGATAGGGAGGGGATAAAACTGGATGAAAAGGAACTGGGGAATAGCTGTCCCGTCACGCTCAGGAGAATTGCATGGGGAACAGTCGTAAGAAGGAGCATCACAATCACATAAGCAATAAATTCAAACAATGCTATGCGCAGACCTACTTTCTCGCGATAGAGGATTTTATAGTGATTGTCGGATTTTGTTAGGTGGCTTCTCATGTTGGATAGCATCGCACAAAAGGTCGTATAGAGTCGGCTACGAACACAGGCTCCCGCTGCCATCACTATCATAATAAAATAGATGAGCAGGGGCGACAATTGGTTGCTGACGAACGACCCAAAGAACCATCTGATGCCTTCACTACTTAGCATAGAACGCATAGGAAGCTCGGGAAAAGCTGCCGTTATAAGCCATGAGAGCAGTATCAGTGCTAACTGGACTATGAGAAGCACTAAAACAATATAACCTAACTTATTCCTCATCAGCATGGAGGTTGTCAATGTCAATAATACGTAGTTCTAATGCACGTACTACAAGGCGTGTGGCGTTGACGCTCACACCATTGTTTCCATCAGGGAAGAGTTTCTGTACGAGTTCGTTCTGTCGCTTCTCCAAACTCTTTACGCCGAAAGGCATACCACGCAGGTTGGTAATCTGTTCTTTGGTATAACCGAGTGCAAGGTGGCGAAGGAAACGCTCATCATATTCGTCAATCTCGTAGCTGACCATCGCCTCTTGGTGCATCAACTGACTGCTCACACTCATCTTAAATCTGCTTACAATCTTTTCGAGGATAGGCTGATTGAAGACCATACGCTTGCCCGACATGACACTCGCCACGTCACCACGTGTCAGTAGTTCGCCACTCTTCAGGCAGATACCATCGGCACCAGCATCGAGAACGTCGACCCATAGCTTTTCATTTAGTATCTCACCCGTGAAGATAAGCACCTTCACGTTAGGGTAAGTCTGTTTTGTTTGTCGACAAATCTCTACGCCCACTGTTGTTGAACCACCCAATCCAAGGTCGAGTAGGACGAGGTCGGGGAGGCTCTGCTTAATTAGTTTCCAATAAGCGACTTCGTTTTCAGCTGTTCCGATAATCTCAGCTTCAGGTATTTCATTTCTGAAGATACCCTCTGTTCCTTTTAATTCCAATGGTACGTCTTCAACGATAATGACTCTAAAATTCTCCATAGGTATGTTTCGTTTTATTTTGTTTCTTAATTAGCTTTTGCCAAGACCACATCTATTCTTACGCCATTGGGTGTCTCAACGGCTGAAATACCACAGCCACGCTTATTGGTTGACTCACCATTGTCACGTGCTATCTGTCGGCAGATGAAGAACATCAAACGGTCGGCAGAAGGCTGAAAGAGGCCACGGCATGCGTCATCAGAGAGGTTCAGCGTAGAGATAAGGATATGTAAGGTTACATAGCCAGGCTGATGCTCTTCGGCTGTGACCGTTAGTGGTTGGTTGTTATTGATAAGATATAATATGTCAAATAAATAAGCAAGGAAGACTGGGTCGCCACTGATGAGTGGTGAAACAAATGGTTTTGTTAGCTTTGTAGAACTTACTACTATCGAGAGATTCACGGGACGTGATATGAGTTTTACGGCTTCTACCTGGCTCATTGCCTGCTGGCTAAGAATCTGATAGAGTTCTTTATAGTAGGTTGCTAACTCGTCAATAGCCTCAAGCTGTCGGTCAGGTCCGTCAACAAGCTGTCGGATACGTGACGGATAGTACATCGTTTCATGCTTGAGCGTTGAGAGACAGTTGTCAAGAATGCTATTACTGATATATAAACGCTCATTCTCATATTCCACACAACGCACCTCATCTTCAAGCATCTCAATGTTTGTCTGGCTCTTCTGGTTCTCTTCAACAGATGCGATGAGTGCTTCCTTAATCTGATTGACGATGGCAAGTAATCGTACAGGGAAGCGATCGCTGACCCCTTTTTCCACCTCTTTAAGTTTGTTTTCTTCGCTCACATCGCTGAGGAGGATGGTGTTAATCTGCTTCACACGCTCCAAGCAGAACTGATAAGAGAGACGATGACGATAATACATCACGTAATAAACGGGGAAGATGGAAAGTAGGAAGAGTACGAGAAGGGCAACAGCCACATTCTTATTCGTCTCCGACTTCATCATCATTCGACAGTATTCTCCCAATGAATTGTCGGCATAACGCTCTTTGAAGAGGTGGGTATAAACGGAGTTGTTGTATTTATAGAGGTCCCACTCATGTAGTGCCAATGCTGCCACAGCACTCTCGTTACGTATGTCGAGAATGATACCGTAGTTCATCGGAATACTATCATGATACCATTTGATTTCTGCTGGAATATTCGGAAGACTGCCAAGTCGCTTCATTAGTTCCTTTCCCTTTGGGCAGAGCTTTAGATATTGTTGGTTAAGGTAGTAGCGACAAGTATCAGCGTAAGCCAATGTCTTGCTATAAGCACCATTGATATTCGAGAAGTAAGCTGAGTCGGCATAGATGGCTGCAAGCGTGTTATAATCCTTCTTTGCAAGGGCTGTTGCCTTATCGGTGATCCTAACTGGTCGGGTTTGAGCCGTCAACAAGGTTGCTGTCGTTAGGAAGAAGGCGAGCAGAATACGACTGATACCCTTTGGCAAACGGAAGAAGAAACGACTTCCCTTATCTCGCTGACTCTCTACGCCAATCTCACAAACAGAGAAAATCTGACTAATCTTCTTGTATTTATTGATGATACCATTACAGTTCATCAGTCCAAAACCATGCGAAGCACTGTCTTTTTGGTCGTAGATAGGCTTATGGTCGAAGATATGCAACTGCTGTTTCTCAGTGAGTCCGCAGCCTGTATCAGTAACAGATATCTCAACATAGTAGGGTTCTTCAACAGATGTAATCGTCACTTCACCACCTTTCTCAGTGAATTTACGAGCATTATCAGCTAAGGTATTGACCATGAAAAGTGTCAGGACACGGTCGGCTTTGACAACTGCCTTGGTGTCATCAACGCGTAGTTTTATTCCTTTCATATGGAAACCCATACGTCCTTTCTTCACGATGTCGAACACCTGTTGTACAGGGAAGCTCTCAATATGCAGTGATAGTCTTCCTTGTCGGAGCTGTATCCACTCTGTGAGAACAGAGTTTAGTTCGTTAATCTTATCCGTCAACTCACGAATATAAGTGTAACGTTCAGCTTTCACTGCTTCGCTTTCACCACCCTTTTTGAGCTTCTCAATCTCATGCAACATACGGTCGATGAGTGGGATAACACTGTTTACAAGCGAAACTTTTGCCCGTTGTTCAAGGTTCTTACGCTTGTTATCCGTGAGATGTAATTTGTTTATATGCAGTTGTTCAGAGATTTCTTCATACTGTTCCGCTAACTTCGCCATGTGTTGTTCGTTGTGTTGACGCCACTGTTCAAGTGGAAGGAGGAGGTCGTCTAAGGAGCCTTGTGTGTCTTTTCTTCGACGAAGATAATGGAAGAGGAAGAGGGAAGCGAGTACGAAGACGATAGAGAGTCCTACGGCTAAGATGATGAGATTCAGCTGTTGTGAGGTACGCTCTAACTGTTCAGCACGTGATGTGAGGTATCTGTCTTGTCGCGTTTCGTCCTGCAAGTCAAGATAGATGTTACGGTTGTAATCACTCTGTTGCTTGTTGTTTATTGCCGAATAAGCCACACTAAGTTGTTCACGGATAGATGCAACGAGGTCGGGTGCCTGCTTTATAGCTGGATTGTTGTGTAGAGCTTTGTTCAAACAGATAATCGCAGAGCGGTAATCCTTTATATGCCAGTAGCATGACGCCAAGGTACGATAGGAACCAGCTGTTTGATAGACATCACCATAACGTCGGAAGATATGGAGTGAACGTAGTGCTAAGTTGCCTGCAAGGAGATTTTCAGGCATGTGTTCAAGATTGATATATTGAAAAGAAGGAAGATTATCGTGTATCAACGTCTCCCGAGTCTTATCGTTCAGAATCAGTTCGCTGATAGCCTGCAATGAGTTTGCTTCCCAGTAAGGAAGTTTGTGTTGTCTCGCAAGCATGTAACAACGTATGAGATATTCAAACTCTTTCTGTTCTATGGCTTTTTGCGTACTTGTGTTGATGATGCCACCGGCTCCGATATTATAGTAATAAGCTAAGAGCTGTGCCAGGTCGGTTTGTATCTCTCCGTCAGGGTTAATCTGTTTTAGTGCTTTGATAGATGGTTGCTCCAAGCCTACATAATAGTAATATGTAGATGTGACGATAGCAAACTCAGAACGTGCATAGATCATACGACGACGCTGGCGAGGAGATAAAAGGTTCTCATCCTCTTCAATACGATGAAGTCGTTTTTGTGCCTTCTCATAGTAATCGTAGAACTCCTTATTGAGTGACTCACGCTGACAAAGACGCATAAACTGGATGTCAGCAACTAACAACTCAACTTGGTTATCTGTGATTTTAAGAACTGAGTCGAGCTTGGCATAAGCTGCAGTAAAGCGCATCTTCATCAAGTCAACGAAAGCAAGATTGTTCAATGCTTCCGCCTTTCCTGCATCATAGCGCTCTGCTAAGTGATAGGCTTTATTCGCATAGAATTTAACGGAGTCGAGATTACGATAATGTAAAGCGTAAGCCTTGTCGTTATCAGCATCAACTTCCTGTACATGTGGCGTATTACATGCAGCAAACAACAGAAGGAATAGGCAAGCTGCCCATCCCTTTATTATACAGTATGTCTTTGCTCTCTTCATCTACTTTATATAGCCTTTGCCATTGCTCATCTACAAATCAAAGGCAAATATACAAAACTTTTCTCAAATATTATGTAATTCACAATTCATAATTATGATTACTACGGTCTGATTTATTTATTGCACAAGCTACTTGTTCACTCGTCACCTCGTTCGTTACGGATGAGGCTACAAACAGATTTGGGTGCATCAGAATTCTGATGCACCCAAATCGTTTTGCTTTCTATCTTATTTCTGTATTAAGCATAACAGAAGAAGAGGACTATTACCTGCGCTAAGAAAATTCTAAGGAACATACTGAGCGGATAAACTGTTGAGTAGCCTACAGCTGGAGTCTCACCTACACAGATTGAGTTAGCATAAGCTAATGCTGGTGGGTCAGTATAGGTTCCAGCAAGCATACCCATGATAGTAAAGTAATTGAACTTATACTTCAGACGAGCAATAGTGCCGACAATAAGGATTGGAATAACCGTAATGATGAAACCAGTGTATACATATTTCAAGCCATCTCCCTGTGTAACAGTATCCCAGAAGGTAGCACCAGCCTTGATACCTACAGAGGCAAGGAAGAGAGTTAAACCAATCTCACGTAACATCATGTTAGCCGAGGTTGTTGTATAGGTCACAAGTCCCATACGATAACCGAAACGGCCGATGAGGATAGCAATAACCAACGGACCACCTGCAAGACCGAGCTTCATAGGTACAGGCATGTGAGGAATTGCTATTGGCAACATTCCAAAGATGATACCTACGATGATACCCACGAAGATGGTAGCAATGTTTGGTGCATTAAGACGCTTTTCTGAGTTGCCCATCATTGCTGCAACACGGTTTACGTTCTCCTCTGGACCAACAACCATGATACGGTCACCCACGATAAAGCGGTGGTTACGACCTGCAAAGAGGTCCATACCCTGACGGCTGATACGTGTTACGTTCACGCCATATACTGAGCGGAAGTGCATATCGCCTAATGTCTTACCGTTAATTTTGCTATTGGTGATGACGATACGGCGGCTTACCAACTGCTGTGGCTGGTCTTCCTCGTGCCAGTCTACCTCAATCTCTGGACCGATGAAGGCACGGATAGCCTCAGCATCACCCTCAGCACTGACTATGAGAATCTCGTCACCTAACTCAAATACGTTATCTAAGGTTGGAATGGACAATACTCCATCGTGCATCATACGTGTACAAACGAAGTCACGATTGAGGAACTCGGATATTTCTTTGAGGGTTCGTCCTGCGATATAAGCGTTCTGTACCTTCAAATACATAGAATATGGCTTTACATGAGGGTTCTCTGCTTCTTCCTCATTCAGCTTCTCATTCTCTTTTTGGAGGTTTACCTTACAGATATAGCGGATGGCAATAGTTGCACTGATAATACCTACTACACCTAAAGGATAAGCACACGCATAACCTGAAGCAATGTCAAAGTCCATACCATTCTTGAAGACACTGTGTAGTGCTTCGTTAGCAGCACCAAGACCCGGGGTGTTCGTAACAGCACCATAGAGTGTACCAACCATCATTGGGAGGTTCGTGCTATCCTTCGTGTCAAAGAAAATAAAGTAGCAGGCAAACATCACGAGGACGTTGAGCAGAATTGCTATCGACGATAGTATGTTCAGTTTAAGTCCGCCTTTGCCGAAGCTTTCAAAGAAACCCGGTCCTACCTGAAGACCAATCATAAAGACGAAGAGAATCAATCCAAAGTCTTGCACAAAACCCAATACGGGGAGAGGTCCTGTGAATTTGATGTGACCAGCAAGAATGCCCACAAACAACACGAAGGTAACACCAAGCGAAATACCTCCAATCTTAATCTTGCCAAGGTAGATACCCAAGGCGATAACAATAGAATACAATAGCATTATATGGGCTACCGTATCCTGTCTCTCTGCCGAAAAAATATCAATTAACCAGTCCATAAGTATTATTTATTCTGTGCAAAGATAAGGATTAAAAGGCATATAAACTAATCTTTTATGACGAATTTTAACCAAACCTCGGTTTTTGTGTACGTTACTTTTTTATTTACCTGCTGAAAAAATATTTGTGGGATTATTACCAATGGTAGGATTGCTGTGTAAATTACAATGTTAGTTGTTTTTGTTAATAATATGCGTTTTCCTTATATTTAGCGCGTTTTAGAATTGTTTATATGAGGTTGTATAAAATATATCCCCGTTTGTTGATGAATATTTATTCTACAACAAACGGGGAAATATTTATTCGTTTTGTTTCTTACTTATTTAACGCTTATCTTTGCGGCTTTGTTTCCTACACGTACGATGTAGGTACCACGAGCAAGAGATATGCGTGTGCTATCGTCAGCAACTTTACCTTGGTAAACGAGTTTACCATCGATTGAGTAGATAGCAACTGTGCTATTCTGTGCACCAAGAACGCTGATTGCACCATCGAGGAAGTGAATCTTAACATCCTTATCTGCAGTCACTGCATCAATGCCTGTTGGGTCAGGTGTAAATGCGATGTAATTTGTGTAGATAAGAGCATTAGGGAAGTTATCGTTCGACATCACACAAACAAGGTTCGTGATTGGCTGGGTGAGTTTCAATGTAGTTACACCATTCTCAACAGTGTACTCATCATTGACGTCTAACTTCTCACCTTGCAACTCACCATCAATATACTTCACATTACCAACAAACCAGTGGTAGGTTGTCATCTCACCGCCTACGACAGCCTCTGAGCTGAGGTCAACCTTACCATCAACACACTTAACGTCGATTGGTGCTTGAAGATTATAAGAATATCTGTCAAATCGTTTACCGTTGTTGCTTGGCAATGGCATTGTTGAGAACTTCAGACGGTTGCCAACAACGTTGAGAACTCTAAGGTTGGTATTCTTTGACACGTCAACCTTTGTCAACTTGTTAGCATTCAACCACAACTGCTCCAGTTGAGGAAGTTTATCAAGTGACACGTTTTCAAGATCGTTATCGCTCAAATCAAGGTTCCAAAGCTTAGGGTTATCAAGTTTGATTTCCTTCATCTTGTTGCTTGAGAGGTATGCGATACCAAGATTTGGTGCCTTTGATAAGTCGAATGTCTTAATCTTATTACCAATCAGGGAAACTGATGTAAGACTTGGGAATGGAGACAAATCAAGGTCTGTCAACTCATTACCATCAAGATTCAAGTCGGTAAGATTTGGTGCTACTGGAAGCTTCACTGATGTCAGTCCAGTATGAGTTACAGCAATGAGCTTTGCTCCCTTCAAACCAGTGAGGTCTACATCAGTCATCTTAACGTTTGCAACACTGAAGACTTTCACCTTATCATCAGCCTCAGCAACAAGTACACGTACCTTTGTATTTGCCTTTGACTTAGCTTGGAAAATCTTATAGGTTTCTCTAAGTGTATACTGTGTGACATTACCATTGCCACCCCACTCGAAGTAAACTGACTTACCAGGGGCTCAGTAGAAAAGTTAGGAAATAGGTGCACAATAAGCTTATTATAAATAAAGCCTTCCAAACTATGGGAAAAATAATCCCCAAAAAGAGATAAATTATCATCTAAAATCAAAGAATAGTTTTGTTATAAGTTGCTGTCATTTTTAACATTTTGTGTATCTAACTATTATATAACAAGTTAAGTGTCCTCTATAAGTGACAGGAATGACAGGAAATTAATTTATGAATAAGCGGCACCTCCTCGATCGGTCTCTTCCTCAACTGCCCCTTTCCCCTTACCCCCCTTCCCCAAAGGAAGGGCATGATTGCCGAGATACCCCTTGTGTTTGGTTGTCGAGTTTTTAGTAAACGAGGTGGTCGTTGTAATAAACCACAGTAAACAATGGTAATCATAATTCTGAATTAGACTCGTTTTCTCACAGAACTCGCAGAACTCACGGATTTCTTTTTCGCTAACATAACGCACAGAGACCTGACGGTCATAGATAACACAGAAGTCCCACCCTGACCCTCCCCGAAGGGGGGAGGGAGACAAATATGCACACGGAGGGACCGTGTGGGGTAGGGCCTCTGTGATATCTATGACCGTCAGGTCTCTGTGCCTTTTAGTTTTCTGTTTAATCTGTTTTTCTGTGAATTCTGTGAGAGAATGCTTTCTCCTTTGAAATTTGAACTTTGAAATTTGAACTTTGAGCGTTACCGTTTTTACTTTTTTACCGTTTTACCTTTTACCTTTCCCAAAGCCGTTTTATTTTTTACTTTTTTATGTTGGTAATCACAATTCTGAATTGTGAATTGTGAATTCTGAATTACCAGCAACTTGTTAACTTAAATTGTAATCTCCCCTGAACCAAAGCAGCGATGATGATGCTCATCATAGACAACACAGAATTGTCCAGGAGCAACGCCATGGATGCTTTCGGCAGAGTGGATAATACACCTACCGTCCGGCAACTGTTCAATAGTTGCTGGATGGTACTCAGGTGTGTGGCGAATCTTGAAGGTAATCTGCTCAGGTAAAGTTGTGATGCCTTCTGTCAAGAAATGAAAGTCATGTAGCGAGAAATCTTTTTTATAGGCTGTAGTAGGGTCGTAGCCATGACTAACGTATAGAATATTTTTAGTTACATCTTTCTTAATCACGAACCAAGGACCACCACCAAGACCGAGCCCCTTCCGTTGCCCGATAGTATGGAACCAGAGTCCCTTATGTTCGCCAATCTTCTTTCCCGTCTCGAGTTCGATGACATCGCCTATTTGTTCACCTAAATAGCGGCGTACATACTCGTTATAGTCGATATTTCCAAGGAAGCAGATACCCTGCGAATCCTTGCGGCGCGCATTGATGAGATTCTCTCGCTCGGCAATCTCTCGCACCTCATTCTTCTCGTAATGTCCGATTGGGAAGATAGCTTTCTTCAGCTGCCAATCGTAGATTTGTGCTAAGAAGTCGGTCTGGTCTTTTACTGGGTCAGGACTTGTGGTGAGCCATTTACGTCCGTCAATCCATTCTGTCTGTGCATAATGGCCCGTTGCGATGAGGTCATAGTCATGTCCCATCTTCTCATCAAAGGCACCAAACTTAATCAGTCGGTTGCACATCACGTCAGGATTAGGCGTAAAGCCAGCCTTCACTTTCTCCATAGTATAGCGTGTTACCTTGTCCCAATACTCCTTATGACAGTCGATGACTTGCAGCTTACAGCCGAAGCGGCGTGTCACAAGTGTAGCCATCTCAAGGTCTTCCTCAGAGTTGCAGTCCCAGTCTTCCTTCTCTTCTGGTCCTATCTTTATATAGAAACAGTCGGGATGCAGCCCTAATCGTGCAAACTCATAAACCACAACCGAACTGTCAACTCCTCCAGAAAGGAGAACGGCAATACGCTTACCTTCGAGTTCCTGAATATTCATCTTTACAACCTTTCCTTCTTTCTTATTCTTTTGTTCTGACTTTCTCGTCAGCAACTTTCTTCTTGTGTGCCACCTTCATTCTATCGAATCCCATGCCATAGACACCATTCACGGCACCCTGTGAAACAAAGGCGTTAGGGTCTATTTCGTCAATAACCTGATAGATAGAGTGCGCTTCAGAACGACGTGCGATGACGAAGAGCATTCCCACCTTCTTACCTGTATAGAATCCGCGTGCTTCAATCACCGTACAGCCACGGTCAACATCATTGTTAATAGCAGAACCAATCTCTCCCCAGTGTTCAGAGATTACAAAGAACTGCACCGAACCGCGCATACCATTAATAAGGTAATCCACCACATAGGTCATTACGAAGAGGACAATATAACCATAGATAACCTTTTCCCAATTCATCAAGACCAGATAACTGGAGGTGATGATGCAAAGGTCGCAAGCAAGAATAACACGTCCGAGCGACACATCACGATACTTGTGAATCATTGCTGCTATGACATCCGAACCGCCCGAACTGGCATTATATTGCAAAGCAATGCTGACTCCGACACCTAACAGCACACCACCTACCACACAGGCGAGGAATGGCTCATCGGAAAATAGCGGATGTTCAGCGAAGACTCCACGTAGTACCGATGTTGAAAAGGCAAACACCAATACGGCAAAAATAGTTCTGACACAGAACTTCCAACCCAATATCTTTAATGCGACAAAGAGTAATATACCGTTGATAATAAGGTAAGTATACTGTACGGGGATATTAAAACCCCACTGAACGACAGATGCGATACCAGCAATACCACCGATGGTGATATGATGTGGTAATAAGAATGCACACCAACCGAAACTACCGATGATCATAGCTAATGCAATCATCAGAAATTCGCGGATATCTCTAAACTTGTTTTTTCTTTTTCTTACCATTGTGTTTGTCAACCATTAGCATTGTGCAAAGTTAGTGAAATAATTATGAATGTCAAGTGAATAGCTGAATTTTTTGCACACAAAACTTATATCTTCCAGATGTTTTTATTATTTTTGCGAGTAATATTTAACCTTATATTAAATGATAGAATTGTTTTCTGCAGACGGATGGTTAAATCAAACCATAGTATCTGTTAATTATTTTACATGGACATATATCCTCGTAGCTGGGCTCGTTATTTGTGCTTTGTGGTTTACATGGCGGACGCGCTTTGTGCAGTTTCGCATGGTTGGAGAGATGGTTCGCCTATTAGGTGAGTCGACAGGAACGCATGATAAGGGCGAGAAACATGTATCATCTTTTCAAGCTTTTGCCGTTTCTATTGCCTCACGCGTCGGAACAGGAAACCTTGCTGGTGTGGCAAGTGCCATAGCTATCGGCGGTCCCGGTGCTGTCTTTTGGATGTGGGTTATTGCTCTCTTAGGCTCTGCGACAGCCTTCATCGAGTCTACACTTGCCCAGCTTTACAAGCGTCGCCATGCTGATTCGTTCATTGGCGGACCAGCCTATTACATTCTGCATGGAATGCATTGTAAGTGGATGTCGAAACTTTTTGCCGTACTGATTACGATAACTTTCTGTATGGCTTATATTTCCATACAGAGTAACACGATTTGTGGTGCAATGCAAAAGGCATTTTCTATAGATCCAACATGGATGGGCTTTGCTCTCGCTATTCTCTCTTTAGCAATTGTTTTTGGTGGTATTCAGCGTATTGCCAAGGTCAGTAGCGTACTCGTTCCGCTGATGGCAGTGGGTTATGTCCTCCTTGCTTTAGTGATAATTATAATGAATATTCAGCTCATTCCACACGTCTTCCGCCTTATTATTGAGAATGCTTTTGGTATTGAACAGATAGCTGGTGGCGGATTAGGTGCTACGATGATGAATGGTATCAAGCGTGGACTGTTTAGCAATGAGGCGGGTGAAGGCTCTGCTCCTAACATTGCTGCGACAGCATCAACCACTCACCCTGTCAAACAAGGACTTATTCAGTCCCTCGGAGTATTCACTGATACACTCCTTGTTTGTAGCTGTACGGCATTTATCATTATCATCAGTGGGCTTTATGTCAACAATTCTGAGTCGGGAATTCAGCTTACGCAGATTGCCTTGGAGAGCGAAATCGGTGCTGCCGGACCGATATTTATTGCCATAGCTATTTTCTTCTTTGCTTTCAGTAGTATTATTGGCAACTATTATTATGGTGAGGCAAACGTACGTTTTCTTACGCAACGTCCTTCGGCTATCTTCATGTTACGTGTAATAACAGGCGGTGTAATGGTGATGTTTGGAGCCATTGCCAGTCTCGACCTTGTATGGAGTATTGGCGATTTCTTTATGGCACTCATCACCATCTGCAACCTTGTCGCCATCTTAACGCTTGGCAAATATGCTTTCCGTCTGCTTGACGATTACCGTCAACAGAAGTGGGCAGGTGTGAAGAGTCCTATCTTCAAACGAGAGTCAATGCCTGATATTGAAAAAGATATTGAATGTTGGTAATTCAGAATTCATAATTCAAAATTCATAATTATGATTACCATTATTAACTTTGAATTTTGAGATTTGAACTTTGAACTTTATGATATGTGCTTTAGCACTCTATCTCACTTTTACCGACTACGAATTTTGCTAATTACCTTAATTCCGCAGCATAAATTCTTGTAAGAACTCCAAGTGTCTGAGAAACAAAGTTCTCAAAACACTTGGATATGTCAGAAATTTCACCTATCTTGGTGCTATCAAAATAATAAACAAGCAAAAATCTGACATGACAAAGGTAGCAATTAAAAACGAGAATCTCACTTCTTTCGGAGGAATTTATCATATTATGGACGTTTTCTCAAAGTTGGGCTTTGAAAAACTTACAGAATCTGTCTTGGGCAAACGTGGAAGTAGTGGCAAAGCATTCAGCCATGGAAGTATTTTCGGCTCTCTCTTCTTCAGCTACCTTTGTGGTGGAGAATGCCTTGAGGACATCAATGTGCTTATTGGGCAGTTCAAGCAGAGACCTAATACGCTATTACCCGGTGCCGACACCGTGGGGCGCGGACTAAAGGAGCTTGCCGAGAAAAATATTGTCTATAAGAGTGAGACCTCCGACAAGTCGTATAGTTTCAACACGGCAGAAAAGTTGAATACCTTACTTTTACGAATGATACGGAGAATGGGGCTTATAAAGGTGGGTAGCCATGTTGACTTAGACTTTGACCACCAGTTTATTCCAGCCCACAAGTTCGATGCAAAGTATTCTTACAAGCAGGATTTTGGCTATTTCCCTGGTTGGGCTTCCATTGGGGGAATCATAGTCGGAGGTGAGAATCGTGACGGAAACACCAATGTGAGATTCCATCAAGAAGACACGCTCCGTCGCATTATGGACCGTGTGACCTCAGAACTTGGTGTGGTAATAGAGCGTTTCCGTGCTGACTGCGGGTCGTTCTCAAAGGAAATCATCCAAACCGTAGAGCAGCGCTGCAACACGTTCTATATACGTGCTGCCAACTGTGGCAGCCGATGCGAGGACTTCCACCAGCTGAAAGAATGGAAGAGCATTGAAGTTGGTTATGAGAGATGCGATGTCACATCCATCAGCATGGACGACCTCATCGAAGGAAAGTCATACAGGCTTGTCGTACAGCGTAGTCTTTTGAAAGACAAGGATGGCAGGGAGCAGACGGATATGTTCGGAGTAATATACACATACTGCTGTATCCTCACCAATAACTGGACATCTACTGAGAAAGACATCATTACATTTTATAATGAACGTGGAGCAAGCGAAAAGAACTTTGACATACAGAACAATGACTTTGGATGGTCACATCTGCCATT
The DNA here is from genome assembly GCF_018128065.1 of Prevotella melaninogenica. Classification (NCBI taxonomy): domain Bacteria; kingdom Pseudomonadati; phylum Bacteroidota; class Bacteroidia; order Bacteroidales; family Prevotellaceae; genus Prevotella; species Prevotella melaninogenica. The sequence goes on along the minus strand of NZ_CP072359.1, from coordinate 394,888 downwards.
TTCCTTTATGGCTGAGAACATGGTTTTCATGATGGTTACCGCCATGCTGAAGAACTTCTATCTCTATCTCGTCCGTCATATCAGCGAAAAGGTCAAGCCGCTGAAGAAGACAAGCAGACTGAAAGCCTTTATCCTGCATTTTGTCAGCGTGCTGGCAAAATGGGTGAGAATGGGAAGGCAGAACGTTCTGAACCTGTATACAAATAAAACCTACTACTCTGAAGTATTCCTTGAATAAACAGTATTTCTTTGTGGTTTTCATATTCCCCATTGGTTTGGGTGGGGGATTTTATGCTTAGAAAAGCCCCAAGAAACACCGAAGCACCTCATATCAACATATAGAGCCCAAAAAGACATCTCAACATATAAAATTTTCTCACAAGGAATAATGCTGCGGAATTGAGGAATTATGCGAATCCTTATTACAAAAGATTTCGTATCATTCGCTTAATTCGTAGTCGCTTATTAGCTATTGTCGAGTCTCACGTTACTTGTAGCGATAAACCACACTTAATATCGGTTATCATAATTATGAATTTTGAATTATGAATTATAGTAGTAATCATAATTATGAATTGTGAATTATGAATTACCTCGACTTATCTTGCTTCTGATGATGCCATCAACAGAGAACTTGCCAGCACCAGCGAACCATGAGAGAACGAAGATGACAAGGTAAAGGAAGGCTAACTCACCATTGCTAACAGAACCGCCATGGACAGTTGTGAAGGCAACTATCATGGTGAAAATCATTGGCAAGAGTGCTAAACGTGTGAGGAAACCAAAAACGAATGCCAAACCGCATACTAACTCACCGAAAATACTCAATCCTACTGCCACCTCACCACTCATTCCGAAGGGTGCAGGGAAGTGTGTAGCTGTTTCTGAGAAGTGCTGTAACTTGTCGAGTCCGTGGCTCGCAAATGTCAATCCGAACACAAGGCGTGATGCCAATAAAATAAGTGATGTCTTTGTACTCTCAGCTTTTGGGAATAGTAATTCTAAACATTTCATATCTTACAATCTTTTATATTTATACGTTTTACCTACGGTGCCATGTCGCCCTACCTTATTATATAAGCGTAGCTATGTGGAGAATAGCACTGCGGTCATATCTTTAATTCATTACAAAGATAGGGATAAATTCTCATTCTATCCTAACAATGCACCAAAAAAATGTCGAAAGCGACGAAAAATGCCATATATGTGGTATTGACTTACAACGATTATTTATGCAACTTTTTTATCCTTACATTTGCAAAAACCGAAGAATCATTTACATAGAATGAGTTAGTATTCATTTTTAAAGAGATAATAAAGATTGCGTTTACCGTTTGCAGACTTAGAAATATATTTACAAACCAACCTCGTAAAACACCTCTTTTCACACAAAAAACAGTATTTCTCGATACCTTCACAACTCTATAATAATCAATAAGTTACAAAACAGGGAAGTAAAAGGTGCTTGATTGGACTTCAAAAGGGCGTTACTAAGGCTCTCAAAAAGCATCTTTTGCAAGCCAAAAGGGCGTTAATTCAAGTCTAAAAGATACTCGTTAATTTTCAAGGTTGTGAATTTTATTTACAAACTTATATAATAAGTCACACGGTGAAACGGAGGGAACGGAGATAAGGAAATGGTACGGAGAGGACAATGAAACAAAGAGCGACAGAGGCATAGCGTACAGATTCCTAATAACTTTGAGGATAAACGCCTTGTATATAAATTGATAGTAGACATCTTATCTTCTCTGTATTTCAGAGTTGCTGTCACTTCTGTCAGCCGCAATCACCATTTAACTCATTAGTTTACAGGAATATTACACAAAATGTTAAAAGTGACAGCAAACTAAAACAAAACTATTCTTGTAGGTTTGGTAATAGTAGCTCTTTGTGTAAGGAGGCTTTTATTACCTCATCCCTCTGGCAAGTGTATTTTTATTATTACATGAAGAAAAATACCTGTTATAACCTTTTTCATGCCGTTGCCTATCCCCATTATTAGGTATTTACTATATAAACATTTTCTATTCTGTTTTTTTTCATTACCTTTGTTTGTTAAGATGTGGGCGAGTCTATCAAGTTGACCAACCAACAAGTAGACGAGTGAACAAGTTGCTTGAGAAGAAGACAGAGTAACAGAAGAACTTTAAGTTAACGGGTTGACAAGTTTACATGTTGACGAGTTGCTTGAGAAGAAGACAAAGTAACAGAAGAACTTTAAGTTAACGAGTTGACAAGTTTACATGTTGACGAGTTGCTTGAGAAGAAGACAGAGTAACAGAAGAACTTTAAGTTAACGGGTTGACAAGTTAATATGTTGACGAGTTGCTTGCAGCAATAAATACAACAGACAGAAGTAATCATAATTATGAATTTTGAATTATGCATTATGAATTATAGTAGTAATCATAATTATAAATTCTGAATTATGAATTCTGAATTATAACACATATGAAGCTATCAAAATTAAAAACAGGAGAGAGTGGCGTTATCGTAAAGGTATCGGGACATGGTGGCTTTCGGAAACGAATCATAGAGATGGGATTTATTAAGGGTAAGCGTGTTGAGGTGTTACTCAACGCTCCCTTGCAGGATCCTGTTAAATATAAGATTATGGGCTATGAGGTTAGTCTTCGCCATAGCGAGGCTGACCAGATAGAGGTGTTGTCTGAAGCGGAAGCACGTGCACTTGAAAAAAAGTGGAGAAAGCAGACAGTAAGGTTGCGGCAGACTCCACTACATTTGACAGTACAGATAAGGAATTAACGCCCGATGTACTGTCAGATGCAGCACGTCGTAAGGGTCGCACTATCAATGTGGCACTTGTTGGTAATCCGAATTGTGGTAAGACTTCGCTTTTCAACTTTGCCTCTGGTGCTCATGAACGTGTGGGCAACTATTCGGGTGTGACGGTAGATGCGAAGGTGGGGCATGCCGAGTATGACGGTTACGAATTCAACCTCGTTGACCTCCCTGGCACTTATAGTCTTTCAGCCTACAGCCCTGAAGAACTCTATGTACGTAAGCAATTGGTGGATCATACGCCAGATGTTGTTATCAATGTGATAGACTCGTCTAACCTTGAACGCAACCTCTATCTGACGACACAGTTGATAGATATGCACATTCGTATGGTTTGTGCCCTCAATATGTTTGATGAGACAGAACAACGTGGCGACCATGTCGACGTACCGAAACTTTCTGAACTCTTTGGTGTACCTATGGTGCCAACGGTGTTCACCACGGGTAGAGGTGTGAAGGAACTCTTTCGCCAGATTATTGCTGTTTATGAAGGCAAGGAAGACGAGTCGTTGAAGTTCCGTCATGTCCATATCAACCACGGACATGAGATAGAGCATGGTATCAAAGAGATGCAAGAGCACTTGATGAAGTATCCTGAACTCTGCCGTCGCTATTCTACTCGTTATCTTGCTATCAAACTGTTAGAGCATGATAAGGATGTAGAAGAGCTTATTAAGCCGTTGGGCGACTCGGCTGAGATATTCAATCATCGTGATACAGCAGCTGCACGCGTAAAGGAAGAGACAGGCAACGACAGCGAAACAGCGATTATGGATGCTAAATACGGCTTCATTAATGGTGCGCTGAAAGAAGCGAATTACTCGACAGGTGATAAGAAAGATACTTATCAAACAACCCATGTCATCGACCGCATCTTGACAAACAAGTATTTAGGCTTCCCAATCTTTTTCCTTATTTTGTTGGTGATGTTCACGACAACCTTCGTTATTGGACAGTATCCGATGGACTGGATAGAGGCTGGTGTGGGCTGGTTGGGTGAGTTTATTTCTACGAATATGCCTGCCGGACCAATAAAAGATATGGTTGTTGATGGTATTATCGGTGGAGTAGGAGCCGTTATAGTCTTCCTGCCACAGATATTGATACTTTACTTCTTTATCTCCTATATGGAGGATTGCGGTTATATGTCACGTGCAGCCTTCATTATGGACCGCCTGATGCACAAGATGGGACTGCATGGAAAGTCGTTTATCCCACTCATCATGGGTTTCGGTTGTAATGTGCCAGCAGTGATGGCAACACGTACGATAGAGAGTCGTCGGAGTAGGTTGATAACAATGTTGATACTTCCGTTGATGAGCTGTTCGGCTCGTCTGCCAATCTATATAATGATTACGGGTTCGTTCTTTGCTTTGAAGTATCGTTCGCTTGCCATGCTCTCCTTATATATAATAGGTATGGTGATGGCAGTGGTGATGAGTCGCCTGTTCTCAGCCTTTGTTGTTAAAGGAGAAGACACGCCATTTGTGATGGAGCTACCACCTTATCGTTTCCCAACATGGAAGGCGATAGGTCGCCACACATGGGAGAAAGGTAAGCAGTATCTGAAGAAGATGGGAGGTATCATCCTCGTTGCTTCTATCATCGTTTGGGCATTGGGCTACTTCCCACTCCCTGACGATTCGAAGATGGATAATCAGACACGACAGGAACAAAGTTATATCGGACGAATCGGTAAGACCGTTGAACCAGTGTTCCGTCCGCAAGGATTTAGTTGGAAGTTAGATGTAGGCTTGTTGTCAGGTATGGGCGCAAAAGAGATTGTGGCTTCAACGATGGGTGTACTCTATGCTGGTGATGATAGCTTCTCTGATGATAATGGTTATAGTAGTGAGGTGGGAAAATACTCAAGGCTACATAAGTTGATAACAAAGGATGTGGCAACCATGCACGGTGTTAGTTATGAGGAGGCAGAACCTATCGCTACGCTGACAGCCTTTGCGTTCCTACTCTTTGTGTTGCTCTACTTCCCTTGTGTTGCTACGATAGCCGCCATTAAAAGTGAGTCAGGCAGCTGGGGATGGGCACTCTTTGCCGCAGGTTACACAACGGCTTTAGCGTGGATTGTCAGTGCCGTAGTCTTCCAAGTGGGATTATTGTTTATTTGATATAGTACGTATCCCTTGTATTTGGTTGACAAGTTTTTAGTAAACGAGTTGACAAGTGAACAAGTAGACGAGTTGCTTGTTGCGACAAACATAGTAAACAATGGTAATCATAATTATGCATTATGAATTGTGAACTTTGAATTTAAAAAGTTCTTATGTTACTATGTCTTCGTCGCAAGCAACTCGTTCACTCATCAACTTGTTCACTTGTCAACTCGTTCACCTTATTTATAGCTTTGAAAGGAAAATATAAAAAACTTCAATAGTAGATGTAATTTATCTCGAAAAAATTTGCATTTTTGTTTTTGATTATATATTTTTGCAAACACGATAAATTCAAAATATAATAAAACCTAAACAATCAACTTAAGCAATCAATTTGATAATACCACTTTATTCGGTGTTGCTTTTGTTATTATGTCGCTTTTATAGTGGCACTATCTTTACCAATGGTTGGCTTTGTTGTTCCTAAAGAGCATGTGGAGTCGTTAAAAAATATACTATACAAAAAAACATTTAATTCTAAAGGTGTCTATGGAGAAAAGATTAACTCTTTTTTTGTTTGGTCTCATCCTGTCAATAGGTACAGCGATAGGTCAGACAAAAATCAATGGTACTGTATTTTCTCAGGCTGATAATGAACCCATTATCGGTGCGTCAGTCATGGTACAAGGTACTACGACAGGTACGATTACCGATATTGATGGTCATTTTTCGCTTGATGTTCCTGCAGGAAAGAAACTCGTAATCAGTTACATTGGTATGGTCACGCAAACTGTTGCTGCCAAAGATGGTATGAAGGTGAGTCTTTCCAATGATAATCACCAGCTTACAGAGGTCGTTGTGACAGGTATGACGCAGCAGGATAAACGCCTCTTCTCTGGTGCTGCTACAAAGATTGATGCTTCAAAAGCGAAACTCGATGGTATGGCTGATGTAAGCCGTTCGCTCGAAGGTCGTGCTGCTGGTGTGAGTGTTCAGAACGTGTCGGGTACGTTCGGTACAGCACCGAAAATCCGTGTGCGTGGTGCCACGTCAATCTATGGTTCGTCAAAACCGTTGTGGGTTGTTGATGGTGTCATCATGGAAGATGTTACTGAGGTCAATGCCGACAATCTCTCATCAGGTGATGCTGCCACGCTGATTTCTTCAGCTATCGCTGGACTGAATGCTGACGACATTGAGAGTTTTCAGATTCTGAAGGATGGTTCGGCAACTTCTATCTATGGTGCGCGTGCCATGGGTGGTGTGATTGTTGTTACAACGAAGAAGGGTAAGGCGGGTAGTAATCGTATCAGCTATACTGGCGAATACACCATGCGCCTACGTCCAAGCTACTCCCAGTTCAATATCATGAACTCCCAGGAGCAGATGGGTATCTACAAAGAGATGGCAGCTGACGGACTGTTCTCCTTCTCACGTACGCTTCGTGCAGCCACGAGCGGTATCTATGGTAAGATGTATAACCTCCTCAATACCTACGATTCCACCAACGGACGTTTCGGCATAGCACATACGGAGGAAGCCATCAACGACTATCTTCGTGAGGCAGAGATGCGCAATACCAACTGGTTTGAGGAACTGTTCAGAAACTCTGTGTCAATGAACCACTCTGTATCATTGTCTTCAGGAACTGACAAGGCACAGTACTACACCTCCTTCTCTTTCATGGACGACCCAGGATGGAGCGAGCAGAGTAAAGTGCGTCGTATGACCTATTCCATCAATGCCAACTATAATATCAGTAAGAAGGTGACGCTGAACCTTATTGGCAATACGGCCTATCGTAAGCAGCGTGCACCAGGCTCGGTAAACCAGGAAGTGGATGTAGTGTCAGGAGCTGTAAACCGTAACTTTGATATTAATCCTTACTCCTATGCTATCAACTCATCCCGTGCATTGGATCCTAATACGTTCTACGTGCGCAACTATGCACCATTTAATATACACAATGAGTTGGCAAACAACTTTATTAACTTCGATGTTCTCGACCTGAAGATGCAGGCTGAACTGAAGTACAAGCCTATCAGTAAGGTACAGCTTGCAGTCCTCGGGGCTTATAAATATTCTATTACTTCACAGGCTGCACAGATTAGAGAGCAGTCTAACATGGCAATGGCCTACCGTGCCATGGACGATGCTACGATTCGCAATGCCAACCCATGGCTCTACCTTGACCCTGATCAGCCTAACTCGCTGAAGTTCTCAGTGCTACCGAAGGGTGGTTTCTATAATGAGACCAAGTACCGCATGAACAGCTGGGACTTCCGTGCAACGGCAAGTTACAATGATGTCTTCAACGAGAAGCATATCCTCAACCTTTATGGTGGTATGGAAATCAATAACACCATCCGTACACAGAGCTATTTTGAGGGCGTAGGTATGCAGTATGGCATGGGTTATCTTGCCAACTATGACTACCATTATTTTAAGCATGCACTGGAAGACAATAACATGTATTACGACCTTTATAATAGCTATAACCGTGATGTATCGTTCTTTGGTACTGCTAACTATTCATGGAAGGGACGCTATGCAGCCAACTTCACAACTCGCTATGAGGGCAGTAACCGTTTAGGTAAGTCACGTAAAGCTCGTTGGCTTCCAACATGGAACGTGTCAGGCGTGTGGAATGCACATGAAGAACCATGGTTCAATAAGACTTTCAAAAACGCCGTGACACATGCCACGCTGCGTGCATCTTACTCGTTGACAGGTGACAAGCCTGCCGTTACCAACTCGCAGGTGATTATCCGAAGCAAGAATATATGGCGTCCGTTCGCTGTTGATAAGGAGTCAGGATTGCAGATTTCACGCTTTGCCAACCCTGATTTGACCTATGAGAAGAAGCATGAATTCAACCTTGGTGTCGACCTCGGCTTCCTAAACAATCGTCTGAACGTTGTCTTTGACTGGTACACACGTAATAACTATGATCTTATTGGTCCACGTACAACTAACGGAACAAAGGGAACTATCACCGAGTATGCCAACGTTGCCAGTATGAAGTCGCATGGTGAGGAACTTTCTATCTCAAGTAAGAATATCATGAAGAAGAACTTCCAATGGACAACCGACTTCATCTTCTCCCACGTGAAAACACGAGTTACTGCTCTTGACAGCCGTTCACGCATCATGTCAATGGTGAGCGGTTCTGGTTTTACCATGGTGGGTTATCCTTATCGTGCCCTTTTCTCATGGGACTTCAAGGGACTCGATAAGCACGGTATACCACAGGTTATCAACCAGGAGGGCAAGCTGACGACAAGTGGGGTAGACTTCCAGAGTTATGATCTTGACCATTTGGTATATGAAGGTCCTACTGACCCGACTGTTACTGGCTCATTCGGCAACACCTTCTCTTATAAGGGATGGCATCTGAGTATCTTCACCACCTATGCTTTCGGTAACAAGGTGCGCCTCGATCCTTTCTTTAGCACATACTATTCTGACATGTCAGCCATGCCGAAGGAGTTCCGCAACCGATGGACGAAGGCGGGTGATGAGGCTTACACAAATATCCCTGCCATTGCTGACCTGCGTTCTATCCAGCAGGACGGCTATCTGAGCCGTGCCTACAATGCTTACAACTATTCGACCGAACGAATTGCAAAGGGTGACTTCATCCGTATGAAGGAAATATCCCTGGCATATGACTTCCCTGTGCAGCTGGTACGGCATCTTGCACTCAGCTCATTGAGTCTAAAGCTACAGGCTACCAATCTCTTCCTGATTTATTCTGACAAGAAACTCAATGGTCAGGATCCAGAGTTCTTCAATTCTGGCGGTGTGGCACTGCCTGTTCCACGTCAGTTCACGCTGACACTGCGTCTTGGAATCTGATACATACAAAAACTATAAGGAGAAATTAAAATGAAAAAGATAAGTGTTTTGCTTTTTGGATTAGGTCTTCTGAGCCTTTCTTCATGCAACGAGTTCCTGGACAAGTTGCCTGATGACCGTGCCGAGGTGAACACCTTTGAGAAGGTAACGCAGCTCGTGTCCTCAGCTTATGCAACGGCTTCTCCAGGTTTCCTAATGGAATGGAGCAGCGACAATGTCACGGATAACGGTAAGACTTTCTATTATCAGCCGAATCAAGACCAGGTCTATCGCTGGAAGGAAGTCAACACGAACGGTAATGACGACCCGCGGCAAGTGTGGGGATATGCCTATTATGCCGTCGGTAATGCCAATCAGGCATTAGCTGACCTCAGCAAGGTGAAGGATGGTAATATTAATGCAGTGCGTGCCGAGGCTCTTCTTTGCCGTGCATGGGCGTTGTTCTGTCTGTCAAATGCTTTCTGTATGGCTTATGATGAGTCGAAAGCTGACAAGTACCTCGGTTTGCCTTATCCGAAAGAGGCGAACCAAACGGTTGACAAGCGTGGAACACTGCGTGAACTCTATGAGAATATCAACGCCGACATAGAAGCCGCACTGCCATATGTCAGCGAGGAGTATATGGCTGTTCCCAAGTATCACTTCAATCCACGTGCTGCCTATGCCTTCGCAGCTCGTTTCAACCTTTATTATCAGAAGTGGGATAAGGCTGCGGAGTATGCCTCTAAGGCTCTCGGTACACAGTCTGAAGCACTCATGCGTAATGTGGCACGTTACAAAACCCTGTCAGGAGGACGTAAGGAGATTCACGACAACTATATCAGTTCCAGTGAAAATGCTAACTTCCTGCTCCAGACGGCTGTCTCTTATTTAGGTTATGCCACCCGTTACAATTCCTTTGCCCGATATAATTTCGCCAACTTCCTCATCGACAAGGAAATCTACTGGGCTGAGATGCCTTGGGGCGTGGGTACGACCAATAACACGCTCTATGAGTCACATCTGCTCTACGGTTCCAACCAACAGGTGGTTTATCCGAAGCTGGCAGACGAGTGGGAATACACTGATAATGCCAAGAGCAGGGGATATTTGCATGTGGTCAACCCGGTACTGACGGCTGACGAGACGATTCTTGTCCGTGCTGAGGCTGAGATTATGCAGAAGAAATATACTGAGGCTCTGAACGATATGAACTCATGGATAGCGGTTCACTGTTCTCCCACTTATGGTAACATGACACGTCCTACGCTGACCGTTGCTTCAATTAAGGCGTTCTTCGACGGTCAGAAAACAGTACCAGCAGAGTTTGAAACAAGCGAAAGCATGGGTATAAAGAAGCCTTTGCATCCACAGGGATTTACAGTTGATGAGACACAAACCAATCTGCTCTATGCCTTGTTGCAGATGCGCCGCATAGAGACCTGCATGCAAGGACTACGTTTCATGGATATTAAACGCTATGGCATTGAGTTCCCTCATCTCATTGACGGCGAGAAGCCTATCTACTTCAAGGCTGGCGACCTTCGTGGTGCTTTACAGCTGCCAGCTGATGTCATTGAATCAGGAATGGAACCAAATCCACGTACGAATTAAACAAGAGGAGGAAATAACGTATGAAGATAATAAGATTCTTGCTCATCGCAGTGGTTATTGTTTTGGCTGCTGCATGTTCAAACGACGACGTCAACACAGCCAACTCCATCTTCCCTAAGCAGGGAACGACGACTGAGAAGACGGATTTCGATAAATGGTTGCGGAAAAACTATACCGATCCTTATAACATCCGCTTCAACTATCTCTATATTGACCAGAACAGTGACATGTCATATAATGTCAGTCCTGCTGACATCAAGAAGTCTATTGCACTGGCAAAGATTATCAAGCACGTGTGGCTCGATGCCTATACGGAGTTGATGGGTGCCGACTTCCTCAAGCAGCATTGCTTCCGTGAGTTCCAGCTCATTGGTTCGGCAGAGTATACCAGCAATGGGTCTATCGTCCTTGGATTTGCAGAGGGTGGTATCCGTGTGAACCTCTTCCAGGTGAATGCGATTGACCCTGCCAACATCTATATCGAGCAGTCGACACCGTACAGTACGTCCAATGCGTTCGATTTGAACCGTGCTTACTTCCATACGATGCACCATGAGTTTGCACATATCCTTACGCAACTGAAAGACTATTCAACTGATTTCCGTACCATCTCAAAGGTATATCACTCTGCCGACTGGGTGAACGTGACGGATAAGAAGTCGGGAGCTGAAGGATTCGTGACGGGTTATGCCAGCAGTGAGTACAATGAAGACTTTGCCGAGGTATTCTCCTGCTATGTAACAGATACTGATGCTATGTGGCAGAAGCGTTTGGCGCAAGCCGTGACAGCTGCAAATGGAGACGAAAGCGGTAAGAAAGCTATTCTTGCTAAATTGAGTATTATACGCACTTACCTCAAGGATTCATGGGGTGTTGACATCGACAAGCTGCGCACCATCGTATTGCGCCGTGCGAATGAAGTGAGTACACTGGATCTCGAAACTTTAAATTAAGACTTAGAATATGAAAAAGATATTTTGTTTACTGTTTGCTTTGCCAGCACTCTTCCTCGTGGCTTCATGTACGCCAGAGGTGGAGGACGCTTTTGACAAACCGTCTGCTGAACGTATTGCCGAGGCTATCAAGAATACAAAAGATATTCTCGTGGCTGCCCCGAACGGCTGGAGAATGGACTATCAAGGCTCTGGCGGTTTCGGTGGTTACAATATCCTCTGCAAGTTCGGAGCAGATAACAATGTGAGCTGTGAGGAAGAAACGCAGAACATCAAGAGCACATCACACTATACGGTGCTACAGGGGCAGGGCGTACTCCTTACCTTTGACTCTTTCAATGCTGCACTACACAAGTATTCCGACCCTGTTGGCAACCTCAATGGAAAGAAGGTTGGAAAGGACGGTAAAGGTTTCTTGGGCGACTTTGAGTTTCGGGTTATGTCATGTAGCAAGGACAGTGTCGTACTGAAAGGACGCAAGCATGGTGACCGTGTCGTCATGACGCCGATGCCAGAGAAGCTCACATGGGATAGCTACTTCAGTCAACTGTCAAGTGTCATTCAAGCGATGTATGCCGAGCATTATAATATTATCATCGGAAACGATACCTTCCCGGCAAGGATGAATCAGCACACGCTGCATGTAACAGATGCTGCTGGAAAGGAGGTTGTCATCCCTGTCATCTATACAACGAAGGGACTCAGGGTGATGCAGGATAAATCGCTGAACGGTAAGAAGCTGACTAACTTTATATATTCCACTGATGATAAGTGGCTCGAAGAGAATGACAAGACCATTCAGCTACAACCTCGTGCTACAACACCGCTTGAAGCATTCTTTGCTGATAACTGGACTATTAACGTGGGTTATAGTAGTACTGCGGAGATGACTATCTGGAAAACGGCAGCTGCTTATGATTTAAGTCAGAATATGCAGATTTATACAATCTACTTCACCACGCAGCCTGGCTTCCTTAGCTTGGCAGAGTATGTGGGGAATGCCTGGGGCGACATCAGAACGAACTATAGTACCAGTGGTACTGACCAGCTCACCATCAAAGGCTTCAAAATTAATACAAAGGGGACTGCTGGCGAGAAGAACGGTGCTGTCTTCTATAACAAGTATAAGATGGATGAGATTGCCAAGACCTTCCTGGTTAACGGTGCTCCTACGACCTATACGCTCACAATCGATAATCCTAAGAAACCTACGATGTTGCGCATGACGAGCAATAGCGACTATAATGTCTCTTTCGTCTTTGATAGAGGTCTCTGGAGTGTAGACTTCTAATGCTCTCATAAGAACTTACTAAAGTTTCTCACCCCTCTATTTCATGGGTATTCCAACCAAACTGCTTTGCGAATACCCATGAACGTGAGTCCTTAACACTTGTCTAAAATATGTTTACGGTTGTGAGCTTTTCTTGTTGCCTGTCTTCCAATGCTTTGATCATAATCTCAAAGTTGTTCCGTATTTCTGAGTCGGTGACTATTAACTGCCCTATCTCACTAACAGAGAACCCAAGAACGTCACAAAGAGTAGCAAGCAACCTCTCTATGCACTTTAGCACACGATGCCATAATGTAAGTGCCATGACATCATCTTCCATGTCAGCAAACAATTCACCCATGGTCTCATACTCTGACATCCGTTTTTCTAACGACATCACTATATATGTAATGTGGCAGAGCGTTGCATCAGCAATCTGACCATCAAAGTCTCTCCCCATGTATGAGCCGAGTCCGAGATGTCCTTTTGTCTCCTTGTTGACCACTTCAATGTTCCATCGTATCTGGTATAACTCGAAGGCACGCACAAAGCTCATCGATAAATCAGTACTAAGCATGATATTCCAAGTCTGTCGACGTCCATATCTAATCAGGTATATCCTGACTGGTATATTTCCCAGACAGCCCCTCAACTCAATGTACTGACACTTGTACTTCCGGCAGCATTTGGTACGTCTTGCATACATTGCTACGAGCTCAGCGGCATTATGTTGCTTATTCTCCACAAAGTACTTTGTCTTTCCCATCTTTGCAAGACCGATGTAGTGTATAGCTCCGTTGCCTACTCTCCTGATTTCCTCAATGAACTTCTCGCAGGCAAACCAACTATCCGCCAAGGCATAATGGGGATGAATACCACTCTTCCACATGCGCTGGAGCATCCTTGTGGCGGAGTCCATCTTGCTCATACCGCACTCTTGATTCCGCTCATACGCTGGGCTCTCTTTCATGCGCCTCCTGGAGAATCTACTGCGGAGTGCCTTCTTGCCAAGTCCGCCGTCCCCTTTCTTTCCTAGTTCCTCATGGATGGAGAAGTCGAACGGCAGAGAGGACTTACCATCGAAGAACAGGCACAAAAGAAGCTTGTAGCCCAGAACATAGTTCATTTGTACATGGTCGAAAACCTTGGTAATATGCTCAAACTTCCTACCAGTCTTTTCCAAGGTTGTATCGTCAAATATGACACAGGAGTTCTCGCTCTCTGTCTGAATGCCATTCTTCCGGAGAATGCATTCAAAACGAAGAACAGTATAGCTAAGCCAACGACGCCAATTCATTGTCTGCCTGACCATCATACGATAATAGCAGTTCTTTCCAGTGGTGAGAAGATTGTAGAAATTCTTCTTGTATATGGAGTGTATCGTCTCACCATTAATACGGAAAAGACAAAGGGAAAGAATCAGTTGAACAGCGGAGATACCATCGTGTTTCTCCAAAGAAAGCCTACAGAGCAGACGTCCAAAACCAAATTTTGAGAAAAGTGAGAGAATATCGCTACTCATCTTACTTTTAACACTTAAAAGCTTGGATATCTCGCTTAAATTGTCTAATTTTGCATCCATAACAGTTACTCTTTAATTTGTTGATAATCAATGTAATAAAGCACCACAAAGTTACCAATAATTATTGAGAAACTGTTGTTTTAAGCCAACTTTTTGAGGGTGGGAAACTTTAGTTAAGTAATTAAAAACTAACAAAAAATGGCTACAACGAGTGTAACCTCTTGGGCAAATCTGTGGCAGAAATTCCTACAGTTTATTAACAAAACGAATGTGTTCAAAGGATTCTCTTATCAGAGAAGATGTATAGGACAAGTCGTGTCAGTACTTGGCATTTGTTTTTTGATATTCCAGTCGGTAAATGCGCAGAACTTCAGAATTTTGCGTGATGTGAAGATCAATGAGACTATCCTTGACCTTTCGCAGACAAACTGCACGATAATTCCTCGCAATGCTATGCACTCTTGCCATCGTCTCACATCGTTAACGCTTCCGCCTTGTCTCGATTCTATTGGTACACAGGCGTTCTTTGCTTGTGACGGAATCAGTGGAAAACTATATTTCCCAGCAACTACACGTGTGGTAGATGCATCAGCCTTTAATGGTTGTCGTCAGTTGACAGATTTGTCTTTCGACGGCTCTACACGTATAGGTGCTTTCGCTTTTGCTAATTGTCGTGGACTTCGTGAAGTTCGTCTCTCGGCAGTTGTTCCTCCTGCTTGTGCTGACAATGCTTTTGATGGTATAGATCTTAGCCGTGTGAGACTCATCGTTCCTGCTCAAGCAAAGAAGGCATATCGTAACGCACCGGGCTGGCGCAACTTCTTCGCACGTCCAAGGATTGAGAATGTATGCGACCCAGAGAATCTCCTCGTACCTCGTCCTCTTAAGTTGGAAGTTTACAAAAATAGTCTTCCTCTCAAATGGAAGGATGTTATTGGGGTAGAGGCTTCACCCGAATTGAATAATGAAAAGATGCAAGCTGAGCGTATCCTTGGTGAGCGAACAGCATATAGGAAGGGACGTAAGACAGGTCTGATGGTGTGTCTGGCACTTGATAAGTCGCTTACCAATGATGAGGCTTACACCTTACAGGTGAATGATAAGGGAGTAACAATCAAAGGACGTACAGCAACAGCGGTGTTCTATGGATTGATGACACTCGAACAACTCTGTATTGGTAATGGTGTTTCCTCACGTTCAGTGAAGATTCCTGCGCTCAATATTGTGGACGAACCACGTACGGCAATCCGTGAATTAATGGTTGATCCAGTGCGTCATTTCATTCCGTTTGAGGATTTAAAGGGTTTTATCGTTGAGATGGCACGCTATAAGTTTAACGCACTTCATCTTCATTTGGTAGACGATCAGGCATGGCGTATAGAGATAAAGAAATACCCAAAACTCATTGAGGAGGCTTCTGACCGTGTCGGAATGGATGACATGCCAGAGCGTATCAGCGGTTATTATACTCAAGAGCAGATGCGCGAATTGGTTCGTTTTGCAGCCCAGTATCATGTTATGGTGATTCCAGAGATTGAACTCCCTGGGCATGAGGTAGCTGCTATTCACTGTTTTCCACAGCTTTCTTGTGCTAAGAGACCTGTGCCTATTCGTTTAACTTGTGGTGTGAGCAATGAGTTACTTTGTCCTGCGGAACCCTTTGTTTACGAATTTCTCGATAACGTCCTGACCGAGTTAGCCGATGTGTTTCCTGCCCCATACGTTCATTTGGGCGGTGATGAGGCTGGGCAGCCACCATTGGGCGCATGGTCAGATTGTGCTGCTTGTACGGCATTGAAGCAGAAGGAAGGATACACAGAGAACTGGCAATTACAGCAATATCTCTTTGACCGAGTAATTGATAAACTTCATTCATTAGGAAAGACACCAATGTACTGGTATGAACAGGAGTTTAAGACGATTCAGCTGGGTTGTGTGGTTTATGCATGGAGACATGGTCTGACGAAGACAGCTATTGATGCTGCCGTACGTAATCAGGCGAAGATAATGCTCTGTCCGGGTGAACACTGTTATCTTGACTATCCACAGAATCGTGGCGATATGCCTGAGAAGAACTGGGGTATGCCTGTTACTACGCTTGAACAGACCTATCGTCTTGACCCAGCATGGGGGCAGGATAGTGGGTTTGTTCGTGATAATCTGCTCGGAGTGAGTGGAACGCTTTGGAGTGAATGTATCAATTCAACAGAACGAATTTATTATCAAGCTTTCCCACGTGCAGCCGCTTTGGCTGAGGCTGGATGGAGTGTTCCAGAACGTAGAAGTTATAAGGAGTTCCTCACACGAGTTCGTCCGTTGACAGATGATATGCAACGGCGTGGGGTTGCGGTAAACGTAAGATAAGCGCAGCTTGCTTGTGACAAAGAAGTATACTTTTAAAAAGGTCTACCCTTTTCGACAAAAGGTAGACCTTTTATAGTAAAATGGTCAACCCTTTTTAGAGAAACAGTCGACTAATTAAAAAAAACAGTCGACTGATTTTTCAAATCAGTCAACTGTTTTTGAGAGCATGTTTGATTATGCTAAAATCCAATGGTCATTGCCTTTGGCGAAAGCAGGCCATGTACATTTTATGAAAAGAACTCGTTATAGATTGAAACTGACGCCTGCAACGACCCATGCGCCTGGCTGTGGAACATTGCCATAGTCAACGTAATGGGCACCAAATAGGTTGTTTGCTTCAATATATGCCGTCCACTTCTTTGCATTCCAAGTCATACGACTATCAACAACGCCATAGCTCTTGTAACTTTGTCGCTGGTTGTTCGTGTCAATATAGTTTCCCATACGATGTTGAAAGCGATAGTAGAAACCAAGGTCAAGATTGCGCCAGAGGTTCAGCTGGAGATTGCTGACCAACTTATTCTTCAGATACTCTAAAGCATACTTGCTCACGTAGCCTATGTCTTCTACTTTGTCTTGGTTGATATAGCTATAAGCCACTCCAAATTTCTTGAAGAATCGTTGTGATGGGAAAAGCTGATGGAGGTCGAAGTCGATTGAGGCTTCTGCTCCGAAGTCATTTATCTTACCGAAGTTGACGCTCTTCCAGATTAATGCTCCGTTGGCATCTAAGGTGCCGTCACTAATCCAATCAATGAGGTTCTTGTGATGATTCCAGTAAACACTTGCCTTCGCTGTGACACCGTTGTTGTCGTATTTTACACCTGTCTCAAATGCTGAAAGCTCTTCTGGGCGAAGATGTTTGTCTGCTTTATGACCGCCAACAGAATAGAATAGCTCTGTAAATGAAGGCATACGGAGTGATGCGTTATAAGAGGCATATACTTTCCAAGCGTTGCCTATACGATAACTTGCATCCAGTCCAGGATAAACATGCATGGGCATATCAGCCTGACTGTTCTTGACAGCGGTCAAACCAGCTGACAGCGTGAAGCGGTTAAGGATAATGTTATGCTCAAGGGCAAACTGAATATTTGTGCGGTTCAGTCCGACTGTATAGTCTCTATCTGTTCCATGGATATGTTTTGGACGTGAGAGAGGCTCACCGAGGTTGCCACTTACGAGATCTTCATTGCGTAGCTCGGCGGCGAAGGCGGTACGTCCAAGTGTCCAATCAAAGTAAGCATTGAGGTTGACACCATAGATATCTGTGCGATGATAGTTGAAAGGGTACTTATTGTTTGCACCACGGAAGAGCTCAAAGCGATCCATATTCCTATTCCAATAAATGGCAGGACGGATATGGAAACGTCCACGAAGGTTCTCTGCTTGAATGGCAGTGAAGGTTTTTAACGTGTGTTCAAACTGGTCATCAAACTTTGAAGAGTAGAATGTGTTAGAACCAAAGTCCTTTATACTTATACCTGTATGCCAGCGAATGGCAATGTCTTCATCCGTGTAGTTACCTTGATAAAAGACTTTTGCTGTACGATAGTCAGCGTTTAGATTGCCTACCTTGTTGCGAAGATAACCATCGCTGTGGGTGTAAGAGGCTGATAGCTGATTGTTCCAACGGTCTTTTGAAGTAATGTTTCCACGTACGCCAGCACTAAGATAGCCGTATGAGCCACCTTCAATATGGGCAGAGAGACTTGTCTTCTGTGGAGTTCGGGTTACGATGTTTATAGCACCTAATAAAGAAGATGTACCATAAACGCGGGCTGCTGGTCCCTCAAGGACTTCTATTCGTTCGATTTCACTAATGTCAACGGGGAAATCGAAGGCGTTATGACCTGTTTGTGCATCACAGATGTTGATACCATTGAGGAGGACTGTGATTTGTTCTGAGTTGCCACCTCGGATACTTACGTCAGTTAAGGCACCTAAAGGACCTTTCTGTCGGACGTCGACTCCGGCGGCATACTTTAGCAAATCGTTTACACTTTGTACCGGTGCCGCCTGGATATCCTCACGACTCAGTACAGTTACCATTCTCGCTTGCTGACTAACTGTCAGTGGTGCTCGCGTTCCTGTCACGTTCACTTCCTCCATCATGACGCCTCTGTTGGTGATAGTTGAGTCCATCTCTGCCTTCTCTGTCTCAACGCTAATGCCTTTGGCAGTAGCATTTTGTAAGGTAGCGACGCTCAGTACACCAATCAGTACCTCTTTGCCAAGAACAGCAAAGAGCGAATAGCCGTGGTTGGTGAAGTGTTTGAACTTCAGAACGCTGCGTTTTTGAAATGTTGGTTTGTACATAATATAATTAAAGAAAACGTCGGAAAGGGGGTGTTCCCTTACCGGCAAACGAGTGCAAAAGTACTAAAACTTTTTGTAATGGCGAGGAATTATCCGTATTATTCGCTGTTGTGAGGCGGACAGAACGTCATTGGTCAAAACAGAAATTATGTGTCATGACCTTATAATATAATGATTGTAATTCCCTGTAGCTTCATAGATTGTCCATATATTCCCTTTAGAAAGTTCGTAAGTTGCATGTAAAGAAAAACCTTGACAGGGTTTGGGAATAGTCTGGTTAGTAATCCCAGTCAAGTTAATAGAGTTTCTTTTTGAATTTTTTAAAAGGAATATTGTTTTTTTTTGTTCAATTATTTGGAACTAATCATTTTATTTTCTATATTTGCGACATAGATTTGACTATTACTTTAACAGAAGCTGCATTATTTATATAACTAAATAACTAACGGACATGACAGGATTTATACAGGTTCTATCTTGTCAATCTGTCCATTTAAAGAACCTAACTAAAAACTTAACACTATGGGAGTAACTGGTAAAACTATCAGCGCGTTGCAAGGACTTCCTTTTAACAACTTAATTGGTGGACCGTTGAATGCTTGTATCTTGGCACAGGCAGAGGCAGCACAGACTACGGTGAATTTTATTCAAGAGGTGGGTCTGAATCAATTGGAGGATGGCACGAAGGAGGCTATCTATGTGTATTTTAACTTTATACAGAATGGACGAAAGGTGACCATCAGCGTGCCCCTGCTGACGATTCTTCCTATTCCGTATATTGCTATCAATTCTATTGACATCAACTTCAAGGCAACTGTCACTGGTGTTGAAAACACTTCTTTTACTGATGAATATTCAAGTGAGTATAAGAGGGATTACACAAGAAATACAAAGAGATGGTTTAAGAGAAAGACAACCAGTCTGCAGACTTCTTATTCTTCTAAACACGATTCCAAAAGTACGCAGGATTCATCATTCAGTATTGAAACCACTATAGACGTGGCTGTGCATGCCGGTCAGGAGTCTATGCCTGCAGGTATGGCAAAGATTCTTGAAATGTTAGGTGCTGCAATGGATCTCTGCTCACCAGATGGAGAGTTGACTGTAAACGATACCATGTTCTATGTGGAAAAAGGCAAGACAGCAAAGGTTATCGCACAGTATAAGACACCTGCTGGACTGTATGATTCTTCTGGTATCACCTGCTCGAATGGTGCTGCGGGTACGGAAAATAAGATGGAGAAGACGAAGGAGTTTGAACTGGCTGTAGGTGCTCATAAGATTCTATATGGTGATGCACATGCAATAGAGATAAAGGTTGCAGAGTCTGCAGCACCTGTTGCTCCTGCTCAGCCGAAGTAATATCTCCTCGAAAGTATTGTTCATTTATTAATTTCTAAATCTTTCCAAGGTTATGGCATCCATTGACACGACTCCTTCTCAAGTCGCCACAAATGCTTTGCAGTCATTACCTTTTGGTACTCTCATAGGAAGTCCGCTAACTGCCTGCATTGATGCTCAGGCAAAAGCTGCACAATCTTCCTGGGAGTTTATCAGAGATGTAGGACTGACAGACACTGAGGACGGTGGAAAGAAGGCAATTTATGTGAGTTTCGAATACCGCAAAGATGGGCGTTCGGCAACTCTTTGCCTGCCATTGCTGACGATAGTTCCGATTCCTTACCTTGCTATACGAGAGATTGATATTGCCTTCAAGGCACGCATCTCTGCGGCAGCATCTACTTCAAAGTCCGTACATAAATCCTTTGGATTTGAGGCGGGGATGAAGGCAAAGGCAGGAGTAAACTATCTCATAGCAAGTGCCAGTGTAGAATTGAGTACCAGCATATCAAGCAAGAAAGACTCCACAGCCACACGTGATTCCAAGTACAGCGTGGAATATACGATGGACGTGAATGTCAAGGCTGGACAGGATGATATGCCTGCTGGAATGGCTAAGGTGCTGGAGGTACTCAGCAACTCTATTGACTCTACGGACACAAAGGGTGAAATGCACGCCTCTGACCAGGTTGTCAGCCTGGTAGGTGGAGGAAGTACCTATATCTCTTATAAGAATAGCGAAGGCTATTATATGCCTGAAGATATTAATTTATATGAGTATAAGGACTCTAAGACGGGCAGTGCGCTTACAGACAAAGAATGTCGGACAACTGCCGATGACACTGGAGTACTCTGCGAGTTCAAGAAAGAGGGATTCTATTGTGCAAAGGCTGGCAAGAAAATGCTGGTCATTAAAGTAACTAAATAGTAACCGACTATGCCAGATGATAAGAATATAGGAAAAGATGATAATCTTACCAATAACTCCCCGCCTACGGAACAAGACCCGAAAACGGACGGAGATGCCGCAAAAGGTGAATCTGGAAAAGAGGGCGGTGGTATCCTTACTGATATTATAGATACGGTTAAGGATACTGTTAAAGACAAGGTTAAAGAAAAGATAGAAGACAAGGCTAATGATCTGTTAGGCACTGACAGCGGTAAGGGTAAGGATTCCGATAAAGATGCCGGAGGTAAAGCTGAGGATAAAGACAGTAATACCGAGACTAAAGACAAGAACGCTGCTGATACTTCGAAAGAGGAAAAAGGTGGAATTGTTGAAGAAGGTAAGAGTGCTCTTGATGGTGTCAAGAATGCTGTCGGAACTGACAATAAGGGAGGTGCAAGCCAACCGTCATTAGCTGATCAGATGAAGGATTTGGACGAAGTGCAGATTGATAAGGCTTTTGTGGAAGACTCCCTGAACCTGCTTGATAAGCTGTCGTTTGATAAACTTATAGGTAATCCGTTACGTGCGGCCATCAAGGCACAGCGTGACCTTGCAAAGGAAACGCTCAGTTACATCCGTGAAGAAGGCATAAAAGTGGGCAAGGACGGACAGGGACAGATAATCTATGTCACGATGAACTTCGTCCGCGATGGCAAACAGGTAAAGATGCGGGTCCCATTGCTTACGCTGATGCCTGTGCCACGCCTCTCCATAACGTCCATGAACTATACGTTCAAGGCGAAGGTGGATGCAATCTCATCGGTTGTGGCTTCTGTCGGAAGTGGCGGAACACCTGTCAATACCTCTTTTGGATTGAATAGCAATGATAAATCTGCTAAGCCTTCTTCCTCTGGAGGAGGAGCGCAGAAACCCTCAACGGATAAGGGAGGTGCAGCAGGTCAGAATGCTAAACAAGCTGAAGCGGAGACCAAGTCAAGCCCTAAGGCAACCTTGTCAGCCAGCTATTCGTCAAAGAAAGATTCCGGTGCAACCCGTGACTCACGTTACAGTGTGGAAACAACGATGGACGTTACCATCACTGCAAGCGAAGGTGAAATGCCTCGTGGAATCGACAAACTGTTAGGTGTACTTAATGAGTCGACGGAAGTCATAGACCCAAATGGTATCCTTCAGGTGTCGACAGAGCAGGTTTCACTTGTCAACGGGTATGCTGCCATATCGGTAAACTATCGTGACGAAAAGGGAGCTTACCAGCCAACAGCGGTGAAATGCGTGCAGCTTAACGGCAAGAAAACTCCTACTTTGCTGCAGAGTGGCGACAATATGCTGCTTGTGTTCAGTGAAAAAGGAACCTATAACATTACTGCAGGGAAACTGCAACGCATAGTATTTGTATCATAAAATAATTTCAATATGACGAAATTGCAAGATGTAATAGCTTCTGTGTTGCGCGACGTTCTGTCTGCGCAGCATGAAGCTAACCTCCTTACAGAAGCACTTGCTGAACAATATGAGGGTACGGGTGTTATTCATCAGCTGAACCTGCCTGCCGTGACCATCGGTGATATGGAAATAACTTTCCGGTTCGCAATAGACTCTGACGGTGGACAAACCGGTGAAATCCCAGAAGACGGCATTCAGTCAATGGATGTTATCGTAGATGCTGACCGTCTGGCGGTATTACCAGAGAGTGCCGTTCATAGCCTTTCGTTGAAGGTCTCACCACAGGACAGCGTAAAAATCACTGAATCATAAACCTCTGATAATGCATTATGGGCAACGATACTACCAATACCAAGGATATTCGTCCTGAAGATATGTCTGGTAACAGAGATAAGTTTTCGATGGACATGACGTTGGCAGATATGCTGACGGGAATGATTCAATCAACTGTTGCCGCTGACCAGAAGGCTGCTGAAGACTACCTGAAGGTGCTGCGTGACTACGCACTGATGCCCTCTGCAAATGCAAAAGGGCGGGAAAGGCTCAAGATGATAGACTTTGAAATGACAGATTCTGATGGAGAGCGTCAGGTTATCTCTATCCCTAAGCTGTCACTGCTACCACTTCCTGTGCTGCGTGTTTCTGAAGCAACATTCGATATCGAAGCGCAAATTGATATCAAGACTGTTGTGAGCGGTAAAGAGCGTGAGTACTTCTTGAAGCGTTATCCATTATTTAAGAAAAGGTTAAGATCTGTTTCTAAAGAAGAAAGGGCGGATAAGCTGGGAGAAGAAATGCTGAGGAGAAAGATAATAGCACCTGGTGTCCGTGTCAGACTCATCAGACCTGTGCCGACAGAAACATCAAAGTCCATGGAAATGGAAAAGAAGATGACAAACATTAAGATACATGTCAAGCTCGAACCAGTCCAGCTGCCCGATGGTATGCGCGGATTACTGCAAGCAACTGACAGCAGTATCAAGGTGATAACAAAAGACAAAAACCAAGAATAACTTCAAACTTATTAACTATGACAAATAATCAACAGAAAACCCCAGGACTCAATTGTCCTAAATGTGGAACATTCATTTCTACTTCCATCACAGAACTGCTTTCGGCAAGTGGACTGCACTGTCCACACTGTCACCTCGTGCTGAATATCAACCGAAACGAGTCTAAGCGGGCGATGGAGATATTGAAAAACGTCGAAGAGGCACAACAGAACCTCAAGAAGGCAAGTTCATTCCAACGATAATTCCGTAACACTATGCAAGATGGAACTAACACAAATGCAGGCAAACAGGTCGTGAGCGCCCTCAATTCCATCCCCTTCGGAAACATCATCGGCGGTCCATTGGCAGCATGTGTACATGCACAAGCTGAGGCTGCGCAGACTACAATGGATTTTATCCGTGGTTTCACGATGGCAGATTCGAGTCTTGATATTGAGGGTACAGAGCCTATTACCGTTACTTTTTCATTCATAATGGGAGGAGTTCCCACACTCATGACGGTACCGCTTATGACCATCGTGCCTATCCCATATATGCGCATTAACTATGTTGACCTCTCTTTTACGGCCGACATAACTGCCTGCGACAGCGATAAGATGGAAGCAAAATATGCTTCGGAGGGGTACAAACGCACCGAAGAGGATGAAAAGTCTATTTCGATGCAGAGCAAAATGGGTATCAATATTCGTGCCGCTACTAGCGATATGCCAGCCGGTATGGCGAAAATGCTTGAGTTCTTTGGCAATAATCTCATTATACAAGAGACTCTGACAGCCGAAGAAGTGGAGGATATGCGGTGGGAAGCAGCCCGCCAACGTGCTATCAGAGAGGCTGAATTTGAGGAACAGAAGCGCATTGAAGAAGAAAGAGAGCGTGAGAGAGAACGCCGTAGAGTCAGAGAACAAAAGCGTCGTGAAAAGATTGCAGACCTCGTACAGGCACTCAAGTATCATAAAGAACACTCTGAAGAGGAGTGGATAAGGGAACAGAAACTGAAAGAAGAGAGGGAGCGAATGAAGAAAGAAGCTCTGGAGCGTCGCATACGTGAAAATCGTCCTGACCCTAACAATCCTTTTGCATTGCCTGAAACCAATAGGAAGAAACCGCATCCGGAATGCACTTTTGACCCTGGTAAGAGTATACAATGGAACATCGAACGACAGGAAACGTTACGTGGTGACAACAGACATGACTGGTTGCGCAATCATCTGTTGCTTGCACTTAGGACAGCACAGCGTATCTATCCTGATACACTCTCTTCTGATAATGGTCAGCGTATTCTCAAGGAAGACCTTGCGAGTTTCAGCAAACGATATAATGGCTGGTACACTTACGGCGAACTCAACAACAACAAGTTACCCAAGTGTTATCTTGAGGGTGGCTATATCGATAAAGCCTATACCGACTTTGTGGGTTATGTGCTTGACAATGAGCGTAAACGTGCTGCTGTCATTATAGATCTGGGTACAGTAGGTCAGGATGGTAAGATAACAAAGCCTGATTTGGGAGAGAGACCTGTCCAAATAGATCGCCCTGGTATAATTGACTCCGGTATTGTACGCCCTGATATTATAGATAGCATTACTGATGTAGGAGGTACTATTAACATAGGGCGACCTATAAATGTGGAGCGACCTATTAAAGTAGAACAACCTATTCAGATAGATCGGCCGGGTAGAATACCCTCTGGTGTTATTGATAGACTTACAGAAACAGAAGGGACTATCAATGTAGAGCGACCAGTCCGTCCTCGTGTGGTTACGCGTTCAGCATCCAATGATCGAGTAATTGATGGGGAGAGCGTTAAGGGAGAAAAGGTAGACAAATCCCTGAAAAGTGGGAAAGTCAAATCACGTAAGAAGAAATGAGTAAAATCCAGAATGATACACCCAGA
Organism: Prevotella melaninogenica; assembly: GCF_018128065.1. Taxonomy (NCBI): domain Bacteria; kingdom Pseudomonadati; phylum Bacteroidota; class Bacteroidia; order Bacteroidales; family Prevotellaceae; genus Prevotella; species Prevotella melaninogenica. The sequence goes on along the minus strand of NZ_CP072359.1, from coordinate 369,489 downwards.
AGGAAGACGTATCAAGATGCCATGTGGCTCTCTGACGTCATGCGCAAGACGCTTGCCGACTGCGTTGAGGCACAGCATGAGACTTTGGAAAAGTCGCTTGACCTCATTGAACGCACGGCTTTCCGTTCCTCCGACGGCAGTTCTGAGCCTGTAATGGTGACGTTCTCTCTTCAGATGGATGGGAAAAGTCATACTCTCCGTGTGCCCCTGTTGGTACTGGTGCCGCTTCCTTTCCTGCAAATCAGTCAGGCTGATCTTACTTTCTTCGTGAGTATCATGTCCTCAAATACCAGTCAGCAGGAAGGATTAAAGGTGCGTTTCTCGCCCTCCAATAAACTGTTGACCGAATCACGGCAGACAGGATACGATGTGCGCAATAACATTCGTGTGAACATTAAAGCCTCTGCTGAACTCCCTGCGGGCGGCATGTCACGTTTGTTGCAGATAGTAGGTAACAACTGCATCCGCATTCGGAAGCCTGACGAGCCGACGGATAATCAATAAGTATCAATTCCAAGAACCTCTAAAACAGAAAGAATATGCCTGAATCCAATGCTCCCAACCAAAGTCAGCAGAACTCTCCGCTGAACGCACTTGATTTCAATCGCATCATTGGCGGACCTCTGTCTGCCTGTGTCAATGCTCAAGAAGAGGCTGCTCAGGCTACCCTTGATTATCTCAATGGGGTGGTGTTTAGAAAACAAGACGGAGACCCTTACAACCTTGAGCCTGTCACCGTAACCTTCTACTTTGAAAGTGGCGGAGTGGTAAACCGACTCATTATGCCACTTGTCTGTATCGTGCCTGTTCCTTATCTGCAGATAGAACAGGTTAACCTGACCTTTCAGGCAACGGTTACGGAGAGCAGCATACAGGACAATAAGGTAGAACTCAAGGCAAAGTATTCTGCTCCCGGTGACTCTGGTGCAATTACGGATGTTACTAAGGAGGAATATAAAAGCAAGCGGTGTATAGATGTAAACCTCTGTGTTACCACAGCGGATATGCCAATGGGTATCTCCAAACTTATCGAAATCTTCAATAACCAGCTTGTAGAGATAAAACAGGAAGAGCCTATTGTTGACCCCAAACCGCCAGTTCTTCCGCCTTCTGATCCAGAGAAGACGGACGAAAAGCCTGATGTGCAGCCTCGATATAATATCCAGTTAATTACCAAACCTCACAAGGATCAGAAGCCGTTCGTGGTGAACACTGTCAATTCACGTTGTCATAATAATAGTGCTCTTACGGGAACTTCGCTTAATAATATTCTCAAGAGTAAAATGAAGACCATCCCGCTTGAGACAGATTTTGCTACAGCCAGATCTATTGTGAAAGCATTGAAGAAAAAGAACATAGATGCGGTAATGGTAGAGGTGTTGTAGCAGATGTTTTGCGGTAAGGGGTTCTGGGGCAGCGTTCTTGTAATGAAGGATTTGTAATGACTCCTTTCTTACAAGCTTATGAATTTATAGATAAATCCGAGGAGTGAAAGAGATAGGAAGCAATGAGTAAATTGTATTTCCTTTTTCTCTGTCACTCTTCGGATTTCTTATTAGTCAGAACCGTTTTTCTTCGCTTAGGTCAGTGTTTTTGCAGCACCTTGGAGTGGTGAGCATTTCGAATGAGATTTGGGTTAAATAATGATGTGTGTTGTGCCCTGATAAACTGATTTAGGTTTAAGAGGATACCTACTGTAATTCTTTCAGATAGTGCATGACATAAATGTATTAAGGATAATATTTGGAAAGATGTAGAAAAAAGCACAAGTATTGTTCTTTATATTTGAGATTTTTAGTACTTTTGTAGGCAATTAATTTTCGAAACAGACTAACGATTAATTGCACAATGAAAGCATTACGTGACCGTATCCTAAAGGATGGAAAGTGTTTCCCTGACGGAATCTTGAAGGTAGATAAGTTTATCAATCACCAAATGGATCCGAATCTGATGAAGCAGATATGTGTAGAGTTTATCCGCCGTTATGCCTCAACAGAAATCAACAAGATTATCACTATCGAAGCGAGTGGCATTGCTCCTGCCATTATGATGGGCTTCCTGCTCGACCTACCTGTAGTCTTTGCGAAGAAGAAAAAGCCTTCCACGATGAGCGATATGCTTTCAACAACAGTCTTTTCTTTTACGAAACAACGAGAGTATCACGTCGTGATATCGAAGGAATATTTGGGCAAAGGTGATAAGGTGCTGTTTGTTGATGACTTCTTGGCTTATGGTAATGCGGCGAAAGGTATTATTGACCTTTGTAAGAAAGCTGGTGCTGAGTTGGTAGGTATGGGCTTTATCATTGAGAAAGCATTCCAACATGGGCGTGAAGTGATTGAGGCGGAGGGCGTTCGTTGTGAGAGTTTGGCTATCATCGAGTCACTTGATAATTGTGAGATTAAAATGAGAGAAAAATAAATGAGGTGGACTTGTGCGTCCACCTTTCTTGTATAATAGGGGTTAGTATTCGTAATAAAAACGTTTCTTAAAAGGATAGGAATTACTCTTTAGAAGCGTCAATCTAACCTTAAAGGGATGAAATGCTATACTTTGGAGTATCCAAGGTTGCTCGTTTCATTTTATAAAAGTATAAACGCTTACCTTTATTTTCAAAGTATTAAATAACAAAAGAATGGAAAAGTCTAAGGAACTTATCTATGGTCTGAATGATCGTCCACCAATTCGTGAAACAATTTTTGCTGCTTTGCAGCATTTGTTGGCAATTTTCGTAGCCATCATTACGCCACCACTCATCATTAGTTCGGCATTAAAATTTGATTTGGATACCACAGGTTTCCTCGTGTCAATGTCTCTCTTCGTGTCAGGATTAGCTACCTTTGTTCAGTGCCGTAGATTTGGACCGATTGGTGCAGGTCTGCTGTGTATTCAGGGAACGTCTTTCTCTTTCATCAGTCCTATTATCGGTGCAGGTCTGCTCGGCATGATTAACGGTAAAATGAACATAGAGATGGGACTCAGCTACATCTTCGGCGCGTGTTTAGTTGCATCTGTTGTAGAGATGGTTGTGAGCCGTCTTTTACCTTACACACGTAAGATAATCACTCCATTGGTATCAGGTATCGTTGTTTCTCTCATTGGTATGTGTCTTATTAAGGCAGGTATCAATTCTTGTGGTGGTGGTCAGTCGGCTGTTGATGCTGGTACATTTGGGTCTATGCAGAACCTTGGACTTGCGTTACTCGTATTGGTTAGCATTATTTTCTTCAACCGATCAAACAACCGTTTCCTACGTATGGGCTCCATTGTGTTGGGACTATTGATAGGTTGCGTAGCCGCTTATGCACTCAATATGATTGACTTTTCAAGCCTCAAGGGTAGTGGTAGCCTTAATATTCCAGTTCCTTTCAAATATGGTTTGAACTTTGATTTGGGTACAATCATAGGTATCGGACTTATTTATTTAGTAACGGCAGTTGAGGCTTTTGGTGATATTACAGCCAATTCGCTCATCTCTGGTGAGCCTGTTGAGGGCCCTGTCTTTATGAAGAGAGCACAGGGAGGAGTCCTCGCAGATGGTTTCAACTCTTTCTTGGCAGCTGTCTTTAATAGTTTCCCTAACTCTATCTTTGCCCAGAACAACGGTATGATACAGCTTACGGGTGTTGCCAGCCGTTATGTTGGCTATTTTATTGCAGGTGCTTTGGTGCTCTTAGGACTCTTCCCAGTTGTAGGTAAAGTGTTCTCACTTATCCCTGACCCAGTTTTGGGTGGTGCAACATTGTTGATGTTCGGTACAGTTGCTGCTGCAGGTATTCGTATCATTGCTTCTACAGAGATTACTCGTAAGGCTGTGTTAGTCATGGCTATCAGTTTTGCAATGGGTTTGAGCGTGGAGTTGGTACCTGGTATTCTTGACAAGATGCCTGATATTATTAAGAATATCTTCTCAAGTGGTATTACAACAGGTGGTCTTACTGCCATCCTTGCCAATGCCTTTATTCGTATTAAGGAGTAAGCTCGGGCAATATTGAAAACTAAGAACCCAAAAAGGTTTCAAGTATTTTCAGCAAGTAAAAAGTATATTTTTTACCATCCTTTCGGTACATTTTCCTTTTAAATGTTTATCTTTGCAGAAGATAGAAGGAGAATGTACCGATTGCGTTCCTCCGTAAAGTTTAAATTGATTCTTAACAGAATAGAATAATAACAAGGCTATGTCAAATCAGAATAAAAAGCGTAAATTTACAAAGTCACTGACCTTTAAAGTTCTTTGCGGACTGGTTGTCCTTTTATGCTTGGGCTTAATTTATAATTTTATTGTGGCTTCCGATGATGTACCTATGACTGAACAAGAAGAGGAAGAGGTGCAGCAACGCAATGCAGATGTAGACACAATAGACATTGTGGGTAATTATCTTTGGCCTAATATGAAGCCTTCAAGAGAGGATATGATGACCGATGAAGAGAAAGCCGCTGAGGCAGAAAAAGCTAAGACAGGAAAAGAAGATAAGGAAAAAGCATCTTCAGAGAAAGTTCAGTCAAATCACTATGATGCTCCTATCGCTGCTCCTGCTCCAGACATAGCCCCATCTTCTGAACTTCCTGCTAAGCAAGTGGCACCTTCTATTGAGAAGATGGAGGTACCAAGAATTGAGAAGATTGAATAGTATAGAAGTGCTCTCGAGCCTGAGCTATAGATCTATATGACTCCTCATTGCTTTGGGTAATATCTGATTTTATGGTTGCGGAGTAGCATGAGAAATACTATAACGACTTAAAAGAAAGAGAGGTACACTTATGAAACGTTTAGTTTTATTTCTTTTTGTAGCTGTCCTAATGGTGGGTTGTGCTACAACTTATTATGACTCAGAGGGTAATCCTGTGCCAAAGGAAAAGATGGAACAGTTGCGTACAGCTGCTGTGAAGGCTCATTTGGCAGAGCATCGTTATCGTGTATTTGTAGACCGAATGTATCCGTTGCGTGGCCCTGCTGTCTATTTGCAGAATGATTGGGGAATGGAGGTGAGCGGTGACTCTATTGGTCTTTTCCTCCCTTACTTTGGCAGGGTCTATCATGTTCCTTACGGGCGTGGTGGCGGTTTGACACTTGTTGAACCTCTAATGAGTTACAAGGAAGAGCCAATGAAGGACGGTCGTCGCATCTTTATGACAACACGTAGCGACTTTGAGAGCTACCAGATTGTTCTTGAAGTATTTAATAATGCCACTGTTTCGCTTGTGGTTAATTCCAGTGGAAAAGAAACTATTAGCTTCTCTGGAGTGATGGAACTCAATGATATTTTCACGCCAAAAGGTCATAAGACAAGTAAGAAGCGGCAGACAACATTTATGAAATTATGATTAACCGACTTTATACCGTGTTCCTGTCACTGTTTGTAAGCCTTGTGGCGTTCGCACAGTCGGCAGGAACAGTTGCATCTAAGGATGCCATGCTTTATGAGTCATCCCGTCACCTCTATGAAAAAGGCAATACGCTGACGATTATCTCTAAGGACTTTGAATGGCCAAAGGGATTAGATGGCTCTGTTTTGCCTGAACTGCAGCATTATCTTACAACCTTTTTCTTTGGTCAACCCTCTGATAGTTATGAGGCTGGCTGGAAACTGTTTGAGTCTTTGCAAGGTAAAGAAGTGCGAGCGATAAAGGATGATGCAAGTGCTGAAAGGCATTATTATGATATAGGGCTACGCTGTCTTTGGTTGGAGCCGGGAAGATATATTTCTTTCCTTGCTCGCTTAGAGGAGCGTAACGAGACAAGTGTTATTACGGCAAAGCATTCTTATTTCACCTTCGACCTTATTAATAAGAAGGTTTTAACGCAGAAAGACGTGTTCAATCAGACACGCTTGTGGCAGGATCCTAATGTTCGCTATCAGCTTTGTGAACTGTTAGATAATATGGCAAATACGCAAACTGCAGACTCTATAGATTGGGACCATCTACCCAATCAGTTTGCATTGATAGGCCAGAATATACGCTTCGATCTTGGTGTAGATAATGGTGGAGGGGTTTATTCAGATGTGAGGAATGACATGATAGACGTTCTTTTCTCTAAGAACTTTAAGAAGTGGCAGAAGCAGCCACTATCGGTTGCTGTCAACACGAAACTTCCTAATAATGCTGTATATGCTTTCTTGCCTACTGATTCTGTCATTCCAGAAGTACAGCCACAGTTTGAAGGAAACGTAGCTGCTGCTCTCGGACAGAATCTTTCCTATACAGGACTTAGCCCTGAAACAACTTCTGCTGGAAGAACCTACGTCTCTTTTATTGTCGATACAGACGGTTCTTTGAAAGATATTGTTTTCCTGACGGTAAATAATATTGAGTTAAATCGTGCCATAGCTTCTGCACTTCAATTATTAAATGGTTGGAAACCAGCAATGCATAACGGTAAACCTGTAGCTTATAGATATAACTTTCCCCTCACTTTACACTTCCAATAAGAGTCGTGCGGAGCCTTAGCACGTGTGGTGCGGATGGTAAGCACCAATGGTGCGGAGGCTTCGCACCAAGCAAACAGATGTAAATGTGATTGTCGATAAAGAGTTGGTTCAGAGTCTATTAATGCTTGTTTATTGCTTGTTTCAAAGGTGAGTGAAACACGAAAGCATTTGTTTTGTTTCACCAAAGAGAGGAGACTGAAAGTTGATAGGTTATACTTATCTTCATTTAAAGTATGGTTGTATACCCTTCACCTTTCTCTTTTTCAGCCTGATATAGGAAGTCGTAAATGATTTCTGTAACCCTTTCTTGCCCTTCGTTAGTAAGTTCTGGAAGGGTGAAGATTCTTCCCTTTGTTGTATAAATTATCTGAACGATGAAAGGAACGAAGTAATAATGGTAATCGTTTATCCCTTCTATCTCATCAGCAGTTACTTCCGTATATTTGCGACGTAGGCAATCATAGAAGCAAATATGGTCACCTTTGATGGATAGATAGTCTTTTTCCCACAATTTTTGGCAGGCAACAAAAAGTCTGAATAGCCAAAACGAAACAGCATAAAGTATCATTGAAAGTGCGATAATGAGCATGAAAGGATGGGTGGCGTCTACACCTTTGTGCCCAAAGAAAAACCATATAAATAAGAAGATAGGGATGGGTGTGAATAACGCTTCTAAGAGTAATAAGCTGCTATATCTGTATTTGATGACCATCTTAGAATTGTGTGTAGATGAATGGTTGGATACTATGATGACTAAGATTAATAACTAACTGCATAACAACAGCAAAGATACATAGCTTAACAAGCCATGAAGAATTGATAAACTTACTTTGCAGCCAGTTATAGTCAGTCTCTCGAATACTATGAAGTTCTAAACTTATGAGAACAACAGCCAACCATAGTGGGTATTCCATTAGGAAGGTGTAGGCATCTGAGAGACTGATAGTATGCAGGATGTTGTCTATTAATGTTGTAGCAGTCGTCATATCTGCTGCACGGAAGAATATCCATGCAAGAGAGACATAGCTAAACGTAATAAACCAACTGATACCTTTTGTGTATTTATTGTCTGGTATCTTATCCAATCCATTGTTTCGACAGAGCTTATGAATGACCAGTCCAATGCCATGAAGTACACCCCATATAATGAACATCCATGATGCACCATGCCACAGACCTGCTACTATCATTGCTAAGAAGCTATTGAGATAGGTGCGAAGTTCGCCTTTTCTGTTTCCTCCCAATGGGATGTAAAGATAGTCACGGAACCATGTGGAGAGGGCAATATGCCAACGATGCCAGAACTCTGTGAGGTTCAGACTCTGATAAGGGAATCTGAAGTTGTCCTTTAGTTCGTATCCCATCAGGGCTGCAACACCTATGGCAAGGTCGCTGTAGCCTGAGAAATCAAAGTAAATCTGTACTGAAAAGCCTAATACTCCCATCAAATCTCCAAAGCTGCTTTGACTTGCTGGGGCATCAAAGACGATGTTATTGTATTGTGCAATGTAGTCAGCAATGAGCGCTTTCTTTATCAATCCGCAGATGATAAGCCACAGACCATTATATACAAGGTTTTCGTTGACGTTGTTTTTTGGCGTTTGAACCTGTGGGAGTAATACCTCAGCGCGAGTGATAGGACCAGCAATAAGGAGTGGAAAAAAGGTAAGGTAGAAAGTATAATCTATTAGTTCTGCGGTCTTAGGATAACGTCCCTTATAGACATCAATGGTGTAGCTGATTGCTTGAAAAGTGAAGAATGAGATACCGACAGGTAGCAACATCTTCTCTGGTGAGAAGTTGCTGCGTAAGAGTTCGTGGAAAATCTCAAGTGTGAAGTTCGTGTATTTGTAGTAGAGTAGGGGTAGTAGTTCAGTCAGAATGACAATGGCAAGTCCTATCTTGCGTATTTTCCCACGCTTTAATCGCATCATAAAGCGGGTGAGATACCACGAACTAATGGTTATAATAGGCAATAGCCACATTAGTATTCCATTCGCTTTGAAGGCAAAGAAGAGGCTAAATGCAATTACATACGCCTTTGTCCACGTCTGACGATAGCGGTTTAATCCTATGTATATGGCGAAGAAAACAAGGAAAGAAACCATAAATGGAAATGTACACAATGACCAGTCCTTGTCTTGTGTGGACAAGAAATCGAATAAGGCGGTTGTCAATTGTGTTATATTTACCATTTATCAATCGTTTTGTGTAGCCTGTTCCTAATTAATATCCTTCAAAAGCAGGTTGCAAAAGCTTTGTATTTGTTGCCTTGTGATGGGCTTTTGGCTTATTGAGTTGTAGTGGGTTAGCACACTCTTTACTTGCAATAAATTTTGCAGCAGTGTCCATCCAGTAGGCTGCTGCAGCCCATGTAGGATGATAATGGTCGCTACCTCTTTTGAGTTTTAGGCTACGACTGTCAAAGAAATGTCCTTTTCCGACATTCTCCTTTATGACATCATTGATGCCAGTATCGCCATTCCAATCAGAAGGGCTTATCCATACGAAAGGAATATTACCTAATTTCTTGACCAATTGTTGTACATATTGCGTACGGTTAGCAAGGTCATTGATAAAGAGTTCATTGCTACCAAGGCAGATGAGTACGTACGTTGGCTTATATTCTGTAATGAAGTGTTCTAAGGTTTGGGTAGTTCCCCAACGCTCAGTAGAAGAACTATACCAAATAACGGTATATAGTTTATGTCCATTTTCACCTGCATAATCGCCCAACCTACGCGAAAGTCCTTCCACCATTGAGTCTCCAATGAAAAGGATTGTTTGGTTGCGATGTACCTTTTTAGCGGTATACTTTGTTTGTTTTGTTTTCTCAATAAGCGGTCGGCTTAGGTTGATAAGCGTTATCTTGCAGATAGTATAGCTGCCCATTGTTATCTCAGTTGGGATAACAGCATAGACAATAATGGCTGCCATGACAGCAGCCATCAAAAGTAATGTCTTTATTTGGGCGTGCATACGATTGTCTTATTTCAAGATAATTTCCACAGGACAGTGGTCGCTTCCCATAATCTCTGTATGAATCTTAGCATCTTCGAGTCGGTCTTTGAGACGTTCTGAGATGAGGAAATAGTCGATACGCCACCCCGTGTTCTTCTCTCTTGCACGGAAACGATATGACCACCAAGAGTAAGTAACTTGCTCTGGATAAAGGGTACGGAAGGTGTCGATGAAACCATTGTTTAGTAATTGGGTCATCTTCTCACGCTCTTCATCGGTAAAGCCCGCATTCTTACGGTTTGTCTTTGGGTTCTTAAGGTCTATTTCCTGATGGGCAACATTCATATCACCACATACAATGACAGGCTTTTTCTCATCGAGTTTGTGGAGATAGGCTTGGAAGTCATCTTCCCACTTCATACGATACTCTAATCGACGAAGTCCATCCTGTGAGTTCGGTGTATAAACAGTTACGAGGTAGAAGTCTTCCATCTCCAGTGTTATCACACGTCCCTCATGGTCATGCTCATCAATATCAATACCATAAGTCACGCTCAATGGCTTATGCTTTGTATATATAGCCGTACCAGAGTAACCCTTCTTGTCAGCGTAATTCCAATAAGATTCATAACCAGGAAAACTGAGGTCGAGCTGTCCTGCTTGCATCTTTGTCTCTTGTAGGCAGAAGAAATCAGCATCCAAGTCCTTGAATTGATGTTCAAATTCCTTTCCTACACAGGCGCGAAGCCCGTTTACATTCCATGAAATAAACTTCATTCTATTTCTTCTTTTCTAATGTACTTATTTCAAATTCAACAGGGTGGGTAAATTTTGTCTGGTCCTTATATTCAGAGTAGCCTTGGCGTTCTATAACCCTGCTCAGCTTGTTGATGATAAAAGTCATTGTAAGGCTGGACGTCTTTGCGTCATAGTGTGCCCTGAGGACATCCGTCTTCATGTGTCCGATTATGTTATAAGTACCATAATCGTTCTTGATGGTTGTTTTGATTATCGGGAGTGCATAGAAATCTGCAGGATTCTTTGTTTTGGGGTCACCTAAGAGTCGGAAAGAAAGAGAGGCTGTTGGAGCTGCTGTTAACGCTGAACGAAGTCTGATAGCTTCTTCATTGTTGTCTAACTCAGAAATTCCAAGAGCGAGTGCTTCGTAAGGAAAATATTTGCAAACTACTTGTCCGTTCTTGTCGATTGTCAAATTTGAATAGGCAAAAAGACCTCCATTCTTTCCGCTGGCATGAATAAGCGCTTTGTACTCGCCAGAAATGATGTTTAAGATCTTTGTTTGTTCTTCAATGAACTTTTCGGTTGATAGTTCTTTATCTCCGTTATCGTCTTTTGAGCAGCTTGTGAGGCATAAAGTGAGGGTGCATAGTGCCATAGCTGCAAGTGTCATAATCTTTTTCATATACTTTTGTTTTAATGTTTTTATCTTATAGTAAAGATAGACTACTCGTCTTATATCCCATGAAATAAATTTTCATTTACATCTTATATCCTTCCAGATAGAAGCTAACGGGTATATCAAACTCTTCCTGTAGAACTGCAGTTGCATGTGCCTTGTTTATTTTCACCAGTTTGTATATAGTGAATCGCATTTGCATTTCAGAGGTGTTCATTGTATAACTACTGTTGAACTGCTTATTGTTAAAGGAAACGGCACCTGCTAATTCATAAGTTTCGTTGGCTGTTGTAATATCAAACTTGAAGTTAGATGATAAGTTGAAAAACACCTTATTATCTTGTGGTTGTACCGTCGTAATATACAATTTCAGCGGTCTTTGTTTCTCGTTAGCGAGAGTAGTATATAGCGAAGAAGCAGACTTCTTTGACACTCCATCTGCCAACAATTGGTATGGGAAGTTGTTGACTGTAATGGTAGAATTCTTGTCTACATTCCAATTGACATCCGGCCAGACTATTATAGTTGTACCATATTTGGTAGCCAAGTTACCTTTATAGTTTCCTGTAATGTTGTTGAGCGCCTGTATAGCGTTTTTCTCAGCATCTGTCATGTCGTTGTCTTTTGAGCAGCTTGTGAGGCATAATGCGAGGGTACATAATGCCATAGCTGTAAGTTTTATTATCTTTTTCATAAACTTCTGTATTTGGGTTCTTTCTCTTAAAATATAGGTAAGCTCCCATTTACATTCCATGAAATCAGTTTCATTTAACTCTTTTTACTTTCAAATAATAGGTCACAGGCATATCAAAATCATTTTCAACTAATGCCGTCCCATGTTCTTTATTAATTCTCACCAACTTATTTACAGTGAACTCTATGTTTATTTCTGATGTGCTCATTGTATAATAGTTGTTTCTTGATGACCTAATTTGTCCTGATAGTTCGTATATCTCTTTAGTGCCTGTTACATTAAACTTCACATCTGGAACGATAAAAAGTTCTGTTCTATTATAATTCAATCCAACAGCTTCAATTTTTATTTTAAGTGGACTGTTCTCTACTTTTTGCAGTGTTGCAAGTAAAGGTGATGCTACTCCGACCAATCCTTTCTTTGACACACCATTAGCCAATGTGTGGTAAGGAAATTGATCAAAGATAATATTGTGATCCTTATCTACCTTACAAATTGTCTTCCATCCCAAGCTACTTGAAGTTGCTGTGGATGTTCCATAGGTAAACCCCAGTGTCCCTTCATAGATCCCAACCATATTGTTAAGAACTTGTTCTACACTTTTCTGATGCTCTACTTCATTGTTGTCACTGGAACATCCTGTGGTCATCACTGTTAAAGCGAATGTACATAATAGCATTATCGCTGCTGTCATTGTTCTTTTCATGTCTTTAAGTTTTAGTTTATAATAGTGTTTAAATTATATTCTCTTGGTCTCTCCGCGTAGCAAATCCATGAACTCATTACGTGTTTTACTTGATTCAAAAACACCGCTATAAGCACTTGTTGTGGTAATAGAGTTCTGTTTTTCTACACCACGCATCTGCATACACATGTGCTTTGCTTCGATAACAACCATCACACCTTGCGGTTTCAGTGTGTCATTGATGCACTGCATTACCTGCTCTGTCAGGCGTTCCTGCACTTGTAGTCGATGTGAGAAGATGTCTACAACACGTGCAATCTTGCTCAATCCAGTGATATATCCGTTTGGAATATATGCCACATGCGCCTTGCCATAGAAAGGAAGCATATGGTGTTCGCACATAGAGAAGAAGTCAATATCTTTCACAATCACCATCTGGTTGTACTTTTCTTCAAACAAAGCATCAGTCAATACCTTATGAGGGTCTTGTGTATAGCCACGTGTAAGTACCTGCATTGCCTTTGCAACACGCATTGGAGTCTTCTCCAAACCTTCTCTCTCGGGGTCTTCTCCTAAGAGAGTAAGCACCTGTTTGTAGTGTGATGCAAGTTCGTCTAATCCTTCACGGAATGGTGTTTCGGGAGTCATGTTATTTTTCTTTCTTATTAAATATATGTATTAGGTTGTCCTTAATCTTTATATGGGAGGAGTACCTTTACTCATCTACAACTTGTGATGTCTTGATAGATACCATCATACGGATGATGTTGGCATGTGGGTAACCCTCCTTACGGAGTGTACGCATTATCTTCTTTGCAGCATTGTAGTCGGTAAAGTTGCCAACAAGACACATCCAACGTGGTGGGTAGAAGTGTACATAAACAGGTTGGTCAGGGAAGAGTTGCTTCGCTTTTTGCCCCGCCTTGTCTGCTTGTTGGTGTGCAATACGAGTATTACCACCACTATAAACTTGTACACGGAAGCCTCTTACTTTCTGTGTACCTTTCTTGATACGTTTGGTCACAATCCGCGTGTCTTCAACCTCATCCCAAGAAGGGACGTGCGGTCTTCTGACTAAACGCTTGACAATCTTTGTTCTGATAGGTTGTAAGGTACTGTTGTCGGGGCGTGCAATCTCTGGTTTATGGTCTTCAATCTTTGGTACAACGAGCTGTTTTGTGTCTGGCGTTTTGATTGTTGGACGTGCAGTCTCGTTTTGACTCTCTACTTTCTTTTGGTTTTTATTATTCTTCTTTTGTGCTTTCTTGCCATTTACCAATGCGTCAATCTCGGAACTTTGTGATACCGTTACTGACCCTTGAGCATTAACAGCCACAACAGCTGTCAGCATAAAAACTATGATTGTAAGGAGCCTTTTCATTCTTTAATGTATAAAAATTGAAATAGAGGTTGTATCAAACAGGACAATGGTTGTTGACCATGTGACAGTTTGATACAGCCTCTTAGATTATCTTTGAATTACTTCTTCCAAGCATCAATGATAGCCTTGAAGTCAGCAGCCTTCAATGAAGCACCACCAATCAAGCCACCGTCGATATCTGACTTGCTGAACAATTCAGCAGCGTTGCTTGCGTTACAGCTACCACCATAGAGGATTGTTGTGTCCTCTGCAGCCTCTTTGCCATACTTCTCAGCAACGATTGAGCGGATGTAAGCTAACATCTCCTGAGCCTGATCAGATGTAGCTGTCTTGCCAGTACCGATAGCCCAAATTGGCTCATAAGCCAAGACGATGTTCTTCCAGTCCTCAGCTGAAAGGTGGAATACTGAACCCTCAAGTTCTGCCTTTACTACTTCGTTCTGCTTATTAGCCTCACGCTCCTCGAGTGTCTCACCACAACAGAAGATAACCTTCAAGCCGTTAGCCAATGCCAACTGTACTTTCTCCTTCAAAATCTCTGCTGTCTCACCATAGTACTGGCGACGCTCTGAGTGACCGAGGATTACATACTGTGCACCAGTGCTCTTTACCATAGCGGCAGAAACCTCACCTGTGTAAGCACCCTTCTCCTTGTCAGCGCAGTTTTCAGCACCGAGTGCAACGCCCTCAGCGTCCAATACCTGTGCAACACTTGCAAGGTGAATGAATGGAGTACAGATAACAACATCACAATTTGGCTTCTCTGCCTTCAGTGAGTCGTTAATTTCCTTTGCCAAAGCAATACCTTCCTGCAGAGTCTCGTTCATTTTCCAGTTACCTGCAACAATTTTCTTTCTCATTTGTCTTTTACGTTTTAAAAGTTGATATAATTTATTTGATTGTTCTTTTTGTATTAACCATTCTTCCTTTTGCTTCAACCATTCTTCACGTTTTCTTATCCATCGTGTCCACGACCATATACGATCAGCAGCGATAAGGAATGCTAATGGGAAGATATAGCAAATCAGAATCAGTACAATCTTCGTCCATGTCTTATTCTCGGGTTCACGTCCTATTTCAATAAGTGATAAAGGTGCGTTCAGCTCTGCTTGTTTTGGCAGGTCGTTATGACTCCACTTATTGATGATAGTTCCTTTATAGAGCAACACCAAACCAGGATTACTTCGGATAATGGTTTTTAGGGTTGTACCATCCGTTGTATAGAAAGGATACTCCGCTCCAGTAATATCTCGCCAGTGTTTTACGGCTTTATCCGTACTTGCTGTGAGTCCATAGAAACCATAACCATTCTCTTTCGCATATTCATAGATAGCATCAATCTCACCAAAGTTACTATCATCGGCACGCTCCAAGACTGGGGCAACGAGCAAGAAGGTATATCCATCTTTGGTTAGAATGCTATCGGTAAGGTCTTCTCCTGTCTTTTCGTCTGTAATAGAGAAGTCGTGGATAGGAGGTTCATAGCCTTTTTCGAGAATCTCCTGATGTGTATCTTTGAATACCCATGTTGAGTCATCGTATGGGTAATCATTCTCAGTGAACTCTTTTGTTACACCATCTTTCTCGCAGATAAAGGTTGTTTTGTAGGTTGTCTGCTTCGCACCTTTGGGAATCTCCATTGCTTTCTTGATGTTCTGACCAATATAATAAGGACGGAAATCGAAGATAGGCAGATTATAAAGACTCAGTGTAGAGGCTGTGATTATAAAGACAATAGTGAAGTAGAATGCTATCCACTGATTGGTTTTTGATACAAAGCGTATCTGATAAAGCGGCCAACGTGAAAGGATGATGGCAGCAGTCAAGAGTATAAGGTTCTTGATGAAAGTCTGTGTGTTTGTGAGGTGAATGGCATCACCAAAGCATCCACAGTCTTGTATAGGATTGCTCACCGTAAGCCAGAGGGTCACAAGCGTCATCACTACCATGAGGAATAGTGATATCTTGCTGGCAAGTCGTCGGCGAATGGCGAGTAGAATCATCATACCTAAGGTGAACTCAATTGCAGCCAGTCCGACTGATATCATCAGTTGTGCCCAGTCTGGAATATATGCCGACAGCTGTACTGCCTCTAAGTATTCTGCAATCTTATATTGCGAACCTAAAGGGTCAATCGCCTTGACAAATCCAGAGAAGATGAATGTCAAAGCAAGTAGCGCACGGCTGAGAATTACCAGTATGGACTTTATTTTACTCATGTAGTTTGATGGCTCCAAAGACAGCGTAGTTCATTATATCCATGTAATTGGCATCGACACCTTCACTGACAAGTGTTGCACCACCAAGGTCTTCAATCTCCTTGATACGCTCAATTTTTGTTAGGATAAGGTCAGTATAGCTGCTTACACGCATGTCGCGCCAAGCCTCGCCATAGTCATGATTCTTCTTTATCATCAGCTCGTAAGATTCCTTTGCGTAGCTGTCGTAAAGTGCCAATGCCTCATCAGGTGTCATGTCAACGCTGTCGACAAAGCCTTTTGCCAACTGGATAAGTCCTACGATACTGTAATTTATCAATGCGATAAACTCAGGACGGATACCTTCACCCACCAAACTTTCACCCGTAATCTCCAAAGAACGGATGCGTTTAGCCTTAATAAAGAGCTGATCGGTAAGGGAAGATGGGCGCAGAATACGCCATGAAGCGCCATAGTCGTGGAGCTTCTTCCCAAAAAGACTTCTGCACTCTGCGAGCACATCTTGAAATTCCTGCTGTGTCTTTGTCAGTTGACTTGCCATAGTCTTATATTGATTTGACTGCAAAAATACAGAATTTCGCTGTAATAAACGAATGAATTAACAACTATTCCCGTCTTTAGCTGTCGTTCGTAATTCATTGTGACTGATTGTAACAATGCTCTGACTGATTGTTGTTAACTTCTGTGGTGAGAGTAAGTATGTCTTTTTAGTTAGGAAATAGTGCTTTCGCGCGGTCTAATTATATGTTGTTTTACCTATCCTTACTGTGGTTTTAGGTAGAGATTAGGGGTAAGGTAAGACAATATCAAAGTTGCTGGTTCTTGCGTTGTAATGAAGATAGGAAGAGTTAATCAGTGGAATAATTATTGTATTAGTTTAATCTTTGTCTATATCCATTTGTTCGACTAAAGTAATTTATGTATCTTTGCATGATTCTTATATAAAGATAACATTATTATATGCGAGATCTCTCAGATGCCGAATTGGCACAGCTTATAGATAAAGAAATATTTCATCATATTTCAACTGCGGCTGATAAACTCGGCTTAGAATGCTATGTCGTAGGTGGTTACGTACGTGACCTGTTCTTGGAACGTCCGTCAAACGATATAGATGTTGTGGTAGTTGGAAGTGGTATTCAGGTTGCAAGTGAATTGAAAGCTATCTTGGGTAAGAAGGCTCATTTGTCGGTTTTCCGTAATTTTGGTACAGCACAAGTAAAGTACAAGAATATTGAGGTTGAATTTGTCGGGGCAAGAAAGGAAAGTTATAGTCACGATAGTAGGAAACCAATAGTAGAAGATGGCACATTAGAAGATGATCAGGATCGTCGTGACTTTACGATTAATGCAATGGCAGTTTGCTTGAATAAGGGTCGTTTCGGCGAATTAGTTGACCCTTTTGGTGGTGTTGACGACCTTTGGGATGGTATTATCCGCACACCGCTCGACCCTGATGTGACTTTCTCTGATGACCCCTTGCGTATGATGCGTTGTGTTCGTTTTGCCACACAACTCAACTTCTTTATCGAAGACGAGACTTTCGAGGCTTTAGAGCGTAATGCTGAACGTATCAAAATCATTAGTGGGGAACGTATAGAGGAGGAGTTGAATAAGATAATGATGACGCCAACGCCAAGTAAGGGCTTTATAGAACTCTATCGTTGTGGTCTTCTACAGCTAATTCTTCCAGAGCTTGTAGCACTTGATGTTGTAGAAACAAGAAATGGACGTGCTCACAAGAATAACTTCTATCATACGCTTGAGGTGTTGGATAATATCTGTAAGTACACGGATAATCTTTGGTTACGCTGGTCGGCATTGTTGCATGATGTGGGCAAGGCAAAATGCAAGCGTTGGGACCCTATAGCAGGATGGACCTTCCATAATCATAACTTTGTAGGTGCAAAGATGGTTCCAAATATCTTTCGTCGTCTTAAACTTCCGATGGATAGTAAGATGAAATATGTTCAGAAACAAGTCGACTTGCACATGCGCCCGATTGCTATTGCCGATGAAGAAGTAACAGATTCTGCTGTACGTCGACTGATGAATGACGCAGGTGATGATATTGATGACTTGATGACACTCTGTGAGGCAGATATAACAAGTAAAAATGCTGCCCGCAAACAGCGTTTCTTAGACAACTTCCGTATTGTTCGTGAGAAACTAAAAGACTTGAAGGACCGTGATTATAAGCGTCTTTTACAACCTTGTGTTGATGGAAACGAGATAATGGAAATGTTTAATCTGAAGCCGAGTAGGGAAGTGGGTGTACTTAAAAAGACGCTGAAAGATGCCGTACTTGACAATCGTGTTCCTAATGAACGTGAACCTCTTTTAGCTTTATTACGCGAAAAGGCGAAGGAACTTGGCATAACTTCTTAACTATAAAGCGTTTTATGTGGCTGGCTAAGTATCGTTCTGTGCGTTGATTATTAGTGTCTTAGGATACTTTCTTCTAAAGAATGTTATCTCTTTAACCATCTTTAAGTAGTGTGCGAGTGCTCCGCACCAATGGTGCGGATGGTTCGCACAATGCGTGCGAAGCCTTAGCACCATATAACAATAGCGTGATGAAAGTGCTGCCCATAGGTTGGTAAGCGTTCTTTTGTTCATAATAAAGTCCCTCTAATAAGTGGTTTGCGTTTTCAAATACAATACCTATGATGACTGAATAGTTACAACTTGGAGCGATATAGCCAATTATTGTTAAATTAGAAGCTGTGGTCAGAGCCTACTAAATAATAATATGTAATTTTGCATATTGAAAACTATTATGCCATCATGTAGTTTTCATGATACCTTAACTAAGTAACAAACAAGCTTTCGTTATGCATGTTTAGCCTTAGCTTTCTGGTTGAATTGAAATTATAAAAGAATATATATATTAAATAGGTATGAAGAAGAAAAGTATCTTACTATCTGCTATAGCAGCAGTTGCAGTGTTACTTACCAGTTGCGGTGGAGGAGGTAGACAAAGTCTTCCAACAAACAATGAGTATCCTGTAGTAACGATTGGTGCAGCTAATGCACAGTTGAAAACAACATTTCCAGCTACTATTAAGGGTGTGCAGGATGTTGAGGTACGTCCGAAGGTAAGTGGCTTTATAACAAAGCTGTATGTACATGAAGGCGAATATGTACGTGTGGGGCAGGTACTTTTTGTAGTAGATAACTCTACTTATCAGGCTGCTGTACGTCAGGCAGAGGCTCAGGTTGCTTCAGCACAGAGTGGTGTTGCTGGAGCTCAGGCTCGTGTCGTACAGGCTAATGCAAGTCTTAATTCTGCAAATGCTCAGGCTGCAACATCACGTTTGGCTTATAGTAACAGCAAGAACCTTTATAATAATAAGGTGATTGGTGATTATGAGATGGAAGCAGCTAAGAATACTTACGAGACAGCACAGGCTGCTGTTAGCCAAGCACAGAGTGGTGTAGCTTCCGCTAAAGCAGCTGTAGTACAGGCTGAAGCTGCTGTTCGTCAGGCACAGGCAATGCTTGCCACGGCTAAGGATAACCTAGGTTTCTGTTATGTGAAGAGTCCTGCATCGGGTTATGTAGGTAGTCTTCCTTATAAGGAGGGTGCTTTGGTAAGTGCATCTTCTGCACAGCCAGTTACCACTGTCAGCAATACATCTTCTATTGAAGTTTACTTTTCAATGACAGAGTCTGATGTATTAAAGCTCAGTCGTACTAATAATGGATTGAACAATGCCATCAAGTCTTTTCCAAGTGTAAGTCTGTTGTTGGCTGATGGTACAACTTATAACCACGAAGGTATAGTAGTTAAGACCAGCGGTATCATTGATGCAACAACTGGTACGGTGAGTGTTATTGCCCGTTTCCCTAACCCAGAACATTTGTTGAAGAGTGGTGGTAGCGGTCAGATTGTTATTGCAAAGACTAACAACCGAGCTTTGTTAGTTCCACAGGAAGCTACTGTACAGGTTCAGGATAAGATCTTTGTATATAAGGTTGATGCTGATAGTAAGGTACACTATACCGAGATTACAGTTGATCCACAGAATGATGGAATGAACTACATCGTGACAAGTGGTCTTAAGATGGGTGACCGAATTGTGAGCAAGGGTCTTTCAAGTCTTGAAGATGGTGCAGATATTAAGGCACTTACTCCTGCAGAGTATGATAAAGCCATTGAGAAAGCAGAGAAACTTGGCGAGAACCAAGGTTCTGCATCAGGCTTTCTCAAAGCTATGAAAGGCGAAGGTAAGTAGGTGATGGGTGTTGAATGTTAGGTGTTGGGGTGATGATGATTTCTTAATTCATACGATAGCCTCTCTCCTAAATAAACAATCAGGTATTATGACATTTACGAATTTTATTAAACGACCGGTATTGTCAACGGTTATATCAATCTTCTTTGTACTCTTGGGTATCATTGGATTGGTATCACTGCCTATTGAACAATATCCGAATATTGCCCCTCCTACGATTTCGATTTCGACATTTTATCAGGGAGCAGATGCACAGACCGTGCTGAATTCTGTTATCACACCATTGGAAGAGAGTATCAATGGTGTTGAGAACATGACCTATATGGAATCAACTGCAACCAATGCTGGTATGGCAATGATTACGGTTTACTTCAAGCAGGGTGCAGATCCAAATATGGCAGCTGTCAACGTACAGAACCGTGTGTCACAAGCACAGGCATTGTTGCCAGCTGAGGTGACACGTGTGGGTGTGACGGTATCAAAGCGTCAGAGTTCAAACGTTGTGATGTATTCATTGACAACAGATGACGGACGATATGATGACGAGTTCTTGACGAACTATAACAATATCAATATCGTGCCAATGTTGAAGCGTATCAATGGTGTTGGTGACGTACAGACACCGGGTATGAAGACTTACTCTATGCGTATATGGCTATATCCTGATAAGATGAAGCAGCATAAGCTGGTTCCATCAGATGTATCTATGGCTTTGGTAGAACAGAATATTGAGGCTGCACCGGGTTCATTTGGTGAGCAGAGTAATCAGAAGTTTGAGTATACCATGCGTTATAAGGGACGTCTAAAGACCCCAGAGGAGTATGGTAATATCATTATTTCAAGCAATACCAATGGTCAAACAGTTCACTTGCGCGATGTAGCAAAGGTTGAGTTAGGTGGTCTGCAGTATTCAGTTATGATGAAGAACAACAGCCGTCCTGCTGTTATTGGTATGGTAAACCAGATCGCTGGTTCAAATGCTACACAGATTGCAGATGATGTGAAGACTGCCTTGGCTGATGCTCAGAAGCAGATGCCGCCGGGCATGAAAGTTACAATTGAGCAGGATGTAACAGAGTTCCTCTTTGCTTCAATCCAAGAGGTAGTCTTTACATTGTTTATAACTCTTTTATTGGTATTTTTCGTTGTGTATATCTTCTTGCAGGACATTTGTTCAACGTTAATTCCAATGATTGCAGTTCCTGTGGCTTTGATAGGAACCTTCTTCTTCCTTTGGGTATTTGGATTCTCCATCAACCTGCTGACACTCTCGGCGTTGCTGTTGGCAATTGCCATTGTGGTCGATGATGCCATCGTGGTCGTTGAGGCTGTACATGCAAAGCTCGACTTAGGTTATAAGAGTGCGATGACAGCAGCTATTGATGCAATGAACGAAATCTCTGGTGCTATTATCTCTATTACTTTGGTGATGTCAGCCGTGTTTGTTCCTGTATCCTTTATTGGTGGAACCTCTGGCACATTCTATCGTGAGTTCGGTGTAACGATGGCTGTGTCTATCATTATCTCTGCTTTGAACGCCTTGACACTTTCTCCAGCGCTTTGTGCTATCTTCCTGAAACCACATAGTAAGGATGAGGGTCATAAGAAGTTGTCACGTGTTGACCGTTTCCACATGGCTTTCAATACGCAGTATGACAAGATAAACACAAAGTATCAGAGGATTGTTGAGAAGAGCATCAACCATCGTTGGATTTCCAGTCTTGCGGTTATATTAGGTATTGTTGCACTTATCGTTACAATGAAATTCACACAGACTGGTCTTGTTCCAAATGAGGATACGGGTACATTGTTTGCAATGATTAGTTTGCCACCGGGTACATCACAGGTTGAAACCCAGAAGGTGACCGACCAGATTGACAAAATGTTGGCAAGCAACCCATATATTGAGCGCCGTGAGCAGATTGTAGGTTACAACTTCATGGCAGGTCAGGGTTCTAACCAGTCAACCTTTATTATTAAGCTAAAGCCATTTGCCGAGCGTGAATATGGAATGATAGATCGTATTAAGTCTGTTTTTGATGGCGCAGGTATTGCGGGCTTGTTTATCGACCCTACATCATCGAATATGATTTTGGGTATGATTTACAAGCAGACATCAAGTATCAAGGGAGCACAGATTATTGCTTTCGGTCCTCCGATGATTCCTGGTTATGGTCTATCAAATGGTGTTTCTTTTGTATTGCAGGATAAGACTGGTGGCGATCTTAATAAGTTCTATAAGGTAGCACAGGATTATTTAGCAGCATTGAACAAGCGTCCAGAGTTTAGCCGTGCACTTACCACTTACAACCCTAACTATCCACAGTATATGGTTGATGTTGATGTGGCAAAGGCAAAGCAGGCTGGTACATCACCAGCTGCAATTCTCTCAGTATTGCAGGGATATTATGGTGGTATGTATGCCTCTAACTTTAATGCATATGGTAAACTCTTCCGTGTTATGATTCAGGGTACGCCAGAGAGTCGTATGAGTGAGGACGGACTGACCAATATCTATGTGAGAACGGCAGGTGGAATGGCACCTGTAAGTGAGTTTTGCACATTGAAGCGTGTTTATGGTCCATCAAACATTACTCGTTTCAACCTCTTTACCTCTATCTCTATCAGTGCTACTCCAGCTGATGGTTATTCTTCAGGTCAGGCTATTCAGGCTGCTGAGGAAGTAGCAAAGCAGGTGTTGCCACAGGGTTATGGTTATGATTTCTCAGGTCTGACACGTTCAGAGCGAGAGTCTTCTAACTCTACAGCATTGATTTTCGCTCTTTGTATCGTGTTTGTTTACTTGATTCTGAGTGCTCAGTACGAGAGTTATATCCTTCCATTGGCTGTTATCCTCTCTATCCCACTCGGTTTGTCTGGAGCATTCATCTTTACGTTAATCTTCGGACATAGCAACGATATCTATATGCAGATCTCATTGATTATGTTGATTGGTCTGTTGGCAAAGAATGCTATTCTTATCGTAGAGTTCGCTCTTGAGCGTCGTCGTACAGGTATGGCTATCAAGTATGCTGCTATCTTAGGAGCTGGTGCACGTCTCCGTCCTATCCTTATGACTTCTCTTGCAATGGTTATCGGTTTGTTGCCATTGATGTTTGCAAGTGGTGTAGGTCATAATGGTAACCAAACGTTAGGCGCAGCTGCTGTGGGAGGTATGCTTATCGGTACACTTTGTCAGGTGTTTGTTGTGCCAGCACTGTTCGTCTTCTTCCAGCACTTACAGGAGCGTATTAAGCCAATTAACTTTGAGGATGAGGCAAGTCGCGATGTAATCAAGGAACTTGAGAAGCTTTCAAAGGGACCTGCAGTGGATTATAAGATTGAAGAGTAGACTCTAATAAAGGAATAACAATGAAGAAATTAAATATAATCATTATAGCTCTTGCAGCCTTGTCATTGACAGGGTGCAAGAGTCTCTATGGCAATTACGAACGCCCTAATGTGAAGACGAGCGGTATTGTTCGCGACCCTGTTGATGACAAGGCTACGCTTGAGGGGGCTAACGACTTCGGTAATCTGCCATGGCGCAGTGTCTTCACTGACCCACATTTGCAGACCCTCATTGAGAAAGCACTTAATAATAATCCAGACTTGCTCAATGCTGCTTTGAATGTTGATATTGCTGAACAGCAGGTAAAGGCTGCCAAACTTTCTTTCTTGCCATCAGTGGTATTTGCACCAACGGGAACGATTTCTCATTTCGGTACGCATACATCATCAACACAGGCTTATACGCTTCCAATCTCAGCAAGCTGGGAGGTAGACCTTTTTGGTAAGCTTCGTTCTACTAAGAAGTCTGCTCAAATGGCGTTAATGCAGGTACAGGACTATAAGGTTTATGCGCAGACAAACCTCATCGGTAGTGTTGCCAACCTTTACTATACGCTCTTGATGCTTGATCGTCAGAAACAGATTGTTGATGACATGTTAGGTCTTACCAAGAATACTTGGGATATGATGAAACTCCAAATGGAGTTTGGTCGTGCTCGTTCAACAAGTGTACAGAGCGCAGAGGCTGCTTTCTATAGTGTTCAGACACAGGCTGCAGACATTCGTCGTCAGATTCGTGAGACAGAGAATACTCTTAGTTTACTTCTTGGTGAACCAGCTCAGACGGTTGCACGTGGCAGTCTTGACAACCAGAGCTTGCCAGCAAACTTCGCAGGTGGTATCGGTGTTCAGCTATTGAGTAATCGTGCTGATGTTCATGCTAATGAGATGGCTTTGGCACAGTGTTTCTATAATATTCAGACAGCTCGCAGCCGTTTCTATCCATCACTGACGATTTCACCTACAGGTGCATGGACAAACAGTGGTGGCATGGTGAACCCTGGAAAGCTCCTGTTAAGTGTTGTTGGTAGTCTTACACAGCCAATCTTCATGCGTGGTCAGTTGGTAGCAGGGTTACGTGTTGCAGAGGATAAGTATAAGCAGGCGTACAACACATGGCAGAACAGTGTTCTCAAGGCTGGCTCAGAGGTGAGCAATGCGCTCGTAGCATACAATGCAGCTAATGAGAAAGAACAGTTGCGCAAGCAGCAGATTGATGTCTTGAATAAGAATGTTGAGCACACACAGATGCTCTATACACAGAGTTCAAGCACTTATCTTGAGGTTATCACCGCACAGCAGAGTCTACTTAATGCTGAGATTTCACAGGTTCGGGAGCAGTTTACAAAGCTTCAATCAATTGTCAATCTGTATAAGGCCTTAGGTGGAGGTGCAAAGTAATTCATAATTTATAATTCACAATTCATAATTCATAATTATGATTACCACGATTACTGATGTGATACATTAAATGGTTGTTGGTAGATACTGATAAAATTAAATATTTAAGATTATGAGTAGCGAAATTAGTCCAAAAGCTGAGATCTCTCCAAAGGCAAAGATTGGAGACGGCTGTAAGATATTCCCATTCGTATATATAGAGGATGATGTTGTCATTGGTGATAACTGTGTAATCTTTCCCTTTGTGAGCATCTTAAATGGTACTCGTATGGGTAACGGAAACAAGGTTCATCAAGGTTCAGTACTTGCTGCTTTACCACAAGATTTTGAGTTTGTGGGAGAGAAGAGCGAACTGATTATGGGCGATAATAATATCATCCGTGAGAATGTAGTCATCAACCGTGCTACGCATCGTGGTTGTAAGACAGTTCTCGGTTCTAATAACTTCCTGATGGAAGGTGCACATGTTAGTCATGATACGGTTGTTGGCGATTGTTGTGTCTTTGGTTATGGTGCTAAGGTTGCAGGCGACTGTAATATTGGGACGGGTGCTATCATCTCGTCTAATGTTGTTGAAAAAGCCAACACTCGTGTAGGCGAATATGCAGTGGTGCAGGCTGGTACGACCTTCGCAAAGGATGTTCCTCCTTATGTTATAGCTGGTGGTTCACCTATCGGTTATAATGGAGTAAACACTACTGTCAGCAAGAGAGCAGACGTTGACGACAAGGTGCTTAAGCATATAGCAAACGCTTATCGTCTGTTGTTCCATGGTCAGACATCTGTTTTTGATGCTTGTATTCAAATAGAACAGCAGGTTCCTGATTCACCTGAAATCCGTAACATCCTCGAGTTTGTACGTGGAACAGAAGAAGGAATCATCAGTAAATTATAATTTTCATACCTATAGATTTTATGATTGGGAGAGTCGCAGCCGTGAGGTTGGCTCTCCTTTTTCTTTGTATAGAAATTCCGGCTCTATAACGAATCGTGTGGGTTGTTTGCCCCGATTAGAATAATATCTGTTGTATTCATGAAAAGAAGTTATTTGTTCAGTTTAGTTTACTCTTTAACACTTTAGCCAACGGAAAAGGATGTTTTAAGGTCTTATTTCATACAATATTCGTGAATGTTTACCATCATTTGCTATGGTGCTGATACTCTGCACATGTGGTGCGGAGGGTTAGCACATATGGTGCGGAGGGTTAACACCACATGTGCGGAGGGTAAAATTCACCATGATATAAGGATGACAGGGGATGAATCGTGAGCAAAATGTTGTAATACTAAGAATACGCAGGCGGTGGTGTAGAAGCTTGTTTAGCTCAAACTCCTTTATATTCATAGTTTAACCAGTCTTCTTCTGTTTGGCCATAAAGCCATTAAACACAGGAACGCTGGCAAGGAAAAACTGTTTACCCACACGATTCGTTATAGAACCGAAATACCTTTCTTGTTGGTAAAGTTTTCTGACGTACACTTTTGTATTGATAGGCTCTTCGTATTTGAATCCTTTTCTTGCAGTAAGGCTAAAAGGAAATAGCCAGATTAATACGATGCAGTGCAGGGGATATCCAGTGCGATGACACGGTCACGGATGACATCTAACTCTTCGGGAGTAGCTTTTTGCAAGTGCTGGTCGGGTGTTTCACGGTCGATAGTGTATATCATTACCTCGCGTGGAGCAATCTCTTTGACAGCTTCTAACCATGGTGCAACGAAGTTTTCGGTTGTGTTGTCCGCATTATAGCCATCCTCTGTTGTTCCTTTCATAAACATTGTTTGGATAATCGCTTGTCCATTAAAGGCTTTGATATTAGCAATGATACGGTTTACATCGTAGGAAGGCTGTGTGGGACGGTCTACCTTGTTGATATACTCTGTGTTGATAGTATCAAGTTTCAGGATGTTATTATCCACCTTTGATAATGCATCGTGAACCTTCGGACGATGGATAAAAGTGGAATTGCTGAGAACAGATATCTTTGCTTGTGGACAATACTCATTGCGCAGACGGATTGTGTCATCAATGATTTCATTGAAGTGTGGGTGAGAGGTTGGCTCACCATTGCCAGCAAATGTAAGGACGTCAGGATGGATATTCTCCTGTTTCATCTCCTTTAGTTTTGCTTCTAACGCCTCTGCAACACGCTCACGAGTAGGGTGGGGTGTCTTTGTGCGGTGGTCTTTGTTGAAGCCACATTCGCAGTATATGCAATCGAATGTGCATATCTTACCGTCTGCTGGCATTAAGTTGATACCTAATGAAATACCTAAGCGACGGCTGTGAATAGGACCGAATATAGGGGATGGGTAGATAATCGTGCTCATTGAATATTTATTTTATAACAACAAAGATAAGTGTTTTTGTTGAATGTTATGTTGTTTCTTATAAAAGAAAAAGAGAATGCGTATACTTATTTGTACTGTGCAATATATAAATCTAATCAATAATAACCCATTGGCAGAAGTAAGTGTACTACGAATTAATTCTGCCAAAGAGTTATCAAGCATATTATCTAATAATAACCTTTCTTACCTGCCCTTTCCTGATTCTCACGATATTCACGCCCTTTTGAAGTTTTGTAAGTTGCTTACCTTCTATATTGTAAATTTGGGTCTCTTTTGGATAATCTATTGTCTGGATATTAATATCTGTGGAAGTATCAACCTTTACAATACAAGTTGAAGGGTAGTGTCCGTCGTTAGAATATGCTAAAATAACGGCTAATCCTTCGCCTACAGCTGTTACTGTACCATCTTCAAGTACATTACAAACATCAGTTGTAGCACAAGACCATGTAATTGTAGTGTCGGTTGCATTGGCTGGGTCAAGAACAGCACGTAACTTGAAACTATCTCCTAATTTTTTAAATGTAAGGCTTGCTGGTTCTATATGCAAGCCTTTTACGTGTGTAATTACTTCAACCTTACAAGAATCACCAATTGCTCCATCTGTAGATTTAGCATATACCCAAACTTTACCTTCATTCTTTGCCTTAACAATCCCTGTATTTGATACTTCTATATTATCATTACTTCTTGACCAGATAACATTACTATCATCAGGATTTTCTGGTGTCAATATTGCTTTCAACTGCCTTTGTTCCCCTTTCTCTAATTGTAAGGAATGGATATCTAAAGTAATTGCTGTTAATGGACGACTCTCCTTTACTGCTACTCTACAAATAGCTTGTAGTCCTCCATCTTTACTTTTTGCAATAACACTACATTCTCCATAACCAGTTGCTGTAATTGTACCTTTTGAAGTAATAATACAAACATCATTCTTCGTACTCATCCACTCCACCTCTTTGATACTTGCATCTTCTGGATAAACCTTCGCAGATAAAGAGGCTGTTTCACCAAGATGTCCTAATACAATATTCGTAGGGAATATTCTAATACTATCAACATGAGTTATATCTTCTATTAAATTCATTTTTCCCCAATGATCATCAGACTTATAGGCATTTAAACTTCCATGAGGAATATAAGCTGTAAAATAATGAAGTTCGTCGTATCTTATGGAAATATGAGGAGGTACTATAGATTTAGAGTGGAGAAAAATATTTTGGATACCAGAAGACCACCATTGGCTCGCGTTGGAAATTTGCTGAACCTTCTTTCCTAAGAATACATGACAACCATCCTTATACTTAAAAGATGAAACATCAAAATTCTCAATTTTATCACCGATAAGAATCGTGTCAGGTTTCCATTGTGTATTTAAAATGCCTTTGGTCCGATATAGTCTAAAGATGAAGTAAATTCATTCCAATTCAAGTGTTTTAAATTGGTAGAAGCATAAAAGGCGGCTTCTCCAATGTAGTGCATCTTCTTTCCTAAATGGATAGATGTAAGATTTTCACAATCAATAAAACTATACTTAGGAATCGAATCAATATTTTCCCCTAAAAACAAGTGTTTAAGATATTTCTTGTTATCACCTCCATAAAAAGACTCAGATGATACAGCGTGTATCTTTTGTGGACTAAAATATAAGCTGTCAACCGATATGTTACCAATTGCAGAGCTTATTTTTTTAAACTCTTTGGTAGATATAAAGAGGCTAAGTGTCCATCTCCATTGAGACAATTCCATCCGTTAGACATACAATCATCAAGAATTGATATGCTACCAACGATATGTGTGTTTTCAAGATTTAATCTACCTCCAGAGAGTGCCCTGTCACGTATCAAAGCACATAAAAACTTAATGTCGGTATCATTTATATATCCTGTAACAGTTAAATCCTTTACTGTCATTTGATCACCATAAGTAATCTTGTTTGACAACCAACCAGGGTTCTGACAATCAACTGTCAACTTCGTTGCCTGCGCATACATAGTAAGACAGACGCATAGCAACCATAAAAGGCTAAATAATTTCTTCATTTTAATTTTCTTTTTAATTAATTTATTCATTTACTGAACTTTCTAAATAAAGTCCATCAAAAAACCGATATAGCTGCAAGAAGCATTCTTGAAGTTTCTGTATATCTATCATCATACTTTGTTGCCAAGATTCTTGAGATAAATTGAGCATCTTTGGATACCTGAAAGTTGTACTCCTTTCATCCAATTCATGAAAACTCTTTATCAAAAATTCTACAGATTCTACATCATCGTCTAATTGCAAAGAACAAACAGACTTTAGTTTATCCCATATCTTCATTAAGCTATGTCCTGTAACAACTATCCCTCTTCTATTTTTAATGATTAACTTCATCGTCAGTTCTAAGTACATACGAAAACAGAACATTGCTGGATAGATGTAACTGTCTTTACGAAAATAACTTTTCCCATAATGTACTATATTCAGCAACATAATAGATGCCTGTATATAACCATATACAAAATAAACATCATTATCTCTTGATCTCAACATAAGCCTTGGATCCATTGGATACTGTGACTCTACTATTAATTTTTGTCCTTTTTTGAATGGACCAAGCCTCAAAGCAATAGAGTCTATATCCATTTGAGCCAAAGAAAAAATGTCGCGATGTACCTGTTCTCTATAATGTCGCTTAAGTTTAGTTTGGTAAGATTTATACTTCATATAAATAGTTTGAATAATTAAAAGTTATTTCTCAAAAGAAATAATCTCATTAGGATTATATCCATGCCTCGCAAACTCATCACATATATCCTTTTTCGTGGTTAGTAATTCTTCAGGAGTATCTTTCCTATAATTCATTATCCTTCTCTCAACAACCATATTGTCGATTTTCCCTACAATTTATAATCCGCAAATCGAAGCGTTGTAAGAATTTTAAACGATGCGTTCATAGAACTAAAACGAGGAGTACCAATGGGATACCCCTCTCAAAAAAGAAATAGCGTTCAAAGAGATGTTTCTTTGAACGCTATTTCATTATAATGCCAGTCACACGTTTACTTCAATCTTAACATCTTCACAATCCTCAATATATGGTAGTCTTTATTCACCGTTTAAATGGTGTTAGAATACTATTCAAGCGACATCTGTATAAAGCATTATATCCGTATAGGATGAATTATAATTCATACGAGCATTGAACTCTTTACGCTGACAGCTCTCAAAAGGATTACCAATGAGTTTATTTTTGCCTATCCATTCGCAAAGTTCTACTATAGAAGATTTATTTGACGTGAAATAGATAAAGCGATGACCAGCGAGAATGGTAAGCACGTCGAGATAGTCAGAGAGCTTCCAGTACATCTTATATGTTGTACTATCAGTACTTAGGTACGGAGGGTCGACCAGGAACACGACGTTAGGAACATCCTTATATTTTTCAAACACCTCTTTATAATCACAAGAGGTAATGGTCAATCCGTCAAGGTAGTCATCACAAGGTGGATAATCTGTTGATTTAATATTATTATACAATGTCTCTTTCTCAAGATCAGCATACGTTGTTACATACTTCATAGAGAATAGGATAGACGAAGATAGAGTGATATAATCAACACATCCATAGATACGCTCGTACTTACGGACGCACTCTAACACTTTTTCTCGTTGTACTCCCAAAATAGCCTTGTACCGTGGAGCATCCACTATCTTGCGTAATTCTGACAGCAGTGCGTTCGTTTCTGATAACATAGTCAGCCGTTTCTGATAACCGTCAAAATCATTATAGATTACGGTCGAATTAGGCTTCTGACACTTGGCTATATGAGATAGCAGACCACTTCCACCAAACAAGTCTACAAAGGTAGTACCATCAGGGAATTGTTGGAGTACCTTAATATACTCCTTAGCAAACATCCGCTTCTGTCCCTGAAATGGAAGCGGTGCAGAAAAGTATTGTTTTCTCATTGTCTCACTTAATTAGTATGGCAAAGTTCGTCATATTTAGCGATGGCAAAGAATATTTACAACAAATCATACTGCAATCATCTTGCAGTCACTTTCGAATCTCTTAATGAGTGCATACACCTTACGCTCACTCACAGCATACTTGTCTGAAAGACGTGCAACTATATAAGACACCTTTTCACCACTATTCAGTAAAGTAGTATAGTCTGTATACAAGTCTACATACGCTTCATCTTCCAATCGAATTCCTGCAGTTTTGAGCCTTTTTATTAACTCCCGATTAAATTTCAATACTTCTATTATCTTCATTATCCTAAATTTTAGTATCTTTGCAATGTCTCACTTATTAAACAACAAAATCGGCACGATGCGGCAGAGGGTATATGCCCCCAGTCAGCATCGTGCCGATGTGTTGTTAATAGTAAGTGAGACGACTTTTAACAGGCTGGGGGCTTTTTATATTTTCATTCACCTGCAGCCTGCTAATAGAACTACAAAGGTACTGAATTTTGGGCAGGTTGTCCTCAAAATTCAAAGAAATGAATCTCAAAAATCTTATTCAGAACTTAACTACACAGCTTAAAGGTCATAACGCCTTAATCCAGATACAGGTAGACGGGCAATATATCGTAAAGCGAGTGGGCGATGTGAACAAGTTGATGGATAACCCAACAATGACATTATATAAGCAGGAGAGCTCTTTTCTTGAATGGATGGACGAGGAAATTAAAAAGGAAACTTTCACGCCTGGAACTATATCAAATCATAAGGCTGCATTAGCGGTACTGAGGCGATTTAAGGATGATATAACCTTTACTCAGATTGATTACAAGTGCATTTGCGATTTCGAGAACTTCTTGAGAGCTGCTGGATATGCGATAAACACCATTGCTAAGTTTATGAAGATTTTTCGTCGATTCGTCAATCTTGCTATCGACGAGGACCTGATGAGTGTCTATCCTTTTCGCAAGTATCATATCAAAACTGAGAATGTGCAGAAGCAATCATTGACAGAGAGAGAACTGAGGCGGATTGAGGAGAAAGAAGCAAAGGAAGATATGACCGACGAGGAGAGGAAGGTGATTAAAGGTTTTCTATTCAGTGTCTATTCAGGTCTTCGCTTCTCTGATATCGTGCAAGTCACTAAGCAGCACGTAAAGAATATATATCGAAATAAGTGGGTGATCATGCGAATGCAGAAGACAGACCACGAGGTAAGAATACCTATCTCTAAGATGTTTGGAGGTAAGGCTGCTGCAATGGTACAAGAGAACAAAACAACTACAGGTAAACTTTTTCAGCTACCTTGTAACGCACGTTGTAACCTGGTTCTCAAGCGTATGCTCAAGCGATTCAATATACACAGACATATAACCTTTCATTGCGCAAGGCATACGTGTGCTACTGTACTGTTGAGTAAGGGAGTTAGCTTACCTATAATACAACATATATTAGGACATCAGAGTATTAAGACAACGCAGGTGTATTCTGCTGTGAAGGACACGACTATTAATAAGGAAATAAGAAGAGCCTTCAGGTAAGGTGGTTCCATCGGGACTATACATATACCTTCTGGTAGAAAATTTAATGAACTGCAATATTTTTCAGGCTGGAATCCGCAACATTGGGTAACACAGGATGTAGTGAAATTTGACGACGTAGTTGGAGAAGTAACAATACCTCAACATATTACGCAAGTAGGGCGTGGATGGCAAATAAAATTTACTTCAAGACCTCATCCTCGTAAAAATATTATTATTAGGTTTTTAGGAGAAATGAAGGAAATAGGTTATTGGAGCATTTCAGATGATATAAAACATAGAGGCGAGGCTTTTTCTATTCTTCTCCCGAATAGTCCAACACCTCCTGTTTTTAATAATACATGGGTTGGAGAGACCTACCGAGGGTGTAGAGCTTTATATGTTCCAGATGGAAGTGTAGAAGCGTATAAGGCTGCAAATATAAGCAATGTAAAAGAAATACTACCACTCAGCGAGTATCAAGGATGATACTCGCTGAGGGGATAAATTCTATCTGCAACACGAGACCAGCTGTCAGAATGTCTATAAGCATCTATTACATCGTCAGGTACATATATTATTCCTTTGCCATTGAAAGAGAGTTTATCAACAGTTGGTGGAGTTGTTGTTCTAACAATAGTTACTTTTGCCTTCAAGGATGGTTGAGCCCATCCAAAAGAAGATATGGTAGAAGGATAGTCTACAACATCCTTTATATTGTTATCAAACCCTTCTGGTATGTATGACAGCTTCCCCTTTTCGACAATAACTTTTTTTAATGCTGTAAGGTCTTTTCCGCGGTTGTTCCCAAAGACATACCAATCTATAACATCTACACTCTTAGGAATAGTAATTGATTCTAAAGAATAACATTCTTTTAAATTCTCATATCCAAGTCTTTTAATATTGGTAAAAGATAATACTTGTAGACTTCTTATTTTTCTGTTTCCTGCGAAGATAGTCCCGATGGAACTAACAGCTGCTGCTTCATCCATACTTAGTTCTCCGTCACCGTCTTTATCCCAATTCTCTATGCAGATGCGCTTTACTTCTGGGTCTTCGAAGCGAATCCACCATTTAGCGATGTTCAGCTTAAGCTTAGGATAGTGTTGCATCAGCGCATCGTAGGTGTCACGATATGCGCCTGTGGTGAGATTGATAGTACCGTCCAAGACAGGGTAAGGGTCATTTCCGTACTGACCTTCTGCATCTATACCTTGATAAGTACCGTCTACAAGCTGGGAGAGCTTGTCGAATGCTCGTCCGTCCGTGAATGTCTCATTGAAACCAACACAGCGTACGTAGCGCAGAGCGTGAGGCACTTGTCCGACCTGCGCATCCATGATGTCGATGAGTTTCTTCACAGGCTGGAGATTGTCGCAACCACTGACGAAGTAACTCATAACGTTAGGAGCACACGCTTCTGTATTACATTTCTCGTTGGTGAGTTTATCGAGATTCTTTAGTTCTACGTATGACGTGGTGGCAGGAAAATCTACTTCTTCCAACGCACCACCATCAGCGAAGTGTGCTTCTGTGAGCGAAGAACCACCAGCGAGGAACTTACGCAATCGGTAGTTAGCACGCATATCGAGCGCACCTCCGAGCGTAGATATATTCTGAACATCAATATCCTCTAACGAAGTGGTATTGCCAAGCGTAAGAGAAGATATAAGTATCTTCACGTTCTGCTCGTTCTCATCACCCAGTTTCAATCGCTTGAGTCGCTTACCAATGATTGAGAGTGCACCGTTAATTACATACGAACTCCAATCGCCTATATCGAGCAGGTAGTCAGCTGACTTAACAGATAACTGCTGATCAGAAGTACCGTTAATATCAACGACTATCTCGCATGGCTTACCTGCATCTGTGCGAGCACCACGCATTATCGTAGTACCGTAAGCAATCGTAGGATATAGCTTCATTGCAGGCGTTAATCGCAGAACGATTGAGTTTGTCGTAGCGTCAGCCTGAGCAGAGGTACGCACGGTTATCGCCCCTTCAGCTGTCTTTGCGTCGTAATCACCGAAGCTGTACTTGCTCATCAAGTACTGAATACGCTTCTTCACCCAAGCAACCTCGGGTGACTTTCCATCACCAAGTGATTGACCCAGTGGGTCGGTATCATTCGTGTATGTACCTTGCAGCATGGCAAGCTTCATCTTCTCATAGAGCTTGCCATCCTCATTGTATAGCATAGATGAGAAATTGTCAATCACAGAGAAGTAATACCTCTCGAAGTATGCAAAGAGTTTCTGCTGGTGCGTACCCTTCTGCAATCCGCCCAGTTCTTCCATTTTCGCAAGCATACGACGCATCATCTGCGCACGCTCCTCAGGGTATGCTTGCTCCATCAGGTTCCACAACACAGATTTCTCTCCATTCCACACTGGCGTACCGTCATCATAGGTGTCGTGGTACTCTACCCAGTAGGGTTTCTTCATTAAACCTTGGTTGATAACCGTGAGGATAGTATCAAGGTCATCTTGTCTAAATTTCCATTTGCTCTTTGCCATATCTATTCTGCATTAAAGTTATACGGGTATGTGTTCTTGGCACAATTGTCAGTTGCTGCCTTCAACTCTACGTATAACTGATGAAAAAGCAGGTCCATAATGTCCCAGTCCTGTGGCTGCTCAGCACGGAATTTCTGAATGCGTGCTGACTTGAATAACTCATTGAGCAGGGCAGCATCACTAACCGCGTTGAACATTGCTTCGGTTAGTCCGTATTTATTGCCAACTAACTGCTGACGAAGATTAACCGCCGACACACCGCTATCGAGTGTCGAAGGACAGAATCGCTTATACAAGCTATCGTAATAGTATAGGTTGTATTGATTAGGGTCGCCCTGCTTTGCTATCCAATATTCGATATGCGTTGAATGTGGGTCAGCGTTCAGTTCTTCAAGTGTGCCATTAAAAGGCTCAATGAACGTGTTGCACTGATACACTATATTATAAGCAGTGATATACGACTCTACAAGTTGTTCTGCACGCTGACGAGTTTCATTGTCTGCTGTTGTCTTATCATCCGCTGGGAGGTCTGCATAGTCCAAATCCCAGCAATTCTCCCACGATAACTCGCTGACTTGGTACTGATAGGCTTCCTCCTCCGTGTTGTAACGGATACGCCGTTTATCCCAAGGCACCTGGAACAGAGTAAGACGTGGCGAGTTATCAGAGCCTTCAATTGATAAGAGGTCAGGGAACAAATCCTTGTCATAACCAAAAGTGGCAGCATCGCCCTTATCTGGACCGACAGTAAACAGACCGACAAACTTATACGTTACAGTTCCGTCCTCTGCTGTCTGCTTCTCAAATCCAACGAATGTCTCTTGATAGATAGATACTCGTGCTTCGCTGTCCTGCTCGATACCCTCGTTTGTCAAGCCAACAGCCTTCCATAGGTCAGTAAATGAGTTCACGCTGCCCATCTTATGATATTGCATTGAAGAAGCGATATTCTTCTTTGCTGTTAGCTTTGATATTTTCGGCAGGTTCTTGAAGAGTTCAAATTTCTTCTGTGCAGTTTGTCCGTCTTCATATACGATGGTCGTGTCCTTAGCCACCTTCGCTTTCCAGTTCCAAAGGTAATAGAGCATAGATGATGTTCCCTGCCCTTGCAGCTGAAGATTGGTAATCGTCAATCGGTTAAGGTTCGTATTGCCATCTTTAGGGTATATCTCAAGCGTACCCTTTGGGCGATATGACTTTCCATATTCATAAGCCGGCAATGGCTTATCGAAAGTAAATACATTTACCTTACCACGCACTTTATCAAAGTCAACCGTGGTGCCGAGCGTATCGTAAATATCATTGTCTAATTTCTCAGTACTCTTTTCGCCAACAGTAGCAAGTGCATTGATATAGTCCTGATGAACGTTAGCAGCGTCCATCGCACTGTCGTAGATACGCACAGAGTAAAGGTCTACATCAGCACTATCAGAACCTATTACGATACCACCGCCAGAACCTATCTGCACAGAGTCTGTAAGCAAGTAAGCGAACTTACGAGCTTCTACACCGTCAATGTAGAGATAGACAAGGTTAAGGTAGTACGTATTGCCATTGAGTACGTAAGTGTACTTCTTAGGACTAATTACGAGTGCCAGGCGAATACGCACACCATCATCAGTGCTCATCGCTTGTACGTCAGCGTTACGCTCACTTCGAGTTGCGAACATAATAGAAGATGGCTTCACCTTAAGTCCGATATAACCTTTCTGATAAGGCATAGCGATAGAGATACAATCTGCATCAGAGTCTGACGTGTTGTTGATCTGATAGTCGATTTCAATAGTTTTACCCGATTGTGCTGCCTCCTTGGCGAACGGCTTGTAGTCAATCGTCAATCGTGAACCAGCCAACAGTCGCAATGTTCGTGCACCCTCTTCATCTGTTACCCAGCCATCGCGTGAGAAAGCCACGTTTTGCCACTCAGCACCAATATGCTCTGCATTGATGAGATTGCGGAGGACGTTGCGGTCGGTATCGGTGTTGTTTCTGTTCTTCGCATTCAGATAGAACACCGCTCCAGCAGTAGCAGAGTAACCTTGTGAGTTATCCACTGGGAATGGAATTGCATCACGCAAACGCACCTCGTCTGTTGGGTGCGTACGAAAGCCGATTAACGCAGTGAAATCGGAGTTATCAATCGTCTCAACCTCGAGCGAAAGCGTGTACTGCATCTTGGTTTGTGTCAGCGTATTTTCAGATACGTTCTCTTGCAGCACCTCGTTATCTTTCTTCATCAAGATAGACAGTGGTGTCGTTACTGCCTTACCGTCATATACAGCGTACTCCAGCACCTTATTCTCATACCAGTTAAGTAGCTTCTCCGCCTTGTTGTTCACGACTACCATCTTAACCGCTTCGTTATTAGCTACCGCCATGAAGTCATATCCAACTGGTGTAGTTTGGACCGTATTATCTTCATTCGAGAGCCACGCAGAAAGATGGAAGATACCTGTCTTGTTCGTGAAAGGAACGGTGTAAGCAACAGGCGAAGAAGTGTAAGTAGCCGTTCCAAATTGACGTTCATACGTCTGCTTGTAGCCTTCACCTGTAATCTTAACATGAAGTGTCTTAGAGATGTTACCACTGATATAACATGGCAGCACAATGTCGCCTTGATAAGCCTTCCACCAATTGAACTCTGAGATAGATAGAAAGAGAGCTGACAATGTGATTGAATACACCAAGGCAGGGGAGGTTTGCCCCGTCACCTCACCTGTAATCTTTACCATGATGTTGTTTTGTCCTGATTCGAGGAACTTGAAGACATCAACAGTCGTGACCGTATTCGACTGACAGCGACCACGAGCCTTAGACACGAAAGTACCATCGCCAGCCTTAGCGAAGATCTCATACGTTCCCCACTCGCCTGTGTCGATAAAATCGCTCTGTCCCACATCCTTAGTGCGAGACACGAACATAAACTTAATACTACATTCGCCGGCTGATTTAGAAGCCGATAATGTTGTCGATGGCGACTGATTGACAGCACGTAAGTAATATAGAATAGATTGCTGCTGTCCTCCGCCACCTTGCCCAATAGGGAGTTCAGATAACTTCATTGGTACCCACTGATCGCCATTCCATACGAGTACACAGGTCTCAGAGGTGAGTTCGTCAACCTCTGTGTTCACGTTGGAAAGCTGTCCGAGCGAGGCGCGGTTCTTTGACACGACCTTCTTCACACGCTCTTCTTCGGTATTATGCGCTTCAATGAGTTCGTTAACCTTCTCAGGAATTTTATTAAATTCCTCTGCAGTGAGTTGATTGCCTTTTGACTTGCGATCAATGTATATCGGTTCTATATTTTTTGTCATATCTATGATAACTTAAAAGGAAATACATACGTGAATCCATGGTTGCCTTCTATCTCCATACCATGTGCAAGAGATAACGCATGACAGATAATATCTTGTAATAGCTTTGGGTGAGCAGAAGCAAAACTCTCACCCGTAGTATCTTCAATGCCACGGATAGATACCAGTGCAAAGCGATTATTCTCTGTACGCTGTGCTTCCGAGATATGTAACTTGATATGTTTCATCAGAAATCCAACTTGAATGGGTAATTCTGCAATAATCCCCCTTGTACAACCAGCGGACTGCCGTCTAAGTCGCAGAATGACGTTCTGCCGTTCTCAACCTTGAACCATACAAAGGTCGCCTCTCCGCTGAATTTTCCGCTTTCGACTTTATAGATCTTGACCCCATATACACGTGGTTTGGGAACACCATGAGGGTCTTCGTTGTCAATCATGTCATTACCACCTACGAGGAACTTACCCTCAAGATTCTCATTTGTGTACCAACCATCCTGTATCGGAGAGCCGAATGACTCAAGCTCAAATAGTCTTCCATCCTCCTCGGCATGCTCTCCGAGTTTGCCTGTCGCATAGTGATAAGGGGCGTGGTACTGGTACCAGAGCTTTCCCTTGCCTGTTTTGGGATAGACAGCTCCCAGTCCCCTCCCTGTAACCTCAACAAGTGTGTGTTTGGTCCAATAGGCTGCACGATAAGCCGAGACAAGTTCTTTCAGACCAGTATATCCAAGATCATACTTTGCTTGCCCCTTCTTGTCAAAGAAAATAAGATGTGGATAGCCATCTGCATCAACGGTCATGCTGATGCCTTTCTTTTCGTCTTTTGTAAAAATATCAAAAGTGCCCTCGTACATTTCGATATGTAAGCCCTCTTTACTTGGTACGGTTCGAAGACTTCTTGCCTCTATCAGTTCAGCATTTACCTTTCCATCCGATGTCATCAAAGCAACTTTGCCTTTCGGGGTCTGAACTTTGAAATTTTCAGCCGTCACGGTAAAGGTCTTCTTTTTGCCGTCAAGTTCAAATCCGACTTCAATCAGTCCATCTTTCAGACTTGTAATCGTAGCAGATATATTGTCCGCAGCCGTCTTGAGTTCTGACTTGAACTGCGCAGATGTAAGAGCCTGTGCTGGGTACCAGTCTTCTATATCGAAAGGGTCATCTTTCTTTTTCGACCGTACACAGACAAGCAGGTCGTTGTTATATTTATCTTTAAAGGCAGCGTTGCTCCACTGATCGCCTTTGTCGTATGGAGGAACTGGCTGCTCACGCACGAAGACCCTACGCTTACCATCAGCAGTGTCTTGTGCTCTCTGTGCAGCTTCGAGAGACTTCAACACGTCAGCGTCGGTTATTTCTTTCCAAGAGTATGTGTTATCATGACTCTTCTCAAATGAATACGCCCGACCTCCACCTGTCTCTGCGTAACTTCTATTATAATAGATGTCATGCAGGTGCATCTCCTTTGTAGATTCGTCTGTCCACTCACTGGCAGGCTCTGTTGAGGCTGTTGGCACAGTATCACCGAACCATATTACGATTTGCTTGTCTGCCTGATCTTGCACAGCGTTAAGTTGTGATTTCAAAGAGGCTATGTACTCCTCCATCGGCATATCGTTGCCATGTTCGTCTGTAACCATCCACCAAGAGCCTTCAGTCGGACTCATTTGAATCTTTGGTTTAGGCATTGAGAAAGAGTTGATGCCAACATACATACGATAGTAAGGTGAGCCTGTCCCTGCAGCTGCCTGAATAATTGCGTGCTGGCGTGCTGGATTTGTCTTATTACCCAATGTTGACACTTCATCGCCTACCTTAGGCTCATCGCTACCACTTGCGTAATCGTCAGCATTTGTATTGCCACAGATGTCCACATAATCAGTACCGAGCCCGAAGACACGTCGATGCCAATAGTGATTTGACAAATTACCTTGCTGATTAACAAAGTTGAAGGTCTCACAATAAGCGTAATCGTCCATTCCCATGGTATTGCTAACCATCCGTCCATCACCATCCTGCTGGGTGAAGTAACACCTCCAGCCACCATCTATTTTCTCAACCTTGGAAATGGTGAAGCTGCCAGGAGAGTTGATTACCTTACCATTGATATGTGTCGACTTCATCAGCTGTACCTCTTCTGCCGTCAGCTGCTTGCGCACATGTAGGTAATCACCTTCAATATGGTAGTTACCTTGCTCATCTGCATAGATACCTGCGCCTGATGCCCCTTTGGAGAAGTTACCAATGAGTATGCGAGATAGTAGTGCTACACCATCAGCATTGATTGAGAATTGCCCATTCACTCCAAGGCCGATACCTTCAAGGAAGGTTATAAACTTCGTAGCGACATCTTCAGCTGTCTTAGAAAGAAACTCTTTATGAGTACGACGAGCACTGTAGATATTCGTATCTGCAGGTTTAGTTGTATCTCCACTCTGTATTAAGTCTGGAACATTCAATGCACCAACTAAGGCTCCAGTGTAGTTCCTCACCTCAGTTATAGATTCACTTACCTTTGTCATCACGCTTGTAGAGAGTGCATCACTGATTTCAATATCCATCTTTCCTGGCAGGTTCAGTTCTCGACTGATACGAGTAATACGACTTTTCCGATAACCAGTCTTAGGAAAATATTCAGAACTCTCTAAGCGGATACGACGTCCAACAAATAAGTCAATATGATTATCTTCTATCCAGACATGATCTGTCGGTGCTTTATAACGTGACACATCAAGAGCATTTTTCTGATTATACTTCTCTACAGCTTCACGCAGTTCCTGCTCTGCCAATGTATAATATTCGTCTGGCATTCTTAGGTTCCATAGTATATACTTGTCACCGACCTTTGGAATTAAGACTCCCCCAGGTAATTGTGTTCCATCATTATATGGCCATATCGTGATAATTTCAAACTCTTTGGTCTCACTATTGAAATTTACCTCAAAGTAATGGTCTGCATCTGTTCCTAAACCAGCAAGTTCGCTTCCTTCTTGAAAAGAGACACGCTTTACCAAGTTGGCAATTTCATACTTATTAGGGTCGAAGTTCAATTCAGAGTCTTTGAAGTAATAGATAGTAAATGGTTTACCGTCATTGTCTTTTACTTCTTTTTGTCGCACACTACTTACAACGCCTATACGATGAGGATAAATATTCGCAAAGGCAGCTTGCTCATAATGATGAATAATACCGTATTTCTCAACATTCACATCGACATACTTTTCTCCGTTAGGTAACATCAGGCGACTATGCCCATACTTTGCACTGTCAATATTGCGTGAACTTCCTATAGGGAATAGCCTTGTATAGAACTTAGCACCATCAGCCATATCACGATCAAGAGACACAAGTCCCTTATCATAACCTAAGGTAAGTTCCTCACCATGTTCACATCGACATAAGTTCACTGTCTGTCCATCAAACCACCATTCAGTATGTACTGCATCAGCAAGTTCCTTCAGTCCATCATTACAATACTTACCAGTGTATTCTATCGTAATGTTCTCCGTTCCCTCAACAATACCAACCTTAAAATTTGTAAGTCCATCCATACCTTCATTGATATTCTTAACAATGAGGCGCATGTGATCAATTGGACGAGCCGTCAGAGAGAATACTGCTTCATTCTCACCATCGGTATTATTGAGAACCAAGAAGCGAGTAATAAGGCTCTCTATGCCTTTCATTTGAAAACTATATTCCCACTCCATAGTGCTCTTTTGTGAAGGGACATATTTTTCAGTAGCCCAATAACGTTCGCCCTCAT
The DNA here is from genome assembly GCF_018128065.1 of Prevotella melaninogenica. Taxonomy (NCBI): domain Bacteria; kingdom Pseudomonadati; phylum Bacteroidota; class Bacteroidia; order Bacteroidales; family Prevotellaceae; genus Prevotella; species Prevotella melaninogenica. The sequence goes on along the minus strand of NZ_CP072359.1, from coordinate 327,278 downwards.
AGTCGAGATAATCATTCACGTCTATGGAGATACACTCATACAAGGTAAAGGAAAGTTTCAAAAGGTTATCGCCTTGAATCTCCTTGTCCTGTGTGCTACTTTCTGATGGTTCGAATGTAACTTTAACTTGTTTATTACTATCAAACAGTGTTAGAAGCATATTTAAATAGTGTTAGAATTGTGTTATAAAATTGGATTTGGTTCTCTGAATTTCACCTTGAAACTACTTGCCTGAACACCCTCTTTCCAGAGATAGGTAAGAGAGCGATAAGAACTGCAATCAAGGAAAAACACCTTTACACTTAGGTTTAACTCTCGAAACTTGACAGTCAACCAACCCTTATCACCTGCTTTAAGAAAACGAATAAAAGCCATATATTTCTGTAGCCAGACCTCACGTGTAGCAGCATATAGAGCAAAGTGTAACGTTATATCACGCTCTACATTAGCAGGGCTAAGTACTTGAGAATACTTCTTTCCATTATGCTCACGAATATCTACTCCAACATGCTCCTTTGCTTTGCTTGGAGTAAGGATAGCATTAAGGTTTTCTCTACCTCCTTTCTTTTCTTCAGTGAGAAACACGCCATATTCTTTCCAAATGTCGATGCCGTTAACCAGCACTTGTCCTTCTAATATCTTTGTCATGTTACTTTACTTTTACACCGTCACGAATTATCCTTTTAATATCATCGCCTATTATCTTCAAAGAGGCTGCACTACTACCAGTATTCTCTTCTATCTTTCGGAGATGTTCCTGTGCAGCATTCATTTTTGCTGCTACATCTTCAACATGGTCATCAATGTTTGCCCAATGTATCTGACCACTCACGAACAACCCCTCAAGTTTTGTCGCTTGGTCTTGACTCATTGCCATAAAAGCTCCACTCTTACCCTGTTGCGTGGTACCACCTTCTTTTGTTTCTTTAATGATACCTTCTTGTCTAAGTTGTTCAAGGTCGCTCTGTGCACTTTTTACGTATTCGTCATACTCACGTTTTAATGCTTCAAGGCGTTGACGATACTCAATATCTGTCAACTCGCCAGTAGTACGTGATTTGTTAAGTTCAGCAAGATTCTTATACCAAGATTCAAGTCTTTTTTGAAACTTAGCACCAACAAGGTTATTGACAGCCATCTTGTTTACCATGACTTGCCAGTTCTCGGCAATCTCGTCAAACACTTTCTCAGACCCATTAGCGAGCCCATAGAGCGAATTAAGGAAGTCATCGAAGACATTATCCTTTGTTGTTGTGGTTAGGTTCTCGTAAAGAGCATCCGTAATATCTTTCAGCTTACCTGCCTGCTCTATATAGTCATTGAGCTTCTCTATCACCCTACCACCATAACCGCCTTTACCAGTATCTTCAATGGTCTTCCACATATCGACATTGGAGCGGAGCATCTTCATTTCCTCTGGACTGAGGTTCCAAATGTTACCATTCCACTGCCTACCCATCTGTGTACTCAGGCGAGCTATTTGTTCCTCGTTAAAGCCACCCCAATAGTAATTGAAACTACGATGGGAAGAATGATAGGAAGCCTGTGCCTGTGCTATACCACGATAGTTATCAATCGTCTCACGTTGCAGTTTCTCTGCATCATCAGAGATGCGAATAGCAGTAGCCCCACGAGAAGTTTTCATCTCATCAGTGAGGTCTTTGATAGCCTGCTCCAACAGTTCGTTACGCTTAGTAAGTCGATCTATGCTGTCTGCAACTTCTTCCTCATTGGAATTTGTAAACCATTCACTGGGACCTTTGGAACTCAACGCACCGAATGAGAGTATATTGAATACACGTCCAAAGATGGTATTAAGAAGACCACCAATGCCTTTCACGATAATAGACTCTATCACTTTGAAGAGATTTTCAGGTAAATCAAATATAGCATTGATAAGATTACCAATGGCTGCTAAGATAGCATTGACCAAACCGTCTATCCATCGAAGAGAGAGAATCTCCGTAATTGCATTAAGAATACCTGTGACAAAGTTTTTTATTCCGTTGATGAGATCCAGGATCAACTTTGGAAGCTGTGCAACAATTCCTAAGACACTTCCAAGTCCACTTGATAGTAGTTTTGACAAGCCACCACCCAAAGATGACATCGCACTGCCCATAGTATTTGACACTGTGCTTCCGATAGTCTTTGCCATTCCTTCACCCATCTGAGGAAGAATAGAGTCTAAAGTACCTTTCAACTGGTCTATCTGTCCCACTGACTGCTGCACTCCACTGAAACCCTCCACGCCCTTCCAGCCTTTAGCATTATTAAGAGTGGTAGTTAAACCAGACGTGAAATTAGCAATCTCCTCCGATGTACGGTTAAGTGCAGTACCAAAAGCTTCCATGTTTTCATGTGCTTTCACTGTCGCATTTCCTAACTCTTCAGCTTTTTCTTCGAGAACTTTATATTCCTCTGAGGTAATTGCACCAGTAGAGAGTTTCTTTTTACCCTCTTCACGTGTTCTAACAGCAGCCTCTTCGGCTTTAACGGCACGATCATAAACTGCTACACTATTAGTAAATGCCTTGAGTTCTTCATCCAACTTCTGCCATGTTACACTTTGGTCCGTACCTATATATTGACGTAGTTGTTGAATAAGGTCGGTCACAGCCTGTTGAGTCTGTGCATCTGCATTCCGATAATCATCTGTTTCTATGTAAGCACGTAACTGTTCCATCATTGGTCGCATCATCTCTTGACTAAGACTACCTACACCACTAAATAGTGCATTCCAGTCAATACCACGGCTGATTTCCTCAAATGACATACTTGCTTCTTTTTGCTGTTGCTCCTTGAGAATTTGAGCCTTCTGCCATTTCTTAGTAGTTTCGCTCACCTCGGAAGCATCTATCTCTGCTATTTTCTGTGCTGTATCTTGAGCGATAGCAAGCTTCTGCTGCTGAAAAGAACCATACTTACGAAGATAATCGCTCATAGCTTGCACCTCGTCACGCTGCATCTCAAGACGCTTTTTAGTTTCCTCCTTAGCGATCTCAGCCTCATCTTCCTTTTTCTTCTTAGCAGCAAGCGAACGAGCAGTTGCAAGTGCTTCTTCCTGCTGCTTGGTTAGTTGTCCTTTTTGAGCAGCACGCCACATCTTTTCTTGCTTAATGAGTTCTTCTCGTTCCTTTTCGTAGTTTTCCCTGATCTGACGACGTTTCTTTTCAGACCCCTCTTCCAACAGGTCTATCTCTGCTTGCCGATTCTTTTGCTGCAATGCAAGCAGTTCATTGGCAATACGATTTTCTTCCCTCTTGGTATCTTTTGGCTTCTTGACTTTGGTCTTCTTGACTTTGGTCTTCTTGGTGCCAGATGGTGATACGTGCCCACCTATGCTCGCACTCTTGCCTATATTAGCAGCTTCTTTTTGTAAGTCTGCAGCCTGCTTAAGATAACCATCACGTTCCGCTTCTAACTCTTTTGTTTTCTTGTTATACGCTTGTTTATTAGCTTTTTCGATAGCACTAATAGCGTTAAATTTTGGGTCATAATTGGTATACATAGCGAGTCCGAACTTCTCATACCCTGCAATATCAGACTCTGCATTACCAGGTTTAGTTCCTTTATGCTTAGCAAGTTTATCATCTGTTTCTACAGCTTTGTTAACTAATGCTTGGACTTTCGCTTGTAAAAAGAGCATTTGTATATACTGCTCTGCTTTTTCAGTCAGTACATCATACCACTGAGCGACTGTATCATAATACCCAAAAGCCTCACCATACTTACGATTCATCTCTTCACATTTTTGCTTCTCCTCCTCCTTGGAGCCTGCAAAATTCTTAAGAGCCTCTCGTGTGGTGTCTATCTCAAAACGTGTCTTAATCATTTCGGCACGCCCCTGCGATTCTATCTCAACACGTTCTTGTGCTTTTTTTGCTGCTTCTTCTTGAGCATCAGACAACTCATTCCATGCAGCAATTATACCTGTAATAACTAATGATAATCCAAGTGTGAGAGTTGCCATTAATGCTGTCGCAGCTGCATTGGAAATTCCCAATGAAGTTGCAAGGCGATAGTTAGCAGCTGTAAGCAATTCCTTAGCTTTGGTAACTGTGACCAAACGAAATGCACTATCCTTATTCAAAGCATTAAAGACCTGCTGTAAACCCATAGTGATAGCCATAACACTCTGTACACGTGCTTGTATCTTCAGCAGGTTTTCATTTTCTGATGCAAAGAGAGACATTACACCTGTAGCTGTGGTAAATGCACCTGAGAGTCCGTTAACCCCAGAAATAAAGCCCTGCAGATTTGCATCGTCATTAGCTAAGATGCTGGTCTGAGCACGGAGGTCACCAAGAGTATCAGAGAGTTGTGCTGCTTTCTCTGCCATCTTCTGATATTCTTCGGTATTCTGCTGACCGTTAAGACGCATACGTGCCATGTCGTTTTGTAATTCACGTAACTGCCTTGAAAGACGCTGATTACTTTCTTTACTACGATTCTGAGCTTCTGTCAGTTCCTCCAATACACCTTTATCCTCTTGTAAGGCTTTCTTTGCTGCGTTGAGGTCTGCTAATATTTCTGCCTGAGCTTTACCAGGTGCAGACGTATCATAAGCTTTCTGAAGGGCTTTCACGTCAGCCTCCGTCTGCTTTATAATTGCTTTTTGTTCAACAATTCTATCGGTTAAACTCTTACAGCTTGCAGCTGCGGTTTCCTCCGAAATAGAGATCTTCTGATACTCTTGCGCCAGCTGCTCAACGCCCTGCTTAGCTTGTAGGTGCTCTTTTTCTAATTGCTGTAGTGCACCGATTTCCTCATTAAGAACCTTTTTGCATGCACTAATCTCTGCCAGTAGTTCCTCTTGTGCAGAACCTGGTTTCATTGTTTGCAACTTACGCTGCATCTTTTCGAGGTCTGAATTAACTCCATCAATGACCTTACGTTGTTCAGTAATTTTAGCGTTGATAACGAGAGAAGCGCGACGAGCTGCTCCAAGAAGCTGCTCGACGCTCATCTTACTTTTGTCAAGTCCTGCCGTGAGGTTATCACGCATAAGGAATTCAATCTCTACTGGTTTCATATAGTTGTTTTTTATTACTATCCTTTGAGGTTACTCTGAAAGAACCCTACAATATCATTGGCTTCTTCCTCCTCCGTTTGCTCTTTCTTTTCGCTTACTTTCTTATTCACATATCGTGGAGCATCGCTGAGCATCATTATAAGCGTCTGATAGTTTACTCCATACAAGATATATCTTACACTCCATCCTGTGGCACTGGCAATTTGCCAGACAAACCCAAAGGGGCTATGAGAGCCTTCCCAATGACTCTTTAACTCCCCTCCTCCTTTTGGCTCAGTCTCAGTTTCATCGGATTGGTCATCTCTACTGATCTGATAATAGGTATAAAAGACTCTGTCCCCATAAGGGTGACGAACTTCTCAAATGCGCCTTTCTGGTAGTCCCATCGCATAAAGTGCCTTACGAACCATGCAATTACGGATGTCGGCAACCACTTTTGTTCTATTGTTAAAGCTATAATACGACTGAACTTCTTACCATGCTGTGCTATAAAAGCCATCTGTGCATCATAATTCATAGAACTGAACTGTTCCAACGTCATATTCATTGAAAGATATGTATGAGCTATCTTTAGCTGTCTTGACATTGTAGGACGCTTCATCGTGAGCCTAAAACGTAATGGTGACTTTAAGAAGGGTATTCTTATATCCAGAAGAGGGAGGGAAACACCTCTGTCAAGCAAGGCTTCCGCTCCCTCTCTTTGGATTCGTCTAATCAATTGTTCATCCATCAGCCTTCACTTACGGTATCATTGATTTCATAAGGAGCTCCACCATTTTCAGGCTTATTAACCTTCAACTGACATTCAACCTTAGAAACCTCTGTAAGTGTCAACTTACCACCAAGACTCGCAAGGATAGTACCATTAGGAATCTTCATGGTCTGACCACTGACAAACTGGATTTCCCAAGGACCTCGTAATTCAACGAGGGTAGATGGAGCCTGCCAGCCTGTTACCTTCTTGTTTGGATCTTGACCAGTCTCCACGAGCTTACCACCAAGCACAGCCTGCAGGTTCTCATAATCCAGCTGGATAAGATTGAACGATGGACTTACCTGACTATTCTTCTGAAGAAGAGTGAGTACAGGGGCATCAGGAACCTGCTCAGCTTCTACATCGGTACTCTCGGGTTTTGAGCCTCCCCAATCCCAGCTACCTTTTTCAATGTAGCCTACAGTTTTTTCCTTGAACTTAACGGCTGCGATGCCGTAGATGAATTTGTTTTTGCTCATATTCTTATTTTCCTTTTTATAAATAAAATAATAGCCTTAATCTTCGATAAAATTAAACCCGTCACAAAGCCTATTAAAAGCCATTTAAATGCTGTTAGAACAGTATTAAAAGGGGACTTGTTTTTTTTCTCCTCATACTTGAACTCACCAACTTTCTGCTGACGGGCAAGACGCTTTTTGAGAGTACTGACCGTCTTTGTCAGACTGGAGCAAACCAGTTCAAGGCTGTCACAACTGGCCTCAATTACAATCTGTCCAGGTTCAGTTGCACTCTGTCCAGATTTAGCTGTGCTTGGAGCCTTTCTCCTTACTTTCAGATTCGCCTGTCCCTGACGTGCTGTGTATCCTGCTCCGAGAGGAAGCAGGCGTAGGGAGTCCAGACTGAGTGTCAGGCTCACAGCCGACATCGGCACCTTCACGGGCGTTCGCCAGGTTTCTACGACGCTCACCGTGCTGTCCACGTCGAGGCGGTTCGCCTCTTGGCTCGTGGCTGTCTCCCGGCTCACGCTTTTTCTGCTCGATGCGCATGCGGTGAAGCACAGGACAGTCATCGCTATAACGGCAGCTGTTAGCATCGTCGATGGCCTTGCGGAGGCGTGCCATCTCGCGCTTGGTCGCGTTGAGGTCTTTTCTTGTTTCATTGAGTTCTTCCTTTAAAGGGTTTACAATATTCTCAATAAGTACCCGGGTGGCTTTCTCAGTGTTATCAATCCGGACTGTCTCGGCTTCTACTTCCGCTTTCTCTGCTTCCGCTTTCGCTTTCCTCACGGTCGATTTCAATGTGATGATGGCTGGTATCGTAGCCACCAGGCCGCCACCCAGCACCAGATTGATAATTTCACTGAGTTCCATACCTTTGTCATATTAGGGCATTACTGCCTGATTCCTATTTCGAGCAGCCACTTCTGCACGTCAAAGGAGGGACAGGCCTTGCCTGGGTTCAGTTCATGGTGTCCAACGATGCGTATTTGGGGGAAACGGCGATGAAAGTCCACGACATAGCGTTTCAGAGCCTCGCTCTGCTTGGCAGTCCTGGTGTCCTTAGGCTTCATCGTTTTGTCGCAGCCGCCCACATATACAATATGCCGGCTGATGCTGTTGTAGCCCGCAGCACCGTTCGTTACCTCCCACAGGTCAACATTGGCATCCTCATTGTTGTCCACCAGCCGCTCTATGCTTCCGTCGAGGTGCACCATATCCGTGTAACCCACCTGCTTCCAGCCACGCCCTCCCTTGCTTACCGGGTCGGTGTGCCAGTGGCGTATCTCCGCGGAGCTTACCTCACGGTCTTCCGGCGTGGCGGTGCAGTGGATTACAAGATACTTTATCGGCTTACTCATCGCCTTCAGGATTGGAGTTAGGGTTCTGTTCCTGACCTGCTGCGCCGGTATCCGGATTTTCGTCCGTACCGCCCTCACTTTCGTCCGGCTGGCTGCCATCTTCCTCTGTGCCGAGGATATATGCAGGGGCAGTTTTGCCCTTGAACTCCTTGCACAGGCCACGGTCTATGAGCGACTGGGCACGGTCTTTGTCTTTCACCTCCAGAATGGTATCCGGGTCATACACTGTTACATGATCGTCCCTGTCGCGGAACGCATTTGTTACTTTCAGTTTCATACGCTTGTTATCTGTTTTATGGTTTGATTTATCCCTCAGGAAGGCTGGGGTCCTTGTAGCCGCTCATCATCACTGCACCAGCATCTGTCTTTTTCGGCATGCAGATGAAGTAGTGGCGGAAGTTGATGAGTGAACGCTGGTTCTGCGGGTCCGTCGATGCCTCACTGTAGTACATCTTCGTGGAACCCGTAGCCTTGAAGACACGAGGTACATAGAAGGCGAAAGAGCACTGGAATTCACCGGTCGCAGCACTGGCACCGACATCCTTTTTCTTGCCGGCAGTGGTGTACAGCGGATTGTTCGCAAACTCATAGATGTCAAAGCCGTACAGCCTGCCTACCGTGCCGTCATTGCGGTTGATGTTGTACTGTTCCTTGAACACCTGGGATACTTCCAGCAGGTCGTTCGCATGATCGCTGCAAAGCACGAGGCGACGTCCCTGGGCAGGAACTTTCAGCTTGTCCAGCGCACGTTTCAGGTTCAGCAAATCGGTCGGCGTCATCTTCAGGCGTCCCGTTACCGGATCGCGCTTGCCCGTAGTCTTCAGCACTGGCGTGGTGGCAGTGTCTTCTTGCGCACACAAAGCGTGGGCGGCCTTGGCAAACTTCCCGTCATTTATTGAATTGCCGTGGCTCTCCTTCACGCGTCCCATTTTGTCATAGCTCAATGCGTAGAGTTCGTCATCGGTAATGGGTGTTACCTTCGTCTGGAACTTGTCCAGCTTGATGGCGATGTCCTTGTCATCCAGTGCCTGGAGGGGAATAGGATAGGTCGTGTTGTTGATCAATACGTCAGGGTCCACGCCGACCTCTACAAGGTGGATGACATCGTTGTTCACGATACTCGAACTGTCCGGAATGCCGTCAAGGAAAGTCGCCTCCAGACCACGGCGCAGGTATTTCACCAGCTCACCAGTCCATATCTCGGTATAGACGCCCGCACGGAGACTTCCGGCGGGAGCCGCCTGTCCGATGACGGCAGCAAGTACGTTCATGCCGACGGCACCCGTTATGGGAGACAGACCGGCAGCGACGGCAAGGGTGCCGCCTACCAGGCAGTTCATGAGAACCGCCATAAACATTGCAATCATTCTTGTCATTGCTTTCTGATTTTTGTTGTTATACATGTTAAATCTCGCATTCAATACCGTATTCTGCCTTGTACAGCTTCTTGTACTGTGCGGGGCTCTCTTCACGGAGCTTCTCCAACTCTTCTGCAGGAACCTCGCTCAGCTTTTTGTATTCGGCATTTCCTCCAGACGGAGCTCCACCCTGATTGCCTACGATGGAACTCAGCTTCACCTGTGGCGACATGGCATCAAAGGTTGCCTTCAGGGCTTCGGCACCGAGCTTCTTTCCCAGTTCCAAAAACTGCTGTTTCTTGTCCTCACCGATTTTCTTCTCAGCAACAGCTCCGTTCACAAGAGTCTCAATACGTGCGACACGCAAAGTGTCACATTCTGCACGCAGTTTTTTGGCTTCTGCACATTCTGTCTTCAGTTTTGCCAAAGCAGCACTGATAGCTGCCTCATCAGCATCTTTTGCAAGACCTAACTCAAGGGCTAATTTCTCTTGATTCATTTCTTTTTCTTTTTGATTGTTATTATTGTTATGTAGAAGAGGTAGCACCATACCACCATCTTTGCCTAATTCTATTCGTTGACCATCTTTCTGAAGAACAATAGCATCGTCGTTAGCACCAACGTCTACCAACGATACCTCGAAGAGTTTACTTTTTGTAACAGTTGGACGAAGCTGACCTTCTACGAGAAACTTAGGATCTTCACTCATCTCCAAAATATCTATGCCTACACTGACCATCTTGAGAGATCCGAATTCCCATTGTTTTTTACAACGCTGACTTAACTCTGATGCTTCGTCAAACATAAGCTCACCTGTTATCTCGTTATCCTCAACCTTTAGGTCTTTAACATAGCCTATCACATTACCACGCTCGTGCATATAGAGTAGTACAGGATTTCGACTATATTGACCAATTTCCATTCCGCTGGTCAAGACTCTGAATCCGTAACTATTCAGGCTTTCGTTGCTAATTCTTACTCGTTTTGCCTTACTCATATTTTTATGATTTTATCTCAACTATCATATTTGCTGCAAAGTTGCGTTATTTACAGCTATCTACAAAGGAAGTACGTAATGCTTGCACACATCTGTGCAAGCGTTGCACACTTTCTTTTAACCTATATAAAAAGGAGCAACTTTGCAGTAGATTTAACACAATCCAGCAAAACGATTTTATGACAAAAGCAGAAGTAGAAAAGAAAAAATCCATCGGAAGATCATTATACCTTTCTGGAATGGAACAGACGGAGATAGCCGACCAATTAGGCGTGTCACGTGTCACCGTCTCTAAATGGTGTACCACCGAAGGGTGGAAAGAAGCTCGTGCAGCAAAAAACATATCACGCCCTGAACTCGTGAACAAGCTTCTTCTAACTATTGATGGTCTAATTGAGAATGTCAACAAATCTGATGACCCTACAGTTATTGGTTCGTTAGCAGATAAGCTTTCTAAATTATCAGCAACAATAGAGAAACTTGATAAGAAGGCGAATGTCATTGATGCTATTGAAGTCTTTATGGCTTTCAATAGATGGATTCAAGACCAGGCTTCTTTCGACCCAGATATTACCCCAGAACTTGTTAAGGCTATCAATAAGTATCAGAACAAGTTCCTTATGGAGCGAATGCAGAACCCTTCTTCTTTATAAATAGACTATGGCTACAATTGCGGAATTAAAACAAATACAACAGGAATGGCAAGAGCACTGTCGACAGATACAAGCTATCACCGACACAAAAAGCCTTGTACGCGAAACAACTCTTCAAAAAGAGCAACGTATTAAACGCTTACAGAAAGATTATGCCGCCTTTTGTGAGTATTACTTTCCGCATTTCCTCCAATTGCGAGATAAAGCCACAGGAGAAGTCATTCGTACCATACATAATGCACCTTTTCATAACGCAGCTGCGCTCAAGGTAAAGAACACATCAAACCTTAAGGCTGTCTTTAAATGGCCACGTAGTCATGCAAAGTCAACACACATGGATATCTTTACACCGCTTTGGTTAATGTTTCAGCCAAAACGGCTCATTAATTTCATGGTGATAGTTGGTAAGTCCGAGGAGAGTGCTATTCGTCTTCTCGGAGATATTCAGGCAGAGCTTCAATATAACAAGCGTATTATTGCTGACTTTGGTAAACAGATGTCTATAGGCAGCTGGACTGAGGGTGAATTTAACACTAAGGATGGTGTATATTTTCTTGCTTGTGGACGAGGACAATCCCCACGTGGTCTCAGAAAGCGCGAATCACGTCCTGACTACATAGTTATTGACGACCTTGATGATGAGGAGCTTTGCCGTAATGAACGACGTGTGCGTGAACTCACAGACTGGGTAAAGGAGGCTCTCTTCGGTACGCTTGATGTGGGACGTGGACGTTTTATTATGGTTGGTAACCTCATTTCCAAAACATCTGTACTTGCCAACATCTGTAAGACAAAGGGTGTTCATGTGTCAACGATATACGCTGTCGATAATGAGGGGAATCCTGTTTGGCAAGAAAAGTGGACCAAAGAGGAGGCACGTGAATATGCTGAATTTGTTGGATATAGAGGTTGGAACAAGGAGATGATGCATAACCCTATTGTGGAAGGAACTGTCTTTCGTCAAGAATGGATACGTTATGCCAAGCGTCCAAAATGGAAAGAATTCTCTGAATTCGTACTTTATATTGACCCTTCATGGAAGAGCAAGAAATCTAATGATACAAAAGCTGCTAAGCTATGGGGAAAACATGGAACTTCTCTTTGGCATCTAAAAGCTTTCGTCCGAAAAGCTTCGGTAGCTGAACTTGTACGCTGGTGCTATGACCTCTATGAATGGAGTTTGGATGTAGGAATAGCAATACGATTTGCAATGGAGGCTTCTTTTATGCAAGATATTATCCTTGATGATTTTACAGTTGAGGGAAACCTGCGAGGTTATCAGCTACCAATTACAGGTGACACACGTAAAAAACCAGATAAGTTCCAGCGTGTTGAAGCTATCAGTCCACTATGGGAGAGAGGCTTTGTCTATTATGATGCATCACAAAAAGATGATCCTGATATGATAGCAGGTGTTGAACAAACTCTTGCTTTTGAAAAAGGTATGAGTGGTAATGATGATGCACCAGATGCTGACGAGGGAGCTATCTACATCTTACAAAAGAATGCAAGACAACAGATTTATTCACCGAGGTTCGGACGTCGTCCGTCTTCAAAAAACTCATGGTAACATGTTCAAACTATTTAAAGACATCATTTTTGGTTTTCGCCTAAAGCGTGCCATAAAGAAAGCAGACAAATTCCGTCATATCACACACCGTAAATATATGGTAATTGTGATTAAAGGAAAGTTTGAGGTACTTTCCAAGCAGGAAGTTAAGAAGTTCCTCTCACATGGTATCTTCAAAAAGGGAATTACTATGAGAGATATAGAGAAAAAGGCTTTATATATAACGATGTAGGCTTATGTTTATAACTGATGAAGATTATAAGGTTGTCATTGGAGATCAGGCACTCAAGGTCGTTTCTCAAGTCAGTGCAGAGAACCGCTCCAATGCTGAACTGGAAGCAATCGAGGAAATAGCAGGATATCTCCGTCCTAAATACGATACAGATGCCGTTTTCAAAGCTTCAGACAGTGAGCGCAATAGGCTTGTAGTAATGTATACCTGTGATATTGCTATTTATCACATGGCTGCGTCTACACCACAGAAAATGGGTATGGAAATCCGTAAGGAACGATATGAACGTGCTGTCAAATGGCTTGAAGGTGTACAAGCTGGGAAAATCATACCAGACTTACCACTTGCGCTTGATGAAAATGGAGAAACAATTGGACTACCGATGAAATATGGTAGCCAAAAGAAACAACGATATAATTGGTAAAAACTATGGCAAAAAATAAGAAGACAAATAATAAGTCATTAGCGCAAACACCTTTTGGGACACTCCGATTGGCAAAGAACGAAGCTAAACGCTTTCGGAAGACTGTCATGGAACTACAACGTACCACGGATTCACTTACTCGTAAGGATATCGGAGATTGGCGTACTGCATGGCAGATGGCTATCAATGTTGAGAATCCTAATAGGCAGCGTCTTTACGATATTTATAAAGATGTAGAGGTTGATTTGCACCTCTCTGGCTGTATTCAGCAGCGTGAAGGTTTTGTTTTGTCACGATCGTTTAAATTGGTGAATGAAAAGGGAGACGAAGACGAACAAGCAGCCGATTATTTCAATAAATCATGGTTCAAGCAGTTTATGAAATATGCGCTGGATGCTAATTATTGGGGGCATTCACTCATTGAACTTGGTGAATTGATGACTGATGCCAATAATATGCTTTATTATAATGGTGTAAAACTTATCCCAAGAAAACACGTTATTCCTGAATACGGAAAAGTCATTAAGCAGATTGGTGATGATTGGAAGACTGGAATCGATTATCATAAGCCACCATTTACCGACTGGCTTATAGAAGTCGGACAGACTGATAATCTTGGATTATATCTCAAGGCTGCCACTCAAACTATACCTAAGAAGAATGCTTTAGCCTTTTGGGACACCTTTGCCGAGATATTCGGAATGCCTATGAGAATAGCTCGTACCACAACACGTGACGATAAAGAGCTGTCTAAGATGGAGAAGATGATGGCAGACATGGGAACGGAAGGTTGGGCTATCTTCCATCAGGGTACCGAGATTGAGGTTGTAGAATCAAGCAAAGGAGATGCCTTTAATGTTTACGACAGACGAATAGATAGAGCAAACTCTGAACTATCTAAGCTGATTATTGGGCAAACGATGACAATAGAGGATGGTTCTTCACTCTCACAGTCAGAAACACATCTTGAGGTTTTCCAGAACCTCGTAGAAGCAGATTGTGATACCTTACGTGATGTGGTGAATAATCAACTTATTCCGCGTATGGTACAACATGGCTTCCCGCTTAAGGGTATTCGTTTCGACTGGGACTACAGCGTCGACTATACTCCAGAGCAGCAAATTGCTTATGAACAACTTGTATTGAACAATTACGAGGTAGCACCTTCTTATTTTGAGGAAAAGTATAATATCCCTGTGGGTGAACGTAGACAAATGCCTATATTAGACCCTAATGAGCCACTGAGAGGCAATGAAAACCCAGAGGATGATAATACACCCAAGGGAGAGAAAAAGAAGCAACACAACGCAAAGCAACCTTTTTTCGACTAAGCCCCTCTGATTATGAGGGGCTGCATGAGCGTTATGCACAATTGCTTGGAAAAGAGAATTTACAAGCAACTTTCAGTCGTGAGGAAGATATAAGGAAAGAACTCTCTGCTCTTTTCAGTAGCATGATGGAGACACTCTATAAAGTAGAGGGGTCACAGTTTCGGATTGAAATTCTTGAAAAGCCAAAGATCCAGGAGTTCATTAATGCACACGCATCAGTCTTGGATTCCTCATTTAAGCAGGTAAAAATGTCTGAAGGAATGCGTAGAAGGCTTGAACGCTCAAATTATATCTTCTCTGGTATGAAGACCTTTCACGAGCTAAACGAAGCTTTCCCATCACTACTCGATGAAAATGGAAATAGAAAGCCGTTCGAACAATTTTTAAACGATGTTCGAAGTGTCGATAGTACCTACAATGAGAATTATCTCAAAGCAGAATACAACTTTGTACAAGCTTCGGCTCAAATGGCTGCGAAATGGGAGGGATTCATGCAAGATGGTGACCGATATAATTTGCAGTACCGAACAGCTGGTGATGACAAGGTACGCCCAGAACATGCAGCACTTAATCGTGTAACACTTCCTATTACTGACCCATTTTGGGAAGAATATTACCCTCCAAATGGTTGGAACTGCCGTTGTACGGTGGTGCAGGTGAGAAAGACAAAGTATCCTACTACACCACACAAGGAGGCGATGGCTCTTGGGGAAGAAGCTACAGGAAAGGACACTAAGGGTATATTCCGTTTCAATGCAGGACAGGAGCAGAAGACAGTACCCGATTATAACCCTTACACTATCAAGCGGTGCAAAGACTGTGACATAGCTAAAGGCAAGCAGAAACTTGTCTTTATTCCTGACAATGAACTCTGCGCTGCATGTAAACTGATAAGAGCTCAAAAAAACGAAAATATTGGAGCTGCTAAGCGCATTCTGAAATATGATGAGAAAACATGGGAAAGAACCTATGTTGCACCAAAGAATGCAGGGCTTGTAGTAACACAATTAGAACGCATTGCAGAAGCTGCTGCCAGCAATGCTGAAAGACAGAAGTTTGATAAGGAAATGAGAATGTGTAAGGTTCTTGCTGATAATGGACATGATATAGAATACCTGCAAGGTGTAGACAGACCAGTTGGACAGACCTACGATATCAAGTTTGATAATATAAAGGCTGACCTAAAATGTGTAACAGGCGGAGCTGGTAATATCGTGAAGTATGCAAAGAAAGCACTTACAAAACAAGGAGGAGAGGCGGTTGTCTTTGAGATACCTTCTCACAGTGCAAAGTTCTATGAGGCACTGACAGAAGCACGACGAAAGTGTACAGGTAGAATCTTCTTCTATATAGCAGATGAAATGGTATTAAAGGAACTGAAAATATAAAAAATAAGGCCGCTGAAAAGCGACCTTGAGGCGGTACACGGTCTTTCAACCCTGTCCCTACGTATCTCTACGCACTGCAAATATACAAAATAATCCGTTACTCACAATAAAAGTAACGGATTATTTTCTTGTTTAGCCTTATTTTCTTGCTCAAAGCCTCTTTATTGCCACACACTGGTAACTTTCTATATTCTCAAGAATATCCTCATGGTTGTGATTAGTTTGACTCTGAACTAAATCAAACTCCTTAAACGTTACTCCCTCTATGCAGGTCAGTGCCTGATGTATCTCTTCAAGCAGGTCAAACACCTCAAGGCTTTTTTCTCTAAACTCGCTATCAGCAGCTGCGCTACCTACCCAGTCTGTGACCACATGTAGATTAACAATCGGCTCGGCTCTATACTCAACACCATTCTGAATGGCGTTCCATTGAATGGGGGCAAATTCAACGAACACTGCTGGGCGTTCAAATGGCTCTTCAAGTTCTATAAACTCTACATTGTGGTTCCACAAATCTATGTGCTTTATCGCTCCATTGCTTACTGTCTTCAGCTTCTCACAGAGCATTGTGTATAATTCTTTTCTCATCGTTCTGTTATGTCTAAGTCAAAATTAATGTACTCAGTAATATTTTCCTCTATTATCTCTCTTACGGTTCTCTCTACCTCTGGACTTGTGCCTAAGAACCGTCTACGAGGTATTTTGATAGTCGTTCCTGCTTTCTTCAACGCCATAAATTTCCAAAACTCGGCTTCTTCTGAAAGCTGTACTGTACGCTTGTCATTCCTACGGCTGCCATCTTTCTTCCTCCCAAAAGAACCAGTTGCTTCCTTGTATTTATGCCAGAAATACCGTTTCATTTTTGTAGTTACCACAATCTCGCCACCTTCATTATGAATAGCTGCATAAGGTTCTGTAGTAAAGAATGTAATACTATTTTCCGTTGTACGACTCTGTATACTTCTACGAAGCTGACCTGTATCTACCAGTATACGACCTTTAGGACGAAGAGGACCTTTTCTGCGCTGCCATGCCTCACCAAAGAAAGACTGTCGCTCGAAGTTCTGATCAAACTCGTCCGTAAGCTCGACACGAATATCATTAAGGATTCTTCCTAAAATATGTTGGATTTCTGATTTCATCTTCTATTAACAGCTCTGGGAACAAAAAGCCTTCTGCTGAAAGCTCCAAGCAACCCTTTATTGTAGGGCTACTTGATGCTTTCAGCAGATTGTAAAAGGTGCGTTCGCTGATGCCGAACTTAGGGTAAATGTAACGCCTCCATATCTCTCGGTTTGAAAGTCCAGTCTTCACATAAGTATCATAAATATGATTGATATCAGCAACGCGTTTTGCATAACTCTTTCCTTTTCGTCTGTCCACCTGATACTGGGATTTAAAGGTTATTAATTCTTTTTGTAGGGACGGATGTCAAGGTTCATCTTGCATTTTACCAAGACTCTTCCACTTCCTTCACACTGGGGACACTGAATTTGTGTCGAGCTTCCACCTACACTGTTTTTTCGAAAGCCTGTGCCGTTACATTCACGGCACAAAGCTATCTTAGGTGGCTTAACTACATTTTTTCTCATACGCCTGTCTCTTCTTTCTTAGGTTCAACATAAAAGGTCTCATCTTGTACAACCTGTATGCCACATTCCGTCATAGCCTGACGAATAGGAACTTCTTCAAGTGAAGGAGAATCGGATACTTCCATCGCTATCTTACCATCACGGTCGGCCAGTAGTTTATCTTTGGCGATTTCCTCAGTCTGGCGGATGTAGTCAGGTAAGAAGCGTTTAACTAACAGCAAAGCACTTGCCCAAGTAAAGCCTTTCAGTGTCTTCAGCTTGGGTATTCCTGTTCTGAAGCCTATCACACCATGCGGCATATCAAGGCTCTTCTTCTTAGTGAACAACTCTGCCTGGTTCTCGGTGGCAAATGCCTGCAGTGTATCAAATGCTTTTTCTTTCTCCTCTGTAAGCGATGCTAACTTATCAGCATACTTCTCACGAATCTTAGCGCATTGCAGTTCTATCTCTGCATTAATCTTCTGAACTTGTGCATCGGACTTAGCATAATTTGCAAAAGCCTCGTCTGCAGCTTCTCTACTCACGCCTGTGATAATTACTTTCTTCTTTCTTGTTGCCATTGTTTTTTGTTTTTGGTTTATAACTTGTGCTCTATCACATCAATAATTTTAGTTTCTGATACTGAAACTATCTGGTAGTCCATCATAGTTGAACCCATAAAACTTCGGATAGTCTCCTTACAGTTATCAAAAGAAGATGCCTGTACCAGATAGTAAACCTGTGTATATTTTTCTTTCTCTGTTCTCTCGTCAAGGGTGATAAACTGAAGTGTAGCCTTGTAATATCGGTCGCATGACTCTTCTTCATTGAAGACTACTTCCTTAAATTTCATGGGATTGATGTTTACTATTTGAATATCCCCAGACACATAGCTACCCAAGAATTCCATAGCAGCTTTCTCTGCCTCTCCGAATGAAAGAGCTTCGACCACATAACTCTCGGTCACTTTCCTTTCACGTCCATCCTCATACACTTTGTCATAGCGCATCTTGACTTCGTACCAATCACCTGTTTTTGTTCTCATAATTAAATTCTTTTACGTTATACTTAATTTTCTGCTATATTGCCTATTGGGATATAGACAATTGTAGATGATGTTCTTCGTTTCTCTTGCGAAGTAGATTGTTTCAATCCACCTTTTTGCTTGATTGTTCGCAGCTTTACGGCAAGATCTTGTAGTTCTTCTACGCTTATCTTTCTAAAGGGCTTACCTGCAAGTCGTGGATGCTGACAGA
This sequence comes from Prevotella melaninogenica, assembly GCF_018128065.1. NCBI lineage: Bacteria > Pseudomonadati > Bacteroidota > Bacteroidia > Bacteroidales > Prevotellaceae > Prevotella > Prevotella melaninogenica. The sequence goes on along the minus strand of NZ_CP072359.1, from coordinate 308,890 downwards.
AATTATCTACTCTTGCCCAGTCAGAAGTGTCAACTCCAAGCTGCTGCATCAGCTTAAGGCACAAACTGCGTTTCTTCTTCAGTTCTGACTTCCAGCCTATCTGTTCCTCCAATGATACGCACATCGTCTCATACTCTTTCGCACTCATCTCACGCAGGCTTGTTGTTCGTCCATTTGTGAAGCTTGACACAAGTGTTTCTTTGTCAGCACCCGGCATCTTCTTTAGCAGGGTGTAAAAACGTGTGTAATTAAATCCTTTTTTCATAATTTCTATTTCTGATCCGCATTGAGTAAGAAATCAACTGGTATAGACATGAGTTTAATATCCTTTTTTACCTGATCTGGATTAATATTGTATTTTTCGAAGTTTATCTGAGGTTTGAGAAACTCCCAACACTTCTTTTTGATTTCCGAAAGAGTATATGCTTCTTTTTCATAAACAAAAAGTCCATCCAATAATATATTATTAAATCCTTCTGGTCTAATTATGACAGTAACACGATAATATCGTGGTCCAATATTTACTTTTCCCATAGCTTTTCCTCCTTCCAATCTTTGTAATTTTGCCTTGCGTGAGATACCACCTCTGGAAGGGTCTCGTTCAGATCGTATACTGCAAGCAGTGCTTGTCGTTTGTTCTCCATTCTGTCGGCACGTTCCTCATGCCATGTTTGCAATCTCTTCTTGAGTTTATCTAAAAATGTTGCCATAATCTTTTAGTTTTGAATGTAATATGTTTGAATTAATTTTCCGTTTCGCTTGATAAGCAGTTGGGTCTGACCATCTTCTCTCATAAGGTAGGTACTTATATCGCTTTTCACTGCTATGTCTTTGCGAACATACAACTTAGATATAAACCAGTCTACAAAGTCTTTCAACTGTTTCCACTCGTCTTCAGTATCTTCTATTCCTCGCAGAGAGTAAGTATTACTGATTGCCATCTGTAGCTTTAATAACCACATTGGTTTATCATTCGGACATACAGACTTATATCTTAACATTTCCATAACTACTCTTTTGAAGCCTTCCACTCAACATTAATCACTGCATCAAGTTTACCACTACCTTGGCAGATTAGGCAATCTTTTTTGTATGGTTCTTGATACTCGTCCTCTTGCCAGTGATAGCCATTACCTTGACAGTACGGACATTTGAAGCCTTTGCTTTCTATGACTTCTGTCATTCGACCACCTGGGCTAAGTTTCCCTGGTGTAATCTCAATAATTCGTCTCTCCTTACTCATTGTTCTTGTGTATTATTATTTACTTCTGTCTCAATTTGTTTATCTGAGTACATTTTGTTGGAAGTTCTAAGCACTCCTTCTTCCCATACGACAAAGCTGTTACCAGCATCTGGGTTGAATCGACCTTGACAAAAAGCTCTAAATCCTACAACTCTCACTTTGACTCCAGCATGGTAGCGCAACCTGATTGCTGGCTTACCTAATGGTTGTCCTTTAGCTTCTTGACTAATGAAGATAAAGCTCTTTCTTGGAAAAGCCTCAAGCAGTGCTTTTGTCTCAGTCCATTCCCAACCGCTTTCTTGGAAACTGTCTACAATGATGAACTTAGCACTGTGCCGTTTCTTCAATCGTGCTATAAGATCTTCTACGGTGTCAGTCGTTACTACTCTAAACCAGCCTTGTCGCTTGTCCATATTAAAACGCTTGATACGTTCTTGGAAGCTCTGACTGACACCTTCCTCATAACTCATATATAGCACTTGTCCGTAGTGGGTCAACTCGTGAGCCAGCTGCATAACGAATGAACTCTTGCCTGCAGCACTGGCACCACTAATAAACCATGTTGAGTTTTCCTCTGGCAAGCCAAAAGCTTCTGCCCATCTACCACTCCAGGGCAGTGTCTTGTAGGTCTTCTTAGCTATCTCTTTGGGACTATATGCACGCTTAACCATTATGAACCTTTCTTCAATTTCTCAATCTCTGTATATACTCGTCGCAAACCGCCTCCGCTCTTACGAACTATCTGGCCGATGTCTGTACCACTTGGAGCGTTTACACTTGCTACTGCACGAGCCTGCTCAAGTAGGAACTGCCGACGATCTTCTTCATGATCTGGAGTAACACGGCTGTACTTTCCACCATAGCGAGAGAATATCTCTGCATAACCAACTTTCTGATGCTCTAACATTCTGTTTATCTTGGAACGTAAGCCATCTGCACCCATCATATACCAACCACAGCACATCTCCGTTGCGTTCCATAAGGCTTTCAATTCAAGAAAGGCATCATATTGCAAGTCGCCAGCTTCGTCAAGTACTATTAGTGGACGTTCCATTGAGCGTAGGTAATAAACAAGGTCCTCGTATGTTTCTTGATATTTACCACTGATACCGACACCAAACTCTTGTGCTATCTTCTTTACCAGCGCACGTTTTGTCTTTACTTGAGAACAATCTACGTAAATAGCATTGCGGTGCTCGTTGACATACCATCTTGCTGTGTAGGTCTTGCCGATATTAGGAAGGTCACACAATATTACGCTCAGACTGCGCTCTTGACAAGCCTCCATCTGAAGACTGATATACTTGAAGGTTTCCGTCTGTGCACCTTTCCACTCAATTCTCTCACGAAGACTAACATCCAAGCGACGAGCTATGCTCACCCAATTTGCATCACTTAAAGCTTTTTCAATTTGTCCTTTCTTCAAGCCGTTGTAAACGCTTGGAGAGATTCCTAATACAGATGCGTGCTTTGCATCACTTGGATAATTCTTGCGGTTGGCTACTATAGCATCCAAAATCCGCTTTTTGTTGCCTGTTGTAATCATATTCTAATGGCATTTTAATCTTATTTATATATCTTCAACCACTCTGTCTGCTGCACTTATCAAAGTCATCTGCGGTATTTCCTCCTTAGGAGCTGTACAAACTATCTCTTGCGTTTCTTCCAGCTGCTCTTGTGGGGTAGGTTTTAATATTCCAACTCTATCGATAGAATTCGCCTTGATGTAAGCAGTAAACTTAGCTATCTTCTTCTGTTGTTCAACGAATGCTACTCTGTCTTCATCAGTCTGTTCTGCCATAACTCTGCTGAAAGTCTTTACCTTTTCTACAGTATCGATATACTTTCCTCCTTGATAGATGAACACCTCTTGTGGCTCGCCCTCTTCATTTGGAAGATAACAGGCTGTTACCTTATAGTTATTCGGTGCAAGACGCTCCAGAATACTTGTACAGCTCAACCACCAATCTTCGTGTGCCACTCTTACCGTTGAGTTCCTTCGTATGCTTGTTTCAACTCTCTCACCAATATGATAAGCAAGCATCTTTGCATCGTAAGGAAGCAGATTCGGATTGATATTAGCTTCAAGAACTTGCCAGCGTGTCATACCAGGATACATCTTCTGATTCGGATGCGGTGCGTTGTTCCACTCTTCATTATCTCTGCGGTCGTCGGCAACGAGCTGCTCAAAGGTGAAATATTCCTTATCCTCATAGAGTTCGTTGGTCTCATCACTGATCTTCTTGTACTCTTGACGCCACTTCCCTTTTCCATAGAATCGACCGATACCTTCGTGGTTCTTGTGTATCACGCTGCGTTTCTTGGCACCATTTAGAGGCTCGGCATACTTCTCCTGTGAGTTCAAAGGAGCACAGAAACGTACAAACTGAAATACTGTCTCCGCTTTGAGGAAGCCCTCTTTATATTGACTCATCAAGTGGTTTTCTACCTCTATTCCTGCAGGGATTCCCCAACCTTGACGAGCTATTAAGCGGAACATATCTCGGAAACAGTCAACAACAAGACCTTCGTCTTTCTTTCTCGCATAGCTTGCACCAATCACACACTGACTAACTACGTCATACGCATAATAAGCGTGCACTCTCTGCTTTGTGTCCTTTAATTTGCGTGTCAAATCCACGTCATCCATTGTTACTTGACTCAATGAGAATCGACCAGAATGACGATGCATGTGAGGCATTTGTTCGTGCATAAAGGTACTCCAGCTTGATAATGACTCTTCTATTAGCACACGTGAAGCAGGATCATTCAAAATATTATTGATTGTGCTTTCACTCAAACTCTTTGGTTCGCCATTCTTGTCTGTAAAGTCATCTGGATTGAAGAGCTCGCCTGTTTTAGGGTCAAAGACGTCAAGTTCACCACAGATAAAGCTAATATACATCTCGTGAATATTGCTGTTAAAAGGTTTGTTTGGTAAAACTGCTAAACTTCGAACAAGCTGTATGGTCTTAACATCCACTTTTCTCGCACTTTGGTTACCAAACTTTCCACTTATAAGACAGCTATAACCATCACGCTTGTACTCGTTCACCTTCTTGCGGAATCGTAATGCACTTGTTGGGAGTGTATGTCCGAGCTCATCCTTAAGAGTCTTAATAGTCTGCGCCATATTATCCCAATTATACTTACCACCCATCAACTTTTGCGCTGTAGCAGCACGATTATATAACTTGATGCAGCAGTTCAATACACTCGCATTCGTAACATATTCGTTTATCTTCTCTGGTGATAAGTCATATCCAGACTGTTCACGGCTATGGAAAAAAGCAATAGCGTTTTGATCTATTTCATAGTTGCTGCGAACCCAAAGCTTCAGATGTGTAAGTGCACCTTCTGGGAAGAGTTCCTTAACTTTCGTTTTAAATCTTGACGGAAGGCTGTCGATAACAACAAGAGCACAACTGCCACTCGCTCCGCCACCTCGTCTTGCCACGTGCATATTGTCGCGTGCCACCATTTGCTTGTAATTGGCTGCACTCATAATGCCGCTGCCTACAAGTTCTTGGTAAGATATGCAAAGATTGCCTTCGTAGTACTCCATCACTATCCTCCTTTACTTTAGTGCTGCTGCGTATGCTTGAATCTGTGGAATATCAGTGAGTAGAATATTCTTGTATGACTTCATTTGCATACCTTTCTTAAAAACAACGCCACTACCATCGCTCTTTGATAATTCAATCATAACACCACCAGGAAGATACTCACGTATATAGTTATCAGAATCGTGGAAGACCTCACCCTCTGGTGCTTCAACCATAATAATACCACCACGATCTATTGCGACTTTACGGATACATTCAGCAAGTTCGGTGTTTCCACGCTTTGAATCAAAATTGATTGCATTAAAAACACACCTTCTGGTAATACCGAAAGCTTCCATAAGAAAATCACGGTCTTCCTTCTTTATGTGGATATACCGCTTAACCATCTTGCTTGTTTCATTTGTCTTTTCCATTATCTCACTTTTTTAATTATTAATCATTCGTAGGCGGTGAGGAATCGAACCCCATTGCTCCGACGCTTTTAATTCGTGTCCGCTACCATTCGGACGTAGCCGCCTTTGTGTATAACTTTTTTCGCTTTTATAATCTTTACTCGATAATTCTCGTTATTCTCGACCCTTTTTCGTATCTTTGGGGGCGGTTCTCAATAGAACACGCTACAAAGATATAATATACTTTGCAAAATGCAAAATATTTAAGGGATTATTTTTCGCAAAACGCAAAATTATGAACAAAAAAGTTAGATTGCAGGCATTAATAGACCATTATAGCGAGGGAAAGCCTTCTCGCTTTGCCAAACTTATAGGTGTAGCACCGTCAACCATTAGTACGTGGCTTGCAAGAGATAGCTTTGATTATGATCTTCTTTTTGCAAAATGCGAAAAGATATCGCCAGAATGGCTTCTCACAGGTAAAGGTAATATGCTAAAAGGAGAGAATACAGACAAGTTTTCTTCCCCTATAGTCAGTTATAACTCAGAAGTAGGACAGCCTTATTATGATGTCGATTTTCTTGGAGGGTTCAGCGAAATATACAATTCGCAAGTATCATTACCTAAACACAACATCATTGTACCAGGCTTCGATAGAGCACATCTCTGGTGTAATGTTACAGGACATTCTATGGAACCACAAATTAGCCATGGAGATATAATAGCTCTGCGTCCATGCACAATTGACGATATTCAATATGGTGAGATGTATGCAGTAGTGCTTGATACAATCCGTACAATTAAGATTATTCGCCGTGGGTCTTCTAAAAAATTTCTTCGATATGTACCAATAAATCCCAATTTCGACGAGCAAGAGTTTGAAGTAAACCGTATCGTAAATGTATTTGAAGTTATTGGTAGTATCAGCAAATTCTTTTGATCATGAAAAAATATGTTTTTATTTTCTTCCTCATTATGGGATTATTTTCTTGCCAAAAGACCAAAAATGAAATTGCTAATAACCTTGTGGAAAAAGGCTTCAAGGCTATGCAAGAAGCTGGTGAAGATGTTGAAATAATAAAAATTGATTCTCTCACACCTGCAAGGCTAACCTTTGATGAGACATTAAAAGGTGTAAAAATGCAACAATCAATCGACCAACTTAGGGAGGAAATAAATGAGAAACTGCAATTCTTAAAAACATGGGTTGGTGTTGCAAATACAAAGACAGAACTACAAGAAGTCAATGAAAAGATTTCTTTAATGCGACACCTTGAGGATTCCTTAATAGTAGCACACTCTCATTTTAAGTTTGACACAACTATGGTTATGAAAGCCGTTATCATTAAAAGAAAAGATCAAGGTCAACTTATAACAGATACTGCTTATATCTTTTTTGACAAATTGGTAACAAAATGTATTGGTATAAAAGCAAAAGACGAAGGAGCATATCGGTATATTCCGATATCATCTATGTTGCCTAACGATTGACCATATTAGGGTATCCCTCCCCCTAAATATCCCTTATTTATGGTAAAAACCCCTTATATATAAGGTGTTAGGAATAAAAATACACGTTCAAACTTGCTTGTAAAGTGTCAGTTTCTTACACTTTACTCCTTTTTTTGTTCTTTGGCAACCATTTTACTGGGGGGTGTTGGCAAGAGTTTTGAACATCCACTTTCACACAAATGAACATCCACTTTGAACAACCACCAGAACATGCACCCCCTTAAAATCGACGTTTTTACACACCAAAATAGAGGTAATAAATTTGCGACGTTACCTCAATTTTAATGCCGTTTTAATTGCGTTCTAAGCCTTTTTAATTCAGTTTTAGTATTGTCACCTCATCATCGTTCCTAAATCAGCGCATACCGCTTAAATACAGGCTTTTCCGTGATATTGATACAAGAAAAGAGGACCGATAAACAGCCCTCTTCAACCTTCTACAGTTCTATGTAAACATTCTGTAACCCTATGTAAACCTTTTGTACGTCTTATAAGCCTCAACAACCCTTCTATGTAAACCAAAATTAAACCAATGTAAACGTTTCGTTTTACAACCCTTTAATCTCTCCAATCACGTAACTCGTTGAAACATAAAGTAATAATCATCTTTCACGCCCACCTCGTTCTATACGCTTCGTTATGTGCCCCATAAATTGTTAATTGATTTTTTCCCATAGGCTTTAAGTTTAATACCTATAGACTTCCCCAGATTCAGTGTTTATATAATATGGAAAGCGTGGGAGTCTGTACCTGTTACTCGTCCCACGTTCCGAGACCTTCGCATTGCCCATCTCTATTGAACGAGCAACGCAGAAGCCCACGCCGATATGTACGACACCATGACTCAACTTAAAAAATAAGAGAGACGGTGGTTATATACACACCCATGGACATCTACTGTTGCCTCATTCTTGACAGAGATTGAAAGTTGCGAAGTTTCGAAACGTCAAGAACAAAGCGTCAAGTAAACGCCTTATCATAAAATAATTCTCTTGTCACTGATATCGTTAAACACGAGTCTCAATCAGAGAACTGGTACAAAAATATAAATAAAATATTAATAACACAAGTTAAATAACGAATATTTTTAAAATAAATAAAGAAAACAATAGAGCTGAAGAGTTTGGAATATACATTTACTAACTCACAAGAAGCAAGTCTAATAAGAAAATAATTAATGTGAAATTCAAAGTAGAGATATAGCTAATTTAAATGTTGCTGTCACTGCTGTCATAATACTGATGTTATAATCAATTAATTACAAGATTGTTACGAGAAAAGTTAAAAGTGACAGTAACTAAAAAACAAAAATAGTGTAGAAAAAAAGACGGCTATCCGTTATGGACTGCCGCCTTTCTAATTTATTATTAGTAAGATTTTTATTCTTTGCTTTCACGCTTACGATCGTTATGATCGAGTGTAATCTTACGCATACGAATACTCTTTGGCGTTACCTCAACATATTCGTTGCCCTTGATGTACTCGAGACATTCCTCAAGACTCATCTCAGTCTTAGGGATAACGCGTGCCTTTTCGTCAGAGCCAGAGGCGCGAACGTTGGTCAACTGCTTTGCTTTAGTAACGTTGATGACAAGGTCGTTGTCGTGAACATGCTCACCAACAACTTGTCCGCCATAAACTTCCTCGCCAGAATCAATGAAGAACTTACCACGATCTTGCAACTTATCGATAGCGTATGCGTAGGCAGTACCAGCTTCCAATGCAATCATTGAACCATTTGTACGACGTACGATTTCGCCCTTGAATGGTTGATAATCTTTGAAACGGTGTGCCATGATAGCTTCACCCTGGCTGGCTGTTAAGACGTTGGTACGCAGACCAATGATACCACGTGATGGTATTTCAAAGGTGATGTTCACACGCTCACCCTCAGCATCCATACCGAGAAGATCACCCTTACGACGAGTCACCATATCAATCATCTTACTTGAAAAGTCAGTTGGAACATTGATTGTCAGTTCCTCGATAGGCTCACACTTCTGCCCGTCAATCTCCTTATAGATAACCTGTGGCTGACCAACTTGCAACTCATAACCCTCGCGACGCATTGTCTCAATGAGGACGGAGAGGTGAAGTACACCACGACCACTAACAATCCACTTGTCCATTGAATCCTCCATTGGGCGTACACGCAGTGCAAGGTTCTTCTCAAGTTCCTTGTTCAGTCGTTCGCTGATGTGGCGAGAGGTACAGAACTTACCTTCCTTACCAAAGAAAGGAGAGTCGTTGATGGTGAAGAGCATACTCATTGTTGGTTCGTCAACAGCGATAGGTGGCAGTGGCTCTGGGTTCTCAAAGTCAGCTATGGTGTCGCCAATTTCAAACTTTTCTAAGCCGATTACAGCACAGATATCACCTGAATCTACAGCATCTGTCTTCTTATGTCCCATACCCTCGAAGGTATGAAGCTCTTTAATCTTAGTGCGTTCCTGTGTTCCGTCGCGGTGACAGATTGTAATATTCTGTCCATCTTTCAATGTTCCACGGTGTACACGACCAACGGCGATACGTCCGGTGTAGCTTGAATAGTCCAAAGATGTAATCAGCATCTGTGGTGTTCCTTCAATCTGCTTAGGAGCAGGGATAGCCTCAATAATGAGGTCGAGCAGATATTCAATATTATCTGTTGGCTTCTTCCAATCCTCACTCATCCAGCCATTCTTAGCTGAACCATAGACAACTGGGAAGTTCAACTGATCTTCTGTAGCGTTGAGGTCGCACATGAGATCGAATACCATCTCATATACTTCCTCTGGACGACAGTTTGGCTTGTCTACCTTGTTAATAACAACAACTGGTTTCAAACCAAGCTGAAGGGCCTTTTGTAGCACAAAACGTGTCTGTGGCATAGGACCTTCAAAAGCGTCTACGAGCAACAAACAGCCGTCTGCCATGTTCAATACACGCTCAACCTCACCACCGAAGTCAGAGTGACCAGGCGTGTCGAGGATGTTGATTTTTACTCCTTTCCAATTAATACTTACATTCTTACTCAGAATTGTTATCCCTCGTTCGCGCTCCAAGTCATTAGAGTCGAGAACTTCTCCGCTGTTGTCTTGTCCGTCACGGAAAAGTTTTCCAGCGAGCATCATCTTGTCAACCAAGGTTGTCTTACCGTGGTCTACGTGCGCAATAACTGCGATGTTACGAATATCTTGCATTTAAATACTTTAAAAAGCTTACGCTAAATTTATGCTGCAAAATTACGAATAAAAAATGGAAAACGTTTGTGGTTCCAATAAAAAGTTGTAACTTTGCACAGCATTTTCGGAACGTCCGATGCATTTGATGTCGTAACCCGTTGTGATTAAGGCGGCTAACGACGGAAAGATGTAATTGCAAATCACATTAATCAAAACAAAATTATGTATTTAGACAAGACAAAGAAGGCAGAAATCTTCGCACAGTATGGTAAGGCACAGAGCACAACTGATACAGGTTCAGCTGAGAGCCAGATTGCTCTTTTCTCTTATCGTATCAAGCACTTGACCGAGCACGTAAAGAAGAACCGCAAGGACTACGTTACAACTCGTTCATTGACACAGCTCGTTGGTAAGCGTCGTGCATTGCTCGATTACCTCTACGATCGCGACATTGAGCGTTACCGTGCTATCATCAAGGCTTTGGGTCTCCGTAAGTAAGATTTCTGAACGCAAAAAAATAAAGGGTAAGAAAGTTAAAGTTGGTTTATCCATACTTTACTTTCTTACCTTTTTTCTTTTCTCCTGCTACTATTCTATTTGTTCTTAAGAGATAGTTTTGTTTCCTTTTCTATATTATCTCAATATTCTAAGTATTAGAATGTCCGTGTAAGAGGGTTTTCTAAAAGATTTTAGAAGCCTTGATTTTTCTTTACATTATCTTCTGATATTATAGTGGAAGTAGTGTGAAAAACGGTCTTTTTATGCACCTTTGTAACTCTTTTGTGTTGAGGAAGTTACAAGAGTACTTTGTAAAAGGTGCTTTGTTGGCTTGCGAAAGGGCGTTAATAAGACTTCAAAAGGGCACCTTTTAGAAGCCAAAAGTGCGTTAATTCGAATCCAATTAAGCCTTAATAAAAATCGAAGTGGTGAAAAATATTTACAAAGAGGTTGGTAATTACGGTATAATTTGCTTTAACAGAAAATCGGTCATCGCATATTAAGAGATAATACACAATGACCGACTTGGCTTTTAATCTTTTTTGTTGGAGTTTGAAAACTCAATATTATTCGTATCCGTTATACGGATAGTCAACTCTTATTTCTTAATCACTTTCTTACCATCAATGATATAGATGCCAGCAGGGAGTTCTTCCCAAGTCTTTGACAGGCGAACACCTTGCAGTGTAAAGATATTCTTTGCGGTATTTTTGTTGTAATTAATCGAATTAATTGCAGTAGGAGTGTTTGATTCACTGATGGTGTTGAAGACGTTACGTAGTACAAGTGGGTTCCATGTATCTTGTCGTTGTCTGTTTCGCTCAAGCTCTAAATGTATTTCGTATGAATGGTTAGGCTCTAACAGTGAAGCAGAGAATGTGATACGTGTTTGGGCTGCATTGTTGTCTGCATCACAAGGGAGATAAACATTACGGACTGTTCCTAATTCAATCCACTTATTACTTGTCAAATCGAGTAGGCGATAATGGATAGGTCCACGATAACCATTTCTTATCTGATAGCCAGATACTTTAGAATGTACTTGTAGGCTGATATTCTTAATCTTTTTAAGTTGGAAGGTACTGTAATTAGCGTATTCACCATCAACATAGTAGTCGAGGAAAGTTAATTCAATATTTCCATTATTGACATAAGGTAGAACCTCAATTTCAAATGGCTCTTTCATATCAATAGGAACAATGGTTTCTGTTCCTTTTCGATTGACCTTTATAGATAGTTTGACGTCATATTTACCTCTTGGAAGATTACCTAAAGTTGGTTTGTTGTAATATAGTGGAAGCATATTAATGACAAAGGTAGTTCGCCCAAGGCGTTGTGCAACAACGTTTGGAGTAAGTAGATAACCATTATATTCTTGCTTTGTTTCTTGATTTTTAAGTGTCATCACAAGTTCACCACGCACCTCTTCGCGTCCAGGGTTGTACATCGTAAAGCTGTATGCACCCTTAAATCCAGAACCTTCATAGTAAGGTGCAAGTAGGCTTGGTGCCTTCTCAATAATAACTACATCCTTTGGGTTGTTTGTATTGAATTGTACTGCATTTGGAGTGAGTTTTACTTCTATCTCATTGGCGTGATTGATTGGCTTCCAGTCACCGTGTTCCTTCGTCTTGGTATCGAGCATCTCAGAGAATACTGGTACTAAACGGTAGTTTCCGTCAGCAATACCCTTAAAGTTAATATCAGCAACATCAAAGGACATGGAAGTAAAGATAGATGCCCAAGTCTGGTCGCTTGCAGTTGAGTTGAAGATTTTTACTTGTTCGTTCTTGTCATTATAAAGGGCAAGTGCAACCTTCCCAGTGAATACACCAAGTTCACCTTTCACCGAACTATACGAACCTAACTTCTCAATCTTTGCACTGAAACTTTCAGAACGGTTTGCTTCTGTCTTGTCAATAGTAAGCGATGTGGTGGTTCTTGCATCTAATCCGCGCTCGATATCCTTAAAAGGTACTGCCTTACCGTCGTTAGGATGGGCAAAGACAACTGAGATGTCGTCCCAGAATGTTCCACTATTGAGGGCAAAGCCTGAAACATTAAGAGTTACTATGTTGATGTCGAAGTATCCGTCGTTTTCGCCTCCCCAGCCCCAGTTGGTGTGAATGAGCCCCTGCTCATCATAGCCATCATAAACAAAGGCATGAGGTCCACCTACTACTAAGACAGGGTATCCGTCTGAAATTTCTTGCATCACCTCATTGAGGAACTCATTGGCAGGAAGGAAGTTTTTGTCAAGATAACGCACGGTATAGTCGAACTTGTCGCGAAGTGCATTGCAGGCATATTGTAAGTTTGAGTCACTACCTCTATAATAGTATCTCATATTGACAGCCTTACCGATGTCAGACATCAATACGCCAACGGCTTGTCGAGAATGTTCCGTTCTCATCTCATTAGTCGTGTTCTTCATTTCATCCCACCAATAAGTAGCGCTCTTCTTAGCATCATCACCTGTTGATGCTATATAATCTTGTGGTCGATTCTTAGGCCATTTATTGTAGAACATCACCTGTGCTGTGGCTGTTGCAACACAACCAGTAGGTGTATGCTGTCCATTACTTAGTGGGGTGTACTTATTGAAAGGGTCATACTGGCTCCACTTACAAGTAAGCAAGGGCTCTACTTTTCGTTTGATAGGACGCTGTGGAGTAATAGTTGCAGCTTTAGAACGCACCTCTTTTACAACACGTTCATATTCCTTTAAGAACAGTTTGAAGTAGGGAGGCTGGTCGTTGGGGTTTTCTGTCATCTTATCTCCATAACCTACGAGTTCGTTGAGTTTACTTTCTCCAGAGATAATAACGAATTTCTTGTTGTTTGGATTAGTAAAAATGTAATAAGCTGGTTGCTCATTAGCTTGTGATGAGCGGGTTTTTGGAGTATCGTTCGATAGTTTTGGGTTGTTGATGTATTTAGTTGCTATACTCAAAGCACGTGCTTTGGTGATGGGTTCTGCGTTAACAAGTAGAATGTTTGTAAACACAGTTAGCACTAATAATAAAGTTCTTTTCATTTGTTTATCTTATTAGTCAATTATATTGGTTTGTTATATTTTATATCAGGTTCTATACGTTTAGAAGACTTTGAAATAGGTAGATTTGACTTGTTTTCTTTTAGGTTGATGCTTTATTCTTCCCATATCTCTTTTAAAGGAAGCATTACAAAGTCACGTTCCTCCATTAAGGGGTGGGGAACGATAAGGTCTGGTTCATTGATATTAAGTTGGTCATAAAGCAGAATATCAATATCAATGATACGGTCTGTGTATTGTGCATTGATTGTTTTCTTCACTCTTCCCATCTCATGTTCTATGGCTTGTGTAGCCTCTAATAACTGTCTTGGGGCAAGTGGAGTAGAGGCACATACACAAGCATTGAGGAAGAGATTAGGACTCTTAAACCCCCAAGGCTCCGTTTCATGAAAAGAAGATTGGCGCAAAACTGTGCCAATCTTGTCTTCTATCCGTGCTATCGCCTCATGCATAATGGCTTTTCTGTTGCCAAGATTTGTGCCGAGAGATAAATAGACTTTGTGCATATTAATCGTTGAGAATCAACAAAGAGTCACCGAAGCAACCAAACATATAACCATTCTTCACTGCCATGTCGTATGCTTCCATCACAAGGTCATAGCCACCGAAAGCTGCTGTTTCCATCAACAAAGTTGAGTATGGATGATAGAAGTTAACCAACATTGAATCTGCAAAGCCGAAGTTGTAAGGAGGGAAGATGAACTCATTGGTCCACCCATCAAACTCTTTCAGCATACCATCAGTACCAACGGCAGTCTCTGTAGCCTTAACAACACTCGCACCAACGGCACAAAGGCGATGTCCAGCTTTCTTTGCGCCATTAGCGATACGGCAAGCATCTGCGTTAATGTGCATTTCCTCTGAATCCATCTTATGCTTTGTAAGGTCTTCCACTTCAATGTCATGGAAGTTACCCAAGCCACAATGTAAGGTGATGAAAGCTTTCTTGATACCCTTAATATCCATCATCTTCATCATTTGTTCCGAGAAATGGATATTTGTTCCAGGTGCAGAGACTGCACCTTCATGCTTAGCAAAGACAGACTGAAAGTTCTCCATATCGTCAGCCGTTGCGTGGGCAAACTCTTCCCCTTCCTCCTTTGGACGGTTGTCAATGATGTAACGTGGTAATGGAGCTTCTCCCAATGCGAATAACTCACGCTTAAACTCATCATGTGGGCAGTCGTAAAGGAAGCGAAGTGTACGACCGCGAGATGTCGTATTGTCAATAACCTCAGCCACCATTGTACCAGATTCGTCAAAGAAAAGCTTGTTTCCAATACGAATCTTACGTGCAGGCTCAACCAATACGTCCCACAAACGCATCTCCTGATTCAGTTCACGAAGAAGGAATACCTCAATCTTTGCATCGGTCTTCTCCTTTGTTCCATACAAACGAGCAGGGAAAACCTTTGTGTCATTGAAGATAAAAGCGTCGCCTTCATCAAAGTAATTGAACACATCTTTGAAACGAATGTAGTCCTCTTCTTTAGGTTCACCATTGATTTCACCCTTGAACATGTCAATCTTTCCAGACTTACGGTGTAATACCATCAGCCTACCTTCGTCACGACGTGTAACGGTAAAGGTCTGTGTGCTACCGTCAGTACGTGTTAGTACGCGCTCAGATGAATGTGGATATAAGGCTACCTGCTCTTTAGGTAAGTTGAATTTAAACTGTGAAAGCTTCATATTTTTATATTGGGGAGTTTATTATTTTTCTATTGTTTGTTGCTGAAGCCATACGTTAAACTGGTCATAGTTAACGCAATCTTCTACTCGAATGTCTCCAACACGTGTGCGGCGTAATGCTATGAGATAGGCTCCGCTATTCATTGCACGCCCAAAGTCGCGTGCTAATGCACGGATATATGTTCCTTTACCACAGACGACGCGGATTGATAGTTGCATCTTATCCGCATCAAAGTCTAATACTTCTATCTCATCAATGCGGATATTCTTCGGTTTCAGAGTTACGTCCTTGCCTTTTCTACGATAGTCGAAAGCACGCTTACCATCCACCTTTACAGCACTGTAAGTTGGTGGAATCTGCTCGATATCACCCACAAACTGAGGAAGTGTAGCGTTTATCAGCTCCCTTGTTATGTATTCTGTTGGGAATGATTCATTCACCTCATGCTCCATATCGTAGCTTGGTGTTGTTGCTCCTAACTGAAGGGTAGCTGTATATTCTTTTGTATGTGTCTGTAAAGTCTCAATCTGCTTTGTCATCTTACCCGTAGCAAGGATGAGTACTCCTGTTGCCAAAGGGTCTAATGTACCAGCATGACCAATCTTAACCTTTCCGTCATTCGCCTGTGTACAAAGGTAACGTACGTGCGCCAATGCTTTGAAACTGGTTATTCCGTAGGGCTTGTCGATAGGGATGATTACTCCTTCTTTGAAGTTCATTAGGACAATAAATATATAGGATTAGTCAACCATATTCAGTGGAATATCACAGAGCAGCATTATAATAATGATAACACCAACGATGATACGATACCAACCGAACCACTTGAAACCATATTTTGCAAGGAAACTTACAAACCACTTCATTGCCAATAGCGCAACGATGAATGATACAACACAGCCTACAGCGAGCATTATAAGGTTATGAGCAGACGCCCATGTGCTGTCACCTTTTAATAAGTCAAGCAGGTCAAGCAGCGTTGCACCAGCCATAGTAGGCACAGCGAGGAAGAATGAGAACTCCGCTGCACGCTTACGTGTCAGTTCGTTTGCCATACCACCAACGATAGTTGCCATAGAACGGCTTGTACCAGGAATAACTGATAAACACTGGAAAAGTCCAATACTAAAAGCACGTTTCTCCGTTACTTTGTTCTCTTCTTTTCCCTTATTGAAGATTTTATCACAGAAGAGCATGAAGATACCACCTACGACAAGCATAATGGCTACTACCCAAACAGAGTCGAGAAGCCAGTCAAGCAGTCCGCTTTTCTTGGTTGCTAAACCAATGACAACTGCTGGCAGAACACCTATAAAGAGCAACCAGTAGAATTTTATGGGGTGAATAATCCTTTTGAAAGAACTTGTCTCCTCTGCAGGTACAGGTGTATGGTCAATATGGAAGAAACGTTTCCAATAAAGACATACTACAGAGAGGATAGCACCAAACTGTATGATGAAGATGAAGGCATGTACAAACTCGTCACCAGATGGTACACCTAAAAGATTCTGTGTGATAATCATGTGACCCGTAGATGACACTGGAAGGAACTCAGTCAGTCCTTCAACAATTGAGATAATAATCGTTTGTAGAAGTGTCATTATTCCTCCACTTCTTTAGTATCTTTTGGCTGATAGAGAATCGCACCAATGATAGAGATAAATCCAATGAAGGTAACAATAGGCGCTACCTTGATGTGGCGGGCACTGAAGATGTCTGGATCAAATACGGTTTCAGTAGATGCTCCACCACTCATAAGGATAAAGCCGAGAATAACAACGGCTACACCTATAGCCAACAAAATAAAGTTGGTCTTACCAAAAGCTAAATTTCTTTTGTCCATATTCTATTTTTGAAGAGTTCAAGGGGACTGAGATTGAGAAGTTAAAAAGATTAGTTGGAATGATGAGTTTTTCTCTTTTCCATCTATTAAGAAGCTTTTACTCTCTTATCTTTTCCCTTTTTTACTGTTCCTTTTAAATCTTATATAAGTCACCTGCCTTCATGCGCAGGAACTTGTTTACTGACAACCATGCGCAGAAGGTTGCAATAATCACACCAAAAGCTAACATTACGATTGCTGTGATAATCAATGCATCCCATGACAATAATTTCGTGATCTCTGGTTCCTTTTCATAGAGGAGACATATTCCTATACCCAAGACTGCAATAGCCAATAGGGCTGAAACTAATCCTTCTAATACTGCACGGCGCAAGAATGGCGCACGGATAAAACTCCATGAACCACCAACAAGTTTCATCGTGTGGATTGAGAAACGATGTGCATAGATACTCAATCGGATAGTGTTGTTAATCAGAGAGAATGAGATGATGGTGAGCAATACAGCAATAACCAATAACACCAAACTGATCTTACCCAATGTTTGGTTTACACTTTCTACCAAACTCTGTGGATAAGTGATGTCACTCACACCACGATAGGTACGCAATTGCTGAACAATATTGCGGATAGAGTCATTGTTAGCATAATTAGCCTTCAACTGTACTTCTATCTCACCCGTAAACGGATTCTCACCTGCAAATTCGGCAGGGTTGGCACCTAATTCTTTAGTTCCATCCTTCAACGCCTGCTCTTTACTGATAAAATTCAAGCTATTGATATAATGCAAGGTGCGAATACGCTCGCAGAGAGCAGTACTCTCTTCCGTATTCATATCGGGTTGGAGAATCATTGTGATAGTCAGATTCTCCTTTACATAAGAACTAAGATTGCGACTGGTAAAGCCTGTAAGTACAACTATACCAATCAGCATCAGTACCATAGCTGTACTGATACATAGTGTGACAACCTGCAGACTATGACGACTGCGGGCTTTGTTTCTTTTTTTTGCCATTTCTTTAATAAGGTATAATACACCAAAGTTGTTGCAAAGATACTGCAAAATAAGGTAACGACAAAGGAAATTATGCTTTATTTAGAGATAAAAGATGAAACTTGTGAGCATATTACTATGGAAGGGAAGGTAGGGGAGATATGCTCGAAAGTTTTAAAATAATTACGTTGTGTTTTTCCTTCAACTGTTATAGGGGTCATCTAATGTCTCCTTTTTATGCTAATAAGTAGGCTAAGTTCAAAGGTGATAATTTTCTATTTTGTAATAAAAAACTCATACTTGAAAATAAAAAGATGCTCTTTAAGGCTCTTAAAGACGCCTAATTGGTTTCTAAAAGGTGCCCTTTTGAGGTCTTATTAACGCCCTTTTGAAGTCCAATTAAGCACCTTTTACAATGTGGTTGACTATGCCTAAATTTACTTCACACTTTTTTGGTTATTGTTACTGAATTGGTTTACACATTTTTTACTTGCTTCCTGAACAGCTTTACCTCCCCCATGGAAACTTTACTGATTCGCTTTACATAATCATAAACTTTGACAATGAAGTCCGAACGTGTGTAGCACATGTTCAAAGTTAATATTTTTCCTTCAACTTACAAAAATTAATACTATGAAAAGCACAGAAAGCCTTATGCCACATTGCAGTGCCTTTCTCTCATTTGTCTTGGCGTAAGCATGCCGTTACTCATATGGGGTCTCTTATTGTTGTAGAAGTCTATGATACCAGCAATAGTGCATCGTGCATCATCGAGGTTCTTCGGTCGTTTC
Source organism: Prevotella melaninogenica (assembly GCF_018128065.1). NCBI lineage: Bacteria > Pseudomonadati > Bacteroidota > Bacteroidia > Bacteroidales > Prevotellaceae > Prevotella > Prevotella melaninogenica. The sequence continues at coordinate 290,142 of NZ_CP072359.1, read as the reverse complement.
ATGTGGTAGAGCCACTCTTGCTTTATTATTCCGTTCACTCTTTCGGCGATTGCATTATCTGTAGGGTTGTAGTCTTCAGTCATGCTTATGCCTGAGTGTATACTCTCCAGCCTTGCCACGTAGGCGTTGCTGCAGTATTGAACCCCACGATCAGAGTGGTGCGTCATCAGCGAGAGATCCATACCCTGTGACTGTTCTATTGCCATGTCTAGGGCAGCAAGCGTATTGACAGCCTGCAGACTGTCAGAAAGCTTCCATCCGATTATCTCATGAGTGAACGCATCGGTTATGAGGTGAAGATAGACCACACCATCCTCAGTATCTATATACGTGATGTCTGCTACCCAGAGTTGTGCAGGACGTGTAAGAACCATTCCTTTTGCCGTGTTCTTATACTTGAAATAGTTGTGATTGGAGTTCGTGGTGTGGCGACATCTGGATGGCTTCAGCATAAGGTGATGCTTGTGCATTAGCTGGTAGAACCTGTCGCGCCCAAGCATTAAGCCTGGATAGATATCCATAAGCATGTGCAAAAGTTTCTGTGCTCCTATTCGAGGAGCATCTGCACGAACATCCATTACTGCACGTACGACAATTTTCTCAGTAAGTTTACGGTGCTCCCTCTTCTCCTTACTCACAGAGTAATAGCCTTCACGAGTCTTGCCAAACAGTCCACTCAGCAGCCCAATTGATAAACGAGGGTTGCTGACTCGAAGGCTGTCTACTGCCTGGCGCCAGCTTTTTTTAGCAAATCTTCACCGTATTCCTTACTGCTTATCTCTATGACTTTCATCAAACCTTGATTGCGAAGTTCAGAATACTCCAAAGCTTTCTTCAAATTGGATACTTGTTCTTCAAGCTCTTCCTCACGCGTTAGAGGGGCTTTCTCCATAGCTTTCTTACTACGCATAGCTTTTACTTTAGTAATAATATCATGCGACAAAGATAGCTTTTTTTCATCTAAATCATACTTTTTTTGCCATTGATAAAAGCTGGCACTATTAATGTCGTACTTACGACAGATGAAATTAATTGACACTTCGGATGAGTAATACTCACGAAGTAAAGTGAGAATAAAGTTCTCACTGAATGTTCTGTGTTTAGAATGTTTACTTCCCATTTTGAATTTTAAATGTTAAAATGATGTGAAGTAAATCTGCTATAAGACAGGTTTTGTAACTATCTGATTTGTATTAAGTTACAAAGGTGCTTAAAAAGGATGTTTTTACTTTTTTAGATGAATATTTTAAGAAATAATGTAAATAATTTTCGCAGCTCTTAATACGGTGAGAATGCTGTTGTGTTTCCGTATAAAATATTTATAAATCGTATGTGCTTTGCAATAAAATCATGCAAAATACGTTTAACATATATAGTCTTTAACAAAATAAATAACAAAACCTATGAAACGAATAGCTATTCTAATCGTATTAGTTACATCAACTTTGGTATCAATGGCACAGAATAAACCTGGTACATGGTCAGTGATACCGCATGTTGGAGTGTCTATATCTTCTTTGTTAGGAGGTTCTGGAATTTACGAAATTGGTGACAATGAGATTGTGGAGGTTAAACCCCATGCATTATTAGGCTTTATTGGTGGAGCAGATGTGGTGTATCAAGCATCAGATGTTGTTGGCGTTTCAGCTGGTTTATCTTTTGTTCAAGCAGGTTGTAAGTTAAAAGATGATAAAGGAAAGAACTCTGTAGTATATAATCGTAATTTGCGAATGAATTATCTTGCTATGCCGATTTTAATCCATAGTTATCTATTACCAGGATTTTCAGTAAAGGCAGGAATAGAGCCAACTTTGTTACTTGGTGCAAAAAGTCATGAAGTACAACAGTCGTTTGATGTGGATAAAGAGGGTAAAAAGTCAAACTTCTCTGAGGAGGAGTTTACCATTGATGTGAAGAATGGGATGCGCAAGATAGGTCTTTCTATACCTATTGGTGTTAGCTATGAATACGAAAACGTTGTGTTAGGGGCGCTATATCATGTGGGAGTATTTAATATTTATAAGGATGGTGAATCATCTCGTAATAGCATATTTGAGGTGTCGGTCGGTTATAAATTAAATCTTTAAAATAGCTCGTAACTCTTTCTTCAATTATTGAGAAAGTATTGTATTAATTGATTTTATTGGTATGCAAGATTTCATTTCATAATGGGGTGGAAAGGACTGTTTGTGTGAATAAATTATTTGTAATGATTAATATTTTTAGCAAATAGGACTGAAATTTGAAAAAAATGCAGTAAGTTTGCACATTATATTAAGTATGATGAAACGGAACTTTTTAATCACATTATTTCTAATAATGGGCTTGAGTGCTATCGCTCAAGAGCATCATCCTGTGTCTGTTCATAGCGATGAACGCCCATCAATGGATAAAGTGCAAGCATATATTGATTCATTACATTCGCTGAGAGATAGCGTTTTTATGTCTAAGGCTCCAAAGAATAGATGTGGACAAAAACTTCAGAAGAATAGGATGCGTTTGTTTATGCCGCTGACCTATTATGGTAATGTGGCTGAAAGTTTGTTTACACGTGATAGAAAAGAAAACCCTATTCTTGCAGAGTTGATGCATCTTTATTTGACACGTCCCGACCTTGTGGAGGGTACTGATCGTATGGTGCAGCAACAGCAAACGAAGTTAGATGATATTAAAGCACCGATACACCATGACGTGACCTTGGTTGAGAAGGTGGTAGAACGCCCTGTTGACCCAGCGACTGTTCCTGTGGAAGTTATGGTGAAGCGTCCTAATTTCTGGACTTTCAATGGTGATTACGCCTTGCAATTCTTACAGAATTATGTGTCTGGAAACTGGTATAAAGGTGGCGAAAGCAACTATTCTGCATTGGCTTCTTTGGTGATGCAGGCTAATTACAACAATAAGCAGAAGGTGAAGTGGGAGAATCGTTTGGAATTGAAATATGGTTTGCAAAGTAGCCGTTCAGACTCTTTGCATAGCTTCAAGAGTACAGAGGATTTGATTCGTCTTACTTCTAAACTGGGATTACAGGCAACAAAACGTTGGTATTATACAGTACAATTCGTTGGTAACACGCAGTTTAGCCATTCTTATCGTTCGAATGATCCAAAGATTTATTCAGCCTTTGCCGCTCCGTTGAACTTAAACCTCTCTATCGGTATGGATTACTCGGTTGACTGGTTACATCATCGGTTGAAGGGTAACTTCCATTTAGCACCATTGGCTTATAACATGAAGTACACTCGTGTGTTGGATCTGACCAGTCGCTTAGGCATGAAGGATGGCAATCATTTCCTGCATGACTTCGGTTCTGAGTTTACTGTTGATTTAGAATGGAAGTTGATGGAAGCCTTGACTTGGAAGACACGATTGTATGGCTATTCTACTTATAAGCGCACTGAGTTGGAATGGGAAAATACATTTACCTTCCGATTCAATCGTTATATTTCAAGTCGTGTGTTTATCTATCCTCGTTTTGATGATGGAGTACGGCGTGTTGATAATCACACCTTCTGGCAGATGAAGGAGTTTGCCTCAATAGGATTCCAGTATGGTTTTTAATGGAATCCATAATCAGCAAATAGAGCAATACTTGTCTAAAAAAGTGTTTTTTCTAATGCACTTCTATTCACAATACTTTTTATTCCCCTCTCTTTAGAAAAGGGGATGTAAGTTTGAAATAGCTACAATCCTTTTATTTTTTTAATTCAAATAACTTTGATATACAAGAAATTTATGTATATTTGTACCCCAATTAATATTAATACCTTTTTTATGTAAATGCATTGCGTTCAAATGTAGAGGGAGTCTAATTCTTTTAATAAATTAATATCAACAATAATAATAATAAAGACTAATCAATGAAGTATCATCTACACATGTTTAGAACTTTAAGAAGGTTACCTTCTTTGGTGTTTCTGACAGCTTTTATTTTGATGCTTTCGTGGAGTTCTCCTGCTTCTGCACAAGTAGCAGGTAAGAAGTTCTCGATTTCATTCAAGGATAAGAGTGTTGCTCAGATTTTGGATTTTATTTCTACAAAGGGAGATTACAAGATTAATTATTCAGACGATGTCAAAAATGACACGTTGCTCCTTACCATCTCGTTTGAAGATGTAGACGAGTTGAGTGCTGTAGAAAACCTGTTGTCTCATACACCTTTTATCTCCAATGTTGAGGGTAAGGTGATTGATGTGTTCAAAATGAAGAATGCAACGCAGGGGCAATATACTGTTCGTGGAACGGTTAAAGACAAAGATGGGTTGGGCGTGCCTTTTGCGATTGTACAGATTAAGGGTACATCACAAGGTGTTACTGCAGATATTGATGGTAACTTCTCAATGCTTGTAAATAAGGAGGAAGGAACACTTAGCATCTCCAGTGTGGGCTATGACGCTAAGACGCTGAAGTATCACGCTGGTAAGGCGCTGAATGTAATCTTGACTTCTTCTGCTATTGCAATGGGAGAGGTGACTGTTGTAGCCTATGGTAAGCGTAACACACGTGAGCAGGTAGGTGCTGTCGCATCTGTTAAAATTGAAGATTTGCAGAAAGCCCCAACAGCAAGTATTGAGAACCTTTTGCAAGGTCGTATGGCAGGTGTGGATGTAACCAACCTATCAGGTTCTCCTGGTGGAGGCGGCTCTCGTATCACAATTCGTGGCTTTAGCTCTCTAAATCAGAAGGGTATCAATGATGGTACTCCGCTCTATGTAATTGATGGTATACCAGTATCTGGTAGTGCTGGTGAAGCCACTGGTGGTATTAATCCTTTGGCTGGACTTGACCCTTCAAGTATTGAGTCTGTACAAGTACTTAAGGATGCAGCATCAGCTTCACTCTATGGCTCACGTGCTGGTAATGGTGTTATCCTCATTACTACAAAGAAAGGTAAGTCTGGACGTTCTGAGGTGAGTTTTAATGTGTCACAGTCTCTTTCTTGGTTGCCAAGTACACCAATGCAAACACTTGGTAAGGGTGAGCGTGATATAGCTCTCCTTCTTGCTAAGAAGCAGAGAGGTGCTCATTATGACTACATGACAGATAAGTTGATTTATCCAGGTTCTTATAAGGATTCATACGGTTGGGATGCTGATAATGATGGATCATACGATTATCTGTGGCGTAATGGTAAGGTGTTGGATTCTGATCGCCGTCTGCCGAGTATTGCGCAGGACTCACTTAACACCTTCTATAATAACCGAACAAACTGGTGGAAGTATGCTTTTCGTGTTGGTAAGGTGACTAAGGCTGATATGTTATTAGCTGGTGGTACGGATAATATTAGATATATGGTTAATGCTGGTGTTTATGATGAGACTGGTATTATGATTAGTTCTAACTTCCGTCGTTTCAGTTTGTTGAGCAACCTCGATTTCAATCTTTCAACGAAGCTAAGTGCTTTCACACGTATCAACCTAACGTACGCAACTCAAAAGGCAGGAGCAGATGGAGGTCGTGTGCAGGGATTGACATTTGACCCGAAACGTACATCGACGCTCTTGCCAGGTAAGGGTAGTATTGCAGAGCAAATAGCATTGAGGCAGTTGCGAGATATTGATAAGACCAACTCAAACTATAATGTTCGTTTGAGTGTGGGATTGAACTACAACATCTTGAAAGGTCTGAAGTTCTCTTCTACTTATTCGCTGGACCATTACTTCACTCGTGTTTACACATTCACACCTGATTACTTGAAGTATGACAAGAAGTCTGAGGTTCAGGCTTCTAATATTGCAATGACAAATATTCAGACAGAGAACATTCTTACTTACAACTTGGCATTACCAAGTGAACATAAGTTGGAGTTGATGGCTGGTATGACTTATAACTATGACTTGCTGCAAAATTTAAGTGGTACAGCAAAGGGTGGTCCTACCAATTCTATTAAGTATGCTGGTGAGGGCTGGCCGTCACTCATCACTGATGGAGGAACCATAAGAGCTGCACAGAGCTTCCTTACTAATCAACAGGAACAGGCATTACTCAGTTTCTTGGGTCGTACTGCTTATAGTTATAAGAAACGTTATATGACTGAACTTTCTATCCGTGCGGATGGTTCAAGTGTGTTTGGTAAAGATGTACGTTGGGGTACTTTCCCTTCTGTTGGTCTTGGCTGGGCATTCAGTGAAGAGCGTTTCATGAAGAAGTTCTGGTGGTTAAGCTTTGGTAAGCTCCGTGCTTCTTGGGGTAAGTCTGGACAGAAGTTCCAAGAGCCTTACTTGGCATTGGGCGTGATGGAGGAGAGTAATATCTTTAACGGTTCGTTAGGTCTTATCCCACAGTCTATGGCTAATAAGAAACTTACTTGGGAGGAAAGTGACCAGTATGACCTCGGTCTTGACTTACAACTTTTGGACTATCGATTGAAGTTCAAACTTGATTATTACTATAAGTATTCAAGTAAACTATTGATGCAGTCTTATCTGCCGGGTAATGTTTTCCTTGCTAACAATATGTGGGACAATGCTTCTGCTATCTCTAACGAGGGTATTGAGTTTGAGGCACAGTATGATGTTATCCGCAAGAAGAATTGGAATTGGAGCATCGGCTTCAACCTTTCTCATAATAAGAATATGCTGCGTAAGACATATAATGGTGAAGACCTTAACGACAAAGTCTTAGGTCGTCCAGTCTATGGTATCTATACTTTCAAGGATGAGGGAATCGTTCAGAAGGAAGAAGATATTCCTATGTATCCTAATGCATCAGGTAAGCTGGTTCCACTTTACTTCCAGTCTATCAACAATCCATTGCGTGTGGGTGGAAGAAAGATTAAGGACCAGAACTATGATGGTGTGATAGATGACAAGGACCTCTATTATGCTGGTAGCACACTTCCTGCTGCCTATGGTGGTTTGAATAGCCATTTGGAATGGAAGGGATTGAGTCTTGATGTACTCTTCAGCTATACTATTAGCCGTAAGGTAATGAATATGTATAAGAACAGTGCCTTTACCTTTACAAAGGACTTTGGTGTCATCATGAATTACTTCCGTCGTAGCGACTTCTGGACTACAAGCAACAGAAACGCAAAATATCCTTCCCTTGAGTTCGCTGATAAGGATTATGTAGGTCAGTTTGATGGTAATGTAGATTCCAACATTGAAAATATCAGCTTCTTGCGACTCAAGCAGTTGGTTATTGGTTATCAGATACCAAAGAACTGGTTAAAGGGTTCTTTCATCAAGGATGCTAATGTCTATCTCAGCGGAGAGAATCTGTTCTTGATTACCAATTATTCAGGAGTAGACCCAGAGGTTATCAATCCTTATACTGGTAAGGATGATGGAACACAGTATCCATTGAATAGAAAGGTTACTTTGGGTCTCAACTTAAAATTCTAAAAGAAATGAAGAAGATTATAATACTCTCACTATGTGGTTGTCTTCTGTCTTCTTGCAGCCTCGACTTGCAGCCAGAGAACGGATTGACTTACAGCAACTCGTTTAATAAGGAGAAAGAGCTGAATGCAACAACCACTTCTATTCTATATTATATTAACACTGTTGTAGGTAATAATTACGTTCTTTCAACAGCTGGTATGAAAGCTGATAAAATCTTGGATGGTAAGCAGTTGCGTGAATGGAATCCACGAACAGTGATTACAAGCGAATATTCATGGAAGGGTCTTTATGACATTATCTTTGAAGCTAATCTGTTGCTTGATAATATAGATAAGACAAGTGATTTAACAGAAGATCGTCGGAAGTATCATGTTGGGCAAGCTGAATTCGCTCTTGGATTATCTTATTTCCTCTTGGCTCAGCGTTATGGTGAGGCTATCATAACAGAGAATTCAACAGAGATAAAACCTTACTCTTTGTCTTCTCAGAGTGATGTGCTTAACGCTGCGATAGAACATGCTAAGAAAGCATTGGATATTTTGCCAACGTGGGATAAGTTGACGGATTTAAATGGTGTTTCAATTACTAACCGTCAGACAGCCTCAAAGGGTACTGCTGCTGCTTTGCTCGCACAGATTTATGCGTGGAAGGGCAGTGTAACAGAACTTTATAAGTTGCAGGGTAATGCACAGGAGGATTATCAGAAGTCTATTGATTACTCTACACAGCTTATCGATGGTCGCGTGGGTAACTATCAGCTTTGTTCTTCTCCAGAGGAACTCTGTACGTACTTATCTAACGAGAAGTCTCCTAATCCTGAGGCAATCTTCAGCTTGTACTTTGATAAGACACGCTCAGAGAACGTTGTTTCACCTAATGAGGTGGCACAAAACTTTGTGAGCTGGCCTGTTAGAGAAGATCAGACGTTGGCAGATTTACCTTCAAGTAGTGTTTATCAGCTTTATGCTTCAACTGTTGAGTCTTTATTCCCTGATGCTACAGATCAGCGTTTGCAGGCTTTCTTCTATGATTGGGGAACCTCACACGAAGTTGATGGAACGAACTATGCTATTATGTATAAGTTCAGAAAAGCGATTATGGATGCCGATCAGTACTCTCCAAGTGGTAAGACCTACCGTACGGTGGATGCTGACTATGTTTACTGGAGACTTGCTGATTTCTATCTATTGAGAGCTGAGTGCTATCAAAAGTTAGGTAATGAAGCAAAGGCTATCGCTGATCTTAATGTGATTCGTTCACGTGCTGGTGCGCTTTCTTATCCTTCAACCTATGATACTGAGGGATTGAAGAAGGCTATTTTCCTTGAAAGAGAAAAGGAGTTTATCGGTGAGAATGATGCACGATATGCAGATGTTATCCGTAATGGCTATGTGAAAGAAGAGTTACAGGGTAAGTTCCGCTTGTTGACTAATCAGGATATTCAAGGTGGTGCACTCTTCCTTCCACTTCCAAAGGATGCATGGCAGGATAAGGATGGGCACATCATTAATACATTGTTGCGCCAGAAACCTTATTGGCAGGCTTATAATTAATGATGGATAAGGATTATACAAATCAAAAAGTGTTCGATATAATGAAAAAGATTATATATATAATAACAATGTGTCTGACAATGGGAGTCTTCTCCAGTTGTACTCAGTATAACTTTGACGACACTGGGCTTGCTAATGGAAAGCATGATATGACGATGTGGGAATACTTCAAAGGGGACAGCTATAATTGGGATTCCCTTCGTGTAATGGCAGAACGTGCCGACTTAGTGTCGCTCTTCCAAGGTACAAGTCAGTACGGAAAGAACTTCACATTCTTTGGTCCTACGAATCATAGTATTCGTCGTTATCTCTATGATAATCATATGGAGAGAGTGTCGGATATCCCAGTTGCTGACTGCAAGAAGTTTATTTTGAATAGTGTTTTGCCTAACAAGCGTGTGATGCTTGATGATTTCAAGGAGGGTGTTAAGTCTTCTAATCCTTCAACGCCTATTGGTAAGGGTGGTGAAACTGTTGAGATGGCATCGGGCAGCAAGTTGTGGATTTACACTTTCCGTGAGTCTTACAACAGTGTTCCGGGTGCTGGACCTTTGCGCATCCATTTGGTTTCTCCAACGACAACCAAGACCTCGGATGTTGCTTCATGTAATATTGAAACAAACACAGGAGTGGTTCACTCACTTGTTTATGACTTCAATTTAACCGACTTTTAAAAATGAAACAGATGAAGAAAGGAATATCATTGCTGTGCCTTGTGGCTCTAACAATAGGTTTTATGGTATCATGCAGCAAAATGGATGTAGGATATTTGAGAACAACGGGAGCATCATTTACTCCCGACTCTCTTAACGCTTTCCATAACGTTGATGCAACGAGTGAGCGTGGTATCAATAAGTTACCATTCGTTTCAACACGTATTCAAGGTGTTGCTGGTACTAACCCTATCAATTACGAATTATCTGGGGTGAAGGCTGACAGTCAAGAACAGGCACAGATGTTCATGAAACTTTATAAAGAAGGTAATATTTCAGTGACAGGTGGCTTGATAGTTGTAACACAAGAGGCTACGCAACAGTTAACAAACGGTAGATATCGTCTGTCCCTCAAGGTTTATAATCAAGACCATGAGGTTGTGTTGGAGGATATTTTTAAAGTTGTGGTGACTGATGATGAGTTGCTCGTCGACTAATATTGATATAAACATATTATAATCGATTATTTGTACTTTCAGCATTGATTTTGTACGTCTTTCCCATATTATGGTGGTAGGGGCAGAAACGAAGAACAACAATGCGATGGTAAAAAGATAACTTGAATAAACAACCTATTAAAACAAATTAAATATGAAAGAAGAAGATATATCTTACTGCTTGTTGCTCTTTTAATGTTGACTGTACAATTGCATGCTCAGCAGGGTACAGAAGCAACAAATGGAATTAAGTTCTTCAAGGGTACTTTTAGTGAGGCTTTGGCTCAAGCAAAGCAGGAGAATAAGATAGTTTTCGTTGACTTCTATGCCGTGTGGTGTGTTCCTTGCAAGAAGATGGCAAAGACTGTTTTCACACAGGAGGAAGTTGGAAAGTATTTTAATGAGCATTTCATCAGTTTGCAGTTAGATGCTGAGAAGGGTGAGAATGTTGATATCGCTAAGAATTATAAAATTGTTGCTTATCCAACAGTAGCTTTCATTGCACCAGATGGCAAGGCTTTGTCTGTGAATACAGGTGCAATGGATAAGGATGAACTTATGGATGCCGCTAAAATTGCTGCTGGTGAGAGTGTAAGTTTTGAGGAACTTTACAATAAGTATAAGGCTGATAACAACGATCTCGATGTTCAGCAGCAACTTCTTCTTAAAGCACCATCTTTCTTACAGGCACAGGAGGGTATGGATGCAGATAAGTGGGTGACACGTCTACAGAAACTTTATAAGAACTATGTGGCTGCGAAGGCACCATTGAAGCTTATCAATGAGAATGATTATCGTATCATTCTGTCATTGGAGGGTGATGAAGATAGGGAGCATAAGCAGTATGTGATTGACCTTATGAACGACCACCTTGATGATTGGATGAAGAAACTTGGTAAGGCACCTGCCTACTATATTGTTGAGGCTAACGACATCTTTGCTGAGGATATGGCAAAGGATGGCAACGTAAAGTATAAGGATTATGTTGAGAAGGTAAAGAGCCAGTATGCAAAGGCATACGAGGTTGTTGGCCTGACAGGTATTACTGCTTACGAGAAGGCAAAGCTTTACTTTGATGCTCTCTTCAACTTGTACAAGAATAAGGATGTGAATGGCTATGTGAAAGCTATGGAGACCTATTTCGGTAAGATGGAGAATAACCTCCGTTCTGCTGACTATGGTAAGGCTGCACAGAACCTCTATATGGCAGCTGGTAAGAGTTTGAAGGCTAAGGATCATGAAGTAGCTATCAAGTGGGCAGAGAAAGCTTTAGCACAGGAGGATGCTGTGATGGACCGTGTAAACTATATGGTAATGATTGGCGACTCTTATCGTGAGTTGAAGAACTATACCAAGGCACGTGAATACTATAACCAGGCATTTGCTGAGACACTTCGTTTGGAGAATATGGAGATGCCACAAGCTATGTTGCAGGGGGCAATCAAGCAGAAGCTCTCTACACTCGAACTCCTTGAAAAGTAAACAATGACTATGTTCAAGAATATCATTAAATGCCTATCGAGCGTGCCAGTGGCACTGCTCATAGGCTTTTTGCTTTTTCCCCTCAGTACTGCCAATGCGCAGATGAAAGGACTTAAAAAGGGAAAACTGGCAAATGGACTTACTTATTATATCTACAATGATGGTTCTGCTACGGGTGAAGCACAGTATTATCTCTACCAGAACGTCGGAGCTATCTTGGAGAATGATGAGGAAATGGGATTGGCGCACGTGTTGGAACATTTAGCTTTCAACACGACAGATCACTTCCCTAATGGTGTGATGAACTTCCTTCGCAGTAATAATCTCAATGACTTTGAGGCTTTCACGGGTGTTGATGATACGCGTTATGCTGTTCACAATGTGCCAACCAATGATGCGAAGCTTAATGAGAATATGCTTTGGGTGCTCCGTGACTGGTGTCATGGCGTCAAGATGACCCCTAACGATATCGAAAAGGAACGTGGTATTATCCTTGAGGAATGGCGTCATCGTTCGGGAGTAGACCGTCGTCTGACAGATGCTATCGCACCTGTTGTTTATAATCATGCAGGTTATGCAACTCATAATGTGATTGGTTCACAGAAGATACTGGAAACCTTTCAGCAGAAGCAGGTAAAGCAGTTCTATGATAAGTGGTACCGTCCTAATATGCAGTTTATCGCTGTTATCGGTGATGTTGATGTTGACCAGATGGAGAAGAATATCCAGACAGTCTTCAAGACATTACCAGCTAAGCAGGCCCCTGCTGTAGATCCACAGACAAGACAGATTCCTGATAATGCAACACCGCTCTATATGCGTTTCATTGACCCAGAGAACAAGAGTACTTCTTTCGGACTTTATCAACGCTATGAGGTGAAGGGCAACGCTTCAGAAGAGGATCGTGTGCGCCAGTTTATCTTTACTAAGTTCTTCAATACATTAGCTCCAAAACGTTTTGTGATGTTGAAGAATGCAGATAAGGAGAGTTACATTGCAGCTGAGGTAAGTCTCTCCCCACTGGTAAGAAACTATTATCAGATGGCATGGGATATGGTTCCATATCAGGGCAATGAACAGAAGGCGCTTCAGCAGATGTTGGCTGTGCGTGACAACCTGCGCGACCAGGGCTTTACAGCTGCTGAGTTCAATGCTGAGAAGGAAAAGATGTACAATGGAATGAAGGATGTTCTTGAGGCAAAAGGATTAGGTACACCAGACAATGCTTTAATGCTTTTCCGTCAGAACTTCCTCTATGATATTCCTGTACAAGACTTCCGCGGACAAATTAACCGTAATCTTGAGACCTTAGTTGAGTTGGAAGTAGAGGATATGAATGCTTGGATGAAGTCATTGCTTAATGACAACAACCTCGCTTTTGTTACCTATTCTAAATCACAGGGTGAGATGAATATCACTGAGAATAACCTTATGGCAGCCTTGAAGGGTAAGAGTTCATTCAGCGATATGGCTCGTGCTGATGGTATGAAGCCTATCAGTCAGTTGATTGACTTCCCTCTGACAGGAGGAAAGATTGTTTCTGAAAAGCAGTTGAAGACTTTGCAGGCAAAGGAGTGGACACTCTCTAATGGTGCGAAAGTTCTTTATCGTAACGTTCCGGAGCTGAGTGGTCAGTTCCTCTTTGCAGGTTCTGCAGAAGGTGGAAAGTCTATTGTTCCAGCACAAGAACTTGCTAACTATAATGCAATGCGTTCACTCTTGATGCAGTCAGGTGTATATAATTACAACCGAAATCAGTTAGCACAGTGGCTGCAGGGTAAGAATATTAATCTTTCTCTCTCTCTGGAAGACTACAGTGATGGCGTGGGTGGTAATGCGCCTGTTGACAATGCTGATGATTTCTTTAGCTATTTACACTTGATTCTCTCACGTCAGAACTTCTCAAAGTCAGCCTTTGATAAGTACATCCAGCGTAACCTCTACGTCTATGAGAATCGTGCTACGACAGGTATGGCAGCTGTACAGGATTCTATTCAACAGTTGCTTTATCCAGTTAGTGCAATGAATCCACGTCAGGATGAGGCTTTCTTTAAGTCAGTTCAGTTTGATAAGTTGCAGGAACAGTTCCAGGCGCATCTTGGTGATGCGTCACGTTTTACCTATTGTCTTATTGGTGACATTCCAGAAGCAAAGGCAAAAGAGTTGATCCTCCGCTATATTGGTTCTCTCAAGGGAGAAGGCAAGCCTATGAAGACAGCAATCCAGCCAATGGACTTCTCTTCATCTACGCCAGTCATTAAGCGTACTTTCGAGACAGAAACTGAAGGTGGAATGGCTGAGATCGAGATTTCTTTTGCTAATAAGCTGAAACTTTCTGATCGTGAGCAGGCTGCTTTGGAAGTGATGCGTGGAATCTTGGAGCGTCGTTATTTTGATGTATTGCGTGAGAAGGAACACCTTACCTATACAGTAGGCGTACAGAGCAACTATACCTCACAACCAGTAGCTGGCGTGAGTCTTAACATCCATCTTTCTACTGCGAAAGAGAATGCTGACAAAGCCCTTAGCCTTGTTTATAGTATTCTTGAGGATGTGAAGACTGGTCGTTTCACCGCTGATGAGTTTAAGGCTGTGATGGTTCCGTTGGCAGTTGATGAAGAGCAGACAAGTGCAGCATCACAGTCTAACAGTGATCCATCAGTGTGGATGGCGTTGTTGAACATCTATGCTGAGACAGGCAACGAACTATCTCCAAATGACAACGCCGCTTCTGCACCAGTGTTTAAGACGCTCACACCACAAGGTATCACAGCTGTGGCTATGAAAGTGATGACAAATGCTAAGCAGCGTGAGATTATCGTTAAACCTGCTGCGCAAGAAGGTAAACATACCTTTAAGTAATTAATGGTAAGTAAATTTAATAAAACAGAGGTGTGCAAGAGTGCACCTCTGTTTTTTTTTGTGTACGCTCGGCATGAGCATTGTCTAACGGGTGTAAGTCCCGAGTAAGCCCTAATAGCGGGAATTACATAGCCAACGGCAAGGGTGTTCATCGTGAGGTGAAATCTGAAGGAAGCCGGCGGCAAACATCTGACCTAACGTACAGAAACTTCATATAAGGCATATGACTGTGGATGAGATTGCTCAACAAATCAAAGTCCCATAGCTATTCGGAACGGTTGGTGGAGTTTCCTTGAGCGAAGCGAAAAAATGAAGTAGGTATAAGATGGAAAGACAATGCCCTTATTCGAGGAGGTCTCACGGACGTGACGATTAGTTGTCTTTACAAAAGTTGCGGAGCAAAACTTGCCGTGAGAAGTCAGCAGATGCCATAGTAGTGTAGCGGTCGGTAACGCTTCACGAAGGGCAGAACCTAATAATTAAGCGATAGTAATTGAAAGTTACCGTATGAAGGAACGAATGCAGAAAACATCAGCTTATGCTAATGACTGCCCCCAGAGAGATAGGACGGAATCCGAATGGTATGGGGGAGTGCAGACTTTCATGTGGATATCCGAAGACAACATCGTGGAAGTTCCATTCGACAAGGAGCACTTGTTGGAGTTAATCCTCAGTCCCGAGAACCTGAACCGAGCCTATAAGGCAGTTGTGGGGAACAAGGGTAAGGGTGGTATCGACAAGATGTCATGCGCGCAGCTACTACCATGGCTCTTGACCCATAAGGATGAACTTCTATGCTCCTTGTTTGACGGTACATACCGTCCCAATCCTGTCCGCCGGGTAGAGATACCCAAGGACAATGGCAAGATGCGCCTGCTGGGCATACCCACTGTGGTTGACCGCATGGTGCAGCAAGCCATCAACCAAGTGCTAACCCAAATCTATGAGCCTCATTTTTCCAAGCGGAGCTTCGGCTTTTGCCCGACCAGAGGATGCCACAACGCACTGCGAGAAGTGCAGAAGACGGTTGATGATGGCTATACATATGTAGTTGACCTCGACCTCGAACGCTTCTTCGACACAGTTAACCACGGCAAACTCATAGAGATACTCAGCCGTACGATAAAGGATGGCAGAGTGGTTAGCCTTATACACAAATATCTGCGCAGCGGTGTGATAGCCAAAGGTCTTTGGCACGCGAGCGAGGAGGGAACTCCGCAAGGCGGTCCTCTAAGTCCACTTTTGAGCAACATCATGCTCAACGAGTTGGACAAGGAACTCGCACGTAGAGGTCACCCCTTTGTCCGCTATGCCGATGATGCGATGATATTCTGTAAGTCCAAGAGGGCTGCAGAACGTGTAAGGTCGTCCATAACCAAGTTTATTGATGGAAAACTCTTCCTTAAGGTGAACAAGGAAAAGACGGTCGTTTCGTATATCAAGGGTGTGAAGTACCTCGGCTACTCCTTTTATGTACACAGAGGTAAATGCCAACTCACGGTACACTCCAAATCTAAGTCGAAGATGAAGTCATCCCTCAAAGAGTTGACAAGTCGTAGCAATGGTTGGGGATATGTGAAGAGAAAGCAGAAACTGAGAAAGTATATTGTGGGATGGGTAGGTTACTACCACCTTGCCAATATGAAACGGTTTTGCCTTGAAACCGACGAATGGCTAAGGCGACGCATACGCATGTGCATATGGAAAGCTTGGAAGAAGCCAAAGACGAAAGTTGTCAATCTCATTAGGTGCGGAATTGCCAAGTGGCAAGCCTACCAATGGGGGAACACTCGCCTGGCTTATTGGCGCATAGCAGGCAGTCCCATCTTGAGTATAGCCATGTCAAACGACCGGCTACGCAAGCAGGGTTATGTCTGCTTATTGGATGCCTATCTCGGATGGAACCCAAAATAGGAACCGCCGTATGCTGAACGGCATGTACGGTGGTGTGAGAGGTCGGTAAACGTGAAAATAGGAGATAAATACCTTTGATTAGCGTTTACCTCCTACTCGATTTTTGTTCAAGATGTATTGAAACTGTCAACTGTTTGTCCTATTGTCATTCTCCGAAAAAGAAAACCTTTTCATTTTAAGACTTATAACCATACAAATATGGCTCCGAAAAATCATTACATATTTTTAAATAAAGCATCTACAAATAACAGCAGAAATGTACATAAAAAGCAGGTTCGTAACCAGCAGGTAATCAGTTGGTTATAAAACGGTGTAGGAAGAGATGCTTAATTAGGCTTCAAAAGGGCGTTAGTCAGACCTCAAAAGAGCACCTATTGCAACCCAAGTAGGGGTCTTTTAGAAGCCAAAAGAGCATGTTTTGGATTCGGGGTGCATGAAAATAGTTTACAAATATTACTTTGGTAAGGGGATAGATTGTTTGTAGACGACGAATAGACATAGTAACTATTTGTCTTTCCAGCTTTTTATCTTGTAGTTTATCTTCCTTTGTTAGATTATCTAATTTGGGATAGTCATACCCTGCAAGTGTATAAGTTTTTATTTAATTTCCAATCTATACATTTAACGGAAGAACCCATTTTTTCTCATTGGATATCATTTCTTATTTATGAATCAATAGTAGAAGTAATTACTTTCTCTTGTGTCCAGCACTCCCCTCTCTCTCGGAGAGGGGTTGGGGGAGAGGTCTTTAATAATCCTCCTTATACTTATCCGTCTCAATATAGATATAAATCTTGTATTCAGGGAAAGCGGCACGCATATTCTTTTCGATGTCGTTAACCAACTGAGGTGCTTGCGCTTCGTATTCGTTCTTGACGTCAATCTTTGCAGTGACAAGGATGTCATTAGGACCGAGGTGGATAGTCTTGATGTTGATGAGGCGGTTGATTTCTGTTCTGTTGAACACCTCCTTAATACGTGATAGGTCCTTTTGTGTAACACTCTCACCAATAAGCAGACTGTAGAACTCACGTGCGAGGAAAAGAGCTGCAGCACAGAGAAGTACACCAATCAGTACACCCGAGAGGGCATCATAGAATGGATTGCCCGTGAAATGGGTCAGAAGCGTACCGCCTAAGGCTATCAGCAGACCAATGACAGCACAACTGTCTTCTGCGAAGATGATAAGGATTTCGCTGTGGCGGCTCTCCCGCAGGAAGCGATAAAGCGATAGGTTGTCCTTGTTCAACTCCTTTATCTCTTTGAAGGCAACGCGCAGGCTGCCCAATTCTACTAAGAGACCAAAGACAAGAATACCAATGATGAGCCACGTATTCTCCAAGCCGTGCTCCGGATGAAATAGCTTCTCTGCTGCTTCCATAATACCTAATGCACCACCAGCGAAGAACAACATCATTGCAACAACCAAGCTATAGAAATACTTAGCACGTGCCTGTCCGAACGGATGCTGCTCCGTTGCTTTTGCAGTCGACTGTCGGTTGCCTACCAATAGCAGTATCTGATTACCACAATCTACAACACTATGGATTGACTCATTCAACATAGCAGCTGAGCCTGACACTGCAAAACCAACAAACTTAGATATCGCTACCAAGATGTTTGCACCTAAGGCAGCGATAACACTCATCATTCCTTCACTTTTCTTTTCCTTTTCCATATCCTGTTTTAAGCGTTTCGATATTGTTCTGTTATTACCAGATGTATTGTGTAACGTGCTTACTACTATCTTGTTTGTTATTTTCATTTAGTGTCATCAGCACTTCCTCAATGCGGGTGGGACGTCCTTCCTTATCATACTCCGTTGTCAGTTGTGCCTTGAAATCCCACTCTTTCTGTATTGAACTGAAGCTATAGCTGCTAATATCTCCTTTCGGAATAACACCCATATAGCCCAAGGTGATGAAGGGGATGGGTATTCTTATACCACAACCAAACATCCAAAAGTAATAGAGGTTATGGTAGTTCGTTTTCTCTCCAGTATCTCTGTAAGTGATATTTAATGATTTATTAGGTAATATCTTCTCTCCCTTCCATTGGAGGATGTTGGTTTGTCTCCCACAGCTAACATTAGGTGTGTCACGACAAACGAGTCTTCTCTTATTATCGTAGGTGTATGTATAATAGTCAGGAGTGTTATTTGCTTCTACGATAAGTCCGTTCTTAACTATATAATAGCCATCGAGGAGTTCATCTAACTGGTCTTTAATATGCGTCTTATGAATGAAAATGGTGTCACCAGTGTAGGAGTAAGTGTAATCATCCAAGCTGTCTGTACCCACACGCTCTATGATGAGCTGCCCTTTTTGGTTACAATAATAGGTGATAGTGTCCTTACTCCTCTCTGCTTTCGATGTTACGTCTTTGATAATCGTCAGGTAACGATGCAGTTGTTCTCCATGATAAGTTATCTCTTCGGCTATTCCAGAAGGAACAGACGAACATGAGAAAAACAAACTAACAGCTATGATAGCTAATAAGAACAGTTTGACGTCTTTGTATAAGTCTTTCTTCATTTGTTATTGATAGTTAGCGAGTTTGTTTGTATATGCGGAGTTCTGCAATCTTGAATAATAGATAGTGAGTAGCAGTAAGGGACACATACTTCCTTTTCAGAGGGGGGGAACGAACTTCTTTAAGTCTTGTTCTTCTACAGTCAGCCTTACTTCTTTACAGCCTTCTGTGCCTCCTTCACCATCTTCAGACGTTCCTCATAGATGGGGTGCCACTTGTTGATCATTGCTTGAAGGTCCTTACTTCTCTGCTCCAAGTCGCGGTATTCATCCGTGTTTGTTTCGTTATTCTGGCTCTTCATTAGCATCTGTTGCAGCATCAGTTTCTGTTGTTCGTCAGCCTTTTGAAGTTGTGCGCCAAGCTTTTCGAGATTCTCTATGAATGCCAGCGCACGGTCAATATGATTTTCTTTTGCCATCGTTTGACTATCTTTTAATGTCTTTTTTATGCGTACAAAGTTACAGAAAAAGTTCAGTATGACCACTGCTTCCAAATTATTTTCACGAAGAAAAGAATTTCTTTTCATGAAAAAAAATATTTTTCTTCACGTAAATAAATATTTCTTTTCATGAAAATAATTTGCAGTTGGTTGTTTTCTTTGTAATCTTCGTGTGTAAGACGGGATTTTATAGTATCTTTGCAAGTAGATAAAAGAACACATTTTAGATGGAAAAGAAGAAACAGATAGATTGCTTTCTGCCGTATAGCACAACTGCAATGATGCAGTCGCTTGCTGCACAGTTGTACGAGGACGGTGTGGTGAACAATATATATATGTTAGCTGCAGATGTCCTACCTACAGAGGCATTGCCTCAGTATGCGCATCAGTTGCAGGCAGGGAGCTTGCTTTCTCTGGCTACTATGCGCCTTATAGCTACAACAGCAACGAGTGATTATACCTTGCTTTATTTGAAGCAAGGACCTGTCACGTTAGGTTATCATGCGCTTGAGCGTATGCTGCAGGTGGCTGAGGAAACTGGTGCGGCAATGGTTTATGCTGACCATTATTCAGTGGAAGCAGGCAAGATTGTGAAGCATCCTGTTACTGCTTATCAATTGGGCAGCATCCGTGATGACTTCGATTTTGGTTCTGTAGTACTTCTCAAAACTGCGTATTTGAAGGAGTATGCTACAAGAGAAATGACAAAGGATTATCAGTTTGCGGGCTGGTACGACCTTCGTCTATTCTTAAGTCGTAAGGGAGAACTCTTTCATCTGAATGAATATCTCTATACAGAGGAAGAGGATGACCTACGTGCAAGTGGTGAGAAGCAGTTTGATTATGTGAATCCTCGCAACCGTGAGGTACAGATTGAGATGGAGCAGGTAGCTACAGCGCACCTCGCTGCAATTAATGCCTTGGTCGATACCACGCTGTATGCACAGCCAGACTTTTCTGGTGAGGACTTCTCAGTGGAGGCTTCGGTGGTGATTCCTGTCTTTAATCGTGAGAAGACGGTGCGCGATGCGGTGGTTTCGGCCCTCTCACAGAAGACAGACTTCCCTTTTAACGTAATCGTTGTTGACAATCATTCGACAGATGGTACGACGGAGATACTGTCTTCTTTGGCAGCTGATGAGCGTCTTGTACATCTTATTCCTACACGTACAGACCTTGGTATAGGTGGCTGTTGGAACTATGCCATCAATGATGTGCATTGCGGTCGCTTTGCTGTTCAGTTGGATAGTGATGACCTTTATTCTTCAGAGAATACTTTACAGACGATTGTCAACGCTTTTCATGAGCAGAAAGCTGCGATGATTGTGGGCTCTTACCGTATGTGTGACTTTGATCTTAACACCCTTCCACCGGGCTTGATTAGTCATAATGAGTGGACGGAGGATAATGGTTGCAACAATGCCTTGCGTATCAACGGACTCGGTGCACCACGTGCTTTCTTCACTCCTTTGGTTCGCCAGCATCAATTCCCTAACACAAGTTATGGCGAAGACTATGCGATGGGCTTGGCTTTCAGCCGTCGTTTCCGTATCGGACGAATCTATGATGAACTTTATCTCTGCCGTCGTTGGGGTGGAAACAGTGATGCTGTACTGAGCATTGATAAGGTAAATGCCAACAATCATTATAAAGATCAGCTGCGTACAGTTGAGATACTGGCACGTCAGAAACAAAACCAAGAAAGAGAGAAAGGGCTAACCGATTTTTTTCATAACCAGCTGAACCAATGGCAAGACGTTGCAAAACGTTTTGAAGAGTTGAAAGGTGTGCAGACGCGTGAGGTGGGTTCAGCCCTTGCGCAATTTAATCCTGCACGCTTGGTGAGTACAGGTGCGAAGATAGATAAGGCTACGCTGGCTAAGCGACCTTGCTTTCTTTGTGAAAAGAATCGCCCGGGAGAGCAGATAACACTGCCTTTTGGAGAAGGTTTTGAGATTCTTATCAATCCTTTCCCAATCCTTCCTGTTCATTTCACAATCCCTTCTCGCCATCATCAACTTCAGGCAATAGCGGAGAATTACGTACAGATACATCGTTTGTTGAGGGCTTATCCACAGTTGATGGTGTTTTACAACGGTCCGAAGTGTGGTGCCAGTGCGCCCGACCATCTACACTTTCAGGCAGGAACAAGTGGTTTGCTCCCTTTACAACGTGACTGGCAGCGGCTCCGTGAGACTTCTGTTCCGCTCTTGAAACTGAATGATGCGGAGGGAATCTATGAGATAAAAGACTATACCTGTCCAGCTTTAGCCATCGTGAGTCATACTGAGAAGAACGATGTAGAGTTGTTCAACTATTTATATGAGGCATTGCCTTTGAAGGAAGATGAGACAGAGCCGATGATGAATATCGTTGCTTGGCGCAGCGAGGAAGGCTTTGTTACGGTTGTGTTCCCACGTGAGAAGCATCGTCCTGATTGCTATTCGGCAGAAGGAGAGGGGCAATGTCTTGTCAGTCCGGGCAGCTTGGATATGGCTGGATTGCTGATATTGCCTCGTCAGAGTGACTTTGAAGGAATGACAGCAGAACGTGCTGAGGCTGTTTTACGTGAGGTGTCGCTGTCGAATGAAGCAATGGTTAATGTCGTAAAGCGGATTCGTAATAAGGCAGTTGATCTTGCTTTCGATGATTGGAGACAGGAACCTGTGGTTTCAGTAGGTATTGTTAGTGGTGATGAAATATGTTTCCAACTGAATGGTATTTATACAATTGGGAACCGAGAGGTGACAGGTCAGCAGACTGTAAAGCTCAAGAACGGTCGAATTTTGTGGGATTCTGCAGATTATCATGAACTTTGCTTTACGCCAAAGGATGATAACATATCCTTCACTTTAGACAATGTGATCATCGGAGTAGATTTTCATTGGGAACGTAAAGAGGCACAGACCTTCCTTGGTAAGCTACGTTTTGTCGTTGATGGAGATAAACTCTGGGCTATCAATGAATTGCCTGTCGAGCGTTATTTGACAAGTGTAATTTCAAGTGAGATGAGTGCTACATCATCATTGGAGCTTTTGAAGGCCCACGCAGTAATCTCTCGCAGTTGGCTGTTGGTGCAGATGAGAAGACGAAAAACCATCGAAATGGGTGTTCAGGCGGCTTCAGCACCGATGAAGGTGTCGGATGAAGAAGGTGTGGTTTGGTATGATAGTGATGCCCACACACTGTTTGATGTCTGCGCAGACGACCATTGTCAACGCTATCAGGGTATTACAAAGGCAACAAGTCCTCATGTAGAAGAGGCTATCAAGGCAACTCGTGGTCAGTTGTTGATGAATGGAAAGGATATCTGTGATGCCCGTTTCAGTAAGTGTTGTGGTGGTGTTTCAGAAGAGTATGAGTACTGTTGGGATAATAACCATAAGCCTTATTTACTCTCGATAGTGGATAATGCACCTTTAGGAACAGCTCCTAAGATTGACCTCACGGATGAAAAGACGGCACAGGAGTGGATCCTGTCGTCTCCAAAGGCGTTCTGTAACACAAAAGATGCGGCAGTCTTGGGGCAGGTTCTCAATAAATACGATCAAGAGACACAGGACTTTTATCGTTGGACAGTAGACTTCACACAAGCGGAACTTGCCGATTTGATTCGGCGGAAGAGTGGCTTTGACTTCGGAGAGATTATCAATCTCCAGCCTTTAGAACGTGGTAAAAGTGGTCGTATCACTCGTTTGAAGATTGTTGGAACAAAGCTTACTCGGATTATCGGTAAGGAATTAGAGATAAGACGTACGTTGAGTGAGAGCCATCTTTATAGTTCTGCTTTCGTGGTAGAACGTAATGAGATAGTTAATGATGTCCCACAACATTTCCGTCTTATTGGTGCTGGATGGGGACATGGTGTAGGATTGTGTCAGATTGGTGCTGCTGTAATGGGCGAGAAGGGCTATCGATATGATGAAATTCTTCATCACTATTATCAGACAGCAACCATTGAGGCACATTATGAATAAAGCATACGAAGATGCACGAGGAGCAGAAGATAATAAATGGAATACCTATTGTAGACCAGTGGCACAGTCATTGGCTTTGGCTTCCTACGCTCTATTTGACACGTGGACTTCCGTATGTTATTCTTTTGATGACTTCTTTAGTCTATTTCAATAGGATGGGCTTGTCGAATGGTGCTATTACGCTGACTTCCTCATGGTTTCTTCTGCCGTTCATCCTCCGTCCTTTGTTGGGTAGATTTGTCGTTGGCTATTGGAGTAAGTATGCTTGGATTATCCTAACCGAGCTGGTTATGGCATTAAGTTTAGGAGGAATAGCCTTTACGGCACCAACGTCTAACTGGTTTGAATGGACTGTCTTTTTCTTAATGATCATAGCAACGGTAGCTGCTTTGCATGATGTGGCTATTGAGAGGCTTTATAAGCGTGAAGCTGCTTTGTATCATCGTCCTGCTTTCTTTGGTGTTCGAGCAGTTTCTTATTTGCTATCTATTATCGTTGGAATGGCTATTCCTGTCACGATAGCAGGTAATTTAGAGGTTATCAATAGGACTGTAGCTCCTTCATGGTCATCTATCTTTTGGATTTTATCAACTTTGGTGACTTGCTTGATGTTGCTACATGCTATCACGCTTCCTAAAGACAATATTCATGCAAACCTCCCGATATGGAGTGGGGTGACACGTCAATGGTGGCACGATGTCAAGGCAGCCTTTATACGTCGTCCTCATTACGTGGCTAACTTATGTTTCTTATTCTGTTTTCTAATACCTGAAGGGATGTTCTTCAGAATAGCACCTCTCTTCTTGATTGACCCTGGGAGTAATGCTGGATTGGCACTCTCACCACAAGAGTTAGGCTTGGTATTAGGTATAGTGGGCACATTCTCGCTGATAGGGGGGAGTGCTATGGGAGCAACATTGGTGAGGAAAGATGGTTTGAAACGTTGGTTGTGGCTGTTTGTGATAGCTTTTACCTTACCAAAGTTTGTCTTTGTCTACCTCAGTTATTACTTTGTTTCCACCTTATCTATCATCAATCTGTGTATGATAGTTGAGCAGTTCGGAGCAGGACTTGGTCTGACGGTTTATGTTGTATGGCTTACTCATTGCACAAAAGGGGAACACTCCACATTTACTTATTCATTAGGTACGGCTATCACTGCTTTCTCATTGGTGATGACAGGATGGTTTACTGGTTTCTTGCAGGAGTATGTGGGTTATCGTCGCTTCTTCCTCCTTGTAGCAATCTTAGGTGTTATCAGCTTTGTCACGACCTACTTTATACCTGTCACAGAGGAGATAGGAAAGAGAAAAAGAATGGTTTGATAACGCTTGACATGACGGCTTAGCTGTTTGTTTTTAGCCGTTAACCTTTATAAAAAAGGCATGAATTTGTTTGTGTCTCACGGAAAATGTTGTATTTTCGCAAATAGATAGTTATAAAAAACAGTAAATAAAATGAAGATTAAGTATTTCTTAATGGCAGCTGTTGTCGCTTTGATGACAGCCTGTGGTACGGCTTCAAAGGTTCCTTTGACGGGTCGTACGCATCGTATCAGTGTTTCCGATGCACAGCTTTTGAGTCTCAGTAATCAGGAATATACAAAGTTTATGGCATCGGCAAAGCGTTCTACTGATGCGAAGAATACGGCTATGGTTCAGCGTGTAGGTCGTAACCTTGCTAATGCGGTGGAAACTTACTTGCGCAATAATGGTTATGCTAATGAGGTGAATAACTTCAAATGGGAGTTTAATCTTGTTCAAGACAAGCAAGCTAACGCTTTTTGTATGCCTGGTGGTAAGATTGTTGTTTATGAGGGATTGCTACCTTACACACAGAATGAGGCAAGCTTGGCAATCGTTTTGGGTCATGAGATTGCGCATGCCGTAGCTAAGCACAGTGCTGAGCAGATTACAAAGCAAATGAATCAGCAGATGGGAACCAATATCTTGGGTACTGTCTTGAACTCGGCTGTTGGTAGTGGAGTAGGCGATATTGCTTCACAGGTAGCGGGTGGATACTTCTCTTTCCGTAATTTGAAGTACAGTCGTGATAATGAAAGTGAAGCTGATTATATGGGACTTATCTTTGCTGCAATGGCTGGATATGACCCAGCAAATGCCGTAACATTCTGGCAACGAATGGCTGCAGCAACTAATAGTAATCGTTCTGAGATTCTGAGTGATCACCCTTCTGATGCTCGTCGTATTGAGGATATCAAGAAGTGGCTGCCAGAAGCTGAGAAATATTATCGTGGTCGTGGCTCTAATCGTGTCTCTTCTGCGGGATATTCACAGTCGTCTGGGACATTACATGTAGGCGGTTCTTCGTCTTCTAAACGCTCAAATAGGCGTTGATAAAGTTGATTAACTATCATTTATGATATCTTCTTACGGCTATTTGCTTTTCAAGAACGAAAGCAAATAGCCGTAATTTTTATATGATTATTACTGTTTGATAAAAAACGAAATGACATTCTTTTGTATGTGGAACTCCTCTCAAATTAACATAATCATATAAGGCTTGGAAAAATAAAACTCTTCAGACCAAATATCTGTCTTTGTTTTTTGCTTGAATAGCTTACTTTTGACGGCTGATTAACCCCATTTTTATAGTATATTATAAGCTGATGAGTACTCCGCACCATTGGTGCGAAGCACTAACACGACATGTGCTAAGCATTAACACGTCACGAGCTAAGCACGAATACGTTGGTTGGATATACAAAGATGCGAGCATAATGGTCATCATATTGAATATCAAAAGCCACTAACGGCTAACTTATACGAAATGTTTATTAGGTGTTATGATTTGTATTATATTGTCATCTTGTAAAGAAATACTTTTCTGATAGTTGGTAAGTAGCTATTAAAGTGTTATTTTTTTGTGAAAGATTTGATGGAATCATCTTTTATTATTATCTTTACAAACGAAATCAAACCTTTAAAGCTATGATGGATTATCTGATACAAAACCTGTGGTTAACATGGTTGTTAGTAGGTCTTGTTTGTCTGATTTTAGAGTTGATGAACGGAGACCTTTACCTTATGTGCTTTGCGATAGGTAGTTTATGTGCCTCACTTACTTCCGCATTCACGGATAGTTTTGTTGTTCAAGTTGTGGTATTTGCAGTCTTCTCTGTATTGAGTATTTTCTTAGTACGACCAGTTGCACTTAAATATCTTCATCAAGGTGCAGATAAAAGATTAAGTAATGCTGAAGCATTGATTGGTCGTGAAGGAAAGGTGACAGACGCTATTGAGGCTGGTGGATACGGCAGAGTAAAGATAGATGGTGACTCCTGGAAGGCGCAGTCTATTGATGGTGCTGCAATTGACCAAGGTGTTGCTGTACGTATTTTACGACTTGACTCTATAATTGCAACGGTTGAGCGTTGTTAGAAAGTTATCTGATAATAATTAAATAAAACAAATAATAACCTTCGATTTCTCCCTTTGTTAAGATAAAAAGACGAGTGGAGGAAATCAAAAACTTTAATGCTTATGGATATGATAGCTTATGTGCTAATTGCTATTGTTGTGTTAGCACTCGTTTTTGCCAAGATGTCAATTGTGATTATCTCACAAAGTGAAACTAAGATTATTGAACGTCTTGGTAAGTATTACGCAACCCTTCAACCCGGTATCAACATCATTATTCCTTTCATTGACCATGCTAAGGATATTGTGGCATTGCGTGCAGGACGTTATACCTATACTAACTCAATTGATTTGCGTGAGCAGGTGTATGACTTCGATCGCCAGAATGTAATCACAAAGGATAATATTCAGATGCAGATTAATGCACTGCTTTATTTCCAGATTATTGATCCGTTTAAGGCTGTTTATGAAATTAATAACCTCCCAAATGCTATTGAGAAGTTAACACAGACAACGCTTCGTAACATCATTGGTGAGATGGAACTTGACCAGACTCTTACTTCACGTGATACAATTAATACTAAGTTGCGTGCCGTTCTTGATGATGCAACAAATAAGTGGGGAATCAAGGTAAATCGTGTTGAGCTCCAAGATATTACTCCTCCAGCAAGTGTTTCGGAGGCAATGGAGAAGCAGATGCAGGCTGAACGTAATAAGCGTGCAAC
Source organism: Prevotella melaninogenica (assembly GCF_018128065.1). Lineage (NCBI taxonomy): Bacteria > Pseudomonadati > Bacteroidota > Bacteroidia > Bacteroidales > Prevotellaceae > Prevotella > Prevotella melaninogenica. The sequence continues at coordinate 262,782 of NZ_CP072359.1, read as the reverse complement.
GATTCTTACCAGTGAAGGACAGAAGCAGTCGGCTATTCTCCAGTCAGAAGGTGAGAAGCAAGCAGCTATCAACCGTGCTGAAGCTAACAAGCAGCAGCAGATTCTGATTGCAGAAGGTGAGGCAGAGGCTCGTATTCGTAAGGCTGAAGCTGAGGCAATTGCTATTCAGAAGATTACTGATGCTGTTGGAAAGAGCACGAATCCAGCAAACTATCTTATTGCACAGAAGTATATTCAGATGCTTACAGAACTCGCTCAGAACAATAATCAGAAGACTGTTTACCTGCCATTTGAGGCAAGTAATCTGATGGGTTCTATTGGTGGAATTAAAGATATGTTTAAGTGATTCTCTTATTAAGTGTCACTTCTGCTGCGAACAATAAATATAAACACTAAAATAGATGACTGCTCCGTAAGGTTCTCTTGCAGTAGAGGAGCTTACGGAGTGAGTTTTTGAAGGAATGAAAAAACTTTGTATCTTTTGTGGTGCACGCCCTAACTTTATAAAGGTTGCACCAATTATCAGGGTAATCAATAGACTTTCTGAGGAGAATAGTTCTCATAAGGTTTCTTATTCATTGGTCTATGCGGGTAGTGCGGATGATCCTACACTTGAAGATAAGCTCTTTGAAAATCTCTCTATTCGTAGACCAGATGTTTTCCTTGGTGTTGAATGTGAGAATTTGAACGAACTTACAGGTCAGGTGATGTCTAAGTTTGAGAAGTATCTGCAAGAGAATCCAACCGATGTGGTTATCGTTGTAGACGATCTTGCTTCTACAATGGCTGCTGCTATTGTAACTAAGAAGCAGGCAATCACACTTGCGCATATTGCAGCTGGTACTCGTTCGTTTGATATTACGATGCCTAAGGAAATCAATCGCTTGGTAATTGATGGTCTTTCAGACATACTTTTTACAGCCGGATTTAGCAACAACAGCATTGCTAATAAGGAAGGTGCAGAACTCTCGAAGGTTTATATGGTGGGTAATATCCTCATTGATAATATTCGCTATGACCGTGAACGAATTGAAGGTATGAAACTTTCTGATATCAACGAGTTGGCTGGCTTACCTTTGAAGGAGGGTAACTATCTTGTCTTTACACTGAATCGTAAGGCGTTGTTAGCTGACCAAGAGAATCTTGAGCGTATGTTACATGCATTGAGTGAGACTGCTGGTGATATGCCAATCATTGCTCCTCTTCGTGACTCAGCTGTACAAGTTATCATGGCACTTAGCTTGAAGAAGAATATTAAACTGCATAACCTTCACATCGTGAAGCCATTGGGTTATCTTGAGTTTGCTTATCTTACGGCTCATGCTAAGGGTATTATTACAGACTCTGGTAATGTTGCTGAGGAAGCAACATTCAATGGTGTGCCATGTATCACGCTCAATAGCTATACCGAGCATATTGAAACAGCAAAGGTTGGTTCTAATGTTCTGGTTGGTGAAGACCCAGAACTACTCCGTTCGGCGTTGTCTGATATGGTTTCAGGAACTTGGAAGAAGTGTGGTGTTCCAGAGCGTTGGGATGGTCGTTCAGCAGAACGTGTTGTGCAGATTCTACTTGAGCGTCATTAATTAGATAATATACTGGGGGCGTTTTTACGCTTTTAAAGCAGGGATAGATAAGCTTCTTGTTCGGCATAAATATGTTTTGTCGGGCATTGGGGGATATCTATCCCTGTAAAATTCTAATCCTTGTACTCAGCAAAATGACTTGACTAAAATCATAAATCTGGGCTTTGAACGATGGTTTGTGATTGAAGACGAATTTGAATCTGAATTATTTATTTATCTTTGTATTTAAGGAAAAAGAATGAAATGCTTATGCATGGACATACAGATAACTATACTTTTCTGACACAAGCTCCGGTCCATCGTGTGATTGTCACAATGGCAATACCGACGATTATATCAATGCTTGTAACAGGATTATACAATATTGCCGACACGTTCTTTGTCGGTAAGATTGACACGCAAGCAACTGCTGCAGTGGGAGTTGTGTTCTCTCTAATGTTTTTTGTGCAAGCAATGGGCTTTTTCTTTGGGCATGGATCAGGCAATTATATCTCTCGTGAGTTGGGAGCACGTCGTCATGAGAATGCTGTAAAGATGGCTTCAACAGGCTTTTTTAGCTCTTTCTTTTTGGATTAGTCATTCTTATTCTTGGTGAAATATTCCTTACACCACTTTCGTTGATGCTTGGAAGTACGCCTACTATTCTTCCTTACACGGAAGACTATATGCAGGTTATTCTTCTTGGTGCACCATTCTTGACTTCTTCACTTACCTTAAACAATCAGATGCGTTTACAAGGAAATGCCAACTTTGCGATGTATGGTATTGTGATAGGTGCTGTATTGAATGTGCTTCTTGACCCTTTCTTTATCTTTACTTGTGATTTGGGGGTCAGTGGTGCAGCTTGGGCAACAGTTGTAGGTCAGATTGTTTCTTTTGTTATACTTTTCTTCATGGCACGTAGAGGAGAGAATATTGCTATCAAGTTTCGCAATTTTTCGCCTTCAATACAGATGTATAAGGAGATTTTCTATGGTGGCAGTCCTTCTTTTATGAGGCAAGGTTTAGCTTGTATTGCCACTATGTCGTTAAACTTAGCAGCTGGTGCTTATGGCGACTCTGCTATTGCTGCAATGAGTATTGTCGGACGTATAGCAATGCTTTCTTTTGCTGTTGTCATTGGATTGGGACAAGGCTTTCAGCCTGTCTGTGGCTTTTGTTATGGTGCAGGCTTATATGATCGTTTGAAGGAAGCCTATAATTCACGGTTACTATCGGTACTATTTTCCTTATTGTGTTAGCTATTGTTGGCTGGATGATAAGTGATTCGCTTATAGGTGTCTTCCGTGATGACCCCGAAGTGATAGCTATTGGTGTTGTTGCATTGCGATGGCAACTCTGTGTTTTCCCTGTTAATGCACTTATTTTGGCAAGCAATATGCTTGCTCAGACCTGCCGCAAGCCGTGGCGTGCGAACATTTTGGCAGCAGCCCGACAAGGTTTGTTCTTTATTCCGCTGATATTTATTCTTCCATCTTATTTTGGGCTGTTAGGTGTTGAGATGTGTCAAGCCGTCAGTGACGTGCTCTCTTTCACGCTTACAGTACCGATTGTTATTTACACCTTCCGTGAGTTTTCACGTGAAGCAGCAGCAAAGAAAGCAACAGTATGAGTACACTTTATATTAAAAATATGGTTTGTGATCGCTGTAAGATGGCTGTTAGCCAAACTTTGCAGCAGGTTGGACTACACCCCCAAAAGGTTGAATTAGGTGAGGTTAGTATTGAGGAAGACCCTTCTTCTGTCCAACTTTCTATCCTTCGGACAGCCCTTAAAGAGCTCGGTTTCGAACTTCTTGACGATCGTCGTCAGCAAATCATCGATCACATCAAGTCTGCTTTAATCAGACTTGTACATTACCATGATAATCAAAGTTCAACCAATCTTAGTGATTATCTTTCATCTGAACTTCGTCAGGACTATAGTGCGCTTTCAAAACTCTTCTCAGAGGTTGAAGGAAAGACTATCGAAAGATATTATATTGAGTTACGTATAGAGCGGGTGAAAGAGTTTATTCGTTATGATGAGTTGACCTTGACGCAGATAGCCTTTCATATGAATTATTCCTCTGTGGCTTATCTTTCCAGTCAGTTTAAGTCAGTAACTGGCATTACTCCAAGTCAATTCAAGGCGATGAAAGATAATCTTCGAACACCGTTAGATAAACTTTAAACAGTTCTTGTTTACGATAATCTTATACTCTTTAGGTGAGTGTTAGTATTGTTGTTATGTTTAGGATGTGAGGGAGAAGTATATAGAGAGGTAATAGATGAGTGTTTTAATGGCGTAAAGCAGTGTTCTTTGTAATAATATTTTACCCATAAAATTTCAATAGGGCGTTAATAGCATTGCAATTAAGCCTTAATAGACTTCTAAAAGATGCCCTTTAAGAAATTTACTAACGCCCTTTTGAACCCTAAATAAGCACCTCTTCTTACACGCTTTTATAACTATTTGATATCGTGATAGTTATAAGAGCGTGTTTTAAGGGGATTTTTTGATGTTTTAATACTGAATGAGGTGTGATTTGTGTAAAGATATTTCGCAGCCTTTGATATGCTAAATCGGACACCTTTAAATAGTATTGTTTGCTTTACTTATGAGGCAATACGATAAGTTATAATCTTTATCCATAATTCTATAAGACATCTTTAATAATATATGTGTAACTTTGCAGGTGTTAAGTAGAAGATATTTTATAACATTATAAGAGTAATAGAAAGGAAAGAATTATGAAGAAGAGTGTTTTTGCAGTAAGTGGTATGAAGTGTGGTCATTGTAAGGCAACGGTAGAGAATGCTTTAAAAACTATTCCAGGTGTAGTTTCTGCAGACGCAAATCTTGCAGATGCAGATGTTACAGTAGAGTATGATGACAGTCTTGTTAGTCCATCTCAGCTGAAGGAGGCGGTAGACAATAGCGGACGTTTTGAGATGAGTCTATAATTGTTTATATTATGAAGCAAACAATTCCAGTTATTGGTATGGCTTGTTCAGCTTGTTCAGCCAATGTTGAAAGAAGGTTGAACGAACTGGAAGGTGTCAATACTGCATCCGTTTCACTTCCTGGGCGGTCTGCTTTGATAGACTATGACCCGCATGTTATATCACTTGAGAAGATGAAGGCTGACATTAATGCGCTTGGTTACGACTTGGTCATTGATAAAGATACATCTGTTGAAGAGATAGAGAAACGTGAATATGTCCTGTTGAAGCGTAAGGCATTGTTGTCATGGCTGTTCTCAGTAGCCGTGATGTGTGTGTCTATGCGATGGATAGACTTGGGTTCTCGTGATATTGCCAATCAGGTTGCATTATTGATAGCTCTGGCAAACATGCTTTATTGCGGTCGCCAGTTCTATGTGTCTTCGTTTAGACAGTTGCGTCATGGCAGTGCAAACATGGATACATTGGTGGCTTTGTCTACGGGTATTGCCTTTCTTTTCAGTACATTTAATACGTTTTGGGGAGATGCTGTATGGGCAAGTAGGGGAGTTGTATGGCACACCTACTTTGATGCTTCAGTAATGATTATTACCTTCGTTTTGACTGGTAGACTGTTAGAAGAGAAGGCTAAGGATGGTACGGCATCTTCTATTCGTCAGATGATGGGTATGGCTCCGAAGACAGCACATATCGTTGATGGAGACAAGATAGAGGAGGTTCCACTCTCAACCATTGAGGTTGGGGATGTTTTGGAGGTTCGTCCTGGTGAAAAGGTACCTGTAGATGGTGAGGTGATTTGGGCAGAAAGCTTTATGACAGTTGATGCAGCCTACGTTGATGAGAGTATGATAACGGGCGAGCCAACGCCTGCGGAAAAGAAAAAAGGCTCAAAGGTGTTGGCAGGAACAATACCAAGTCAAGGTAAGTTCCGCATGCGTGCTCGTCAAGTTGGTGAGGACACAGCCTTAGCTCACATAATTAAAATGGTGCAAGAAGCACAAGGTTCAAAGGCTCCAGTCCAACGAATCGTTGATAAGGCAGCCTTAGTATTTGTTCCAGTGGTAGCTTGTATTGCTCTTGTTACCTTCCTTTTATGGTGGTTGATAGGAGGGAATAGTGCTTTACCACAGGCAATCATGTCGGCTGTTGCCGTCTTAGTTATTGCTTGTCCATGTGCAATGGGATTGGCAACACCTACTGCCCTGATGGTTGGTATTGGTAAAGCCGCTCAGAAACAAATCCTTATTAAAGATGCTGCAGCCTTAGAGAGTCTGCGTAAGGTAGATGTGTTGGTGACCGATAAGACTGGTACTTTGACCATTCCGAATAAGAACATCGATTTTACAAAGGCTGATAACCTTCCTTTTGAAGAGCGTGAAACATTAAAGCCTAATGCTCGTGAGGCAATGGATGAGCTGCAGAAGAAGGGGATTGAGGTCTATATGATGAGTGGAGATAAGGACGAGGCAGCTCGTTATTGGGCTGAAAAGGCTGGTATAAAACACTATCATAGTAAGGTGTTGCCACAAGATAAGGAGAATCTTGTTAGGAAGTTGCAAGCCGAAGGAAAGTGTGTAGCAATGGTAGGTGACGGTATTAACGATACACAAGCCTTGGCTTTGGCAGATGTAAGTATTGCTATTGGTAAGGGAACGGATGTCGCTATGGATGTAGCACAGGTGACACTCATGGGAGATGATTTGTCTGCTATCCCAGAAGCAATACAGTTGAGTCGCAATACAGTACGTATGATTTGGGAAAACCTCTTTTGGGCTTTTATCTATAATATCGTTTGTATCCCATTAGCCGCAGGTCTGCTTTACGCTTTTGGTATCGATTGGCAGATTACCCCATCTTGGGCAAGTGCTCTAATGGCATTCTCCAGCGTTAGTGTTGTATTAAATAGTCTGCGCTTGCGCTGGATGAAGTAAATCAACTTTTGTTTCAACAAAAAATAGAGTTTACTAATTACTTATCAGCGAATGCGCTGTGGTAATAGTAAACTCTATTCTTTTTATGTGAACTTATTGTTTGTTTCCTTATCTTACAGGATAATCATAACGATTGATATTATAGAAGCCATTATGTTGTGTCGGAACATGGTCGAATTCTACACTTACTGATACTGAGTTCTGATTGTGAGACCCCCATTGATAGGTTACACCGCCACCAATCCTGTCCATATAGCGACTAACTCCTGCTCCGTATGCCCATCCCATAGGACCATATCCATATCCCATTGAAGCATAACCATAGCCGAAAGGTGAATAGCCAAAGCCACCATAGCCAGCCCAATAAGGTGAACTGTAACCTCCGTAACCAAAGGCATCTCCGAAGTTGTTAGATGTGAAAGCTTTCTGCACGAAGGCGTATGCACTCCAATGTTCATTGAACTGATAGCCAAAGACAGCATTGATACCACCCACGAAATAGTTATCACCACGATAGGTAAGATGGTTTACATATCCACCCACAGCCAATGTAGCCTTCTTTGATAGGTTTGTTACATACATTAATGATACATCCTGTGAGAAGCCTGCACCATGATTGCTTCCGTGACCAAAGCTTGCAAAGGCTGAAGCACTAAGGTTGATGTTCAATCCCTTATGTAATCTCCATGCTCCAATACCATAACCCCAAGCTGGATAATAGAATTCATTGGGTGTAATGGTTTGTCCGTTCTCTGTAATGAGAGGCAAGTTATTGTCAATCTGTGCCTGTTGTGCACGGTCTTCAGCCATTCGTCTGGCATACTCCTTCTCAGCCTCTGTGGCTTCACGTGGACCTTGCAGGCGTGCCGACTCTATAGGCTCCACATTGGAAGTGTCTCCATTGTGACTCCCTTTGGTATTCTGTGCATACAATGGTACGCAGAGAATAGCTGCTATTATGAAACTATATTTTCTCATTTACTTGCAAATATAAATATTTGGTAGCCAACTGCCAAGGATTTTAAAGATAATTAGTGCTTTTTCAAACTGGGTATATTCGCTTTCGAGTAATACTGAAGTTCTTTATTCTTTCGTATTATTTCGTGCGCATAATCAGTGGAGGATCAGTTGTGAAGAAGAAAACCGTGGCACTATGGAATACCTGTCCTGGGTGTAATTCGTTACTTACCTTCTCCATACCACTGTTATATCCAGCGTGAATTGGCTGTAATGAAATACTGCAACTCTCCTTACCATAAGTGTTGATGTTAAGTGTTGGCTCGCTTGAATAGACCGTCATAGCACGTCCACTCTGTGCATCAAAGAGAATTGCCGCCGCCTTCTGCATGTTGTCTGGATGTCGCAACTGATAGGCGATGTCATATCCTTTACTCGTACTCTTGATACGCTCACCAATCTCTCTTGGTTTGGTAAAGTCGAATGGAGTGTTTTTTATACGTTGAAGCACACCTGTCAACTGTCTTTGAGCGTTATAAGTATTAATCTGAACGGCATCAACCCAAAGGTGTTGTTTGAGGATAGAGCGGTGCATCTCTCCTGATAGGTTAAAGCAGATGCCATTTGTAACTTCCAACTTTGTTTCAGCTGTTGTTGTAACACGATAGTCTACGTCAAGTGCATTTTGGTCAGATAGGGTATAGGTAACAGTAACGTTTAACTTTCCTTCTAATCCATTCTCTCCCTCTGATGTCACATGTCGTAAAGTAACTGACTGGTTGTCAGAACTAACCACTTCCCATGTCTTGTCTGAGAGGGTCTCATTATTATTTTTACCAAAATAGATGAGGGTAGCTCCTAAGGTCTTGTCTTTCTTATATTCCTCCTTATTTGTATAGCCCTTTACGACAGGTTCCAATCTACCATTCCAGTTGTGGGCAGTAAGCGAAACAAGGCGAGCACCATAGTTGCTGATAATCGCCTCCATACCATTTCCGTTCACAAGTCGGAATTGTTTCTGCTCTTGTGCGTATGAACAGAGCACAACGTTAAGCATTGTTGCTGTCAGTATTGCATATAACTGTTTCATAGCTTTTCCTTTTATCTTATGCAAAGATAGTAAAAAAGTTGATATGTTGCTCAGAATTTCTTTTTTTAATAGAAAGTTACAATGTATTTGTGTTAAATAGTTCCTAAACAAGTTAGCTGTTAGTGTGTTGCTATGTCTAATCAATGACTATAAAGAGTCTTTTATTTCATTTTTATCTGATGTGTTTAGGTCTAACACCAATTGTGCGGATGGTAAACACCAATTGTGCGGATGGTATGCACGAGTTGTGCAGATGCTGAGCACGAGTTGTTTTTATAGTAAGTTGATTTAAATCTACGGCTTTTTTATAAGGTTGAAAGGGGTTTTTATGTAAGTAAAATCGTAAGAAAAAGATAACAAAAGATTATTTTCTGTCTAAATTGTTTGGTCGTAAAAAATAAAAGTAATATATTTGCAGTCGAATATAAATAAAATTGAAGAATATGAGCATGTCTTATGTATCTTTCCGTTACTTTTATTTTTACTTTGCAAATAATTGTAAAGCGGGAGGTTGCGTGTAGATTTCAACTTATGAGAATCATATAATTATAGAAAAATAAAACGAAACGGTCCCGCTCAAAAATGAGTTGGACCGTTTTCGTTTAGTAACCTTTGGAGATGTAACTATAAAGCGAACGAAGCGGATGAAACGAATAGCTATACAAGGAGAAAGGGGCAGTTTTCACGATATTGCCGCCCATACATTTTTTGCCGATGAACAGGTACAACTCACTTGTTGCACCACCTTTGAAGAGGTGTTTGAGAAAGTGGGTGCAGATCCTACTGCCATTGCCATGCTTGCAATAGAGAATACGATAGCAGGGAGTCTGTTACATAATTATGACCTTCTTCGTAAGTCAGGCACAACGGTTGTTGGTGAACAGCGTCTGCACATCAAACATTGTATCTGCTGTCTGCCAGATGACGACTGGTCAACCATTACGGAGGTTCACTCTCACCCTGTTGCGCTCATGCAATGTCGTTTGTTTCTTAGCAATCACCCTACAATAAAAGCGGTAGAAAAGGAAGATACGGCTGGTTCAGCAGCTTATATTGTAGAGCATCAATGTCGTGGTTGTGCTGCAATCTGCTCTGCTGATGCGGCGAGACTCTATGGAATGAAGATTTTGGAAGACTCTATAGAAGATAACAAACATAACTTTACTCGCTTTCTTGTGGCTTGTCATCCACAGAAGGCCGACTTTCTTCGCCCTTTGACAGAGGTAGATAAGGCAAGTGTTGTCTTTTCTCTTCCGCACGAAGAAGGCTCTTTAAGTAAGGTATTAACCATCCTTTCCTTCTATGATATTAATCTTACGAAGATACAATCACTTCCTGTTATTGGTCATGAGTGGGAATATCTCTTCTATGTAGACCTGACTTTTGATAATCTCACACGTTATCGTCAGTCGATAGATGCCATTACGCCTTTGGTGAAGAGTATCAAGATCTGGGAGAGTATAAGGAGAATTAGAGGTCAGTTGTACTGAGGCAATGCCTCAGTAGATGAGACACAAGGATACAATATAAACTTAGTTGCCTATGATACAGCCAGCAAATCGCGTGAATGAAGTGCAAGAATACTACTTCTCACGTAAACTGAAGGAAGTGGCAAAGATGAATGCAGATGGGAAAGACATTATCTCCTTGGCAATAGGTAGTCCGGATATGCCACCCTCAAAGCAAACTGTTGATAAACTTTGTGAGGTAGCCACGCAAGCAACAGAGCATGGTTATCAGCCCACAATCGGAGCCACAGAACTCCGTTCGGCTATGGCTGGGTTTTATAAGCGATGGTATGGTGTTGACGTTGATGCGACAACAGAGGTTCAGCCGCTTATTGGTTCTAAAGAAGGAATCCTACATGTAACCTTAGCTTTTGTAAATCCTGGCGAACAGGTGTTGGTTCCTAACCCCGGTTATCCAACTTACACCGCTCTTTCTCGACTACTTGGAGCAGAGGTTATCAACTATGATTTGAGGGAAGATAATGATTGGCAGCCAGATTTTGAAGCTTTGGAGAGAATGGATTTGAGCCGTGTTCGCCTGATGTGGACTAACTATCCGAATATGCCCACAGGTGGAAATGCTCGTCGTGAAACCTATCAACGCTTAGTTGACTTTGCTCGTCGCCATGATATCGTTGTGGTAAACGACAACCCTTATTCGTTTATTCTCAATGAAGGGGAGAAGTTGAGCCTATTACAAGTACCCGGGGCAAAGGATTGTTGTATAGAGTTTAACTCCCTTTCAAAGTCTTATAATATGCCGGGTTGGCGTGTAGGAATGTGCGTAACCAATCCAACGTTCATCTCTTGGATACTAAAAGTGAAGAGTAATATAGACTCTGGCACATTCCGTGGAATTCAGTTGGCAGCTGCAGAAGCAATGAATACGAATACTGATGATTGGCATCAGCAATATAATGTAGAGGTTTATCGTCATCGTAGAGGTATCGCAGAAGAGATAATGACATTGTTAGGTTGCACCTTTAATAAGTCTCAAGTAGGAATGTTCTTATGGGGTAAGATACCGGAGAAGTATGCTGATGTGGAACAGTTGACAGAGCGTGTGCTACACGAGGCACGAGTGTTTATAACGCCTGGTTTCATCTTTGGAAGTAATGGTCGTCGTTATGTACGCATCTCTCTATGTGCTAAGGACGAAATGATGATGAAGGCACGTGACCGTATTGCAGCTTTGGAATGGTAGAATATGGTTTTTCGTATCATTTATATTACCTTTGGGGAACAATTAAGAAAGAAAGAATAAAAGATATATGATTATGGAGTTAGATTTAGAACCTTTACGACTTCCGAGTGATAAGGAACGACCAATCGTCATTGCAGGTCCTTGTTCGGCTGAAACAGAAGAACAAGTGATGTCAACGGCACATAACCTTGCTGCGAAAGGATGCCACATCTTTCGTGCTGGTATATGGAAACCACGTACGAAGCCAGGTGGCTTTGAGGGCAATGGTGAGATGGCTTTGCCATGGATGAAGCGTGTGAAAGAAGAGACTGGCATGATGATTTCAACCGAAGTGGCGACACCAGAGCATGTTGAATTAGCTTTGAAATATGGCATGGACATTCTGTGGGTAGGTGCAAGAACATCTGCCAACCCTTTTGCTATGCAGGCTTTGGCTGATGCTTTGCGAGGAGTGGACATCCCAGTGTTGGTGAAAAACCCTGTAAATCCAGACCTTGAGCTATGGATTGGTGGGCTTCAGCGTCTCAATCAAGCTGGTTTGAAGCGTTTGGGAGTTATCCATCGTGGCTTCTCAAGCTATGATAAGAAAATCTATCGGAATGCTCCTATGTGGCAGATCCCTATTGAGTTGCGTAGAAGGATACCAGGACTTCCAATTATCTGTGACCCAAGTCATATTGGAGGTCGTCGTGACTTGATTGCACCACTTTGTCAACAAGCAATGGACTTAGGCTTTGATGGTCTGATTGTTGAGAGCCACTGTACGCCAGAGAAGGCGTGGAGTGATGCAGAACAGCAGGTAACTCCTGACATTCTGGATTATATTCTGTCTCTTTTGGTAGTGCGTGATCACACCTCTACAACCGAAGAGCTTAGATTTCTCCGTGCACAAATAGACGAACTTGACAACTCTTTAATGGGACTTCTTGCTAAGCGTTTTCGCATTTGTCGTGAGATAGGAACGTTTAAGAAAGAGCATAATATGACTATCCTTCAGGCTGGAAGGTATAATGAAATCCTTGAAAAGCGTGGTGCACAAGCAAGTCTTTGCGGTATGGATGCCAACTTTGCCGCTCAAGTCTTTGAGTTAATACATGAAGAGAGTGTACGTCAGCAGTTGGAGATTGTGAATAAGTAGGGTGATAGGTGTTGGGTGTTGGGTGTTAGGTGTTGATGAATAGTGATGAAGGGGATATGATGGCGTTATGTAGGATCCTCTTAAATATGCTTTTCTTTACTCACCACTCATCACCTAACACCCACCATTACAATTCGTAAACACCCAACACCCATCACTCACCACCTATCATTTATCACCCAACACTACAATTCATCATCGCCCAACACTCATCACCCAACACCCAAAAACATGAAAATACTGATTATGGGAGCAGGTAAGATGGGAAGTTTTTTCATCGACCTGCTTAGTTTCGACCATGAAGTAGCGGCATACGAGAAAGATGCACGCCGACTTCGCTATACATATAATTGTCAAAGGTTTACAAGTTCGGAGGAAGTGAAAGCCTTTCAACCAGAGCTTGTTATCAATGCTGTGACAGTGAAATATACAATATCTGCTTTTGAAGAGATACTACCAGTATTGCCGAAAGACTGTGTCTTGTCAGACATTAGTTCAGTGAAGACAGGCTTGAAGGAATGGTATGACCATTGTGGTCATCCTTACGTCTCCACACACCCTATGTTTGGTCCTACCTTTGCTAACCTCAATCAGCTGAGTGAAGAGAATGCTATCATTATCAGTGAAGGTGATTATATGGGGCGAATCTTTTTTAAGGACCTTTATCAGAGACTGGGGCTGAATATTTATGAGTATAGTTTTGAGGAACATGACAAGACGGTGGCTTATTCATTGAGTATTCCGTTCGTGTCAACCTTTGTCTTTGCTGCTGTGATGAAGCATCAAGATGCACCGGGAACAACCTTCAAACGACACATGCGTATTGCTAAGGGGGTTCTGAATGAAGACGATTATCTGCTTCAAGAGATACTCTTCAATCCTTATACCTATGATCAGGTGGCACAGATTCGTACAGAGTTAAAGGAGTTGATGCAGATTATCGACGAAAAAGATGCTGCTGGAATGAAAGCTTATCTGACCAAAATACGTAATCATGTGGCACGTGATATTGAGATAAAGAAACAATAAAACTTTTCTACATCCCTGAAATTTATGCGCATCTGGTTAACCTTTTTGCTTCTGTTGAGTTCTTTCTTGTCAATGGCTCAAACTCGTTTGACGATAGTTGAACTCAATGCTGAGAACTTGTTTGATACTCGGCATGATACGTTAAAGAATGATTATGAGTTTCTGCCAGACTCTCCTCGCCATTGGACACGTACTAAGTACTGGCAGAAACTAAATAGAATAGGGCAGACAATTATTTCTTGTGGTGAGGATAGTAGCGGTTGGACACTGCCTGATATAGTGGGTTTATGCGAGGTTGAGAACGATAGTGTACTCTTTGATTTGACTCGTCGTTCTTTGTTACGTAAGGCTCGCTATGAATATGTAATGACTGCTTCCGATGATGTTCGTGGTATTGATGTAGCGTTATTGTATTCCCCTTTCTCCTTCCGATTGATAAAAGCTGATACAATTCGTGTACTACCTCTAAGTGAGATGCGCCCAACACGAGATATCCTACACGTAGAAGGGGAAATAGAAAATGGCGATACGTTACACATCTTTCTGCTCCATGCACCGAGCCGTATGGGTGGTGAACTTTATTCGCGACCCTTTCGCAAACACGTGATGGAACGTTTGTGCAATGCAATAGACTCCGTTCGTGACAAATATTTAGACCCCAAAATATTGGTGATGGGGGATTTTAATGATTATGCAGATAGTCCTTCGTTACAGTTTGCTTATGAACATGGGTTGTTCAATGTAGCTACGGGAGCACATGGGCACAATGGAGCAAGGGGTACTTATCGTTATCACGGAGAATGGGGGAGTCTGGACCAAATACTTGTAAGTGAGAATCTTTGCTCATGGGTAAAGGATTGCCGTGTCAATGATGCTCCGTTCTTATTAGAAAAAGATACAAAATACGGCGGAGTAAAGCCTCGCCGTAATTATAATGGTATGCGTTTTAATAATGGATTTAGCGACCATTTACCACTTGTTTTACATCTTCTGCATTGATATTTGCGCTCTCTTCCGAATTATTTTCATGAAAAAAAATATTTTTCTTCATGAAAATAAATATTTACTTTCATGAAAATAAAAATTTATCTTCGTGAATAAAAAAAGAAAACACTACCCTTCTCGGTGAAAAAGGTAGTGTTTGAACTTATGATTTAATACTGTCTTCGGCTATTAGTTATTAACAAACTTGATTCGTTTGTTTGAATCATCAATTTTAGCCTGAAGCTTAGCAATCTTCTTTTCCATCTTTGTAAGGGTCTTCTGACTCTTAGCCAACTTCTTGTTGATAGACTTAGCTTCTTTCAGACGCTTGATAGTGCTCTTTGCATCCTTAACAGTGCTTGATGCGTTGGTTGTGTTGAATTCTGTTGTAGCTATGTTTGCTTCAACATTGATATCAGCTGCTTTCTTACTGAGTTCGACATTGTTTGCCTTCTCTTTTTCGTAATCTAACTGCAGTTTGTTCAACTCTGTAGTCATCTTGAGCACCTTCTGCTGCTCCTTCAGAGTGTCAATCTTTTCATTATTAAAAGAAGAGGCACAAGATACAAAAGACAACGTTATTAATCCTAAAAAAAATAATTTCTTCATACTTGTATTCTATTTAAATTAATTGTGCAAATGTATATAAAATATTGTTTACATGCAAAAGATAATATGTAAAACCTTTCCTTTTATGTAGAAATATTGTTTTTTAACAACTATCTTTTGCATTATTATCCACCTATAAGTCAGTTATCTTGTTATCTGAGAGTCCAATCTTTACTTAGATAGAGTCAGCTTCCAAAGTCTTTTTCTTACTTGATTTTGAGGGTTGATTATCTAAACCGATTTCATCAAGAAGACCGTCCATAGCACTTCCTAATAGTCCTTCGATAGCTGAGGCTGCAGGGGCAATAATATTTTCCTGCAACATCTTCTGTGCTTTCTTCTTAAGTTGTTCCTTCATGTTGATTTCTTCCTTCTTGTAATACAGCTCTGCAGCTTCCCGAAGGTCATCTTCATCTACGGTAAAGATATGCCCGAATACACCTAAAGATACGATATGATCCTTTCCATCGTAGTGTACCTTACCCAATGAACATACAATGTAGTTGTCGACTGTGACGAGGTTATCAACTGCAGCCTCAATCACCTTACCAGCAAAGGCGTTGCTGACTGTTTTGAAAGCATTATCGATGAAGGTGTTGCCTGTAAGATTATCATTATCATTTACAGCATCGTTCACAGTAGCGGTGATAACAGTAGAGAGTACTTCCTTGTGTTGCTCTGTCTTTGGACAAGTAACAATCATGACTGCAACCAAGGCAATGATTGTAATCAGAATACCAATGAAGCAGCCCATATGGCTTTTCTTCTTTGGTGTTGGTTGCGGCTGCTGGGTTTCCTCTTGTGGTGTAGCTTGTATAATGGGTCTTGCTTCAACAAAAGGTATGTCTTCTGTTTTTTCAGAGTTGTTGGTAGTATCTTTATCCGTAAGGAGTGTGCGAAGCTCTTCTATCTGATTGGCAGGAATCCACTCTACGCCGTCTATTGGCATCACTAACGTTGTCGCATCCAGTTTTCGTTCAGCTAATTCTTTGAGGCTATAAGGACCTCTCTTTTCTTCATTAATCTTGATATAGTATTCCATTTTTATCTTTCTTTTATGGTAAAGGTGGAAATTCCTCTTATTTAGGTATCTATTAATCACCCTACCTGTTTGTTCAGTGCGAAGTTAAATATTATTTCTGAACTGGCAAAGGAGTTGCTTTCTTTTTTAATTTTACAGGTGGCTTTATAGCTATATAGGACTTTACTTCGTTACTTATGATGGTCATGTTAAGCGTGGAGTCGTAGAAGTAGATGCTCACGAGATAGAACCAGACAACGCACAAGTATAGAAACTTAAGAATAGAATGGTGATACATCGCTTATATAGCACTGTTTTTATATAACTTTTGGTGTGTTCAGAAAATATTTGTAGCGTATTAACGTTGATATTATAAAGCTACTGTTTATGTTCTGTTAGCTTTGTAATATAGATAATGAAACTATTAGTTCTGATTGTTTAAAGGGACAATAAAATATGAAAAAGCTATTGTTAATAGTCGACCCACAGGTGGACTTCATTACTGGTACACTCCCTGTGGGAGGTGCTGCGGAGGCGATGGATGCACTTGCTACGTATGTGAAGGAACATGGTGATGAGTATATTGTGAAGATTGCCACGTCCGATTGGCATCCTTATCATCACTGCTCTTTTGCTGAGGAGGGTGGACAATGGCCTCGTCATTGTGTGCAACATTCGGTTGGTGCTGCAATCTGGGAGTTGTTATTGGTTGCTCTTAACGAGTCAAAGGGTGGCTTCACCTTATTATATAAGGGTGATAGCATTGATAAGGACGAGTATTCTATCATGCAAAATAATGCGTCAGCAGATATTCTCGCTCGGTTGATTAAGGCGTTGAAAATAGATCAGATAGATATCTGTGGATTGGCTGGCGATATCTGTGTGTTGAATACCGCAAAAGACATAAAGGCATTTTTCGAGGGTGTAAAGCTCAACGTTCTTGAGTCTTATTCACCTTCTTTAGATGGAGGGGCTGCATTAAGTGCTTTTGTGGAAAGCCTGAAATAAAAGAGTACTAAACTTAACTTCATTAGAAGGAAAAGAGTATATAGAAATTAGAAGGAGTTAAGTCCATACTTTTTCTCTGCTATTGTTAGCTTGAGAAGAATGGATTTAACCCCTTCTAATTTTGTTTTATGAGTTGCGATTGATAGCAAGTATAAACGAATCGATATGTCTAAAGTCTATTAGTTTTGCTTATCAGCAAAGCATCAAGTATTGTCATTGCCGCCATAGCTTCGACAATGGGTACTGCACGTGGTAAGACACAAGGGTCATGTCGACCATGAACATCCATTGTTGTGGCTTCCCCTTCAATGTTTACAGTCTGCTGTTCTATAAGCAAGGTTGCGACAGGTTTGAATGCAACGCGGAAGTAAATATCCTCACCATTACTGATGCCACCTTGTATACCACCACTATGGTTGGTTTCTATATTGCATATTGGGTGCTGCGGATTGTCGCCAGTAGGTAAGAAGGTGTCGTTTTGTTGGCTACCTCTCCATGATGATCCAGCGAAGCCTTCTCCATATTCAAAACCCTTTACAGCATTGATGCTAAGCATGGCAGCACCTAATTGCGCATGAAGTTTTCCAAATTCGGGTTCACCTAAGCCCACAGGACAACCTTTGATGACACATGAAATAACACCACCGATGGTGTCGCCTTCACGCTTCACCTGTGCAATGAGTTCTTCCATCTCTCTTGCCTTCTGTGGGTCAGGGCAGCGAACAAGGTTAGATTCAATGAGATTTAAATCATATCTGTGGTAATCTCTTTCAAGTTGAATATCACCCACCTGCTCTGTATAAGCTGTGATACTGATACCCTGCTGACGCAATACAAGTTTTGCTAAGGCACCTGCTACGACACGCGACAGGGTAATACGAGCTGATGACCGACCTCCGCCACGATAGTCGCGGATGCCATATTTGCTAAAATAAGTATAATCAGCATGCGATGGACGAAAGAGATTACGAATGTTTTCATAGTCCTTTGAGTGTTGATTCGTATTTCGGACAAGGAAGCCAATGGGAGCACCAGTTGACTTTCCCTCGAACACACCGCTCAGTAGTTCTATCTGATCTGCCTCTTTTCTATCCGTTGTGATATGGCTTTGTCCTGGTCGGCGACGTGCCAGTTCACGCTGGATGAAGTCTATATCGATGGTGATACCAGCTGGCATCCCATCGACTACACCACCTACGGCTGCTCCATGGCTTTCACCGAAGGTTGTTAGTGTGAAGAGTTGTCCGAATGTATTCATAACAAAGTCTCTATGAATGGTTCTCGAGGAGAATGGGCTTGAGCAGTTATTGCATACTCAATATACCTTATTCTTATAATATAGGAGAGGAAGAGTTTGTCTTAATGACAGCCGCAGCAGCCGCCTTCTCCTTCCTCGTGGTCTTTGCAACCACAGCTATTACCACAATCGCTACCGCAGTCTCCGCCACATCCACCACTGCAGTGGTGCTGTTTCATCTGCTCGAAGAAGTCTTTTACTTCCTCTTCGCTTGCCTCGCGATTCTCGAAGACATGACCATGGAATATTAAGTCCTTGCCAGCGAGAGGGTGGTTGAGGTCAATGGCAACCTTATCGTCTGATATGTCTAAAACCTTACCTAAGAAGCGTTGACCCTCTTCGTTCTGCAAAGGTACGACAGCATCTTTGTAAATATTCTCTGTATCAAATACTCCGTTAGGCGAGAAAGTAGCCTTGTTGAGTGCCAAAACACTCTTGTCATCACGCTCGCCATAAGCCTGTTCCTTTGTCAACGAAAACTTAAAGTCTGTGTCTTTATCAAACTTAACAACCTCCTGTTCAAAAGCAGGTAAAGCCATGTCGCAGCCTGTATAGAGCTGCATAGGTTGCATATCGTCTGACTTTTCGATGATGTACTCCTTACCGTTTTCTATACAGTATAATTCGTAACTGACTACCATGAGTCGATGTTTCTTATTCTCCATTTGTCTTTATTTCTAATTATTATATGTGCAAAGGTAAGGATTTAAAACGGAATATAATCTGATTAATTACTGGTTTTTCCTTTTTGAGGTGTCATTATATATGGTATGTTAGGAAAGAATGGGTTAAATCGATGAATTTGTTACTGATATAAATCAAATGTATTGATGTGTATCAAAAATATAAGCAAAGTTTAATGATATGTAATGAATAGTTATATTGTGTGTAAATAATCTTGTAACTTTGCACTCGAAATAAGGAAATTAATTACAAAATAAAAGATAATAATAAGCCTTATGATGAGGCTTTTAATAATTTAGAAAGGATAATGAATATGAAGAAGATTGTATTGACAGTGGTAGCAGTAATGAGTATGACTATGGCTTTTGCTGCAAACGAGAACGATAACAACAACACAGCTACAAACGCAAATGCATATAAATTCAATGTAAGCACATACGCTTTGAGTCGTGCGCTGAACCTCAATTATGATCAGGTAGATGTTGTTGAGGATATTAACCGCACTTTCGCAACTGAGATGATGAATGCTTCTGTTGCTGACAATGCTGAGCGTGAGGCTAAGATGCAGAGTGCTATTAAGAAGGATCTTTCTTATATGCGTTATGTTTTGAATGATCGCCAGTATCGTGAGTATGTAAAGATTCTCAATGTTACATTGAACAACCGCGGTTTGAACAAGTAAGAAATCAACATATTCTCATAAGAGAAGGTTTCATACAGGTAGATAGAAGGCTATGAGTCAGGTAATGACTTGTAGCCTTTTTTGATATAGATGCTGTTTTGTATACCTTTTTCGTTAGTTCAATGTTCTTTATTATGCCTTAATTCTTTATGAGAGAGCAGCTTATTTACCATCTTCTACTTATGTGCTTATGTGCAGCACAAATGGTGCTGATGTGTAGCACATGTTGTGCTGTTGGTAAGCACGAATGCTGGTAAGTACTAAGAAGTCTTGCAGAAGTCGTTTTTTTTTCGTTCCTTTGTAGCTGAATATGCGACTCATTACATTTTATCCGCAATTAGCCCAATGAAGAAATGAACCGTTTAATAATTTATCTACTGCTTATATTTACCTCTCTTAGCATCAGGGCACAGCGTCCTCGATATGAAAAGATGTCGCCTTTCGTTCGTGAGGCAATGGCTTCTGCGTTAGTAACTAAACAGCTTACACGTAGTCAGGGTGACAACAGATTGTTGACAGCTTTTGTACGAATTGATGGTAATTCGGCTGAAATACTCAGGCAGTATGGCTGTAAGGAGTTGGCACGTGTGGGGGATATAAGCATTGCTGCTATTCCTCTTAACAAACTTGGAGCATTGTCATGCGGTAAACAGGTGATACGGATAGAAACAGGAAGACGATGCAGCATACAGATGGACACAACACGATTGGTTGTTAATGCTGAGACTGTTTACTCTGGGGAAGGACTATCGCAAAACTATACTGGGCGTGGAGTCGTTGTAGGTGTACAAGATATTGGCTTCGACTTGACACATCCAAATTTTTATTCAACTGACATGAGTCGGTATCGTATTAAAGCAATGTGGGATCAGCTTTCGCGTGATACGATAGGCTCTGCATTGTATGTGGGGCGCGATTATGTAGGAGAGGATGCTTTGTTACAGTTGGGACATCCTGTTGATGGTGAGACACAGACACATGGAACGCATACGGCGGGCATTGCTGCTGGTAGTGGAGCGGAGGGGAACGGAGTGCTGTCCCCTTATCAGGGAATGGCATGCGATGCTGACTTGGTTTTAGTTGATAATGCCGCAGATAATGTTTCATTGATTGACCCGAAAGATTATTATAAATATACTTATGCCACAGATGCACTTGGATTTAAGTATATCTTCGATTATGCGAAACGTATGAATCAACCGTGTGTCATTAATTTTAGTGAGGGCAGTTCACAAGATTTTCACGGATATGACCAACTGTATTATGAATTACTTGCTAAACTGGTAGGTCCTGGACGTATCATCGTTTCTTCTGCAGGGAATGATGGAGCAAGGAATACGTATATACACAAAACAGTAGAACAAGAAAGAGCTGGGGCTTTTATAATGAGTAGGGAGAAGCACTTTAGCTGTACGGCGAAGTCCAAGCAGGCTTTTACTTTTCGTGTAAGTATATATAATAATGTCACCTCACCTACAAGAATTGATGTTCTCACAACAGATGTTTGTAGTGCTCGTGACTCGCTTCTTACTGATTCCTTATTAGTAGGTGGAAAGAAATATATATGGCGAGTGTTGGCTTATCCTAATAGTTATGATGCGAGTGAGACAGCTTATGACTTCCAACTTAGTAGTCCATCAAAAGTAGGGGATAGTCCGCAGGTTTCACTCCAAGTTATGGGTAGAGGGGCTGATGTGGAACTGTTTCGTATGTCAGGTTATATGCTTCAACACACACTTGACCCAGTACTGAATGCTGGCGATAGTAGGTATACTATCTTTTCTCCTTCCAGTTCGCCTGATGTAATTTGTGTTGGTTCAACAGGCTATCGTACACAGTTCGTTAATTATTTGGGTGTAAAGAAAGTGTATAATAGTGGGAGGAATGGCATACGTACCCCATTCTCTGCTATGGGACCAACATTGGATGGACGTATAAAGCCAGACGTAATGGCACCAGGGCAGAATATCATTTCATCTTATAGTACCTTCTTTATCAACAACCCAAAGAATATAAATGCTTCTGTGCAGAGTGATGTACGTCATTTTGATTATAGAGGTCGTACCTATGCGTGGAATGCCAATGCTGGGACGTCAATGTCTGCGCCAGTTGTGACAGGTGCGATTGCGCTTTGGTTACAAGCAGATCCATCATTGACGCCAGCCGATTGTTTGGAAATATTCTCTAAGACTTGTACACATTATGATACATCACTCAATTATCCTAATAATCTTTATGGCTATGGGCAGATTGATGTAGCAGCCGGTCTGAAAGAGGTGTTACGCAGAAAGGCTTTAGGGATTAACACGATTGATAATAAGACGGAAATGGGACGATATGATAACCGTATTTACCTTTTAGATGGTCGTTATGTAGGTACTACTGATGCAAATTTACCTAAAGGAATCTACATAAGAAATGGAAAAAAGTATATAAAGTAACGCAAACTACTCCCTAAAAGTAGGTATTTTGCACAAACCATCATTTTTAGGTATTGCAAGTAATAGTTTTTCATTGTATCTTTGCAACCGTAAAGATTAATAAAGTCAGAAATTAAATCAGTAACAAAATATGAAGAAGACTATTGTTGTTTACGGTTCATCAACCGGTACATGCGAAAGCATTGCAAACACTATCGCTGAGAAGCTCGGCGTTGAAGCTATTAACGTATCAGATTTCTCTGCAGATGTAGTAGCAGAGAATGATAACCTTATCCTTGGAACCTCTACATGGGGTGCAGGTGAATTGCAGGACGATTGGTATGATGGTATTAACGTACTGAAGGGTGCTGATCTCTCTGGTAAGACTGTTGCTATCTTTGGTTGTGGTGATAGCGAAAGCTATTCTGATACTTTCTGCAATGCAATGAAGGAGATTTATGATGCAGCTGAGGGTGCAAACATCCTTCCTGGTGTGTCAACAGACGGCTATACTTATGATGACAGCGAGGCTGTTGTTGATGGTAAGTTCGTAGGTCTTGCTTTGGATGATGTAAACGAAGACGACAAAACAGAAGGTCGTATTGATACATGGTTGGAAGCTATTAAGCCTTCATTGTAAGATTATAAACTTAGTGCTTACATTATAACTATTCACATAAAGGGATAACTATGATGGCAGATATGATGAGCGCCGATATGAAGGTGTTGATGAATCACATCTACGAGTACAAGAAGGGTGTTCGACAGATGGTTTTGTATACTTGTAACAAGAAGTATGAGCCATTTGCTACACTCCGCCTTGAACATCAGAACATCCCATATATTATTCAGCCAGTGGGTCGTGATCGTATGAACTTGTTCTTTGGTCGACAAGAATGCCTCGATGCCATTCGGCTGATGATAACAAAACCTCTTAACCAACTATCACCAGAAGAGGATTTTATCCTCGGTGCAATGTTGGGTTATGACATTCGCGTACAGTGCGAGCGGTACTGTGAACGCAAGTGCCGCACTTGTAAATGTGCGACATAAGCCAATTATTAAATGATAATCTTGTTCGCGAAATAAATTATTTCATAATGTTTTTGTATTATAAATAGGCTTGTCGGGAGACAAGCCTTTTTAGCTTCAATGTGGGTCTTATTTGTTTAAATGTAAAGTAAAAAGGACTCTGTCGCTCTTTTGTACCATCGGCATCTCTGTGATATAGCGTTTACCTCCGTGTTCTCTCCTTCTCCGTGTGTCCTATTATATCGAGAGGACTTATACTTCATCACTCCGTATTACGGAAGAACCAGAAAAGTATCTATGTCAATTTGCTGATTTCGTTTTGCCGAGCAATCCATAAACTAAATTTCCTGTCATTCCTGTCACTCATGGTAGACACTTAAATTGTTATATTACAGCAATATACATGAAATGTTAAAAATGACGGCAAACTGAAATAAAACTATTCTTTTATTATATGTAACAATATCTCTCTTATGTGGGAATACTTATCATTCCAAAGTCGGAAAGGCTTTTTAGCATTAGCGTTTTGTGTACTCTTTTCTCCACCTATTCTCTTACTGAGCCAAAAAAGCACCAAATGATTGCTCAAATGGTGCTCGATAAGACATAAAAAATAAACTTTTTACTTACTTTTTATTAAGATATTAGCTTAAACCTAATCCCTTCTGAATATATCTCTTGTATATACTTTCTCCTTCACATCATCAAGGCTCTTATCATAGCGGTTGGCAATGATGGCATGGCAACGTTGTTTGAAGTCAGAAAGATTGTTAATGACAAGGCTACCGAAGAAAGTTGCACCATCTTCGAGTGTTGGCTCATAGATAATGACTTGTGCGCCTTTTGCCTTAATACGTTTCATGACTCCTTGAATAGAACTTTGACGGAAGTTGTCACTATTAGACTTCATAGTTAAGCGATAGACACCGATGATACACTCTTTTTCATCTTCAGGACTATAATCGCCACGATCGTAATAGTCATAATAACCAGCTTTATGTAATACCTGGTCGGCTATGAAGTCTTTGCGTGTGCGGTTACTCTCAACGATTGCCTGGATGAGATTCTCTGGAACATCAGCATAGTTTGCTAATAATTGTTTGGTATCCTTAGGCAGACAATAGCCACCATAACCAAAGGAAGGATTATTGTAGAATGAGCCAATACGAGGGTCAAGACATACACCTTGAATAATATTCGATGTATCAAGACCTTTTACTTCTGCATAAGTATCCAGCTCATTAAAATAGCTTACACGCAATGCAAGATAAGTGTTGGCAAAGAGTTTCACTGCCTCTGCCTCTGTTAATCCCATAAATAGGGTCGGAATATTCTCCTCAATTGCCCCTTCTTGTAGTAATTGAGCAAAGAGGTGGGCAGCACGGTCAAGTCGTTCGTTACCTTCAGGACGACCAATGATAATACGGCTTGGATACAGATTATCGTAAAGTGCCTTACTTTCACGCAGGAATTCTGGTGCAAAGAGAATATTATTACAATTGTATTTTGCTCTAATATTTTCTGTATATCCAACTGGAATGGTAGACTTAATCACCATAATAGCCTCAGGGTTCACCTTCATTACGACTTCAATAACCTCCTCAACATGCTGTGTATCAAAGTAGTTCTTTACCGGGTCGTAATTCGTAGGCGTAGCGATGACAACAAAGTCAGCATCTTTATAGGCAGCTTCTGCATCCATTGTTGCAGTAAGGTTTAATTCTTTCTCTGTTAAATACTGTTCTATATAGTCATCTTGAATAGGTGAACGATGGTTATTAATCTGTTCAACCTTTTCTTTTACTACGTCAACAGCCGTTACAGGGTGGTGCTGACTCAGCAGTGTAGCAATGCTGAGCCCCACATAGCCAGTGCCGGCTACAGCGATCTTTAAGTCTTTAATATCCTTATCCATTGTCTTGTTCAGATTGTTTGCAAAGATACGTATTTCTAATTGAATAAAATAAAGGATAAGGACAAAATTCTTACTGAAATCTTACAATCCTTTTTGTTGTGCGTTCTCTAAAGGTTATTTACAGTATATGGCTTATACCAAGTGATAAGTTTCTTTAAGAGGGCGGCGATAACGGTCTCCCCAAACACCATCGGGCATACGTACTCCGCAGGTAATAACCATGTTTATTTCTGTGTCGTATGGTAGGTTTAGAGCTTTCTTTACCAGTCGACTATCAAACCCCTCAAGTGGACAAGTGTCGTAGCCAGCTTCACTCATAGCTAACATAAAAGTTTGAACAGCCAAAGTGCAGCTCTTATGTACGCTGACACGTATATCACCTTCGCTTACTTGGTGTATCATCGGACGAAAAAGACCAATCGTTTGTGCCAATGCCTTACGAACAAGTCCCCATAAACCAAAGCCTCGTGCATAGAGAAATGGAATCACTTTCGTATAATATAATTCCTGTTTTTTTATACGTTTCTCTTGTTTCTCATTTGGACTATAATTCTTGATATTATTTTTCTCAAAAGCAAGTACAGCCTGTGCATTTTGTTTATAGAGGTCTTGCCGAGTTACGAACACGACCATCTGTTGTGCAGAATGTGCTGTTAATTGACCTAAACATGCATGTGCCAATTCCTCCAATACCTTCTTATCAGTAACATGATAAGCTTCCCATAGTTGTAAGTTTGAACTTGTTGGTGCTAATGTTGACAATTCAATACACTTCTTTACTACAGAACTATCGAGCGGTTTGTTTGGATTGAAATGCCTAACAGCTCTTCTGTGGTCTAAAATCTCTTGTAAACTCATACTTTTCTAATCATTATTTTTATAAATGTAGTAAATGTTATGCCATTCATTCTTCTCAAATTAGGGTATGACTTGTTCCCTTGTATAGATAAGTTAATCAAATGAAAATCCCAGATAATAGAAACGTTATCTGGGATTTCATATTAGCATTTATTATGTAAGATATTATCCGCAATGGAAGTACTGGCGAACAAGTTTCTCCATCATCGCCTCATTGCCCTTGAGCTCTTGGCGTAGTGTGCGGTCATTATATGAACGGAGCTGCTTGATGATGCCATCAATCATTGCAGGAGAGAATACATCATATTCCTCATAGATTTTGCGTTGACGTTCCAAACAGTCGGCTGAAGCAGCACAGCTATCAGGCAGTTGAGCCAATGTAGCATAACGTTCAGCATTCTTTGGATCGTGGATATCACCATCAGCAAAGGTTCTTTCAGCCTCAGCCTCAGCATTCTGCATCTCAAAGCCATGACGACAAGCAACGCAAAGACCTGCCAAAAGCTGATAAATATCAGCTGAAGCGTCAGGAGAACGCATCTCAACCGTTTGTTTAATAGAGTAATCGCGTGCTGTAAGTGGTTCAACATTATTAGCCTTATGACACATATCTTCGCCAGAAGTCCATCCTAATGGTACGCGAACAAGTACAGAACGGTTGCTCATACCCCAGCATACATTTGTTGGAGCTTCCTGATGTGGAACGAGACGGAAGTAAGAGGTTGGATTCTTGTTGCCAAAGGCTGTGATACTTTCTGCCAAGTCCATCATACCAGCAATGGCACGACGTGCATCTTTAGAAAGTTTACCACCGTCAAGCATCATATTCTTTCCATCTTTCATAATACGCATGTGGATGTGCATACCAGAACCAGCTTTACCCACGGTAATCTTTGGAGCGAAAGTAATATCGAGTCCTTCTTCGTAACCTAAACTACGGATAACCCACTTTGCAATGAGTAACTGTTCTGCACATTCATTTGCAGGGACAGGCAAGAATTCAATCTCATTCTGTTCATAGCAGCGTCCATTCTCAACAAAGTTTCCCACTTCAGAATGACCATACTTAATTTTTCCTCCGCATTCAGCAATCAGCTGCATAGAGCGCATGCGGAAGTCATTCCCTTTAGAGAAAGGAGAACTCTCGTGATAACCATGCTGGTCGTCAGCAGGAAATACTCCTTCATCCTCACGAATAACGTAGTACTCTAACTCTCCCATAGCTTGGAACTCCATGCCTGTCACCTTCTTAAAGGCATCCATAGCTTTGCGGAGTGTGTGTTCTGGAGATGAAGCCAATGGGTTACCATCTCGGTCAAAGAAAGAACAGAGCATACAGAGCGTTGGAATCTCTGAGAATGGATCAATAAACGCCGTAGAGAAGCGTGGCATGACATAGAGGTCACTACTTGCCGCAGCGATAAAGCTGAAAAGTGAAGAACCATCAACACGCTCACCACTTGTAAGGATTGTTTCCAAGTAGTCAGGTGTGTGAAGCATGAAGTTCAGTGTTTTTAAACGTCCGTCACCAGCAGGATACATGAAATTGACCATTTTGATATTCAGGTCGTTGACAATCTGCTTGATGTCATCTTTTGTAAACTCATGTGAATCTTTGCCTAAGTGTGCTTCCAGCCTATTGGCAGAATGTTTAAAAAGGTTATTCTCCATTGTTGTATTTTTTATAAGTTAGTTTTTGATTATGATGACAAAAATACATATTAATTTTTTCATTCGCAATTATTTCTTATACTATTTTTCACAACCTCATTATCAGTGATATAACCATTACTTTTCGTTTTGTATGACTTTCTTTTATATTATGAACTTGATGTTAGGTTTTCTTTGTATTTTTGCATTGTTGGAAAACAAAAGTTGAAATCTTATGACAAAGAAGAAAACAATATATTTATCATCTGGTCGTATTATCTGTAAGGCGTCAATAGATGATTTTTCTCTTGTGATGGGTCTTATTGAACAAGGTAAATCAAAGATGTTAAAGGCTGGTAACCCCAATCAGTGGTCGGCAAACTATCCTGCTACTGACACTGTGAGGCGAGATATTTTGCAGGGTGATTGTTATCTCCTTTTTGAGGGTGGTAAACCTATTGCTACATTCGTTTTCAAAGCGGGACCAGAGCCTACTTATCAACGTATTCATAAAGGTAGTTGGCTTGATGATCAACCTTATTATGTTATTCATCGTGTTGCTTCTGTGGAAGGAGTACATGGCGTGATGGCTGACATTATAACTTATTGTTCCTCTTTTACTTTTTCTATTCGTATAGATACTCATGCTGACAACCATCCTATGTTAACTGCTTTGGCTCGTTTAAGTTTTGTTTATTGTGGTATTATTTACGTTGAGAATGGAGATTGTCGACTGGCTTATCAGCGTGTTTTTTAGAGAAGGTAATTCACAATTCATAATTATGTTTGCCTATGTAAGTTAAGTGATATACTGTAAATATCAAAGTTCAAAGTTCATCGGTGGCACAGAATAGTCTCTCTCAGATGCTGCACGAGGGAAGAATATAACAGAAAAGGGTTGAATAATGAACAAGGGACAAGCAACTCGTTAACCCATCAGCTTGTTCGCTCGTGTGTAAAGTATTTTCGCATCTCTTGAAATCTATATATGGTCTTTTGGCTTTGAAAAGAGGTCTAATTGGCTTGCAATAGGTGCCCTTTTGAGGTCTTACTAACGCCCTTTTGAAGTCCTATTAAGCACCTTTTGTAAGAGGGTTCTTTAATTGTCTGATATTACGTTAGTTACAAATCTGTTTTTTTATGCTTGTTTTGAGCTGTTTATAAAGGACTTTTTCTTGAAGTTATGTAATAATTTTTCAAATTGCTATCAGTGTTTTTAGACGTAAGAAAGAAAAATTTCCCAACTCTTCTACGGACAATAAGGCATCTACGCATTTAACGGAAGAACGTTAATTTATTATGCTTATATTTACTCCATTGACTCAACAGTTACGTTTTCAAATTCAGACATAAAGTTTAGGAGATGGTTTTTATAACGTTTGCGTTTGAACTTCATTTCCATTGTCACAACGTAGTAATAACCTGAAGAGGTATCTTTGCGATTCATCTCGTAGGAATCAATGATTACTTCCTTCTCACGTAGACGTTGCAATACAAGCTGAATGTTTTCTTCTTTTGGTGTACTGAATGTAACGTTGATATTTCGTGTGCCAAAGTATCGAAAGAGGAAATAGAGTGCCTCTAAACAAAGAAGGACGAGAACAGTGGTTGCAATGGAAAGCACATACATTCCCGCTCCTGCTGTCATACCAATGGCAGAGGTAACCCATAGACCTGCAGCCGTTGTTAATCCACGTACCACATGCTTTTGAAAGATAATCGTTCCTGCACCAATGAAACCGATACCTGTTACAACCTGTGAGGCGATACGGCTGGGGTCAAGTGATACCTGTTCGTAATGTCCAAGTACTCCATCAAAGCCAAATTGGGATAATATCATAAACAAACCGCTACCTAAAGCTACGAGGAAATGGGTTCGGAAACCAGCTTCTTTCGCACGATACTCACGCTCTAAACCAATTGCTCCACCCAACATGGCAGCAACAAATAGCCTCAGTACAAATTCGTATGTCATCATGTTCATGTTTATTCCTTATTAAATGATTGATAGATATGTTCGCAAAAATACAAAAAAACTTTATGCTTCTCGCTTTTTTCGTCTTTAAAAATCTTTTTTTTGTGAATAAAAGCTTCATTTCTTTAGAATTTGCTTCGTATCTTTGTGAAGAATAAAATTAATTTAAGTTATGACAGAGAAGGAAAAACAGCAGAAAGGGATGCTTTATCAAGCAAACGACCCAGAGGTTTTGAAAGATTTATACTACTGTGAGAATGAATGTTACGAGATAAATCAGATTCCACCTTCACGTAGGGAGGAACGTATCAAGCGGCTGAGAAACTTGTTTGGTAAGGCTGGTGATGGAATGTTTATTGTTGCTCCTTTCTTCTGCGACTATGGTTATAACATTGAAGTGGGGGAGAATTTCTTTGCCAACACTAATTGTGTGATTCTTGATGAGGCTAAGGTGACATTCGGCGACAATGTCTTTATTGCACCTAATTGCTCTTTCTATACTGCTGGACATCCACTTGATGTTGAGCAACGTAATAAGAAAATTGAATATGCGTTGCCTATTCATGTGGGAAATAATGTGTGGATTGGTGGTAATGTTGTCGTTGTGCCAGGTGTGACAATTGGTGATAATACTACGATAGGTGCAGGTTCTGTCGTTACACATGATATTCCAAGTGGTGTTTTGGCTGCTGGTAATCCCTGTAAAGTAATTCGGAAATTGGAAGAGTAGAGAGATGATTTTTAAGAGCAAGTGTATAATGATGATGATATGAAAGAATTTTATAGTACTTATGTCATTAAGGTTTTGTTGCTTTCATTGCTACTCTTTATGGCGATAGCCTCGGTGGCACAGAACCGTCTTTCCCCTTGTAGTAAGCAGGATTATGAACTCTATGCGCCTGTACTTAAGGAGTTGTATAATTCTCTTGCCTCACAACAGTATATTGTTGTAGACGGGGAGTCTGAGAAGTACGCTTTGCAAGTAATCAAGGGTTCGCACTTTTCAGAACGAACATATATACTTGCTTACAAGGACTTAAAAGGCAATAAGAAAGAAATCACTGATAGTCTTTGTCAAATGAAAATAGCATCATTGCTGCGTTATGCTGTGTTTTCTTCTACAACCTTTGTACGTAAGAAGCTTGGTATTCAACTAAAGACTTGTTTTTTCTTTGACTTGCAAGATGGGGCTGAATACTCTTTACGTAAGATGGATGTTGGGCGAGGAAGTTTGAATGATATTTTGGAAATATCATGTAATGCTGTGAAGAATAATAAGCCAGAAGTTATTCGACAGCTCATTCCTCAAATTGATTCTTTGACACAACACTTTAAGTCATTTGAATTGGCGGAGAGTTGGAATGTCGCTACGTCAGAGAATTATGCGTATAGTTTCCCATGTACGCAATTATCTACACACTATGGTGGATTTAATATATGTTTCCAGCGACCAGAGTTGACATCAAGTGAACTCAGTAAGAAATATGGGAACTTGACACAAACAGTTGCAAAGTGGTTGTTCCTAAATTCAAATATATTAGACTTCACGAGGAGTGTATATATCAATGTATGCTGTGATAAACCTGATAAGAACAAAAGATTTTCATATAGTTATGGGCATTACTATATAAATGTAACAGAGGATGAACTGACGGAAGAAACTCTGATAGCTCTATTCAAGTTATATTTATTAAAATAGCTCCATATAGTTTTGGAAAAGCATCTTTGTCTATTAATTAATGTATAATCTTGATAGCAGTAGAATCAGCCTCTTTTTTTATTCGGTTGAGCTCACTTTGTTGAATAGCATGCCATCCATATGCCTGAGAGAGTCGCTGTCAGGTGTTGTTTAATGCAGAAAATTGCAAAAGAATGTGTGATTAGTATTTGTTTTTTTTACAATAAACTAAATAAAACATGTATTTAACTTTTTTTACCATTACTATTGTGGGGTGGACGTTTAAAATGTTTTAATTTTGCGATGTATAAACCTAAAATATTTTTAACCTAAGTATATTAAAAGCCTATGTACCTAAAAAGAAAAAGGACTACGAGCTTGTTAATGGTGGCTTTGTTCAGTACGAGTTTACTGCATGCCAACATTACGTATGAAGCTAATGCAGCTGTTGTTCAACAGCAGTCTGTATGTAAGGGAACAGTTGTCGACAATAATGGAGAACCCGTTGTTGGTGCTTCTGTCTTTGTCGTAAGTAATGGACAGAAAAAGGGAAGTGTAACTGACCTTGATGGTAAGTTTGAGATTGCAGGCGTTGCTTCTGGCTCTTCACTTACCATATCTTATGTTGGTTATAAGACCCAGCAGGTGACCTGGAGTGGTAAGGACCTAAAGGTAACACTACAAGAGAGCAGTGAGATGCTCGACAATGTTGTTGTTGTCGGTTACGGTACTCAGAAGAAGGTCAACCTTACTGGTGCTGTTTCTGTTGTGTCTTCAAAGGCATTGGAGTCACGTCCAGTAACGAGTGTTGCTCAGGCATTGCAGGGTGAGGTTCCAGGTTTGAACTTCAGCGTTGGCAATTCTGGTGGTTCGCTCAACAGCCGTATGAGCATGAATATCCGTGGTATCGGTACCATCGGTTCTGGCTCAAATGCTGCACCTCTCGTTCTTATTGATGGTTCTGAGGGTGATTTGTACTCAATCTCTCCGAACGATATTGAGAGTATCTCTGTATTGAAGGATGCTTCTTCAAGTGCTATCTACGGTTCACGTGCAGCATTCGGTGTTATCCTTGTTACTACAAAGAGCGGTAAGGATTCACGTATGAGCGTGTCTTACAATGGTAATGTACGTTTCTCAACAGCAACTCAGATTCCAGAGATGCCAAACTCATACGACTTTGCACGTTACTGGAACGACGCTGCTGCCAACAGTGGTGCACCTGCTCCTTTCAGTCAGGCAATTCTGGAGAAAATCAAGAACCATATAAACGGTACTCCGAAACCAGGTGATGAGGTGACAACTACATGGGCTGGTTATGATGCCAATGAGCCTTGGAGTATGTATACAGGGTCTTGGGACAATACCGACTGGTTCAAGGAGATGTATAAATCAAATGTTCCTTCCACCGAGCATAATGTTGCCCTCAGTGGTGGCGGTGGCAAGGTGAACTATTACCTTAGCGGTGCTGTCCTCAACCAGCGTGGTCTTATCCGTCATGGAAAAGACGAACTCACACGTTACAACTTCTCTGGTAAGATTACTGCCAACCTGAAGGATTGGTTCACAGTTACCTATAATACGAAGTGGGTACGTGAGGACTACAGTCGTCCGTCTTACATGACAGGCCTCTTCTTCCATAATATTGCTCGTCGTTGGCCAACTAACCCTGTTTACGATCCAAACGGACATTATGTTCATGGTAATGAAATTCTTCAGATGGAGAATGGTGGACTTGATGCCACACAGCAGGATAAGCTTTATCAGCAGTTAGCTCTCGAGTTCCGTCCACTCAAGGGTTGGAAGATTCGTTTGGAGGGTAACTACAATACTGTTAATTACCACAATCATTGGGATGTATTGCCTATCTACTACTATGATCAGAAGCAGAAACCAATAGCAGCTGCATGGAGTGGTAACTACGCTGCAGGTAAGTCTGATGTAGGTGAGAGCATGTCAAAGAACAACTATTACAATGGTCGCTTCTTCACAGAGTATATGTTCACACTGAACGATAAGCATGATTTTAAGTTCCTGGCAGGTTTGGATATGGAGTCTAACCGTTATACCTCTCTTGGTGCAGCACGTGCAGACTTGATATCCCCATTAGTTCCATCACTCAACAATGCTACTCATAAGGATGTGAGACCAAGTTTCTCAAATACTCAGTGGGCAACGATGGGTGTATTCGGTCGTATCAATTACGCATACGATTCACGTTACCTTGCAGAGTTTTCTATCCGTCGTGATGGTTCTTCACGCTTTATTGGTGATAAGACATGGAGTACATTCCCATCATTCGCATTGGGTTGGAATATTGCTAACGAAGAGTTCTTCAAGCCATTGACAAAGACTGTTAATACACTTAAGCTTCGTGCTACCTATGGTGCTTTGGGTAACACTAATATTAAAGCACTCTATCCTTGGTTCTTGAGTCAGCCAGCAAGTGCTTCTGCTTCTTCATGGCTTGTTAATGGTGAGCGTGTGAATATCTCTAATGTTCCGGGACTGGTTTCACCTAACCTGACTTGGGAGAGCGTTCGCTCATGGAATATCGGTCTTGACTTCGGTATGTTCAACAACAAATTGCAGGGTACTTTCGACTACTTCGTTCGTACAACGAAAAATATGGTAGGTCCTGCCCCTGTCAAACCTTCTATTTTGGGTGCTACACAGCCAGCTGAGAACAATAGTGATATGCGTTCTAATGGTTGGGACTTAGAGGTTAGATGGCGTGATAGAATTGGTCAGGTTGGCTATGGTATCAAGCTCGTTCTCTCTGATGACTACCAGACCATTACACGTTACTATAATCCAAACCGTCTGCTTTCAGAGTGGTGCGAAGGCAAGCGCATGGGTGATATCTACGGATACTTAGTAGAGGGTATTGCACAGTCAAACGAACAGATGAACGAATGGCTGGCTAACAACAAGCCTTCATGGGGCTCAAACTGGGCGGCTGGTGACGTTATGTATAAGGACTTGAACGGTGACAAGAAGGTTAACAGCGGTAAGGGCACTTATGATGATATGGGTGACTTGACTAAGATTGGTAACTCTTTGCCACGTTATCGTTTCGGTATTACTTTGGATGCTAACTGGAAGGGATTTGACTTCCTTATCTTTATGCAGGGTGTCGGTAAGCGCGACTTCTGGGATTCTTCTCCTTACAGCGTAGGTGCTAATACTGGCATGTGGCAGAGTGCAGCATTCAAGGATCACTTAGATTACTGGCGTCCAGCAACAGACACCAACTTAGGTCCTAATCCTAACGGCTTCTACCCACGTCCTCTCTTTGGTCAGGGTTCTAAGAACTTCCAGACAAGTGACCGTTACTTGCAGAATGCAGCTTACATGAGAATCAAGAATATCCAGCTTGGTTATACACTCCCTACTGCTATCGCAAGCAAGATTGGTGCAAATCGCATTCGTTTCTACTTCTCTGCTGAGAATCTCGCAACATTCACAAAGATGAACAAGATCTTTGACCCAGAGGCTACTGGTGGAGATTGGGGACCAGGTAAAATCTATCCACTCCAGAGAACAGTTTCTTTCGGTTTAAATCTTAATTTTTAATTCGTAGCAATTATGAAACATATTATATCAAATATATTGAAGGGAGGATTGCCTATTCTTTGCTTAGGCATGACGGTTACGTCATGTAACGATTTCCTTGACAGACCACCACTTGATCAAGTACCTCCCACTTCTTATTATCTGACAGCAGATCAGTTAGGTACATTCCCTATCAATTATTATACTTCTATTTTCCCAAACAACAGTGGATGGTGGGCTGGTGTAGCAACATTTGATGATGGGACAGACAATCAGGCTGCAAGAGGTGGTAACACTTCAATGTTCTTACAGGATCAGTGGAAAGTTCCTACATCTGGCGGTATCGGTATGAACAACATTCGTAACGTCAATAAGTTTATTAATGAGAATGAGCCGAAGATTGCTGAAGGCAAGGTATCTGGTGATGCGGATCTTATCAACCAGTATATGGGTGAGGCATACTTCATCAGGGCTATGCTCTACTACGATAAGCTCCAGGCTTATGGAGACTTCCCTATTCAGTTGACAGAACTTAAGGTTGAAGATGATCTTGTTACGCCGAATAAGCGTCAGCCTCGTAACCTTGTTGCCCGTCAGAT
Source organism: Prevotella melaninogenica (assembly GCF_018128065.1). NCBI lineage: Bacteria > Pseudomonadati > Bacteroidota > Bacteroidia > Bacteroidales > Prevotellaceae > Prevotella > Prevotella melaninogenica. The sequence goes on along the minus strand of NZ_CP072359.1, from coordinate 227,427 downwards.
ACTCTCTGATATGGACAAGGCAATTGAGAAGCTGCAGGTGGATTTTGCCAAGAGGGTACGTATCAACAAGTATGCAGCTCTGGCTATGAAATCAAGAATGGCACTTTATGAGGCAACATTCGAGAAGTATCACAGAGGAACTGGTCGTGTGCCGGGTGATGCTAACTGGCCAGGCAAGAATAAGGAGTGGAACAAGAGCTTCACTATCAATCAGGATGATGAGGTAAACTTTTTCCTTGATCAGGCTATTGACGCTGCCAAGAAGGTTTGCGATGCAGTTCCATTGAAAACTAAGAACAGTCATGTAATGAATCCAAGTATCGTTGGACTGTACAATGGATGGAATGCATACTACGATATGTTTGCCAGCCCAGACTTGTCTAAGTATCCGGAGGTGTTGTTGTGGCGTCAGTTCAATTCAGATATTAACGTGGCTCACCTCACATCAAACAAACTTCGTGGCGGTGCTGCAACAGGTTGGACACGCGGTCTCGTTGAGTCATTCCTTATGAAGAACGGTCTGCCAATCTATGCTGCCAGCTCTGGTTATAATGGTGACACCACCATTGATATGGTTAAGAAAGATCGTGACGAGCGTCTGCAGCTCTTCCTCTTTGGTGAGTCTGATATACTCGGTATTGACCAAAAGAGCATTGACCTTGTGAACGAGAAGCGTCCTGCCGGTACGGCACCTATTGACAAAATCAAGTTCAATGTTGCTGGTCTCTTTGCAACCGACCAAGCATGTAGGGATGTCACTGGCTATCGTCAGCGTAAGTTCTATAACTATGACCCTGCAATGCAGTTAGGTCAGACCTTCTCAGATGTTGACGGTCAGATTATCATCCGTGTAGAGGAAGCTATGCTCAATTACATCGAGGCTTCTTATCTCCGTAAAGGTTCATTAGATGCAACTGCAACAGGTTATTGGACAGCTTTGCGTGAACGTGCTGGTATTACTGCTCCTATCTCAACAACTATTGCTGCAACTGATATGACCAAGGAGGCTGATGTTAAACGTCCTTCTTACGACTGGGCAGCATTCTCTGCAGGCAAGCCTGTTGACGCTACGCTCTATTCTATCCGTCGTGAACGTCGTAGCGAGTTTGCTGGTGAAGGTCTTCGTAATGATGACTTGATTCGTTGGGCATCTTTGGATCAGGTGAAGAACTATCAGGTTGAGGGTATCAACTTCTGGGATCAGACCTATCAGAATCCTACATTTGTAGATGGAAAGGGAAATAGTCTGATTATCTCTGATGGTGGTGATAAGGCTACGATGTCATCCAAGGACATTTCAAAGTATATCCATCCTTATCAGATTCAGAAGAACAACAATATTCTCTATAATGGTTATACCTTCTATCAGGCTCACTATCTGTATCCATTCTCTTATCAGGAGATGCAGCTCTGTTCACCTGATGGTACTGCAGAGAACTCTAACTTGTACCAGAATATCTACTGGCCAGTTGAGGCAAATGGTGAAGCTATCAAGTAAGTTTAGACTGAACGAAGTATAATCAATTAGATTATAAATAATGTCAGAGGGTGTATCAAGCGATTGATACACCCTCTTTCCATAATATAATGTAAGTTGTTCAACGCTTAACACCATGCGTGCTAACCATTAGCACCAATGGTGTTTACCTACCACACCATGTGTGACGAGTAACAAGATATATTTCATAAAACTGCCTTGTAAGTTATTGAAGTCTGTTGTTTGTAGTTGATTCTCTTGCATATGTGAGTACGAAAGGATATCTTTGCAATAGATTTTTCTTGTTATTTATACGGTCGGCTTTTCTGGCACAATAAATTAATTATGTTTGCATTTACTATTATTATACTAATTTGTATTCTTGCTCTTGGTATATCACTATTAGTGAGTCATTGGAGTAATGGTGCGAAGAGTGGGGAAGCGGTAAAAATAGAAACACTTTACAAAAAGAACTGGCGCTCCTTTTTCTGGATATCTCTACGTGTGTTGTCGTTTGCTTTGGTTACTGCCTTTTTGTTCTTAATGTTACTTGCTTCGTTTGCAGGTGATGATGCAGGTGAATGTTGCTTTTGGATTATGATATTTGCTGTTGGAAGTTGGCTTATTTCAATACCTCTTATTATTATTTATTTTTGCTCGCTGGCTCAAGCTATTCGAAATCGTGATTATACGAATAAAGTTTTTCTTGGCTTTCATTGTTTCAATGTCCTTCAGCTACTTTGTATTGTGATATTGGGTTGTTTACCTATTTCTTCCTGAAATCAATTTTGCTGTCACTGCTGTCATTCTTTGTGAAGAGATAATGAGCTGTTACACAGTGAGTTCTCTTTAAATGTTAAAATGACAACAACTTGAAAATAAAAAACTATGATACTGATGTGTAATAAATGGCTTCTTAGTTAAGTGAGATTTAGCCGTTTTATTAATGAAAATGTTTTAGTTGTTCTCTTGTAATTTCGAAGATAAATAACTATCTTTGTCCAATAATGTCTTGAAAGTTTAATCAACATATAACATGATTATTTTTGCTGTTAACATTTTGCTTTTCTTGATAGTTCTTGGTGTTTGGCTATGGATGGATAATAGGAAGAAAAGTAAACAAAAGGATGTAGTTGTCGATGCAGAAGATTCTTGTAAACGCGGTTATCGTTTTTTCTTCTGGCTGTTTCTACGTTTTTTGATATATGTTCTTATAACAGTCCTGTTGTTTACAATCATGTTGAGCTTCTACGAAGAGGATGATACAGAGGATTCGCTCTCCTGGTTAATGTTTTTTGCAATACTTGGTTGGTTCATTTCAATACCTATTGTTCTTGTTTATATCTGTTCTCTTGTACAGTCGGTTTGGTATCGTAATTATGTGAACAATATCTTTCTTGGACTCCATTGCTTTAATATCTTACAGGTGTTGTGTATTACGGTATTTGCTGTTGTTCCACAAGAAGAATGTACTCCTGAGACGATGGAGTCGTCCTACAAGGCTAATCGGCAGAATATAGAGAGACTTATTAAGGTTACAAGAAGTTGGCTACCAGATAGTACAGGATTCTCTGTAGAGTATTCGAAGCATGGAAAACTGACAGATTTGGATGTGTCATCAAAGCAACAAGTTAATTTCAAAGGTGATGAGATAGAGTCGAAGAAAGAACAGGAAAAAGAACTAAAAAAGATAGGATTAAGTATACAAAAACTTGATTCAGTTCGTTTAGCCTTGCAGAAGATGGGCTATCGAGGCTTGTCTGTCAGTAGAGGTGGTGCCGTAAGTGACTATACAGAAATCGTTTATGGGATGGCAGGGAATAAAGAGTTTGATTATAGAATCTATGATAAACCGTTCACAGACTCGCTTGTACATGAGTTAAATCGGCATTATAGCCTTGTTGTCTACAATCGATATGTAGTGTTTAGTTGTGTGGAATCAATTGATTATGATTGTCCTTTCCCTGGTAAATATGCCTATTTACAAAAACATACGTTGTCAAAGTAGTGAGGTGTAAAGGTACGTACATGGTTTATAGTGCATTGTTACTTATAGAGAAAGCCTTCATCCTTTTACAAACGCTATTGCTCTGTAGATGGATGAAGGCTTTTTATTTAGGCTGCTTTTTAGCTCTTTAGAACTTGTAAGTCACTGTAGCTTTTATGCTGCGTGGAGCACCTGGGAAGGAACGGAGCTTGTCATATCCACCCACCCAATAAACTTTGTTCATTGCGTTGTCGAGATTTAGCTGTACCTGCAAGTTACGAAGTCGATAATACAATGCTGCATTGAGGAGTCCATAGCCAGGATAGACAATGGTATTCTCGCGTCTTCCAACTTGTCCGTAACGCTTTGTTACTGTATTGAAACCCAGACCGAAACCAAAGTTGCGTAGCACACCTGTCTGAATGATATACTTTGACCAAATGTTGAAAGAGTTACGTGGTGTGTTTGGACGTTGCATACCATAGTCTTTCTCTGAGTTGGTTGCAGTCTTTGTGATAGCAGCATGGGTGTAGGCATAGTTAGCAACGATACTCCAATTAGGAAGAATGGAACCTGCTACATCTAATTCAATACCCTTTGAGGTTTCTTCTCCCACTTGTTCCAGCAATTCTGGATTATTTGCATCGTTGGCATTATAGAGTGTATTGCGTTTCTGAAGATGGAAGAAAGAAAGGGTAGTGCTGAGTCGTTTGTCAAACCATTCGCCTTTCAAACCCGCTTCCAACAACTGGCTGTATTCTGGATCAAATGGTCCACCAGTGTTAGGGTTACCCTGTACGGATGCACTCTGTGGTTCAAAGCCTTTTACCCATGTACCATACACATTTAGATTCTTGTTGATAGCAACGACAGCACCAAGGCGTGGAATGAACGCATGTTGAGTAGTACGGCTCTCCTTATTGGTCTTATAATTTAGTACATCGGTGAATATTTCCTGACGAATACCCAAGAGAAGCTTTACTGGTCCTACTTCCATCTGCTCTTGAAGGTAGATACCATGAGAATATTGTAAGTAAGGAGAGAGTGCTGTTGCAACAAAGACGTACTTAGAGTAGTCACGCTCAATATTGTTATTATTACTTGTCAAGTCATAATAAGGCACATTTGTCTTTGGATTACCATCCTTATCAAGTACGTACTTAGCTATGTTGGCAGGTTTGAAAGCTGTTGTTGTCGTACCGTCTTTTAGCAGATAGCCTCCTGCAGTCATTGCTGACGAGCCGGCTTGCTGTGCCATTTGGAAATAATCATAGCCAAGGAGGAGGCGATGATTGATAGCTCCTGTGCTTACGTTATAATTGAGATAGGTGTTAAAGCTGTTATTTCTAAAATGACGCTGACGTATAAGGCACTGCATAAGGATGCGAGATGGACTTTGAGAACCGTCAGCCAGTTTCACATAAGCATTTGCCTGATTATGCTCACGAAGGTCTTCATCATAGGAAGAGTTCAGATAGGTAGCATTGAAAGAGAGGTTATCCGTGAACTTATGGGTTACACCAAGCGTAATATTCACGAGGTTTTCCTTAAGATAATCATTTGTTGCAGAGAGCGAACGGCTAATTGGTACTGAATTGAGGTCGCCATCTCCAAAAATAGGCTGACCACGGTCAACCTTACCATCAGTGCGCTGATAAACTATGTCAACGTTAAAGCGTGTCCTTTGTGTTGGGAGGAACGAGAAAGATGGTGCAACTATATAGTTTGTATTTTCTTGTAGGTCACGATAGGAATCTGTATGTTCGTAACCGATATTAAGACGATAGAGCAGAGTGTGTTTTTTGTCTAACGGTCCTGTAAAGTCTCCGTAGGTGTTTAGTGTGTTGAAGCTGCCAACGGTTGTTGATACCGTATTGCGTTGATAAGGCAGTGGCTTCTTTGTTACACGATTAATGACACCACCCGGTGCAGCATTGCCAAAAAGGGCAGAAGCAGGACCTTTGATAACTTCAACACGCTCGATATTTGCCAGTGACTGCTGTTTCCAAAGACTTGTTTGTGCGCGCATACCATTGACAAGGTTTCCTGAATTGCGGTTACCAGTAGTGCGGAAACCACGAATAGAAAAGTCATTGTAGAAGGTGTATTGATTCACACCGCTGATATTCTTTACAACTTCATTAACAGTAGTTGCTCCTTGGTCGCGCACTAACTCCTTTGTTACGTAGCCGATAGACTGTGGAATGTCTTTCAAAGGTGTCTCTGTTTTTGTACCGATGAAAGAGTTGGTATTCTTATAGGAACGTTCGTTACGTCCAATTACTTCTACCGTCTGCAACACTTGGTCGTGCAGATAAGGTGTTGAGAACAATGTGTCTTGTGTAAGGCTGTCTGTTGGAACTTTACCCATAGTGTTTCCTTGTGCATTTATTGGCAGAGTTGCTGAGTATAATAAGGTGCCTGTCAATAATAAATAGGAATGTAATCTTTTTACCATATTAATAAATGTATAAAACCTGAAGAATGTTATATATATGGTGCAAAAGTATAGATAAAAAGTGAATGTTACAATACCTAACAGTGGGTAAATCACTTTTCTTTAAGGTGATAGAATTATGTTGAAAAAGAAAAGAAGTTGCAATAAAAGATAGACACGTGGATTGTGCATCCATCTATTATTGCAACTTCTCCTTTGTGGTCAAGGATAAGGATGATTTTTTGAATGCATTCTGTACTGCTACTTCAAAATCAACTTGTGGAAGTTCCTTAAAACTGTGACATTGTTGTTATTTTAAAAATATGCGTTTTCTTATTCTTTCAAGAGGTCAGGGCGTAGTCGTTTAGTACGTTCCATTGCTTGATCAAATTCCCATTGTCTAATCTTAGCCTCGTTTCCACTGAGAAGAATCTCTGGGACATCCCACCCGTTGTAACTGCGAGGACGTGTGTAGATAGGTGCTGAGAGCATATCATCCATAAAACAGTCGGAGAGTGCACTCTGTTCGTCACTGATGACACCTGGAACTAATCGTACAACAGCATCAGCAATGATGGCAGCTGGTAGTTCGCCACCTGTTAAAACAAAGTCGCCAACAGAGATTTCACGTGTAATAAGATGGTCGCGTACACGTTGGTCAACACCTTTATAATGTCCTGCAAGAATAATAAAGTTCCCTCCTAATGAGAGGCCATTGGCTATCTTTTGGTTGAATTGTTCACCATCGGGTGACGTGAAGATAACTTCGTCATAGTCACGCTCTTCCTTCAAAGCAGCAATACAACGATCAATAGGCTCTATCTGCATGACCATACCAGCCTGTCCACCAAAAGGATAGTCGTCAACACGGCGCCATTTATCCTTTGTGTAGTCACGAAGATTATGCAGACGAATCTCTGCTAATCCTTTTTTTTCAGCTCTGGCAAGGATACTCTCATGTACGAATCCTTCCAGCATCTCTGGTAAAACGGTGATGATATCTATTCTCATATAGGCACAAAGTTAACTAATCTTTTGCTATTCCGTTGATAGTTTAAGAATTTTTTGTAACTTTGCTGCTGTTTCTAAATATATAAACTTAAGAACAGTTATGAAAAGATTCTTTTCCCTCGCTATCTGTATGATAGCAGCTTTTAGTTGTGCAAACGCACAAAACATTCAGCTACATTATGACTTAGGTCATAGTCTTTACAAGAACCTTAGTTCACGTACATCGGTAACAACGACAGTTGAAATGTTTAAACCTGATGCTTGGGGTTCTACCTTTATGTTCACAGATATCGATTACAAGGGCGATGGTGTGATGGGTGCCTATTGGGAGATTTCACGTGAGTTTAATCTTTCAAAGAACAAGCAGTGGGCTGCTCATGTTGAGTATAATGGTGGTTTAGGTACTGGTAAGACCTTAGACAGCTATTATGGTAATCGTTACCAGCATGCTGTTCTTCTTGGTGGTGCATGGAACTGGGCATCAAAAGACTTTTCAAAGACGTTCAGCCTTCAGTTGATGTATAAGTATCAATTCAAGAATGGACACACAGGAGCGCATCCTTTTAGTGGCTTCCAGTTGACAGAAGTGTGGGGTACTACCTTTGCAAAGGGGCTTTGTACTTTCTCTGGTTTCTGCGACCTCTGGTATGACCCGAATGTGAACGGTAAGCTGATTCTCGTGTCAGAGCCTCAGTTCTGGTTTAATCTCAATACACTGAAGGGTATGAAAAACGTGAATCTTTCTTTAGGTTCTGAGGTTGAAATTAGCAATAACTTTGTTTGGAACGACAAAGGGCAGAACAACCGTTTCTATGCTATCCCTACGGTAGCTGCTAAATGGACATTCTAAGCATCCAAATAATACTTTATTTAATCAATATAGCAAAAGGAGACGATGTGTTTATCGTCTCCTTTTGCCATGTTCCGTGTTGTTATTTTGTTAGAATAAACTTCTTTCTGTTGGTTGCTCTGATCTTGAAGTTTGTGCAAAGCGAGCGATGAACTCATCCTCAGAAATAATAGGAATAGAGAGTTCTTTTGCTTTTTGATTCTTCCCTGAAGTACTTTCAACGTCATTGTTGATGAGAAAGTTCGTTGATTTAGATACTGACCCCGTTACCTTACCGCCTTGACTCTCAATATATGCTTTCAGTTCATTGCGATTCTTGTAATGATGAACATCACCTGTAACGACAAAGGTTAATCCCTGACAACCAGTTCCTGTAGGAGCTGAAGAAGTCTGACTGATATTTAATTCAGCCAGTAAATGCTGTAACATGGAATGATTGTCAGCATCTTTCATCCAACGAACAAAGCTTGCACTTTTCTCTGGTCCAATACCCGCAATTGTTGAAAAGACATCGTCGGATGCACTTTCTGTGGCTGTCTTGATAAGCTCCTCTAAGGGATAAGCTGATAACAGACGGTTGCAAACATCCTGCCCAACAAGCGGAATGTTAAGTGCAAAGAGCAGTCGGCGGGCTTCAACGCTGCGTGCCTTTTCAATGGCTGCCAACAAATTGGTGACACTCTTGTTGCCGAAACCTTCCATTGTACGCAGTTCGTTAGCATACTCATTGAGATGAAAGAGGTCAGCATATTCACGAACCCAGCCAAGGTTGATGAACTTCTGTACGGTCTGCTCGGAGAGTCCGTCAATGTTTACTCCTTCTTTTGATACGAATCTGCCGAACTTCTTCAGTTGTTTAGCAGGGCAATGAGCGTTTGTACAGTGTAGTGTACGTGTTCCGCTGAATTCGCTTGTGCGGACTTCTGTAGCTGAATGGCACACGGGACAAGCCTCTGGAATGTGGAAAATACCGACCCTTTCTATGACATTGATAACTTTCGGGATAATCTTATTTGCTTTGATAACGGCAATCTTCGTTCCCTTGTCGCCAATCCCTAATCGTTCACATTCGGAGATATTGCAAAGGGAAGCGCGTTTAACAGTTGTTCCTTCTAACTCAACAGGACGGAAAACAGCAACAGGTGAGATGGTTGAGGCAGCACATGACCATTCTATATAGTCTAATTCAGTTTCAGCACTCTCGTCTTGCCACTTAAAAGCATAGCCTGCACGTGTGGCATGATGCCCTGTGACAGAACCTGTTGCAGCGTAGACGGTATCGTCGTAAGTTATGACTAAGCCATCAACAGGGTAGAGGAATGGCGATGAACTTGCGCCAGTCACTCTCTCAGTCCAATGATGGATAACAGCTTCTATGTTGTTGATGGTTGGTTGTTCGATGACCTCTCTGTCTATAACCTTGAAACCTTGTTGCTCGAGCCATTCCATTCGTTTACCCCAAGAGTTTATTTCTTCCTCCGTATAAACGAGTGTAAAGGGAATCCAACGTAAGTGGCGAGCCTTTACTTCATTGATGTCTTTTAGAGTAAGAGAGCCTGATGCGAGGTTGCGAGGATTTGCATATTCTTCCTCCGCTTCCATGTTAAACTGCTCAAAATCAGGATAACTAATGACTGCTTCACCACGAATAACAAGGTGTCCTTTGTATGGAATAGTCTGTAAAATACCATCAATAGCCTTAGAGAGGTGCGTGATATTAGTCCCAATGTGCCCATCACCACGTGTGACAATTTTTGTTAGTTTTCCATCATCGTATGTGACGACAAGGGTCAATCCATCCAACTTCCACGATAGCCATATAGGTTTGTTTTCAGCCCATTTGGCAAGGTCTTCTACCTTCTTGGTCTTTGCCAAGGATAGAGCAGAGAACTCATGCTCCTCCTTTTTACCTGCAACATTATCGGCAGAAACTTTCTGTGTAGGCGAATTGGGAAGTATGATACCTGTTTCTTCTTCTAATCTTTTTAGCTTATCAAAGGCAGCATCCCATTCATAATCGGTCATAAGCTCTTCACGACCGTTATAGTAGGCGTCGGAAGCTGTATTAAGTTGGTCGACAAGTGATTGTATTTCTTTGTTCATAGTTTGTTTGATAATTGACGCTGATAGGTCGTACTAATATAGTGATAAGATGAAACAGATGATGGAAAACAACTCGGTTTTATTTCCAAAGCTGTTTGATGAGTGCTGCATCAGCCTCTGTCCACTTGAGCTTTGAAAACTCTTCAGGCTTTAACCAGCAGGAATCAATATGTGCGAGGAGCTTGAAGTCATTGTCGTGAGCCATGCAGTCGTAGGCAGTAAGCCGAATCGTAAAGTCGGGATATTCATGTTCAATACTGCAGAGCTTTGCCCCAACATAGACGTTCCAATCCATCTCCTCAAGCAATTCACGACGTAATGCCTCGTAATCACTTTCTCCCTCTTTGACTTTTCCACCAGGAAATTCCCAATGTTCTGCAATGTAGATGGGTCCTTTGCGTAATCGTTGTGTACATAGAATTTTATCGCCGTCATGAACAACAGCGCAAACAACATTGAGATGTTTCTTTTCCATAAATTTATCTATTGTTCGGTTATATCTTTTTTCTTCTTGCTTTATTTGCAAATATACTACAATTTGCTGAATGTTTCTACCTTTCTTGGAATTATTTTGAATTCTTTATATGCCAACTCATATCTTTTGCTTATCTTTGTACACCAGAAAATAACAGAATTTATAAATATTATGTCTACACTAACAATTGCAATTATTGTAGTCTTCGTACTGGGTTATGCGCTCATTGCTATGGAGAGTCTTACTAAAGTTAACAAGGCGGCAATCGCTCTGTTGATGTTTGTTTTCTGCTGGATGCTTTTTATGTTTGATCCAGCTCCGTTTATACAGCTGATGCACCCTGACTTCGCAGGTGCAGGTGAAAAGGTTGTAGCTTTTGCCAACTCCTTGATAACGGAGCATCTGGGCGATACTGCTACCACACTCTTCTTCCTTATGGGAGCAATGACGATTGTGGAAATTGTCGATCAGAATGGTGGATTTAACTGGGTGAAGAATGTAATGCAGTCAAAGACAAAGCGTAGCCTGTTGTGGAAGATAGCTTTTATGACCTTCTTCCTCTCTGCAATTCTTGATAACTTGACAACAAGCATCGTGATGATAATGATACTTCGTAAGCTTATCCAAGATAAGCATGACCGAATGATATATGCTTCGCTGGTTATTATTGCGGCAAACTCTGGAGGTGCTTTCTCACCAATTGGAGACGTGACAACTATTATGTTGTGGAACTCTGGTATGATAACAGCTGGTGGTGTTATCAGTGAAATCTTTGTTCCATCCTTAATTTCAATGTTGATACCAGCCTTCTTGTTGTCGCTTTCACTGAAAGGTAATATTCAAAGAGATAATTTGACAAATGATTTGTCGGGTGATCGTGAAGTGTTAGAGTTTAATAGTTTACAGCGTAAGATAATTTTTGCTATCGGTGTAGGTGGTCTATGCTTTGTACCTTTGTTCCACTTCCTCACTGATTTACCACCTTTTGCTGGTATCTTGTTGGTTTTGGGCGTTCTTTGGACCGTTACCGAATTGTTCTATCATAATCTTCATAAGAAAAGAGGTGGTGACTTTCATTTCTCAAAGCGTGTGAGTAGCCTGCTAAGTCGTATTGATATGTCAACCATCCTTTTCTTCCTTGGTATTCTTATGGCTGTGGCTTGTTTGGAGGAAGTTGGTGTGTTGAGAGAATTAGGAAATGGTTTAAACATAGCTTTTAATAGTAACCATTATGCCGTGACAGGTATTATCGGCGTTCTTTCATCAATCGTAGATAATGTTCCTCTCGTTGCAGGTAGTATGGGTATGTATCCTGTTCAGGCACTGGGCGATATGTCTGTTGATGGTATCTTTTGGCAGTTGCTTGCTTACTGTGCAGGTGTGGGTGGTTCAATGCTTATCGTAGGTTCTGCAGCAGGTGTCGTAGTAATGGGACTTGAGAAAATTACTTTCGGCTGGTATATGAAGCGTATTTCTTGGATTGCTTTCGTTGGTTATATTGCGGGAATTCTCTCATATTGGGTTATTCGTACCCTTATTTTCACCACTCCACTTTAATCGCTAATTCTCAGATTACTATATTTTAAGTAGTTGTATAAGCCCTCGTCTGTCCAATATGTATATGACCATGTGGATAGGTGAGGGTTTATTCTATTCTTCAGGAAATGAGATGTAAAGTAAGAAAATAGAATCTTTCCCATCTTACGAAAATGCAACAATATTACTACAGTATTTTTTTTATTTGGCTGTCACTTTTAACACTTTGTTTAAATGTGTTGTAAATCAGTAGGTTGCATGGTTAAATTAGATGATAGGAGTGACAGGAAAACTTATTTTGTAGAAATTGCTTTGTTATAAGAAAGCAGAGAAACGGAATGAAATAGGATAGCGTATTACATATACAGAATTGTCTTTGATGAATAGTGTTAAAGGATAGTTTTTACATTGAAAGCATGCCTTATCATTATGCTTATTTCTCTATATGGAAGAAAATCTATCATTAAGCTTTCTTCCCTTTCTTTATCATTGTGTGGAGGCTCAGCACATATTGTGCGGAGGCTTAGCACTAATAGTGCGGAGGCTTAACACCAATCATTTGGATGGTTTATAGCTTTGAAATCAATCTGTTATTTTTTAAGGTGGGAAGAGCTATTATCGTGTTTTACTATGATAAAATTATAGGAGATACACAATGTTATGCATCTCCTATTTATCGTTTATAGCGAGTTTTATACAGCCTTGACCTTATAGTGTCTGTGTTTTGTATAAAACTTTATGATGAGTTTGACGCTTTACTTAAGTTATAAAGTCAAGCTGTATAGTTTATCTTAGTTGGCAAATCGAACGTTTTGTGCGCTATAGCCTACCTGAATATTGCCCTGGATAAGTTTACCCTCTGGAGAGTAATAGAAAACTTCACTTGGCGCTGTATAGCTTGGGTTATCTATAACATAGATATTACCATAACGGTCAATATTAACCTGTGAAGGATTTTTGAGACCTGCCATATCAAGGTCGGTTTCCTTTCCAGTTGCGAGGTCATAGATAAAGAAACGCTTATTCGTATCATAGTAGGTAGCATATAGGCATACAAGTGCGTTCTTCTTAGCACTGTATGCAATTGAACTTGCCCTGAAGAGCTTTTTAACCTCATCATTGTTAGCATTAATCTTCTGTACAAGTGCAGTCTTGTGGTCGAACATTGATACGAAGTAAATATCGTTACCAACAGCAATACTCTGGTTATAAGGATTCTGTCCAACGGTAAGTGTCTTTGTCTTCTTAAATGAGTTACAGTCAACAACAGCTACTGTATTACCTTTCCCATAGCCTGAGATGTTTGCATAGAGTTTACCATTAGCAACGGAAAGTGCCTCTGGGTGATCGCCCACTTCTACAGAATCAACCAATGGCTTCTGTGCATAGTTTGGATTCATCTTGTATACTTTGCCGTTGTAAGCAGAGAAGTAAACATAGTTTCCATCCGATGTTAGATAACGTGGACTTGCATTGTGCAACTTGATAGTCTGTTCTATCTTACCCATACGATCCAATACTTCAACCTTTGAAGAGGTTGTACAGGTAACGACAAGCTTAGTTCCAAAGACAATTAAGTCCTGTGCATCACCGATTCCGATACCATTTTGAGTCATGTAAGCATTGCTATAGATGTATGGTGCAGTTGGACGTGACTCGCTGTTATAGTCGAGAATACCCACTGTACCATCATTTGCATTCCAGTTACCCGCACAAGCAACATATACATCTGTGCTATATACTGATGGTTGTTTGTAGACAAAGTCGTTGTCATCGCTACAAGCTGTGAATGTAAGCGCTGACATCAGAATGATACCAAGCGCAAGAAGATTCTTTTTCATTTTCTTGTTGTTTTGTTTATAATTTGTTGTTATCTCTTTTATTTTCTCTTTACTTTTTACAATATTCTCCTTTTCTTCAAAGTTTCCAACTTACTGTGAGGCGCCAGTTTGTTCCTGGCATAGGGTAGAAGCGTACCACCTCATAGTTCTTGTTGCCAAGGTTGCGTAAGTCGAATTGTAGATGCAGTTGTTGTTTGAAGATGTTGATATCCTTTGAAACCGTAATACTATGGTCGGTGAAGGCTGTCATACGGTTGTCAGGAATATTATATCCCAATGAATAACGTTCACCCATTAATAGTAGATTATAGCTTAAGTCCAGCCATGGGGTATGTAGCAGTGAACTAATTGACCCAGAGTGGCGTGGAGTATAAGCTATCTGGTGTCCATAGTAAATATAGGTTGGACTTGTTCTATCGGTTGCATTGAGCATACTATAGCTTCCTGTCACACTGAGTGACCATTCGTCGTTCCATCGCTTCTCTGCATTTGCGGAGATATCAAGACCTATTTGACGCACCTTTCCTGCATTCATCATCTGCCAATAGAACATTTTTGGCACTGCAATAATCTTATCGGTGACATTGCCAAAGTATCCATCTGCCGTCAATGAGAGCTGAATTGTTTGGTTGAATGTGTGAGAATAGGTTGCACCGAGGTTCCACTGGCGTGACTTCTCAGGATTTAACCGACGATTTCCAATACCAGTATAATAAAGTTCATTAAGTGTTGGTGTGCGGAAGATGTCCTTATATCCAAAGCGGAAACGAAGGTCTTGTAAGACTCTCCATTGTAAACTGAAGGCAGGGGAGAGGCGATGGAAACCATCGGATGCATTGCCAAGTTTTACCTGCTCTGTGATATTTGTTGCAAGGAGTGAGGCATTGATAGTGAACTGACCTATACGATAGCTTGTTGCCAATGCTGTCCATAGGGAGTTGCGTGTAGGGTTTGCAGCCTGTGAGAGCGACATTGAGAGTTGATTATGCGCATAGTCTTGTGCCAAAGAGAGGTGAAGTCCTTGTAAAGGCTCGCTCCATAAGGTTGCTGTTAGATATGCTTCCTGCTGTCTGTAGATGTCTTCTTTATAGCCACTGGCAGGCATATCTGAGTAGCGTGACCATGAATAATTCCACTTAGCAGCTGCTTTCAACTTGATACGCTGGCTGAATTTATTTTCATAGAAAAGCTGTGTGAAGACATTCTTGTCTACTAATCGCTCAGCAGAGTAGGTGTTATCGTAGATGACTGCACCCGGTAAGCCTCGATGAGAGGTGAAACCGTATGTCTTCCACTTCAGTATTTGCTTATCATTAAGCTGATAATCAAGGTTTATTTCACCTCGCCAAGTCTCAATGTCACTATTGTGACGGCGTTCATTGATGGTCTTAATTCCATTCCTTAATTTGAAAGCATAAACACCATCAGCCCTTTCATAGCTTCCGTATGCCCCGATGCCAAGCCGTGAGAACTGCTGGTGGAAGAGTAGGGAGGGAGAGATAAGTCCATAACTACCTGTGCGGATGGTCGTAGAGAGGTTAGTCTTCTTTCTTATTGATTTACCATTATGGTCTGTATAGCCTTGCAGTGTACTAATGTTAATCATGCCTGCAGAGGCGTATGCCTTTGCACTTTGATAGATGTCATCGTCTTGTCCAATCTGAAGACTGATAAGTGAGATGTTATCAAGGGTGTAACGGGATAGGTCTACCTGTCCACTTTGGCAGTCACCAACCTGTACGCCATCGTAACTAACGCCCGTATGCCCTGCTCCAAGACCACGAATGTTGACGGTCTTCATACCGCCCACACCACCATAGTCTTTCACCTGCACACCAGCAAAGCGTTTCAGAGCATCGCCCATATCACGGATGCCGAGTCGTTCCATATCAGCATGTGAAAGTGTTTGTACAGGTGAACTTGCCAATACATTTCCAGAAATACGGAAGCCATTGACCACAACCTCCTTAATGGTTTGCGTTGTGTCAGAATCAATTGTCTGTGCTATCGTACCGAGTGGGCACAATAAAAGTAAGAAAGAAGCTAACTGCCTCATATCTCTTTCTGTAATCAAAGGGTTCTATGCAGTGCCCTTCCTCGAGGGATGCAACGATTTACAATGGCAGGTCTTCTGACTTATTGCCCAAAGTAGGGTAAACGCCTTCCCAGTTCTATATCAACCAGTGGCTTCTGTTTACCTATGACAGACAACTTACAGCTGCGGGACAGTAGCGGATTTACACCGCTTTCCCTTTTTAATCATGATGGTAATGAACCAATTGCATTTGCAAAGATACGATAAAGGGGAGAGATGGGCAAATAAAGGTGTGTTTTTCTACTTGTGATGTTGTGTAAACTATTTATGATAAGATATTAACGTAACTGCTTCTGTAGGTGCTTCATCATGTGACCACCCCACTGATTATCGTCTATGTGAACGAAACCAACACGATGATAGAGGCGTTCAGCCTGTGGGTTTCCTGTATCAACAAGCAAGCCTGTTGGGAGATTCATCTTTCTGCCTTTCTCTATTGTTGCTTCAAGTAGTTGCTTAGCAAGACCTCTCCTGCGGAATGTATGATTAACGCATAAGGAGTCAATATAAAGTTCTCCAGCCGCTGTCTCATCATCCATGTCCGAAAAATCACGACCGAAAGCAGCCAATGCACCATTGATGAAAGTCTGTCTTAATTCTTTAAGTTTAGCTCCATCGTAGCTAACACAGATACCAGCAATCTCGTTTGTATCTGTTATTGCAACAATTGTATTAAGATAGGAATATTGTGAGTCTTCACGTTCCACCAAACTTGTTATCAGCTGATGAAAATCTTCTAAACTATGGTTAGGACCTGCAAACCACTGGCAACACTCATGATCCATCGCCTCCATAATTAAACGGGCTATCACTGTAGCCTGCTCCTTCTGTGCTTTTTCAATCCTAATCATAGTGCGAAGATACGAAAACTATTTGATTTAACGTGTATGCGTGGTTGAATCTATAAAATAAATTGCGTTTTTCAAAACATCTCCCAACTCTTTTTATTGGGAAAAAGAGTCGGGGATGAGTTTAATGTTATTTGATACCTAAGTCCTTCATCGCCTTTTGTGCGTCTTCGTTAGTCTTGCCTTGCATCTTTTCTGCAGCTTCCTTGGCAGCCTTCTTTGCAGCTTCTATCTGCTCTGGTGATACGGATTGAGCAGCTTCCTTAACCTTTGACATACCCTCAGTGATAGCCTTTGGGTCAGCCTTTGAAGCAGCGTCGATAGCAGCACCAACAGCTTTTGCTGCAGCCTCATTGCCAGAAGACTTCAAAGCAGCCTGAATATTCTTAGAGTTGCTCTGCATCCACTGCTGGAGCTTTGCAACATAAGCCTGTGCCTCTTGTGGGTTCTTCTGAGCAAGTTCAGCCATCTTGGTTTGTGCTGCCGTGAGCAATGCAGCTACACCCTTATCGTCCTTAGCCTTTACTTTCTCGTTGAGCTGCTCAATGAGTTGGTCAGGTGAAGCTGGAGCCTCTGCTGTTACAGCTGAATCAGCCGGAACTAATTCTTTCATAGTTGAGTCTGCATCAGCCTTTGGAGCGTTAGTTTTACTGTTATTACAGCTTGTGAAGGTCATTGCTGCTACAGCAATTGCCATGATAAATACTTTCTTCATAATCTTTTTTAGCTTAAGTGAATTAATTTTTTGAACTATAATATTTGTCAAAGATAAGTATAAATCTTTTTGGTTGTTTCACTTTTTAGTATGTTTTAACTATAAAATGCAAAAAGTGATTGTCTTTCCATCGTTTTTTATGGATAGAAGAGATGATAATTTGCACTTCTGTTCAACATTAATATATTCTATTCCACTTGCGTTTTAGGCCAGTTGACAAGGTAGAGATGCTCTGTGGCACGTGTAAAGGCTGTGTAAAGCCAATGGATATAATCAGGTGTAAGCATCTCGTCGGTCATATATCCTTGGTCAAGATAGATGTGTGCCCACTGTCCGCCCTGTGCTTTATGGCAGGTGATAGCATAGCCGAATTTCACTTGTAAGGCGTTGTAATATTCATCTTCACGTACCTTCTTCATGCGGTCTGCCTTTAGTGGAATGTCCTCATAATCCTCTAACACACGTTGAAAGAGTTGTTCGTTCTGCTCTTGTGTTAAGGCAGGTGCTTCGGTCATAAGTGCATCAAGGATTACGGTCATATCCTCTTCTGCGTTATTATAATCGGGGAATTCCAATGATACATCTGCAAAACGGAAGCCATAAAGTTCACGTACATTGCGAACACGACGCACAACAGCACGGTCACCGTTAGCGATGAAGGTTAGAGCAGGTGGCTCAACATCCTTTCCTTCACCTGAAGAAAGGGGTGTAGCGTGTCTTACATTGTTTATGGCGGTGTTTATGCCCCTTTCTTCGGAGGAGGGATTGTTCTTATACTTATTCTTTACCACCATCAGCATGTCTCCTGTTGTCAGTTCTTCTTCACGTCCAAGAACCATGTTGCGAATACCTTGATTGAAGACATTTGCACGTTTGTTAGAACGCGTGATGACCATTGTTTCGTCTATTCCCACCTCAGAATAGCTGGAAGCAAGACGCTCAATCAATTCATCACCTGGAACAATAGAGATGTCGGCAAAGCCATTAAAGCGAATCTTAGGTAGTTGTGTAACCTCATCATGGGTTATCATTTGTCTGATGACTGTGGCATTGTAAAGAATACCAGAGTTTTGGCTCTGTCGAAGAACCTCGTTCAAATCACATTCATAGACCGTTAGTCCGTAGGCACGAAGGACATCCGCACGTAGCGCAGGACTCTCTTCTTCACCAACAGGAGGGAGCTGTGCTTTGTCGCCGACAAGCAACATACGGCAGTTACGGTCGTTATAAACATATTGGATAAGGTCGTCAAGTAGGCAACCGCTGCCGAATGTGGTGTTACTTGACGACAAACTAATCATCGATGCCTCATCAACCATGAACAAACGGTCATGGAAGAGGTTGACATTCAGATTAAACTTTCCGTCAAGTCCTGTAAATGCTTTTTCCCGATAGATAGAGCGATGAATGGTTGCTGCAGGCTGATTGGCATTTAATGAGAATACCTTTGCGGCACGACCCGTTGGAGCCAATAGCGAAACCTTTTGTCGTAATTCCAGCATTGTGCGGACAATAGCACCTGCTAAAGAGGTTTTACCCGTACCAGCACTACCACGGAGAATCATGACAGCACGCTCATCACGGTTAGTCATAAAGCGTGCAAAGAGGTCTACTGCATACATCTGATCGGTAGTTGGTTCAAAGCCGAAGTTCTGTAATATTCTGTATTTTAGCTCCTCATTTATCATCGTTTAAAGTCTTATATCTCTTATTAGTTCCACTCTTTAATATCAGCATGACCTTCTATTTGCTGCTCTATGTTGTCAGGAAGCAGTGAGAAGAAGTCCATTCCTGTGATACGTTCTATCTCGTCAACCGTATTAACGTAGTCAGTTTTCTTTCTTCCTTTGGTTGATACATTCCTACAAATAAAGCCAATAGCTTTGGGATCATCTCTCAGACAGAGAACTACTTTGAAGAAAGCCTCTGGCACTTGCACTTTATTCTTGCCAATAGTCTTATGCTTTTGATTGAAATAGATAGGTCCACAGACGATATAGACATCTCCATACTCTTGTGCCCATGTGCGGCATTGTTTCTCTATTGTGTTCCACAAACCACTGTTTAGAGCTGGTATTTGCGGACAAACATTTGTCATCAGGAAACTCTGCTCCATCGCTTTTTGGCTCCAATGATTATCGCCCGCAGGACACATGTGTCCACGATCATATCCGGAGCGCATATAATCGTAGGTGTCAACACGTGGTTCTGGTATCTCTTCGTCTGCTTGGAAGATGATGCCCTTGCGCTTAGCTGGTCCGTTGGTATGGCTTGCAGTAAGGTGCCATGCTACCCAGTTAGGCGTACGTGTTTCGACATTATACGATGTGGTATAACCTTCACGATAAAGTAGTAGAGATGGAACATTGGCTTTACTTATAGGGATTTCTAAGCCTTGTTTTATCTCAAAACTACTCTTTTGAGTCATCTTCTTTTTCCCATTTGTCTTTTTGGAAGAATCAGACTTATTGCTGTTATAGGATTCTACAAAGGGTTTGTCTAATGTTGAGAAATTTCCCTTCTTCTTCTCTCCTTGGCAAGCAATAGCCATAAAGGATAGAGAGAGTATGATAATCTTAAAGAATATACGATTCATCTATTGATTTTCTTGCTATAATCCCTCTTGAAACAGGTGCTTTGCTCTCTTATTTTATATTACTCTTAATGAAAGATGATAATAGTTTCCATATCAAATAACTGAATAGGAATAAATTAAAAGAAGCATATTTTGCTGTTAGGGGTTCAAACTTAAAGTAAATTGATTATGTTTACAAAGTTACTATTTTCTTGTTATTTAATTGGTGCTTTTCATTAAAGACTTCACTTTAATGTTGTCTTTTATTTGCTTTTGGGGATTTGGAGTGCGGTTAAGAGCTTATTCTTTGATAGAATGTTTTACGCTTTAAGGCATGAAATATATTTACATAATTTCTTATTTTTAAGCCTTTTGAAATGTATAAAAGTGGGTTTTATGTTGTCTTTGTAACTTCCTTATATTCTGATTGTTATAAGGTTGGATTTTAAAAGGTGCTTACTTAGCTCCTTAAAGGGCGTTAGTTAGAGCTCAAAAGGGCATCTTTTGGGAGCCAATTAAGGCTTAATTCAAATGCTATTAAGCATGAATTGAAAATGGAGAGAGGGAAAATTTATTACAAAACGTGTTTTATAGTTGTCACTCTATTCCATTTATACTTTATTTATATATGCCTATCTTTTTTCTTAGAAAACCTATAGAGCATGATTGTTTAGTTGAGGTTGATTCTAAGAAAGTTATTATTTTTACATCATTTTTTTGCTAAAATCTATCATTTAGGTCTAAGTAATTGGCTATGAACAGCCTTATGAGTTATGAAATGCAGTAGGTAATGATTTAGCGACCTATCTTCAACAGTGATATACAACGCTTTGCATAACTCGAATAACCTATTGCAAAGATAAGGGTGTATCGTGAAAAAAAAGAATTTTCCCCCAATTATTTTAGTAGAGCCGTCCGTTTGGGCGGCTTTTTGTTTTCCGTGTATTCCGTTTTGTGATAAGATGTAGTCCTCGAAAACTGCGTTTTTTGTTTTCGCCTCGCTTCTCCGTCTGCACATCCTCCACTTATGCCCGTGTATTATGTCGGGATCGGTTGTTCGTTGTCAGCGGCAAAGGTAGTTCCGGGCTTCCACGGACAAAAAAGGTCGGGGCGGCAAGCCGTTTAGACGACAATCTCCACACGTCCATTTCATTGCAGGTAGTATTCTCGCCGTAAAACCTTGTTTGTCCTAAGCCCTACCTTTTTACGCCACTGAAACGAAAACGACCGACCCGACGGAAAAACGCAAAAAATGTCGGATATGCAAGAAACAAGGAATTTGGGAATAAATTAGAGCCAGCTTCCATCTGATTTTTTTATCCTGAATTGTTTTGTAAAGTCAATAATAAATTCATTATTGGTAATTTTTAGCCACTTATTGATTGATTCTATTAATAAAAATAATATATCGCAATATTTGTCGAGAGTTCCATGATTTAGTGTAAAATAATTAGTCAATATAGGTATATAGCCAATGGGGAAATCACCAAAATTTCGAACAATACCTTTTTCTTTGTTAAGTTTCTCCATCAACAAATATCTGTTAGGTAAATTATTTGATGCTATTTCTGAACCCTTAACGACAATAAATCTATCATCTTTCTCTTCTAATTTAATAAATAGTGTAGAAAAATAGTTGGTCTTAAACTTGTCATATTCAGCAAACCATTCATAAATATCAATGAGTGAATTCAAAACTTCTCTATTATAATATGGAGAACTTAGAGCTTTATTAATATGGTTGTAAATCTTATTTTCATCTTCATTAAATAGTTTCAACACGTAAAATCCTAGTGTTTTTTTATTTTGCAACTCCTTGAATAAATCATTTTGAGACATATTCAGGAAGTTTTGTGTAGCTGCAAATAAATTCTTTTTTGAAATATCATAATCAACTATTAATGATAAATGTGATAATACCCCCAATATTTCTCTATCTATGTCTTTTTTAAGAAAATCCAATATTTTGTTAGTCAGATTTCCTTTTTTATTCATTTCGTATATTGCGGATTCTATTTTACGTGATAACTCGTCTTTTCCATTACAACTTGTATAATCTAATATTCGTCTATTTCTTAAATCGAATGGCAAATCATTATAGCTTCCAAAATCTTTATTATATACACATATAATTTTTTCCCATCCTAATGATCTAGCTGCATAGCCTAATTCTACTAATACATTAGGATTTGGCGTTTTTCTTAATTCGTCATATTTTTTGTTTATGATTGAAATATCCGCAACAAAAATATTACAACTTCCTATTTGGGTAAAAATAGATTCTGTAATATCAGGAGAACCAGCTAAATTTCTTGTTGCTTTATCAAGCTTTATATCTAATGAAATATTTTTTTGTTGGCGTAACTTTTTTAATGCATCTTTAATTGATGTTTCAATAAAGTTCAAATTTTGATTTTTAGGCAAATCAGATTGCCAAGAGTAGAATATTTTAGTTCCATCTTTTATCTCCTAATTATCAATTTTCATAGTTGACGACAATTGGCAATGGTTAGTGACATATCTTCCGAATTGATATACAACGCTTTGCACAAAAGCGAATAACCTGTTGCAAAGATAAGGGTGTATCGTGAGAAAAAAGAATTTTCCCCCAATTATTTTAGTAGAGCCGTCCGTTTGGGCGGCTTTTTGTTTTCCGTGTATTCCGTTTTGTGATAAGATGTAGTCCCCGAAGACTGCGTTTTTTGTTTTCGCCCCGCTTCTCCGTCTGCACATCCTCCACTTATGCCCGTGTATTATGTCGGGATCGGTTGTTCGTTGTCAGCGGCAAAGGTAGTTCCGGGCTTCCACGGACAAAAAAGGTCGGGGCGGCAAGCCGTTTAGACGACAATCTCCACACTTCCATTTCATTGCTGGTAGTATTCTCGCCATAAAACCTTGTTTGTCCTAAGCCCTACCTTTTTACGCCACTGAAACGAAAACGACCGACCCGACGGAAAGACGCATAAAAAAAATGTCGGATATACGAGAAGCAGGGAAAAAGAAAATGGAAACTCAACTCCCTCACCTCTAAAATCCGCATAAAATCAAAAAAATCAGACAAGATGAAACTGAGATACAAAATATCAATTTGGGTGGTACTTGCACTCGCAGGCTCTCTCCTTTGTGGCGGAAGCGTCTGGCTTTGGCTGGCATGGATATGTGTGGGAAAACTCCTCATTCGGCTACTCCTTACCATTGCTTTGGCAATCGCCGCATACATTTTGGCTTATGCCCTCATCATCGGGACAATACTTTGGATACTCATTTCTTAAACAGACAGATATATGAAAAGAAGAAGCAAGACAATCGCACAGCAATGCAGATACTACGAAGTGGACAACATCTTCGAGTATATGGTATCGGTTTACCTCAACGGAAACATATCCACCTTTGGGGAACTATACAAGGAACTCTATCGGAAGGACAGAAAGGAATTTATACTCTATCTCTTTTCAGAAGTTGAACCTATTCATATCCAAGAAATCATTTTAGAAACCATATAACTATATAAGACAATGAAAGGAACAGAACATTTCAAGGACGTTATCCAAAACTATTTGGAAACGAGAGCATCATACGATGAACTCTTTGCGGAAAGTTTCCGCAAGGAGAACAAGAACATAGACGAGTGCATTACCTACATCTTGACGGAAGTCCAAAGAATGGGGTGTGCAGGTCTGTCCGATGAGGAGGTATATTCCCTTGCCGTTCACTACTACGATGAGGATAACATCGAGGTGGGCAAGTCCATCAACTGCCAAGTCGTGGTAAACCATACTATTGAACTTATAGAGGAGGAAAAGGCGGAAGCACGGAAAAAGGCTATTGAGCGATACCAAGCGGAGGAATACCGCAAACTGACCACCAAGAAACCAAAAGCGGAGAAGCAAGTGGAACAGCAGATAGCACAACCCTCACTATTCGAGTTTTAACCCTTAAACAACAAAAGAAAAATGGAAGCAACGGATTTGAACGAAGCACGCATCTATGTAGGCACTTATGCCAAGTACAACAACGGCTCATTGCAGGGCGAATGGGTGGAACTTTCGGACTTCTACGATTTGGACGGCTTTATGGAGCGTTGTGCGGAGATACACGAGGACGAGGAAGAACCCGAATATATGTTCCAAGCGTGGGAGGAAATCCCCGATGGTCTGATAGCCGAGAGCCATTTGGAGGAAACCTTCTTTGAGCTTCGGGACGAGTTGGACAGACTGAATGACACGGAGAATACACCCCGATTTCATGAGTGACATATCGGATGCCTACGAGTCGGCGTACACCATTATGCTGAACTTAAACAAGACATGGGTTCAAAAGCAAGGAGATTTCTTCGTGGAATCACCTATCGTGCTCTTCGCCGCCATTATCTCGTATCTCCGCATCTTTGAGGGTGACAAGTATTGTACCTTTCCGCACGCCATTGAGTTTCTCTGCCGCAAGTACGAGGATATTTTTCCGATACTCACCTCATATCCTGAATTGGAAAACTATCTTTCTCCTTTCATGGACGCTTGGCTCGGAGGGGCGGCTGACCAGCTTCAGGGGCAGATTGCTTCCGCCAAGATTCCCTTGTCAAGGATGATCAGTCCGCAACTCTATTGGATTATGACGGGAGATGATTTCACACTCGACATCAATAACCCCAAAGAGCCTAAAATCCTTTGTGTGGGGAACAATCCCGACAGGCAAAATGTCTATGGAGCGGCATTGGGACTGTATAACAGTCGTATCGTGAAGCTGATAAACAAGAAAGGAATGCTGAAAAGTTCCGTACTGATAGATGAGCTGCCTACCATATACTTCAAAGGGCTCGACAATCTGATCGCCACTGCTCGAAGCAACAAGGTTGCGGTCTGCTTAGGCTTTCAGGACTTCTCGCAGTTGAAGTGGGATTATGGGGATAAGGAAGCGGCTGTGGTGATGAATACCGTCGGGAACATCTTCTCCGGTCAGGTGGTCGGCGAGACAGCAAAGACCTTATCGGAGCGTTTCGGAAAAGTGCTTCAAAAACGGCAGAGCATGAGCATCACTCGAAGCGACAAAACGACCTCCATCTCCACGCAGATGGACAGCCTTATTCCTCAGAACAAGATTTCCACGCTCACACAGGGAATGTTTGTCGGAGCAGTTGCCGACAACTTCTCCGAACGTATCGAGCAGAAGATATTCCACTGTGAGATTGTGGTGGACAATGCGAAAGTGGCAAAGGAAACAGCCGCTTACCGACCGATACCCGTTCTGACGGACTTCACAAATGAAGATGGCGAGGATATGATGGAACAGGAGATAAAGGCGAACTATGACCGTGTCAAGACGGAGGTGCGGGAAATCGTGGAACGGGAATTGCAGCGGATTGCCGATGATCCGGAACTTTCCAAACTACTCAATACCAAGAAATAACGATTGTTTTTCTTGGCTCTAAGGCAGAATTTTTGTATTTTTGAACACGCTAATTGATTACACTATGAATTGTTTTGATCATACTAAAGAACCGGCGGTAGCCCAATGTTCCGATTGTGGAAAAGGGCTGTGTCCTGAATGTGCGGAAAGGTATCAGCCGATACTCTGTACACCTTGTTTTCAGAAAAGAAAACGTAGTGAGATTTGGCGAAGCATCTTCAGCCTGTTATTTCTCATCACCTTGTTTGTCATAGGTTTCAGATGGAATTTCTTAGCGACCAAAGGTTTTGAGGATATGAGAGGTATGTCCGGATATGTGCTGATGGCGATATGGTCGGGCTACCTCTTCGTGGAAAAGTTCATTCCCTATAAAATGATTGCCGGAACAAACGGGCAGTGGGTATTTTACTATATCTTCAAACTCCTCCTCTTTGTTATCATCGGAGTTTTTACCGCTCCTTTCACCTGTCTGTGGGCTGTGTATCGGGTAATAAGGGCATTTCGGTAAGAGGTGGTAATTTCTCCAACTGAGGGCTGGAGAAATTACAATCTATATTTTGAGAGATTAGAAGAACTTCTGCAACCGATAGTTGCAGAAAATAAATGAAGGGAGATATTCCTGGTTTGGAGTATCTCCCTTTGTTTCATTTACCGCTTCTTGAATTTACCGCCTTTCAGGTCGCTTTCCACCATATGCTTGTTGAGTTTCTCTCGGAGTTCATCAAGGAAATAGGTACGGCTGTCGTCCTTGCGTCGCTTCATGTTCATATAGACGTTGTAGCAGTTTTTGATTTCCACACCGAAGATGTCGGAAAAGACATCCGCCAATTCCTCCACACCGATTTCTCCATTGTTGATACAGTCGCAGGTGTCAAGGGTATAAAGGAGTTCGACCAAGTCCACAACCTTACCTGTCCAACGGAACTTCTTGGCAGGAGAGGCAAGGACGGGGTTCGCTGTCGGCAGCAGTCCTTTGATACGCATGTCGAGGAGTTCCAGCTCGATGGCGACGATGTCCGAAAGTTCTATTACAAATTAGCGCACTATGCCCACAGGGGCAAGGGAAAATCTATGGGCGGACAGGCCGAACCGAGAACCCGAGGTAGCGTCTGCTGTGGTTGTACTTGTCGTGTCTATCCGAATCGAAGTTGAGGTTGCTGGCGTAGTCGTTGTACCCTATGTAGAGCGAACTCGACCTGAAGTAGCCCCAGCTACCGGCATTGCTGAGTACGGAACCTTTGCGGTAGCCGGCGGCAGGCAGGAAGATGGAGTTGCCGTTCTTTTTGCTCTTCACTTCGTAGCCTTTCACGCCGTTTTGCGTGGTCCACGTCCAGGTGCAGTTGTCTCTCAGTTCCTGAATTTCGTCTATGGTCGGCATGCGCCACGGCGAGCCGAGGTTGGCGATGGCGGCGTCGTCGGCCGCTTCGAGGGTGGTCTTGTGGTCGCCGATGAAGTTGCCGCTGGCGTCATACCAGATGCCCTCAGTCTGGCCGTCGGCGATAGTGTACTTGGTGATGTGCATCTCGTCGGACTGCCCCGCCTGCATCCACTTGTAGGTTGCCCAAGTGTATTCTGCTTTGGGCTCGGTCTCTCCCCAGGCGTAGTAGCTGCCGTAGTCGCTCGGCTTCGATGCGCCGAGGTTGCACTTGGCCCACTTCACGCTCAGGCCGAGGTCTACGTATTCTTCCGTGGAGCCTCCGCCGCCTCCGATTTCCGTCATCGTGCCGCTGTAGTTGGCGGTGAGGGTGTGCTCCTTACCGTCTTCGCCTTTTACGCACCCGTTCTCGAGCTTGATATTGATGGTGCCCTCGGGCGAGCCGCTGATGGTGAGTGTGCCGGTGGTGAAGACGGGGAAGTCGCTATCGTCGGGGGCGGCATTAGTCTTGATGAGGCTGGTGCCGTCGGACTTATAGTAATCTACCACCCAATACCACCCGCTGTGCTCCTTTTCCTTTTTGGTCAGGTCGATGGGGCTGCCGGTGATGTGCTGGGCTTTGTTCAATTGTATTTTCACCTTTTCCTTACCGTCGGCCGAGAGGTTAAGGTAGAGGCTGTAGTCGCCATCGCCCTCGTCTTTGTACTCGGCCTTGAGGATGGGTTTCTCCTTGCCGTCTATGATCACGGTCTGCGCCTTGAGCTCGGGTTTCGGGTCGGGTTTCGGTTCGTCGTTATCACTCGAGCAGGCGGTGAACGCCGCGCTCATCATCATCACTGTTGCTGCGAGGGCAAGCGTCCTTCCTGCCGCTTTCGCAAAGAAATTATTTCGTTTCATTATTGTTGAATGTTTTGCGATGTTGGTTGCCTTCCCGTCGCGAACGATTCGAAAGGCTTATATCACTGTTTTACATATACCGTCTGCAATCCCACGCCCTTATAGCGCATTGCCCCATACTTGCCGCCGCCCTGATAGTCCTGACAGAAGCTGTAGTCGTGGGCTTCGAGCTTGCCCTTCTTGTTGCGGTAAACCACCCATGCCCGCACGGCGCGGTCGGTGGGCACAGTGCCGTTGTAGTGAACCTTCCACGCTGGGTTAGTCACAACCACACGGATCGCGCCCGGCACTTTCTGCTTCGCTATGCGCAGCACCTGGGCGTTGAGCTGCTTGTCCATTGCTCCTGCCTTTAGTTCTATTGTCGGGGGTTCGGGCGTTATTACCGCCTCATTGACGATCTTTGTGTATTCGGGCGTATTGTTGTAGCGGGTGTAAGCCATCAGCTGCGTGTTGAACTTGCTCTTGTTGCGCTCGTAGTCTTTATGATGGGTCAGTATGTGCCTGTACATTTCGTTGCCGGCAAGCATATACAATACTTTCAGATGGGGCTCTTTCGAGGTTTCCACCATTTCATAGAAATCCTTCACAGTCGAGGCAATGAGGTTAATGTCTACTGCCACACACGCCACATCCCGCATCAGCACCTCGCGGTCGTAGGGCGATACCCCTGCAGCGTAGGGGAACATCAGGCCTGCCTTCGCGTCGGCCACTCCGGTATTGCCACTTACCGCATACTCCCTCACCGCCGTTACGCGGGTGCTTTCGTAGGCAAGGAGCATGCCCAGCGCCCATACCGATGACTTGCAGTTGGGGTCGGCAAAGAAGCGTGCCGCCATAGGATAGCGGAACAGTTCATCTACCTGCATGGCCAGTTTCTGTCCGTCGGCAGAAACAAGTTCCGGGTTCTTCGTTGCATCGTAGCCCACGATGCCCAGTTTCTCATAGCCTTCATAGCCCATCGGGGCAGTGAGGAACATCTTGATCATATCGAGATAGTAGGCAAGCGGGGTAAAAAGCCGGTCTTTCCCAAGGGCGTAGAAGGCGGGATACTTGTAGTAGGGCTGCAACGGAAAGAGCATCGGGTCGAGATGCTCGAAGGCGGCATACATCTGCTTGTACGACTTCGAGAAGCCGCTCGGCACGCTCTCATCGTTGGCGAACGGCTCGTGGGCAAGTGCCTGCTTCGAGGGTTTGAAGTTTTGCTTGTAGAGGTTGGTGAGCTTGCTGTAAGCACCGCTCTTGCTCAAGTTGCTCCCGTGGAGGTAAGGCATGTCTGCCGACGGCTGCCCGGACTGCCCGGCTGTCATGTCTATGCCGGTGAGGTTGCCGACGGCATCGGCTGCCTTGTCCGTGCCTGTGACGTTGTTGACAGCATCGGCTGCCTTGTTCATCGCCTTGTTCACCGCCTTGTCCTTGGCTTCCGTGGCTTTCTCTTTTACCTTCTCTTTCACTGCGTCTTTGGCTTTCTTGAGAATGTTGCCAAACTGTGCTTGGGCGGGTGTGGCAAAGGTGAAAGCCAGTATCATGGCGGTTGTTGTTGCTATGATTCTGTTCAGTTTTACCATGATAGTATAATGCCCCCCTGTTGAGTTTCTTTTCTGAGTAACGCCGTGTCGGAGGCTTGGGCGTTAGTGGCTGTTTGTTGTTTTTTGTTTCTTTCTCTGCCGTCTTGCCCTTGTTCGTCAGGGTAAGAATGGGGTTCTTGTCATCGGCATCGTTCCCGATGCCCTTCTTCAGTCTGTAATGTCTTGAATGTCTGTTTGTGATTCTGATTTATATAGTTAAGCGGCTGAGTGTTGTTCTTATATTCCCTCCCGCCGCTGCGGACGGGAGGGAGAGGTTTTAAATCGTCAGTTTATCGCGTCATGCCTGTTTTTAGGCAAGGTGAACTCATGGGCGGACGGGCCGCACCGAATACCCGATGAAGCGGCTGTCGCTGCTACATTTGTGTTCGTCCCAAGTGAAGTCGAGGTAGACGGCGTTGTAGCTGCCCCCCGCGTAGAGCGAACTCGACCAGTAGATGCCTTCTCTGCGGGGATCGACGAGTCCGGTACCTTGGCTGTAGCCAGCGGCAGGCAGGAAGATGGAGTTGCCGTTCGTTTTGCTCTTCACTTCGTAGCCGTTCACGCCATCCTTTCTCGTCCAAGTCCAGGTGCAGTGGTCGATCAGTTCTTTGATTTCATCTGCGGTCGGCATGCGCCAGGGCGAGCCGAGCTTGGCGGTGGCGACGTCGTCGGCTGCTTCGAGGGTAGTTTTGTTGTCGCCGATGAAGTTGCCGCCGGTGTCATACCAGATACCCTCGGCCTGGCCGTCGGCGACGGTGTACTTGGTGATGTATTTCCAGTCGGACTCCCCCGTCTGCATCCACTTGTAGGTTGCCCAGGAGTAGTCGGTCTTGGGCTCGGTCTCGCCCCAGGCGTAGTACTGGCCGTGGTCGCTCGGCTTCGATGCGCCGAGGTTCTTTGTCGCCCACTTCACGGACAGACCGAGATCTACATATTCGTCCGTGGGCTGCGGTGTCGGGGGTGTTACACCTCCGCCGCCGTTGCCGATTTTCTCCTTCAGTTCCTCGAGCTTCTGGATAATCTGTGCGAGGGCTGCGGCTGCATTAGTGTTGCCGCTGTTCACAGCAGCGATGAGGCTGTTGATGGCGGCTGTCGTGTTGTTGATGGCATCGACGATGTTGCCTTGTCCCGTGCCGAGTGCCTCAATCTGCGTTTTCATCGCATTAAGGGCGGCAACCACGGCGTCGAATTTGTCGCTGTAGTTCGGCATCGCCTTGATGGCGGCCTCAATGGCAGCGAGTTTGTCGCCGTAGTCGGGCAGGTTCTCGATGGCCGTCTGGATGGCAGCGAGTTGCGAGCTGTAGTCGGGCAACGCCTTGATGGCGGCTTCGATGAGGGCGAGCTTTGCCTCGAGCGAGAGGGTCTGTGCCTTGATGGCCGCCTCGATGAGGGCGAGCTTGCTCTGGAGCGTGG
Source organism: Prevotella melaninogenica (assembly GCF_018128065.1). Classification (NCBI taxonomy): domain Bacteria; kingdom Pseudomonadati; phylum Bacteroidota; class Bacteroidia; order Bacteroidales; family Prevotellaceae; genus Prevotella; species Prevotella melaninogenica. The sequence continues at coordinate 196,824 of NZ_CP072359.1, read as the reverse complement.
TGTTCACATTGTTGATGGCCTCGGCGATGGCTGCTATCTTCTCCTGCATATCGCCTTGCAGGTTTTCGATGGCGGTGATGAGCTTGCCTGCCATCTCCTCCTGCTTGAGAGTCTGGTTCTTGATGGCGGTCTCCAAGAGGGTGAGCTTGCTCTCGAGAGTGAGGGTCTGCGCCTTCATCGCTGCCTCGATGGCTGTGAGCTTGGTCTCGAGTGTGGCATTCACGGAGTTGAGCACATCAATGATGGCCTGCAGCTTGGTCTGCTGGTCGGCGTTCATCTTGTCGATGGCCTCGGTGAGCTTCTTTATTGCTTCCTCGTTCTTCAGGAAGCCGTTGTTGATGGCCTCCACCACCTTGGTGAAGTCGTTGATGACCGACACGTTCATCGTGTAATTGATCTCGGGTGCGTCCTCCTGACACGAGATGAAGAACGCGGGTGCTGCCAACAGCATGGCGATGGCAAGCAGAATGGATTTGATTCGTTTCATCTTACTATGATTTTAAAGGGTTGTTTACTTTGTTGTTGCTTGCTTTTCCACTTTTATGGTTACCCTGCGCCCTTCGGTGGCAGGCTTACCGTTGCGCTCGCCGATGGCTGTCTGCGGGTGCAGGTCGGCCCTGTCGAAACCCTCCCTTACGAGTGCCTCTACCACACGGGCCAGGCGACGCTCGGAGAGCTGCTGGTTGTAGCCGTCTGCACCCGGCGTACTGGCCTCGGCCACGAGGGTGAGCCTATGGCCGCGCACGCTGCGGGCAAAGGCTTTGAGGTGTTCGGCCTCCTCACGGCTCATATAGGAGCTGTTGTGGGCAAACTGCACGAAGTGCGAGGGCTGCACGGTGGCGGGAGACTCTGCTTGTCTCTCTTCACAGTCGGTCAGGCGGCGTTGCAGTTCGGCCTGCTGCTGCTCTGCCCGTTGGCGGTCTGCCGCTTCGCGTTCGGCACGTGCCTTTTCCGTTGCCACGTCCCGTTGCAGGGCGTTCATGCGATCGTTGAGTGCGGAGAGTTCGCCCTCGTAGTAGGCTCGCTGCACCTTGGCACGGCTCGCCACGAAGTTGTAGCGCACGGTGGCAAGGGCGAAGATGAGGTTCTTCGGGGCGATGTCCTTGCGATTGAGAAGCCAGTCCGCCTCGCCTTTCAGTCCGACGGTGAAGCGGCGGCTCACGTCGGCCTCGATGTGGAGCGAGGCGGGAACGTAGAGCGTGTTGAACTTCTCGTGGCGGTTCGTCGTGCGCACGTTGCCCGTGATGGTTATCTCCGAGTCGTTACCGATGGTCGTACCGTCACCAATGGGCGTGGTCTGTCCGCCCTGTGTCTGCGTGTTGCTGATGTAGATGCCGTACTCGTTGCCCTTGGCAAAGGTGTAGCCTACGCCTGTACCCACCCAAATGTTCAGCCACTGCGCGCGGCGGCGGGGCCACAGCTCCATCAGGTTGAAGCCTACGCCCAGCTTGGCGTTGTGGTAGTTCATCAGGTAGTTGCCATACACCTTGACGGGCATCGTCTTGGTGTCGAGCGTGGAGAAGCGCTGCTCACGGCGGTAGCGCGACCAGAGATACTCGGCCCCCACACGCACCCACGGGCGGATGGTGAAGTCGATGCCGCTGCCCACGGCGGGCGACTGTTTGTAACTGCGTTTGGCATCGAGGTTCTGATACCACACGTCGCTTGCCCACGACAGTCCGCCCTGGGCGTAGACGCTCCAGGTGCGGGTGCGCAGCTCGCTGTTCCAGTCTCGTGGTGGCTGCGCAGCCCCATCGCCATTCGTCTGCGCCTGTGCGCCGACGGCGACGACTGCGGTGAGCAGTGCCGTGAGACCTACTCTTGTCCATCTGCCGCTGAGCGGCGGGATGAGCGGTTTCGTTTGTCTTTTGTTCATACTCAGTTTGAATTAAAAATTAAAAGGTTGATGAATGTATGTTGTCCTATTCTTTATATATTTACAGCAGGCAGCCTGTTAAGAAAGTCACGATGCGCTGCCACCATGTTCGGTGTGGCGGTGGGTCGGGAGGCTTGCGTCCCCTGTCATCGGGTGGAGGGTTCTCGGGGTGAGGGTCGCCCCCAGGGGTCATTCCGCGCCGCTCCAGCTCGATGTTGATCATCTCGCGAACGGTCTCGAGCAGTTGCATGCGGTCGTCAAGAAAACCTAAGTCTTCCTTGCCATGCCGTTTGGGGTTGCTGTCGTTCTTCCGTTTCATACTTTTTATGATTTGAACAGTTGCCGGTTTACATCCGTTGGGAAGCGTATTCCGTCTCTGTTCCTTTTCACAGTGCAAAATTAAGTACGAAAGGGGCTAACCGACCTTGCAAATCCTGCCAAAATTCTTGCACCATCGGACATTCTGCATATAGCCCATCTTGCACCATCGGACATTTTATGCTCATAACACACTGATTACAAATGAATTGCACTGACATATTTGCATATATTAACAATTGATGGTTTTGAAGCGTCAAAAAGAAAAACGACGACAAATCTACAAGTTTTTCGGGCAGGGGTGTCAGACTTCTCTTACCACCTTAGATGGTATTCTGATAAAAAAAGGTGGTCTTTTTCTTGGGTCATTCCCAAACTTTTTGTAACTTTGAGGCATAAAAATCCCGACCCATGAGACAGATACAGGAACTCTATCAGCAATGGCTGTCGCTGCAGCCCCTCTCGTCGGAAGACGAGCGGCGGCTTCGGCGAAAGTTCATGCTCGACTTCAACTTCAACAGCAACCACATCGAGGGGAACATGCTCACCTACGGACAGACGGAAGTGCTGCTGCTGCTCGGCGAGGTGGTCGGTTCGGTCAAGATGAAGGACTTGGAAGAGATGAAGGCGCACAACGTATGCCTGAAGATGATGGAGACGGAGGCGTTGAGCGACCATCCCTTGACGGAGAGCTTCATACGGAACATGCAACGCACGATGCTGCGGGAGGATTATGAGGTGTTCAGGCAGTTGCCCGGTGGCGTACAGACCAGTTATGTGGTACACGCAGGCTGCTACAAGACACGCCCGAACTCCGTCATCACTCCCACGGGAGAGCGTTTCGACTACGCCTCCCCCGAAGAGACACCAGCTTTCATGCACGACCTCGTGGACTGGTACAACCGTGTGGCGGACACCGATGAATACACCCCCATCGAACTCGCCTCGCTGTTTCATTACAGATACATCCGCATACACCCTTTTGAAGACGGCAACGGACGCATAGCCCGCTTGCTGGTGAACTTCATCCTGCTGCGCAAGCGGTATCCGATGATCGTCGTCCGCAGCAGCGACAAGCATACCTATCTCAATGCGCTCAGCGCAGCCGACGCGCAGGTAGGGACTTTCCCCTCGGACGGCGCGAACGCCACGCTGGAACAGATAAAGCCTTTTACGGTATATATGGAAAAGCAGCTTTTCGGCGAACTGATGCAGAACATAGCCTTCGTGGAGGGCAGTGCAGACCGTATATGGTTGTACAACGGCAGACTCATCTCATTCCGAAGCCCCCGTACTCCGCGCTTGCTGCATATACTTGCCGACAATCCCAGAGTCACCAACGCGGAGTTGTCCTCACAGTTGGGCATCAACACCTCGGCTGTGCAGAAGCAACTGACGACACTCTCGAAGAAGGGGTATATCGTGAAGGACAGCAACCCCAAGCGATGGCGTGTCATCGCATTGCCGACCACCTCGAAAGGAGGTACAATCAATGAAGGTGGTCAAACTAATACCGAAGAAGAATAAAATATGAGCAACCCTGAATCATCACCTATATGCAGTACTACAAACACGACCTTAGAGCCACTTTACAGCCTCGCCATGAGCTTTTTAATATTTATGGGAGGAATAAACGCAGGCGATTGATCTTAAGCGAATTAGCAGCTTTTATTTCAATCTCTTTCCTGCTCGTTTCATGCGGCAGGGAACCAACTGCTTCCACCCCCGACGAACGCAGGGCGGCTGACAGCATCGTGCGCGCCACCCGTGGAACCGACTCGCTCGCCCTGCTGCAAAAGCGGCTGGAGGGCGAGGGCGACCGGCTCGGTAGCGTCATCGCCCTGAGGGAATGGGGCAATGTCTTGCGCAACGAGAGCCACTTCGAGGAGGCGCTGCGCACCCACAGCCAGGGACTGCGGCAGGCTGAAGCCATCGGCGACACGTTGGAATGGGTACAGGCGCTGAACAACATTGGCACCGACTACCGCCGCATGGGAGTGCTCGACGTGGCGCAGGAATACCACTACCGTGCGTGGAAGCTGAGCGAGGAATGCGCCGACACGGGCACCGTGGCAAGGAAGAATCGCGTGGTGTCGCTCAACGGACTGGGCAACATCTACATGACGCTGGGCAACTACGAACGTGCCGACAGCGTGCTGCGCATGGCATTGAAAGGCGAACAGGAACTGCACAGCGCCTTGGGCCAGGCCATCAACTACGCCAACCTCGGCTCCATCTTCGAGCATCACGGAGAGATAGACTCGGCGTGGGTGTATTACCGCAAATCTATGGCGCGAAACCAAGAGGCGGGCAGCACACTCGGCATATCGCTCTGCCACACCTATTTCGGTTCTCTCTACGAAAAAGCGAGGCAATACGACAAGGCGACCGAGGAATATGAGACCGCCTACCGGATGATGCAAACCTCGAAGGACGAATGGCATGCGCTGAATTCGCTCATCGCCCTCGCCGGCATCCACAATGCGACGGGCGACGACGCCAAGGCCATGGCGTATCTGGGCCGGGCGCGACAGGTGGCGCGGACTATCAAGTCGAATGAGCACCTGGTGGAAATCTACACCTTATATTATAAGCACTATAAGCGGTTAGGCGACTACCGCACGGCTCTCTCTGCCTACGAGCAGGCCACCGCCCTGCAGGACAGCGTGCTGGACATGGAGAAAGTGAACCGCATCCAGAATACGAGCCTAAACATTGAGCGCAACCGGCAGGAAAGGGAAATGGCCGAGGCGCGGCTGAAACTGGCAAAGGAACGGACGGTACGTCACACAGGCTATGCCATCTTCGCCTTGGTGGTGCTTGCGCTGACAGGCGCGCTGGCGACTTTCTTCTACATCCAGCGCATTCATCGGCGTAACCATCTGGCGCTGAAACGCCTGTCGGCCCTGCGCGAGAACTTCTTCACCAACATCACCCACGAGTTCCGCACGCCGCTCACCGTGATCCTGGGACTGAGCCACGACTTGCAAGCCACCGAAGCAGAAGGAGTGAGCGACAAGGCACGGATCATCGAGCGGCAGGGCAAGGGCCTGCTCACGCTCATCAACCAGCTGTTGGACATCTCGAAAATCAGGTCGTCGGTGGGTAATGCCGACTGGCGCAACGGAGATATTACAGCCCACCTCACGATGATTGTGGAGACCTGCCGCGACTATGCCCGCAGCCGCAACATCGACCTGCAGTTCTTCGCCAAGGAAAAAGTGGAGATGGACTTTGTGCCCGACTATATCAATAAAGTGATGAACAACCTGCTCTCCAACGCCCTGAAGTTCACGCCCGAATACGGTAAGGTGAGCGTGGCGATGTGGCGCGAGGGGCAGTGGCTGCTTATCGACGTGGCCGACACGGGCGGCGGCATGGACAAGGAAACGCTCGCCCACGTCTTCGAGCCCTTCTACCAGGGCGAGGGCGATGCGCAGCACGTGGGAACGGGTGTGGGACTGACCCTCGTGAAGCAGATCATCGACGCCGTGGAGGGCAGCATCACGGTGGAGAGCGAGGTGGGCAAGGGCACGACATTCCACCTGTGTGTACCGATAAGGAACGAGGTACAAAATGCCGATGCCACCGAACATTTTGTGGATAGCGTATCGCTCCTGCCCGAGACGGAGGCGACACCTGCGGACAGCGAGGGCGGTGACGACCAGTTCCGCCTGCTTGTCATCGAGGACAACCGCGACATCGCCGCCTACATCGGCTCGCAGTTCACAGATCGTTACGCCGTAAGCTATGCTGCCAACGGCAAGGACGGACTGGCGAAGGCACTCGACCTTGTGCCCGACCTGATCATCTCCGACCTGATGATGCCCGGTATGGACGGATTAGAGGTGTGCCGGCAGGTGCGCGCCAACGAGATTATCAACCACGTGCCCATCATCGTGGTTACGGCGAAGATTACGGAAGAGGAACGCATACGAGGATTGGAAGCCGGAGCGGACGCCTACCTCGCCAAGCCGTTCAACGCCGACGAGCTGCGTACACGGGTGGAGAAACTGCTCGAACGCCATCATCGTCTGCGTGACAGATTCAGCAATGGCAGCCGCACGGACAAGGAGCAGGAGACGCAATTTACCGATGTTGAGCGACGCTTCCTTGCAAAGGTATCGGATGTCATATTCCTACAGCTCAGTCGTGGAAAGGAAATTGAGGTATCGCAGATTGCATCGGCCTTGTGCATGAGCGACAGACAGTTCTATCGCAAGATCAACGCCATCACCAACAGCACCCCGACGGTCTATATCCAGCGTGTGAAAATCAAGAAAGCCAAGAGCCTTCTTGACGGAGACTCGCAGATGAGTTTCAGAGAGATAGCGGACAGATGCGGATTCAACGACTATTCCAACTTTGTGCGGACATTCAAGAATGCCTATGGTGTCACACCTACGGAATACAGCCGGAGCAATGCAGGAAAAGTGTAGGAGCCGACATATACCCACCATTATCTGAAAACGCAGGGTCGTATCGACAAGAACGAGCGGAATATGCCTTCGGGTATGCTCCGCTCGTTTTGGTTTGCGTCAATATTCAGTCACTTCCATCCATATCAACGCCACAAGTACGCAGTTATCTCAAACCTCTAACATACACGGTTTCTTTGGTTTACTTTTGTCCGTGCACCGCTGTTGGTGTCATTAAAAACATTGTAATATGGACGAAAAAATCAAAGACCAAGAAGTCCTTTTGGTCAAGGATCAGAAGGACGAAAATCTCAAAGCCGTCACAGGTAGGGACGAGAAAGGCGAGCTGAAAACCGTTCCGCCTACCGCCGAGCATGAACAGAGCTTCCTGAAGTTCGACAAGCACAGCAATGCCTTGGAGAACTTCCTCTCCAACTTCATGCGGCAGTTCAAGAACCCTAACCCAAGTTTAACTGGCAAAAATATTTATGAAAATATTTTTGCCAGTTAAACTTGGGTCAAGACGGAACTTGCCGCTCTCGACCGTCAGATACAACTATCCTTGAAGCCGATTGAGCAGGGAGATGCACAGCAAGAAGAAGATAATGTAGAAGAGCAGAAGAAAATGGAAGAGAACATCTCCGGGCAGTCCCATCCGATTGAGCCTGCCGCTAACGCATCCTCCGTCTGCACGCTTTCGGCTCAAACCGACAGACAGCCCGAAAATGTGGGGCAGAGTATCCGAGGTACACAGCCCCTTACGGACGGTGTGCCGTCATTGGCAAGTAAAACTTACGTAATTAAACAGAAAATGTAATAACCTGAACTCGGGATAAGAATAATACTCAAAAAAGTTGGTAATCTCGTTATATTTTTGTAACTTTATAGTTGAATATCAATAACTTACAATTTATATAGCGATGATTACCAAAGACAAAATTACCGAAATCTTTTGTATTGCAGATGACTTTTGCAAAGAATTTGAGTCAGAAATTGATAAAATAGGACTTCCCAATGATTCCAAGTGTAAGCATCGCCGCCGTAAATGGCGTATGAGCAAGTCAGAAATCATAACCATAATGATCTGTTTCCATTTTAATTCTTATCGTAACTTTCAACATTATTATATGTTCTTTGTAAAGGAGTATCTTGCAGATATGTTTCCTCATCTGTTATCCTATAATCGTTTTTTGGAGCTTGAAGCTAGAGTATCGGTAGAAATGATGATGTTCTTGCAAATATGTTGTTTTGGAAGATGTACTGGTATTAGCTTTATTGACTCTACCTGTATCCCAGTCTGCCATAATAAACGTATTTACCGCAATAGGGTTTTTAAGGATTATGCTACCAGAGGCAAAAGCACAATGGGTTGGTATTTTGGATTTAACCCAAGTTTAACCCCCACATTCGCCTATTTCTTGCAGTCACCGTACTTTCCTCGTTTTTCTTATGGGCTCTGTGTCCTACAAATTTTATTCTTTTTGTATGGTGAGTGTTTTAAGTTCAACTTATCGTATATCTGTTTTGCTTGCTTCGAAGGACTACTACATTGGCGCATCTCGATGTTCTCTCCTAATGGATTCTTCCCTTTTGTTGTGACGAGCTTCTGGGTGCTCATACGTCGTACAATCTCGGTCCAGTAACAGGTTTCTCCTTCTCGTTTTAATTGACAACGGATGGTGTTTACCACCCAATAGGCTAATAAACCGAAGAAGAGGTGTGCGTCGCTTCTCTCATCTTTCTGATGATAGATAGGACGGAGGTTGAGATCATTCTTTAGTTGCCTGTTCGTGCATTCTATCTCACGAATGAGATTGTAGTATTCCCATGTCACGCGCTCATCAAGTGTCCTGACATTGCTGCGGAGGAAGTATATTCCGTGACCAGATTCCATTGCGGAGAGGTCTTTTATCTCCCAGTCTATGCGCAGCATCTGCTTGGGTTTCTTCTCATCTTTTATGTAGCTTATCTGATAGAACTTCGCTATAGATGGGTACTTCTGTATGGCACGTCCTGTACGTTCAACAACCTTTTCATAGGTTTTCGTTCCACCTTTCTTGGAGATTCCATCGTTTATTCTCTGCAGTTCCATCTCAAAACGCTCTCTCCAGACCCTGTTCATGGACGACTCTGTCATAGCTTTCGAAGGAGATGTTATTTCGAGATAATAATCCTTGTCATCCTCTGTCTTAACCTCTTTCAGCGTTATCTTCTGCCGACGGGCATCCATTACCGTAACACTCCTGTTATCATCACTGAGCGTATAGTCCTTCATTTTCGTACGAGATACGCAGAGATAATTGTAACCTTTTCTTTTAATCAGCTCCAAGTTCTCTTCCGTGGCAACACCTGCATCCATGACAACGAGCGTATCCTTTGTCCGTGATGGATTCTTCTTTGCCAGCGTGTCAATCATATCGGGCAGAGACTTGGGGTCTGCTGTATTACCCTCCAAGATAGAAGAATAACGTATAAAACCTTCTTTATTGATACATAGTGCAAGTACAAGTAGCTTACAGTCAGAGCGTTTTTCTTTTGACCGACCGAACTTAGCCTTGTCGCTGTTACGCTTACTGCCCTCGAAATAGAAGTTGGTTAAGTCGAAGAGCATCAACTTGTTGTCTATATTAAAGAGATCGTCAGTAACGTTGCACAGATGACGCTCTAACTGTTCCTTTAGTTCATATAATTTGTCAGTGACTTTATACAGAGAATTGATTCCTGGTGTCCAGCCAGGAACTCCACTATAAAGTTCACCAGCAGCTGAGTTATCGCGCAAATAATAATAAGACGAACGTTCAGAAACTGCATATACTGTGCGAACAATCAATGCTGACAAAGCCGTGCGGATCGTATTCTCCGTCCAGCCGTTTCTGCGCAGGAAACCCTCTAATTGCAGTTTGTCTATCGTCTGCTTGCAGAGCCACTCAGCACCGACATTCCTTGCGTCAGTATATTTTGCCGTCTCAAGGTCAACGTAGTTCTCATATTTTCTCAGCGACTTCTGCTCTTCCTTGTTAAACCTATCGATTCCACCTTCTTGCTCCATACGGCTCCACCATTCGTCAGCCTTTGCCTGTTCAATAGGAGTAAGTCCGTCAAGATGTTCCTTGAAAAGCGAGGGTGTACTTCTGTTTTTGAAGCGTTCGGTAAGTGCGTATGCAATTTTTCGAACCTGTACGGCAGTAAGTGAAGGTTCAAACCCGATGTTCAACAGAATTAGCGAATGTACATGACCCTGCACGTCACGATATGACTCCTTAATGCGATAATAAGGAGCCATGTCGCCTGTTGCAGGGTTGAATCGTGTCTGTACATTTGCGTGCATGAGTGCAAAGTAACAAAATAATTTTGATATGACGGTGTCCTACAATTCGGATTTTACTCCTCGTTACAATACCCTATGCTTGATTATCAATCATTTATAAAATTGATACTACACAAAACATCCCGAATATTTATGAAAAATATTTTTGCCAGTTAAACTTGGGTTAAACTGCACCTTATATGTAATGAACGGGGGGAAATTCTCAACTTTATGCTTACCAAAGCCAATGTAGACGATAGAGATGAAGATGTCTTTAATAGACTGACTGACAATGTGTTCGGAAAGTTATTTGCCGATAAAGGATACATCTCTAAGGGACTATTTGAAAAATTATTCAATGATGGGATTAACTTGGTAACAGGTATAAGAAGTAATATGAAAAACAAGTTAATCCCATTATATGATAGACTGCTTTTAAGAAAAAGATCTGTAATTGAAACCATCAATGACGAACTGAAGAATGTAGCTCAATTGGTCCACTCTAGACATAGAAGTGTCCTTAATTTTGCTATGAATGTATTATCAGCAATAGCTGCATATAGCTTCTTTGAAAAGAAACCTGAAATCAATTTAGATTTCTGCATAGAACAACACAGCGGTCAACTTTCTTTGTTCTAAAGAAACAGTTTGCATTTTGAGAAAAAGAATTAGCCTCAATCTAAGACGATAGAGGCTAAATGGGTTATAGGATAAATAAATCAGAGTAATAGAAAGAAACTTATCCCGAGTTCAGGTTAATAGAACATTTGTCTCATAAAGCTATAGTCACATTGCTATTTACGTAAGTTTGTCGAAAAATATATTGATAAGAATTTGATTAGTAGCGGGATTATTTGTAATGCTAAATGAATAATATCAAAAGATTACAAATTAATCTCCGCTATATTCGCTAAAGTTCGTGTTACGTAGGATATTCTTATTGTAATCAAACTGTAAGAATGTGTGTACCATTTATTATTACCTACTTATGGCTAGTCCTGAGGCTCCCTGTGACCTCACCGTCTCCTGACAATGTATAATTTCCACTAATAACCAGCCACGAAGGAAAATTTTCTGGGTAATTATGAAGCCCAATTATGTTTCTTTCACCTAGCACATACCACAAGATACGCTTATGATTATCTTTCAGATAGGAAAGTAGCGCATCCTTACGAATAAGTAAATACTTCTTTGATTTCTCAACTTCACTAGTGTCAAAACAAACCACTTTACCGTTGTCATCAGAGAATATGCCTTGTTTATCTGTAAACTTCATATCCACCCCATCGAATAATTGTTTTGAAGGTAAAAGGCATGAGAAAGCTGTTTCCTTGGAATAATCTTCTTCTGCTTCCCATAGATAATAAATAGCTGTGATCTCTATATTCCCCATAAACTCTTCAGAGTTTCTATCGTAGAGTTCCTTTTTAGTTATACCTTCAGAGTCATAGATATGATAAGCTGGAGACCAATAGTATTCACGATAAAACATTTCATACCTTTCGCTGTTTTCTGGCATCCATCTTCCACCAAAATCCTGTTTGCTAGCCCATTCGTAAATACGATTGAAGTCTGTTTCGTCAACGATGCAGCTCCTTACCTGATACCATAGCCTCTTATAGATACCATTATCATAATGTGGTTCTTCCCATGAAGGGTAGCATTCCAAAGCAAGCCATTCACATCCATCTGAATCTTTAGTTTCGATGATGGGCTCAACCGATGGTAGATCATTATCTGCATTAAGCCAGTCTACCATATCCATATCCCAGTTGGCATATTTTTCAACACTCCACCAGAAGTTATCTTTCAACTCATCTTCTGGGGATAATTCGTTAATATGGATTAATGTTGTTGGGTCTATATCACGTACAAATGGATCCCATGGTCCTTCATATTTCACCACATTATTGCTCCATGCGCCTTCTATTTTGAGGAAATTATCCGAGACACGTGCTAACAATTCATGAAACGCAAGCCACTGATACTTCTTGCCTATTCGCTCATTGGGTGTCGTTGTTCGTCCTCTTCCTGAACCAATTACCTTATCAAAAACACCATGTTTGTCTTCACTATATCCATATTTATTGATAATGAGTTTAATGGCTACATAGTTTAAGCTTTCTGCATCTATCTTCCAATTGCTCAATGCACTTTGGAAGGTGTATCTACCGAAATCTCCATAAGAGAGACTGCTATGCTCAGGAAGCATAGACATTACCATACCGCACATACCGGGCGAACCTTTATAATTACCACATTTATCCAATATAGACATAATATCTTCTTCTGTAACAACATCGAACTCAAACTTACTGTTGTAAGGAGGTCTTATTTTGTCAAGGGCAATATCTAATTCTACTCCAATTGATATTGCATATTCTATAATCTCTCGGGCATAATCACGTAGTAATATGTGTGGATAGATTTCGCCCTTTACGTCAAATATCGAGCTATATACATATAGACTTATTTCTTTAAGACTTTCTTTTGACGTGGTGCGAACTGCACAGCCGAAAGCGATGCAGTAAAGCCTTTCTTGAATGTAAGGATCATCAACCGTCTTGAATTTCTCAAATAGAGATATCAATATATTCATTCGGCTATGCAATAGCTGAATTAGAGCCTTGGTAGCTGTGTCGCGTAGCTTTCTATTTGTACTAGCTAACAACCAAGCAAGTAAGGTGACACCTAATTCAACAGATTTATCGGAAATATGAATCTTATCACTTTCATCCCATGCCCAGTTTATGATCTCCTCCATAATATTATCTTGACCACTATAAATTTGATACAGTATGGGAATCCACACTGCATCTCTATCAGCTAACTTCATTGGCGCAAGAATATGATGAAGATAGTTGGCATTAAAGTAATTCCTATGATTAAAGCTTATCTCTATAATTGTTAGAACAAATCGGTACATAAATCGACTATTACCATAAAACTGTTTGAAGTAGCTATCAAGACGAGAATCTATTGTCTTTTCGTCCCGCCATAACAAACTTGAAAGCACAGCATTAACTACATATCCTTTTTCCTTAAATTGTGGTAGAACATCGAACAATTCTTGTCCTCTACGTTCTGGCAGTAAGATGGCTAGAGCTTCAAACAACCCATTAACCTTATCTAATCTTTTGATATCTTTCAAATAACTTATAAGGCTCACCGAATCAATCTTCAAATTATTAATAATATATTCTGCCTGCAATATATTCTCAAAACGCTCGTATGAAAGATAGATACCTTCAACGTCTCCACCATCTTCGTCATAGAAGATGTTCTTACTAAAAACACCTTCTGAAATCAATAAATCGACAAGTTCCCCCTCTTTGAAAGTTCGCGGACTTATTTCCGATAATATTTCGCTTGCTTCATCTACTGATAATTCATGACAACCATTCTCTGTCAAGTATTCAATATACCTGTGAACAGCTTTCTCGACCACACTTATAGATGATGAATTTCGGATATGAGACCTGATAGACTTCTCAACACCATCAAAAAATAATTTAATTACTGAAGAGATACCCCTTATACCATCAGGTATTTTATGGTAACCATTCTTCTGCATGCCTTCACAAAACAAATGCAAGAACAAAGGATTCCGAAACTCAGGGTTTAGTAGAGGAACCGACGGATACAAAATATTGTACTCCTTAAAATATGTCAAGACAGCCTTTCGGGTATTCGCACCAAAACCTCTATGAATTGCCCTTACACAATAATCATATCCGAATTCATCCCGAGGAATAATTGCTGGTACATATGATGTACGTATACTTAAGACTAATCCTAACCATGGATGCGCACGGAAAGACTCAATAAAACTTCGTATACAGTTTGGCCATATATTCAGTCCATGTCCCTCATTAATAGCATCTATGAATACAACTAACCTATGCCCAGATATCTCTGCCTTAGCTTCAAGCGTTTCTAACAATTCTTCAGAAGATCCGTCAAAATTAAGCATTCTCATTATCTGAGTAAAAGGTTCTTCGTCTGTTGTGAACTTTTGTCCTAACAATAACAAACTATCCAATTTATCATTCTTACGCTTCTCTACAATATCAGCTAGCAAATGAGATTTACCAACACCTGCATCACCTTCTAGAATCAGTACTGGATCATTAACCAATTTCATGACTTCTTGATGAAGACCGTTGTAGACATTCAAAAGATCTACACTTAATTCATAGATTTTTTGGATTTCCCTATTAATATTTTGGCTAATATCCTTTTCTATAAGATTATAATAAATGTCCTGTACGGTATTCGCTAAGGACATCAACGATAACAAAAAATCATCTATAGGAATTTTTTCAATTCCTAAAATATCAACTTCTTTAATTCGCTCGACACTTTCCCTGACGTCTATAACCCTCTCTGTGGCTTCTTGACATTTTTCATTCTTTTCTATCTTTTGACAAGCTGATTCGGCTTTTTTCAGTTCAGTGTTAAGGAATTCTTTAAAGGATTTACCTCGTGAGAGGACTGCAAAATATTGGGCTGAACTTACCTCTATATTTAACTTGGGTGTATAGCGATTGCCAAGGTCTAGGATGGACGCCTTGTTAAATAATAAAAAATTGTCATCTGTGAATTCATTATTACCAAACCAAAAACGAAGTAGTCCTTGATTGGAAGGGATTTGAAGTCTTGCTATAAGATCTGATGACCACCAAAACTCAAAAGTAACATTGGCATTTATCTTCTGCCATCTATCTATATAACCATTGATACGCTCTTTCATACTCTTTCATACTCTTCCTACCAGAAATATGAGCATCAGAAGGATCTATAGGGACAGCAATAATGTATTTCTTCAGATTGGGATACGCACTTAAAGCCTCCTTCACAGAATTATCTATCTGCTGATACTGAGAATTATCAAAAGCATTACAAAAATATTTAGCCTGCCAGGCTATTAGGCTACCATCTTCTAGAATCCAATAACACTCTACACCTCCATCCGGCTTACCATTCCGCACAAATTTTTTTATGTATGTAATGTCCTCTTTGCGTGCCAATTGGCACACAAATTCCTCGAACCCATCGTTTAATGATCCATTGACAAGTCGAATATTATTGAAATCTATATTTTTCATAATGCAGCTTTTAAAATAATAATTTCCTAATGATTTTATATCTCAACATCAACTAATTAGTCACAACGGTCATATTACCTCATACGTTAGTATAGGATTGACTATTCTCAAGTTTGCCATTTTCATACCACATGTGACTTTAACTTAACGTGAATCCGATGAAATTAAATTGCCTAAGTTAGAAGAATAGAGTGCTATTGTAACTCTTAATGTATTTAATACTGAAAGATTACAAATAAATTGGTGCAATATTCACAGTGGACAAAGTTACGGAAATATATTTTTTTTGCAGATGAATTCGGCAAAGTATTTGATTAAATAATGAAAAATAGACTATACGTTGAGAAAAATATTGTCGTAATTCAACTATGAAAAAAAATGAATTAATGTCTTTCATTATTCCTGTTACCGTTTGTTCAACAATTTCTATACTAATATTACAAATGTGATATTCTATAATCGTGTGATTAATTTACAAGATTATAAGCAACGTATTTTATCCCCTTGCCTTTCTCTTGCGTTTCCTTTTCATGTTCTCTGTGAAATGATGTTTCATAAAGGCGGTTATCTCCGACTCCAAATACCATGTCTTATGGTAGATGATGTGGAAAGGCAGCGTCCCCGAATCTCGGTAACGCTGCAAGGTTCGCTTGCTGACTTGCAGCATCATACAGACCTCCTGATTGTCCAAGAGCGGCTCGCCGTTGAGCATCGGACATTGGGGAATATCGGGAATGGTCTGCTTCAGATGGTCGAAACGGCTCATGATCCGGTCCATCCATTCAAGAAAAGTTTCTTTGTCCAATAGTTCCATACGCTAGTTCGTTCTCTTGGTTTTAAGCAGGAAATTCTGTCTCAGCTCTTTGATGTTTTGAGGGTTGCAGTACAGGCTTTTCTTGTGTATCGCTTCCTCTATGTCTTTCAAGTCATAATAGCATCGTCCAAGGATAATCTTGTAGCCGATACGTTCCGAACTCCGCAGCCGCTGAAAGGTGCGTTGGCTGATGCCGAGTATTTCGGCTAAGTCCTTGTTGGTTATCAGGCGGTTTTCATATTCTTCCTTCGCCTGTTCCTCTTTCTCCATATATCGGAGTATCTTCTCTATCTTACCTACCAAATCGTGGTAGGCTTTACTCTCAATTGTAATGACATCCATCGTTCTTTTTAATTTGATTATGGTGCAAAGTTCGGGCATTGAAATCGTTTGGATTGTATGCTAAATATGTACTGAATAGAGATTTTTATTGTCGAATATTCAAACCCGAAGACACAGGCTGTCATATCAAAGCCACAAGCACGCAGTTAGATGAAAGTATCTCTTTCTCACATGCACTGTCATTACATTTGCATATCGTAATATCCAAATAAAAAATTGATATATGGAAGTAATAGCAATCGAGAAGAAAACGTATGAAGCCATGATGGAGCGTTTCTGCATTCTGACCGCCAAGGTCGATGCCCTGTGTCGGGAGTGTGACGAAAAGCGTATGGGCAGGTGGCTGGACAATCAGGATGTCTGCCAAATCCTGAACATCAGTTTGCGTACCCTGCAAACTTACCGCAGCAACCGGATGTTGCCCTATACGCAAATAGGGTATAAGATGTTCTACAAGCCGGAGGATGTCGGGAAACTGCTCGAACAATCCTCTGCTTTATGACCAATGAATAGTATCACCACTAAATCCGATGTAAAATATGGACAACGACGTAAAGACCAAGAACAATGAAGAGATTGCGCACTTTCTCAACGCGAGCGACCGTATGATAAAGGGGATAGATGTCCTGCGGAAAAAGAACAGACCTCTGCTTAACGGGCATCGCTATCTAACGGACGATGAACTGTCCCGTCTGTTGCATATCAACCGGCGCACGTTGCAGGATTATCGCAACATGGGAAGAATCTCCTTTGTTAAGTTAGGCGGAAAGGTACTCTACCGGGAAGAAGATGTGGAAAAACTGTTGCAGGAGAATTATCGCCCTCGGTTTGAGAAGCCTTGACAGAGCAACAGGCGGTAAGAAACTCCTCTCTTACTGCCTGTTCTCATATTCAGTTGTACCATCCACCTTTGTCATAACATATAAGTAATGGAGGACTTGTTCTCTTCTTTTCGGTCAGTCTTCCGATTATCCATTGACGGAAACTCTTGGCTTGTGGAGAAGCAAAGCGAAATGACAGCATCGTAATCATTTCAAGGTTGTATAAATCCACCGCACCGCCCTTGAAAGATAAGGTTCGCTTCACTTCGTCTTCTCTGAGCAAACCAACTTTGAAGATAGATTTGATGTGGCTGCTTACCTTGCCGGAGAATACGCCGAATAAATCGGCTATTTCGCAAGCCGACATCCAAACGGGAGTTGTCGGGATATGTATTTTTCCGTTTTCTCCAATGGTTATGATTTCTCTTTTCATCGTTCGTCCTCCTTATTATATAGTAATACCATTGAACTGCATTATATAGTAATACCATTGAACTGCTCTATCTTACTCAGTTTGTCGGAGAGTGCCGCCATGTCCTGACTTTCCTTTTCATGGGTGATTTTGGCGTAAATCTGCGTGGTGCGAATATTCGTGTGTCCGAGCATCTTGGAGAGGGTTTCGATGGGAACGCCGTTGGTCAGGCAGATTTCCGTCGCCATAGTATGGCGGCTGGTATGCCACGTAATCTCTTTTTCGATACCGCAGAGTTCGATGATTTTCTTGATGTTCTTGCAGGCGGTAATATACTGCGGAACGGGCAGGAGGTAATCCTCCCTCGCCATGCCATCGTACTTCTCGATAATCTGCTTCGGAATATCCAAAAGCATAATATTGGACTCCACACCTGTCTTTTGTCGCTTGGTCATAATCCAGAGTTTACCGTCAAAGGAAGTCTGAAGGTTATCTTTGGTTAGGTTCTTCATATCGGTAAAGGACAAGCCTGTAAAACAGCAGAAGACGTACAAGTCCCGAACCAGCTCCATTGATTTACGCCTGAATTTCAAATCCAACAGCCTGCGGATTTCATCCTTGGTCAGATAGTCCCTGTCGGTACTCTCGGCGGATATGCTGTAATCTACGAACGGGTCACGAACTATCCATCCGTGATTCTGGGCAATGGTAATCATACGGCGCAGGGGCATCATGTAACTCCATACCGTGTTGTTACAGCATTGCTTTTCGGTGCGCAGGAAGATGTCGAAATCGGTAATGAAAGCCGGAGTGAGTTCTTTCAAAGCAATGTCGCTGACACGGTAGCAGGTCTTGATGAACTCCTCCAAATGTTTATAGACCGTGCAATACTTGTTGTAGGTGGATTGGCTTCGCAAGCCCGCATCTACTTGTTTGGCGAAGTCCTCATTGTGCTGGGCAAAGACTTTCAGCAAGATTTCATGCCGCATCTCCAAACCCAAGAAAGCATTCTTCACTTTCTCGGCATTGACATAGTTATCCCGCTCGGCTATCTCCTTGTATTTGGCATTGATGCCGACACGTACCTTGTCCAAGAAACGGTTGGTTTCCAACGCAACGGCACTTTTTCCCGAAGCGCGGTTGCTCTTGATATCCCACAAGTCGGGATGGATGTCGCATTTGCAACTGAACTGGGCTATCGTACCGTCAATGGTGATACGATACATCACGGGAACGAAACCGTTCTTCTTGGGGGCGTTCTTTTTGAGGTAGAACAGAACCTTAAACGTACTACGCATAACTCTGACTTTTTACGGTTTACAAAACTATTCATTGTCAGGTTATTTGTTGCTATGCAAAATATTGTCGTTCAATGGTAAAGAAACAGTCCGCAATTTATTTGCCTGTTTCCTTTCATCGAAGTACCTTTGCGGGAGGTAATCCCCGAAATTCAGGTCGGATTTTGCACTGTTCGTTACCGCTTTTCCCAATCCTCACTTGCAAAGAAGGTGGTAATATTTTGGTAACGCTGCTCTGTCCGAAGTTGGTACAAACCCGTCTTTTCGAGGTTTTGCACTGAAAGGCTCGAAAGTCAGAACCGACTGACTCACAAATAATTCACGCTATTTCGCCTTTTCTTGAACCTTGGGGATAGATTTTTTGCAAAAATATTTGCAAGTATAGTTTTTTAGTCTTACATTTGCAGTGTACTATTAAAGTGGTACACGCAAATTGATAAATTAAGAGATAGTAAAAGACTTTATAAAATTCAATCTATTAAAAAGGAAAAGCCTTATGATTCAAGTAAATGAACTGACTTTCAGCTATCCGAAAAGCAAACACAACGTGTTTAAAGGGCTGAATCTACAACTCAATGAGAACCGAATTTACGGTCTCTTAGGTAAGAATGGAATGGGAAAGAGTACGCTGCTTTATCTTATAGCTGGACTTCTGAAACCTAAGAAGGGTAGGGTTATCGTTGATGGTTACACTGCTTCATGTCGTTATCCAGAAATGTTGCAGGAGCTATATATTGTTCCAGAGGAGTACGATTTGCCCAGTATGTCACTCAGTAAGTATGCAAAGATTCATGAAGACTTCTACCCTCAATTCAGCGAGGAGGTTCTTGAGAAGTGCTTGACAGACTTTGAGATGTCCGTTGATGTTGACTTTAAGCAACTCTCTATGGGACAGAAAAAGAAGGTGTATATGAGTTTTGCACTTGCTACTGGTTGTCGTCTTCTTCTGATGGATGAGCCAACTAATGGTCTTGATATTCCATCAAAGGCACTCTTCCGTAAGGTTGTGGCAGGCAATATGGCAGAAGATTCATCGCTGATTATCTCTACCCATCAGGTGCATGACGTTGAGCAGTTGCTTGACCATATCATCATCCTTGACAATTCACAAATAATTGTGAACGCATCAACTGAGGATATAACAAATGATTACACCTTCGGCATCCGTCAACCTAACGAGATGGATGACAGCGTACTCTATGCAGAGCCATCCATTCAAGGCAACAATGTGATTGCACGACGTCAGAAGGGTGACAATGAGACTACTATCAATCTTGAATTGTTGTTCAATGCAGCAACAACAGGTAAACTAAAATAAAAGAAGGAGGAATATCATTATGAAGACAACATTTGCAAAAATCATTAATCTCAGCCTTGTTTTCGCTGCTTGCCTATTCCTTTTCAGTTCTTGTATTCGCAAGAAAGGGGATTTTGGTAAGGTCGTAACCAAGAATATTTCTGTTGAAAAGTTCCAGGAATTAGAGGTTGCAGCATTAGTTCCAGTTCATATCATACAAGGCAAGGAATGCAGTATAAAGGTTAAAGGACAGGAAAGATTGCTTTCATATTTGGATTTTGATGTCATTGATGGCAAATTGACTGTACAAATGAAGAACCCAGATTCTGCATTTGGTCAGCTATTCTTTCCCTTTAGCATGGAGAAAGTGAATAGCAATATTGAAGTTTATATTACTGCTCCCACCTTAACACACATGAACTTGGAAGGTTCTAACCCTATTATTTTTTCAGACTCTATTACACTTGATAATCTGATAATTAATTCTGATTTTGGTTGTAATGTTACTATAAATAAGATGAGAATTAATCAATTGAACTTTGTCATAGCTGATGATATTGGTATAAATATTAAGAGCCTAACCGCTAAGCAAGCCAATTTTGATATCTCTGGGAATGGTAAAATAAGACTGAACTCAGGGCATATAGATAATACCTCTTTCTCCATAGCAGGTAATGCTGACCTGAAAATAAGAAATCTGACAGCTAAGAAAGCCCGCTTTGCTGTTCCGGGGAATGCAGACTTAGCAGTAAACTTCAACCGCACAGATACAGCATCCTTCTATATAATGGGTAATGCTGATGGCAAGGTCACGGGAACAACACGTCAGCCTATACAAACGATAACAGAGGGTAAAGCCGTTATCAAAGATGAAACAACAAGAATTAAATAAACATAAGGAGGATATAAATATGAAAAAATTTGATATAAACCGCTTCTGTAAAGTAATGAGCCGGCTCATCCTGGTTCGTCGCCGCTCTATCATCAAACTCTTCGCTGGTTTCCTTATAGGTTTCTTTGTCATTGCAATAATGTTTTTTCCGTTCTTTAACAGACAGCCTATGTCAGATGCTGATATAAGAATTAGGTTATGGGGAAATTCACCTTTTATCAGTGTAGTATTTGCAATGTCATTCTTTATAATAGCTACATTTATTATCAGCGACCTCGGCAAACGGCAGCAACGTATAAATGAAATGATGTTGCCTGCCACAAATCTTGAGAAGTTCCTCGCACGTGTTATACTCGTTTCCGTGGTTTATCCATTGCTTATTGCCATCGCCTTTATCGCTGCCGATGGATTGCAACAGCTGACAACAATGCTTATTTTCTATGGTGGAAGAGCTTCCTTGGTCGCAACGTGGTATGAATACTGCCAAAGTTTAAGAATAGGTTCTCCATTATGGGTTAGGGCAGAAATAGTTCTTCTTACCAATTCATTCGCACTCTTAGGTGGTATGTTCTTCCGCAAGGCTGCATGGTTGAAGACGCTAATCAGCTTATTTGTCATCATTATCGGCATTGCAATAAGCCTCACGACTTTTGCCTATCTCCTTTACGAACATACTGACTACGAGCTTGTCTTAGCTGATAATGCACTCACCACTGTTATAAGCAACCTCATCTGTATCGGATTAACAGTCTTGATGTACTGGAGTTCTTACAAACTCTACACACACCTGCAGGTTATCAACAACCGTTGGAGGAATTTTTGATAAAGCGCTGATTAAATATTAAGGCTTATGAATTTTGAAAATAACAAGGCTATCTATGAGCAAATGGCTGACCGTCTTTGCGATGAGATTATAGCCGGAACATATAAAGCTGACGACCGAATACCGTCAGTCCGGGAGTATGCCGTTATGCTGCAGGTGAATACCAACACAGCAGTGAAAGCCTACGAGCTACTCTCTCGTGAGGAGATAATCTACAATCGGCGTGGACTTGGCTACTTCGTCTCAGCTGGTGCACGCGAGCAAATCATGACTGCTCGGCGCAAGACTTTCCTTACCCAGTCTCTTCCTGCTATCTTTCGTGAGATGATTCTGTTAGGAATAACAATCGAAGAGATAGAGAAAGAGTGGGAGAAAGCGCAACAATAGTGACTTTGCTAAAAGCGTAATAAGTGAGAGTGAAGATTTTCATTCTCGCAATCTGAATACAAAAATAGGGATGCATATACTTGTGCATCCCTATTCGTTGATACTTATTTCTTGAAGCAACTGAAGATAAAACTGAGTTTGCTGTCATTTCTGTCATGCAAAACTAAAAAGTAAGACCCTTATTTCCAGCTTGTTATGAGTAAATGTTAAAATGACAGCAAACCTCTATTAAACATATAGTAGTATCTTAATATGTTTTCTCTCATTTTCCTTCTTATCTGTTATCTTGCAGCAATTCGAGTAGTTCTTCCTGTGTCATTGCGTGAGACATATCAGAACCCTCAAGAAGTGAGTCGGAAAGGTTACGCTTTGTCTTATGTAAACGTAGGATTTTCTCTTCTATCGTATGCTGACTAATAAGATGATATACTGTCACCTCTTGTTTTTGACCGATACGATAGGCACGGTCAGTAGCCTGCTGTTCGATAGCAGGATTCCACCAAGGGTCAAGATGAATAACATAGTTAGCTCCCGTAAGGTTTAATCCCAATCCTCCAGCCTTTAGACTGATAAGGAAGAAAGGACATTTTCCTGTTTGGAACTCCTTTACTAACTTTTCACGCGTAGCCATCGGTGTGCTTCCGTCAAGATAAAGATAAGGGAGCTTTGCCTTATTCATAGCCTTCTTTACCTCCTCAAAGAAACTGGTAAACTGACTGAAGACAAGTGCACGATTACCACTATCATTAAGACTTTCAGCCAGATCAATGAAAGCTAAGACCTTGCTGCTTGGTAGCTTCCATTTCTTGTCCACCAACGAACAGCTGCATGCCATCTGACGCAAACGAGTAATCTCAGCCAACGTACTCACTTTGTCAGTCTTGTTTTCAAGAATCATAGCCTCTGCCTCACGTCTTTTAACCTCATACATAGCCATCTCTTCCGATGATAGTTCGACAGGGAGCTTTATTTCGTTCTTTGCTGGTAACTCGTCAATAACTTCTGCTTTCGTTCTGCGTAAAAGGAAAGGAGAGATTAGACGGCGTAACTGACTTTGACGTGCTTTGTCGTTATCTCCTTCAATGGGCAGGATAAACTTCTTCTTAAACTGTTCTGCACTTCCCAAAAGGCCAGGATTAATAAACTGGAATAGATTCCATAACTCGGCCAAATGGTTCTGAATAGGTGTACCCGTAAGGATAATCTTACGTTGTGCGTTCAACTGCATAGCTGACTTTGACATCTTAGTGTTGGCATTCTTGATGGTATGTGCCTCGTCAAGACAAACCACATTCCACTCTCTTCCTGCAAGGTCTTCTTGTTGTATATTCAATATACCATAGGTTGTGATAATGACATCTCCAGCTTTTGCATCCTTGATCTCCTTTGAACGGTCCTCACTCTGATTGAGAATGGTGAGGTTTAATGATGGTGCGAAACGTTGAAGCTCATTCCGCCAGTTAGGTACGACAGAGGATGGCGCGACAATCAATGATGGTCCGTTTTCGCTCTGTTCAAGCAGCAAGGTGATAGTTTGAATGGTCTTACCCAATCCCATATCATCAGCAAGGCATACGCCTGCTCCCCATGCTGTCAACCTTGACATCCATTCAAATCCCTCTTCCTGATAGTCGCGTAGCTGTGCTTGTAAGGTCTTAGGTACGGAAGGGACTTTTTTGCTACTCTCTTCAATGCGTTGGCGTAAAGCTTTAATACTATCATTATTCTGAATGTTCAACGCCTCATCGTT
Source organism: Prevotella melaninogenica (assembly GCF_018128065.1). Classification (NCBI taxonomy): domain Bacteria; kingdom Pseudomonadati; phylum Bacteroidota; class Bacteroidia; order Bacteroidales; family Prevotellaceae; genus Prevotella; species Prevotella melaninogenica. The sequence continues at coordinate 172,961 of NZ_CP072359.1, read as the reverse complement.
CCACAAATCGCCTAACAAAGCCACGGCGGCTGGTGCCATCTGCAGATGTGAACGGCTTTCTGTCGTTACTGTGTCAAGTCGTTTAAGAATACGTGAAAGTTGGTTGCTTAGTGTTATGAATTCATTATCACTAATGCGTATATACTTCTGCTGAGCACTTTGATGCATTACTTCGAGCAACTTCTGGAGTGAAATAATGTGTCCTTCGCTGAGTTCAACATCACCTTCCACCTCAAACCAACCATTCTTTGACTTGAATGAAATTTGAGCAGAACTGCTGCTGATGCCAGGATAAAACTTTATCTTACTGCCTTCAGCCCATTCCATTGCACAGACCTCTTTGTGTTCCTTACACCATTGAATGAAAGGTAAGAACGTGTTGATAGGAAGTGTTATCGTTTCCGAAATACTTTGTGGTTTCCATGTTTCGCCTTCTTCTAAGAATTCAACTTCAGCCAACCCTTCGCTTATCATTTTAAGGTTGTCACGTTCATTCTTTAGATTACGAACCAATTGTACTTTCTTACCCTCTTGTTCGGCAATAGTGGTGACATTCCCTTTCCCAGGCACATAGCAAAGACTATCAGAGATATGCACCATGGCAGCAAGCTTAAAACTGTTGTCAGCAGAAGATATAACGCGAAGCGTAATACATGGTTGTACATCAATACGCTCTAAATCGTCAAGCTCAGCTACCATGTTAGAGTGTATTTCTGTTTTTCCGCCAACAGTCTTAATCAGTTGAATGAGCAAGGACTCCGCTTCAGCAGGATAAGTTTCCTGTGCTAATATTTCTTTATAGATCTTATATTCAAAGTCAGATGGAATGAAGACAGAATAGTCTGTTTCAGAATTCTTCTTTAGAAAGAAAGATGATCTTTCACCATTCTGCAATTCTTTTACATTTGTAGATACTTTGAAAGAACCATTTGCATTTTTATCAATGATAAGATGAGGGTTGTCCTTATGAATCTTTATAGGCTGGAAGTCATAAGCAGAGCCTGTATAAACGTGGTCGCAATCAACAAAAAGATATATATACTTTTCAATGTAAATACTATATTCCCATGAAGAGATTCCAGCTTTAATCCGCTGATCAATACTATCCAAGCATGGAACATCCAGTTGTATGAGTTCACGTACAGACAGCTCCTTACCCACAGACCAACTACCATTCTTCAGTCTTCGTTTGAGCACAGGGACAAAAATCCCATAACGGAGAAGGTAGATAAGCATTGTGTCATGAATTGTTTCTGCAGTTTTATTCTCATCTTGTTGATTCTCTGCAATAAGTGTTTCAAGACGAAGCTGCCAAAGTGATTTAATCTCCAAACGGCTTAATAGAGATGTTTCACCGAAGTTTTTTCTTAATTCATCAGCTGATGAGTTGTCGCCCATGATACCAGTCTCCTGTTGTAAGAAAGCCCAGTTTGGAGTGTCGGTAGGTTTAGTTGCTCCATCTGGAAGTATTCCGAAACGCTCATACATCTTCCAAGTAAGCCAAGCCACCATCCGCATATCTGTATCTTTGCATGCATCAAGATAGTTCTTTTCTGGTATTTTCGCATCAATTTTATTATAGAAATAACTTTTAATGGTTCAATCAGAAAGTAATTTTGCGTATAGGTCCTTTCTCCATTGCGCCTCATCATTATTTCTAATTTCTTTAGAGATGCCTCTGTATTAGTAAAGATATTTGTAAGTGCGAAATAATAATTGCCAACAGGATTTTTGAAAATGCCTTTAACAATGGTTATCTTGTTGTAGGCTGTCATCACTTTGGTATACAGCTTGTTGGCTAAAGGATAATCTCCTTTATACAATGCATAAATCGCAGCTATCTGGAGAGTAAAGATATCGTCTTTCGATGTCTTGGAATCAAGGAAGATTTTACCTGTTGCTAAATAATAATAGAAAGCAAAGATGGATTCTATTGGTTCTTTTCTTCTTTCAACTCTAATTGGTGTTTTATGGTTGATAACAAGGTCTTTTAAATATTCCCAATCCAATAGTCTGTTCTGATACATTGACCTCTGAAAGATTGCATTCAGGACATGAGCAAACATATCATCGGGCATTGATTGAAAGAAAGCCTTGTGCTCTATCTTGTCAATCAAATGATAACAACAAGCATATAAGCTGTGCATGATTGCCTCATAGGAGGTTGTCGTCGCCTCCACTGCTTTAGGTGCAATACAATAGATTATTAAACCTACCAAAGGAGCCGGTTTGTCGTTAGCATAAGTCCTCCTATAAAGTTCGCGAATATCCTTTAATAAATATCTGTTCTCTTTCTTGAAAAGTTCAACGAGAGCAGGTATCAACAAATCCTGATTTATGTATAAAAGATCTGTAGCCCCATAGTATTGATGATTTTCTTCTATCAGCAGACCTTATTTTTAACTTTTCAAATGCTGAATCGGAAAAAGGAGACGACATTATCTTTTTCAACAACTTTGATAGTTTTATCTTATTCTGACCATATTTGTAAAAATAAGCCATTAGCATAAGAATTTTACGCTCGTTGTAATCAAGAGAAGAGAATGACAACATAAGTGGAATTGAATATTTTTATGATTAGATGTGTTCCTTATAAAGAGTAATTAAACAGAAAACCCATGTTGATTAAAAAATCTATGGTGTCAAGAATAAACTTCATCGAAGGAGTAACATTCAAGACACCATAGGTTCGTACTTATTACTTTGTCTGCTCGACGATAGCGTTCTTAATCAAGCCTTCCAGTTCTTCTGCAAGTTCTGGATTATCCTTAATCATTGTCTTGGTAGCATCACGACCCTGTGCGAGTTTAGTTCCGTTATAGCTAAACCAGCTACCACTCTTCTGAATGATACCATACTGAACGCCCAAGTCAACAATCTCACCAATCTTTGAAATACCCTCACCGAAGGTAATCTCGAACTCTGCCTTGCGGAAAGGAGGAGCAACCTTGTTCTTTACAATCTTCACACGAACCTGATTACCGATAACTTGATCGCCATCCTTGATAGATGTAACACGACGGATGTCAAGGCGTACAGAGCTATAGAACTTCAGTGCGTTACCACCTGTTGTTGTCTCTGGATTACCAAACATCATGCCAATCTTCTCACGCAACTGGTTGATGAAGATGCAGCAAGTATTAGTTTTTGCGATAGTTGAAGTAAGTTTACGCAATGCCTGACTCATCAATCTTGCCTGTAAACCAACTGCAGAGTCACCCATGTCACCCTCAATTTCCTTCTTCGGAGTCAAGGCAGCAACAGAATCGATAACAAGAATGTCAATAGCAGAAGAGCGAATTAGCTGGTCTGCAATCTCTAAAGCCTGCTCACCATTGTCTGGCTGTGAAATCCAAAGATTATCAACATCTACGCCTAACTTCTCTGCATAGAAACGGTCGAATGCGTGCTCAGCATCAATGAAGGCTGCAATACCACCCTGCTTCTGTGCCTCAGCAATGGCATGGATAGCTAATGTTGTCTTACCAGAGCTTTCCGGACCATAAATCTCAATGATTCTACCACGTGGATAACCGCCCACACCGAGTGCTGTGTCGAGCGCAACACTACCTGTTGGGATAACCTCCACCTGTTCTATTTGTTCGTCGCCCATACGCATGATGGACCCTTTACCAAAGTCTTTTTCTATCTTAGACATTGCAGCTTGCAATGCTTTCAACTTACCTTCAGCTGCCGATGTCGTACCTGTATCTTCTTTTGCCATATACTATTATCTTTTTTTCTGATTGATAAAATATTATTTATTCTTCTTTCTACTCTTTGGATAAGGTAACACTTCTGCCAAGACCTTAACAACCTTGACAGCAAAATCAGACCTTGAAACATCTAAAACGTAGTGTTCCTTAGCTCCTTCATAAGGGAATCCACGTTCGGCAGATAGCATCATTGACTTAATTGCCTCGTGTTCTTTGACATAAGGTATATTGTCACAAACTATGATAACAGGCTTTTCGTCAACATAAATCATGTATTCACCGAACATCTTCCTGTATCTTACAGTCCCTGCAGCAGCTATCTGACTACTGACAAATTCAATAAAGTCCAAAGAGCAAGCCATCTTCTTATAGTTCTAAATCACCACCAAACTCTTCATGCCAAGGTAAGCCCTGCTTATTGAGTACCTCCAAGAATGGATCTGGGTCGAAGTCTTCCACATTCCAGACTCCGGGCTTACGCCAAAGACCCTTGAAGAACATCATTGCACCAGCCATTGCTGGTACACCAGTAGTATAGCTAACGCCCTGCATACCTGTCTCGTTGTAAGCATCCTGATGCTTGCAGTTGTTATAGATGTAATAAGTCTGCTCCTTACCATCCTTGATACCACGAATACGGCAGCCGATAGAAGTCTCACCATCATAGTTCTCACCGAGGTCCTGTGGGTTAGGCAATACTGCCTTCAAGAACTGTAAAGGAACGATATTAACCTTAACTGTCTTGCCAGACCCATCAGCCAATGGTGCTTCATACTCAATCTCATCGATACGACTCATACCAAGATTCTGAATACAATCAAGGTAAGTGAGGTACTGCTGCCCAAAAGTCATCCAGAAGCGTGCACGCTTAATCGTAGGATAGTTCTTAACCAATGACTCCAATTCTTCGTGGTGCATCAAATAAGAATCACGAGGACCAATATTTGGATAGGTTATATCCTGATGTACTACCAATGGGTCAGTCTCAATCCATTCGCCATTCTCGTAGTAAAGACCTTTCTGGGTAATCTCACGGATATTGATTTCTGGGTTGAAGTTAGTTGCAAACGCCTTGTGGTGGTTACCTGCATTACAGTCAACAATATCAAGATAATGAATCTCATCAAAGTGATGCTTTGCTGCGTATGCTGTATAAGCCTGTGACACTCCAGGGTCGAAACCACAACCAAGGATAGCTGTCAAGCCAGCCTGCTCGAACTTATCCTTGTAAGCCCACTGCCAGCTATACTCGAAGTGTGCCTCATCTTTTGGCTCATAGTTAGCGGTGTCAAGATAGTTGCAACCGCAAGCTAAGCAGGCATCCATGATAGTGAGGTCCTGATAGGGTAGTGCAAGATTGATAACCAGCTCAGGCTTGAATGAATTGAAGAGTTCCTTCAACTGCTCAACATCGTCTGCATCAACCTGCGCAGTCTTGATGTCAGCCTTGTAGCCCTTATCATGAATTGCCTTAACCAGTTCGTCACATTTCTCCTTACGACGGCTGGCAATCATGAACTCTGTAAACACGTCCTGATTCTGGACAATCTTAAAAGCGGCTACAGTAGCTACGCCACCTGCGCCAATCATTAAAACTTTTCCCATAGTTCAATTCAATTCCCTATCATTTATTCCTATTTCTCTCTCCGAAGAAGAGAGTAAAGAATGCAATGTTGGGAATCCTTATTTTATTATTATTACTTTATTTTTTACTTAATCTTTTGTTCAATCTCTGATGAGGATATACCCATTGCATTAAGAAGCGAGTAACCCAAAATTTGCTGTTTGAAATTACCTCCTTCGAGTGGTTGCATTGCAAACAAGGTAATATGCTTTAATTCATCATCTGCATCGCGAAGGGTAGAACGAAGTGTACTCATTAAATGGCTGTCCTCAGCATTTGGTACAATCATAATGCGTTTAACCTCTCCATGATTAAGAACCGTCTTGAGAAGATCGAGGAGAACATCGTCTTTCTCGGCTGCTTCAACACCTGTTGCAATGGCATTGATAATAAATTCGCCAAGCTGTGAATCTTTGAATGCTTGCCCATTCAGTTCTTTCAGATAATCGGCTGGGGCAAAATTCTCAAGTTTAGGATTCTTCTTATCATGTAAAAGAACCACTTGTGTTTCGTGATTTCCTGGCTTTAAACGTCCGTCAAGGGCAATGTTTACAACCCACTGGCTGAAATCAGCAGCAGGAATACGACGGTTCAACATTCGCTCAAAGTTGACAATGAGATCAAAAGCGACATGGTCTATGTAATCACCATCCACAATGATGATATTCTCACTCCATTTAATGTTCTGTGCTTCTTGTGCATTCATAGCTACAAAGATACATTAAATCAAGCGAAATGCAAAATAAATAAGGTCGTTTTTATAGCTTTGTCGACTTGTGTGATTTATACATAAAGAAAATTATAGCAATAATAATAAGAGAGAAGGGTACTATTGATGACATGGAAATTATTTGGACAGAACATGCTGTAAGATACAATATAACCAACAATAGGATTGGCATTATATCACGAAGTGCTTTCGGATTCCTGTTCTTTCGAGTTTTTCCGCTCACAAGACTTGTGTCGTATGGATGCTTTTCTTGATTGACAATCAGCAAGAATATTATTAATGAAATAACTGGGAGTGCCAGTATAAGATACTTAGAACCATAGCTTTCTGCCTCCCCACTAATGTTCCAATGTAGGATAATCGTCTCAGGTCCATTCAGAACACAATATAATGCAATTATTGTAATAGCTATGATAATGGCTAATGATAAGATTTTACTTTTCATATTATGATTGTTGTTTACGTTAGAAGATTCAGTTCTCATGACAAAATACAATTTATTTTGTAAAATACAAAGCAAATACACCTTTTGTTATATAAGCCTCAATATTGTATTTGCTTCTGAAAACCAAGGTCCTAAGCATATCATTTGATTTTGTTTTTAGTATCATAGCTTGTTCTTAATAATAAGTTGGTTTTGTTTTGGTAGTATATTCCAACGTGTTTATTACTCCGCACCAATGGTGTTAATGGTGAGCACCATTGGTGCTAAGCCTTAGCACGATTGGTGTTGGATAGTGATACATCGGCTAATGAGAATGAAAGTGAGACACTACCATTATAATTATGAGGACATAAGATGCTAATACATATATGAGAAAGGTATAGCAAGCAGTACGAATAGGTAAAAAAAGAGGCTCCTCCATAATGAAGAAGCCTCTTTATATATGTTATATAGTGTTTTAACTATATCCGTTTAATCTGTGGATTAGGCGATTATGCCTCCTCGCTCCAGTCTTCCTGAGTCTTGCGAACATAGCTCTTGTAACGGAGCTTAGCCATATCCTCACAAGCCTTGAAGAGCTCCTCGCCCTCATTTGGATAAGCCTTGAGGACAGAGAGGAAACGAACCTCACTGTGAAGGAAGTCTTGGAACTTATCCCATTCTGGTTCCTTAGAATCGAGTGAGAATGGGTTCTTACCCTCTTCAGCCAACAGTGGGTTGTAACGCCAGAGCTGCCAGTAACCACAAGCAACAGCATTTGCTTCCTGAGCCTGGCTACGACCCATACCGCCCTTCACCTTCAAACCATGGTTGATACATGGAGAGTAAGCGATGATGAGTGATGGTCCAGGATAAGCCTCAGCCTCACGGATAGCCTTCAATGTCTGTGCATTGTCAGCACCCATAGCAATCTGAGCTACGTAAACATAACCGTATGTTGTTGCCATCAGACCGAGGTCCTTCTTGCGGATACGCTTACCCTTAGCAGCGAACTGAGCAATAGCACCGAGTGGAGTAGACTTAGAACTCTGACCACCAGTGTTAGAGTAAACCTCAGTATCAAGAACCAAGATGTTAACGTCCTCACCAGAAGCGATAACGTGGTCGAGACCACCGTAACCGATATCGTAAGAAGCACCGTCACCACCAATAATCCACTGGCTACGCTTAACGAGATAGTGGTCAAGTGTCTTCAGCTCTGCACATACAGGGCATCCCTTTTCAGCACCAGCAGCAATCAATGGCTTCAGCTTAGCAGCAGCAACCTTAGATGCATCAGCATCATTCATGTTGTCAAGCCATTCCTGAGCAGCCTCCTTGAATTCTGCAGGTGTATGGTCGTTAGCCATAGAATCGTTAAGAAGTACAGCGATACGCTCGCGCATCTTCTTGTTACCCATAGCCATACCCATACCGAACTCACAGAAGTCCTCAAACAGTGAGTTGTTGAATGCTGGACCATGACCTTCCTCGTTAGTTGTGTATGGAGTAGAAGGTACTGAAGCTGAGTAGATTGAAGAACAACCTGTAGCGTTAGCAATCATCTCACGATCACCGAAGAGCTGTGAAACAAGCTTAACGTATGGAGTCTCACCACAACCAGCACAAGCACCTGAGAACTCGAACAAAGGCTGAGCAAACTGAGAGTTCTTAGCGTTTGACTTGATATCAACAAGGTGCTGCTTAGTCTTAACGTTCTTAACGAGATAATCCCAGTTAGCAGCACGGTGGTTAGCCTCTTCCTCGCCAGCAACGAACTGTGTCATAGAGAGAGCCTTGTTACCCTTCTTACCTGGACAAACATCAGCACAGTTGCTACAACCTGTACAGTCGAGAACTGATACCTCAATACGGAACTGCATTCCCTTGAGCTGCTTTGGAGCGATGATGTCGAGAGTCTCCTCATTGAAGTTAGCCTTCTCTTCCTCATCCAATACGAATGGACGGATACAAGCGTGAGGACAAACGTATGAACACTTGTTACACTGGATACAGTTCTCTGCATCCCACTTTGGAACGAAGGTAGCAACACCGCGCTTGTCGAAAGCTGCTGTACCTACTGACCATGTACCATCAACAGTACCATGATTAACGAAGTCAGAAACCTTCAAGAGGTCACCTGCCTGTGCGTTCATTGGACGAACAAGCTCCTTAACGAATGCTGGTGCATCGTCAGCCTTAGCTTCATCATCAGCGAGGTTAGCCCATGCTGGGTCAACAGTTAACTGCTTGTACTCGTTACCACGGTCAACAGCAGCGAAGTTCTTGTCTACAACGTCCTGACCCTTCTTACTGTAACTCTTAACGATGAACTTCTTCATCTGATCAACAGCAAGGTCGAGAGGAATTACCTCAGTAATACGGAAGAACGCAGACTGGAGGATAGTATTGGTACGGTTACCAAGGCCAATCTCCTGTGCAATCTTAGTAGCGTTGATATAGTAAACGCTGATATTGTTCTTTGCGAAGTAACGCTTAACCTTATTAGGGATGAAGTGTACAAGTTCCTCACCATCAAAGATAGTATTCAACAAGAATGTACCATTCTTACGCAAACCACGTGTAACATCGTACATGTTCAAGTAAGCCTGAACGTGACAAGCTACGAAGTTAGGTGTATTTACCTGATAAGTAGAACGGATTGGGTTGTCACCGAAACGGAGGTGAGAGCAAGTGAAACCACCAGACTTTTTAGAGTCGTAAGAGAAGTAAGCCTGACAGTATTTATTGGTGTTGTCACCGATAATCTTTACAGAGTTCTTGTTAGCACCAACGGTACCATCAGCACCAAGACCATAGAACTTAGCCTCATATGTGCTTTCACCACCCAATGGAATCTCCTCAACCTCTGGGAGAGAAGTGAAGGTAACGTCATCAACGATACCTACAGTGAAGTGGTTCTTTGGCTCTGGCAACTCAAGGTTGTCATAAACAGCGATAATCTTAGCTGGTGTTGTGTCAGAAGAACCAAGACCATAACGACCACCAACGATCAATGGCTTGTTCTCAACATCATAGAATGCGCTCTTAACATCGAGGTACAATGGCTCACCCTCTGCACCTGGCTCCTTTGTACGGTCAAGAACTGCAATACGCTTAACAGACTTTGGAACTGCAGCGAGCAAGTGCTTAACAGAGAATGGACGATAGAGGTGTACAGCAACCATACCAACCTTCTTACCCTGAGACATCAAGTAGTCGATAGCCTCACGAGCTGCCTCAGTAGCTGAACCCATCAAGATGATGATGTTCTCTGCATCCTTAGCACCATAGTAATCGAAGAGATGATATTCACGACCAGTAATCTTTGATACTTCGCCGAGATAGTGCTCAACAACCTCTGCTACATTCTCGTATGCACTGTTAGATGCCTCACGATGTGTGAAGAATGTCTCAGGATTCTCAGCTGTACCACGAACAACTGGACGCTCTGGAGACATTGCACGGTCGCGGAAGCGCTTGATATCCTCCTCGTCAACTAATGGACGAATGTCCTCTGCATCGATGCACTCAATCTTATGATACTCGTGTGATGTGCGGAAACCATCGAAGAAATTAACGAATGGTACTGATGTCTTCAATGTAGCAAGGTGAGGAACTGCAGAGAGGTCCATAACCTCCTGTACAGAACCAGAACAGAACATAGCGAAGCCTGTCTGACGGCAAGCCATTACGTCCTGGTGGTCACCGAAGATACAAAGAGCGTGACTTGCGAGTGTACGTGCTGAAACGTTGAATACACATGGCAAAAGTTCACCAGCAATCTTGTACATGTTAGGAATCATCAAGAGAAGACCCTGTGATGCGGTGAAGGTTGTCGTGAGAGCACCAGACTGCAGTGAACCGTGTACGGCACCTGCCGCGCCACCCTCTGACTGCATCTCCTGAACGCTTACTGTCTGACCCCAAAGGTTCTTACGTCCGCGTGCTGACCACTCGTCAACGTGCTCAGCCATTGGAGATGATGGAGTGATAGGATAGATAGCTGCTACCTCTGAGAACATGTAGCTCACATGAGCAGCGGCTTCGTTACCATCACAAGTGATAAACTTCTTTTCTTTAGCCATTTTGAAATTTATTAAATGAATATTGTTATAATGTTTTTGGTCTTGCCTAATATAGGAAACCTATTAGCCAAAGTGGTACTTGATTGTCTTTTCCCACCTCAGTATTGTATATAGTATAGGTTGTGTCTGTGCTAAATCGCTTTTTAGTCTTTCCAGTATCACATACCTTAAACTTTTCTTTTTGATTGATAATATATGTGCCTTGTTTATTCCCTTCATTTACCGAGCATACCTCCTGTAACGCATTTACAAAGAATGTCTCCATGAGTTGCTGTTCGTCAAGCTGGATAGGGTAGATGGCATATATCAAGTTAGAGTTCTGTAACATAACCGTTGCAGGCTTTTTAGGAAACTCTTGTCCTACTGGATATACAAGGTTGATAAGTCGTGCATCAGCAAGATTCTTGATATAATTCATTACCGTAGCACGGCTGGTATTGATGTCTTTGGCAAGGTTGCTGATGTTCGGAGCCTTTGGACCTTCCAAGGCAAGGAGGTAAAATAACTTCTTAATCTTAGTCAGATATTTCAAGTCTATCTGTTTGATGAGAAGGATATCTACCTCAGTCATCATGTTCATCGTCTTCAGTAGATTCTCAGAGTAGTTGCGATGTTCTAAGAAGAAAGGGTAAAAGCCGTGATGAATATAATCTGCAAAGAATTTCATCGGATTTACCTTTGAGAGAATTTTCCTTGTAATCTCCTCATGGTTGTTTGTGATGTCCTTTAGTGTGTAAGGCTCAAACTCCTGATTTGTTTGTAAGTTCAAGTATTCACGAAAAGAGAAGCCTCTGAGGTTGTAACTTTTGACAATACCGTTAAGCTCAGGGTTTTCTTCTTTCAGTCTCATGACGCTTGAACCTGTGAAAACAATCTTTAACTCTGGGTAATTGTCATAACATTGACGGAGCTCACGACTCCAGTCTGGCTGTTTGAAAACTTGGTCAATCAATAAGACTTTTCCTCCGTGGCGATAAAACTCGCCTGCGAAGTCTGCTATGCCTCTGCCTTGGAAGTAAAAGTTGTTCATATTTACATAAAGACATTGGCGATCTGTAGATCCGTAACGCTCTTTGGCATATTGTAGGAGGAAGGTTGTTTTACCTACGCCTCGCGTACCCTTGATGCCAATGAGTCGGTCGTCCCAATTAATCTCATCCATGAGGCGACGACGCACAGGAGCATTTACATGCTCCACCAAGTAAGTATGCGTGCGAAAGAATGCGTCCATCTTGTTCCCGTTATATATAATATTATCCACATGCAAAGTTACTATTAATTTCTTTAATTTGCAAACTATAGATAGCAAAAAATGATTTTTTTGTTTTTATTTTGTGTTATATTTGGTTTGATGTACCTTTGCACAGCATTAATAAAGGAATTCAATGACATTACATGTATTTAACCCCGAACACGATATTGCATTAGCTTATGATAATAAGTACTTTACAGCTCCACATGCAGGTAGGCAGCTTCGCCATGACTTAGATTATCTGCCTGCTCTTTGGGCAGAGGAAGGTGATTGTATACTTGTTGAGAATGTGAACTCTGCCCAGCAGCATGCCCTTCGTTTTCAACGTTATAGTAAGCATGTGCATTTTGTTAATAAGGAGGATGTTAGACATCTATCAGCACAGATAGACAATGTTTTACCGTGGGGATGGGATGCTTCTGTTAAATTTCAGTTGGGACAGATGGACGTTAGAGATTCTATATTGCTTAATAATGAGCAACTTGCTGATATACGTAAATTGAGCAATCGTCAGTTTGCTTCTGTCGTGTTAAAGGAGTTGCAGGCGTCGCTTTCTAATACGACTCTACTGGGTGAAGCTTTCTATGTTGATAATCTTGTGGATTTAGAAAATATTCTTCAACAAAACGGAAGGGTTGTTATTAAGGCACCCTGGAGTAGTAGTGGGAGAGGTGTACGCTATATTGATACCGTTTTAGATGCTGCTTTAGCTAATTGGACTAAGAATATAATAAAGACCCAAGGTGGTATTATGATAGAACCTTATTATAATAAGGTGAAAGATTTTGGTGTGGAGTTTTATTCTGATGCTGAAGGTATCCATTATGCAGGGCTGTCAGTGTTTCATACGCTTAATGGAGCGTATATCGGTAATAGTCTTGCTGATGAGGTAGAGAAGCAATCTACTTTGTCTACTTACATCTCAAATGAGCTGTTGAATAAGGTGATAACAACTTTGGAACAGTTACTTACTACTCGCTTAAAAGGTTTTTATAGTGGTCCGTTAGGTGTTGACATGATGATTGTTACATCTAAGAATGGCTTTATGCTTCATCCCGTTGTGGAGATAAATCTAAGACGTACAATGGGACATGTTGCCTTGGCTTTGTCTGCTTGTGAAGAACTTCATAACAGAATGATGCGAATAGATTATGATGGGTCGCATTATCATCTTCATGTAGTTCATAAGGATAGATAATGTATGTAATAAGAAGAACGTTTACCTGCAATATATTATAAGGTGTTTAACGCTCAACACTATTGGTGTTAACCATGAACACCAATGGTGTTCATGGTTAACACCACATGTGCGGGGCTGCAACACATAGGTAAATGGTAGTATTATAGCCTGTATTATACTTAGTTTTTCATTCTTATTCGGCTATTTGTAGCTGAATAAGGATAAGATTTTGAACTTTTGCTCGTGTTTGATGTTAATGGATTTAGTTGTTATACAACCAGTACACCAATCCTAAAATTGCTAAGGTAAAGAATGTCATAACAATCTTCATTACCTTGTTTAACGCTTTACGGCGACGTGCTGCTGATGAAGATGGAGGTTTAATTCCTCCAGCCTGATAGTTGGTATGCTGATGTCTTGTCATGTTTTAGAGTTTGTACGATGAGATCTTTCCGTGAGTAGTATAAGATCTTTGTTTATTAATATATTTACATTATTTGTAGCAAAAGTACAAAAAATCACGGAAACAGCCTAATGTATCCGTGATTTTCTTAAAATTAATTTATTTTAGAAGCGGAAACTTAATTCTAAGTCAAACATTGAGTAGTTTGGTTTACTTGTTGGACTATTCAAAGAACGGTCGTGCACATAAGAGTAAATGCCACTTAACTCAAGGTTTTTTGTGAATTCATAATCGATTCCTATGTCGTACTGTGTACGCTGTTTCTCTGCACCATCTGAAGGCTGATACATGTCATAACGAGCCTTTGCATGTAGTTTCTTAGGAATGATAGGCGCAATCACCAATGCATAAACACCTTGTGCCTTATTGCCATCTGCGCTTAGATTGCAGTCTGTTGCTGCTGAAGCATCCGTATTGCTCAATGCTTTTGCAAAGGCATAACCTGTTGAATGAACGTACTCTGAACGAAGTGTCCAGTCGTTTACTTTGTATTCTGCTGAAAAAGCGTAGCGACGTTGCTGTAGACTGCGTACACCTGTTTGTGTTGCACCAGCATTATCTGTCCATGAACCCTTACGTGCATAAGAACCAGTCCATCCAAACCATCCTAAGCGCATGCCTTCTACAGGCATAATCCATACGCCACCGATGATATTCTTCTGTTGGTCAACATCTTTAACGTTGATGCCCTGTCCATCAAATACACCTACTTGGTAGTGTATAAGGTTTCTGTCTGCATTATTCTTCAGGAAATCACCTTGTATCTGTACACCGATGTCACGTCCATTAGATGGGTGTGCACCTGCTCGGTCAGAGAAGCTTGCCAATTTCTGAACACTTTGTGCAACACTCATAAATCCCTGGTCGATAGGATGTATGGGATTGTCAAAAGTGAATGGGTTTTTGAATTGTCCTGCTTTAACACGGAAGAAATCGTATTTCTGCCATTCGAGAAATAGGTCAACGACACGTGGTGATGATCCCAATGTTGATGTGTTGCCGTTGACTTGCAACTGTGCTTTCCAATACCAGTCGTCCAAAATTCGACCATCAAGTGAGATACGCCCCAGACGAAGGTTGAAAGTGTTTGACTTGTTATTGTTCATACCATTGTATTGGTACTGAACGATGCCGAAGCCAGATAATTTTACGTTATTAATCCACTTGGGTGCTTCCTGTGCTTTGCCGAGAAGTGAGCATAGCATCATAGCTGATAGGATAATTGTTTTTCTCATAACTCTATGAATTTAGGTAATGATAATATTTTTAGGTTTATAACTCGGCTGTTAACGATGCAAAGATAGTATTTTATAAAATAATAACAAAATATTATGCTGCTTTTGTCATTTGTTTTTCTTGGTAATGGTGGGTGATGAGTTGTGGCTATATATATTAAGGTGAAATTGCCTGCTATGTCAGTTGTTGAAAGGGTTATTTCTGTTAACTGATATAGCAGGCAATCTTAAAATATAGAGTTTATTAGTTTTTCTATCGTTTCTCCAATAAGACAACGTTCTCGACGTGTGGTGTATGTGGGAACATATCTACTGGTTGAACAGCAGCTACCTTATAGTCGACATCAAGTAGTGCAAGGTCGCGTGCCTGTGTTGCAGGATTACAACTAACATAGACAATTCGCTTTGGACTTGCACCGAGGATAACGTTTACAACGTCTGGATGCATACCAGCACGTGGAGGGTCAGTGATGATAACGTCCGGACGTCCATGCTCGCTGATAAAGTCCTCAGTAAGAATGTCTTTCATGTCACCTGCATAGAAGAGTGTGTTGTCAATTTTATTGACTTCAGAGTTTACTTTTGCATCTTCTATTGCCTCTGGAACGTACTCAATACCAATAACTTTCTGTGCCTTCTTTGCGACGAAGTTCGCAATAGTACCCGTACCCGTATAGAGGTCATATACAAGTTCGTTGCCAGTGAGGTTTGCAAACTCTCGAGCAACTGTATAAAGGTGGTATGCCTGCTCGGTGTTTGTCTGGTAGAAACTCTTTGGACCCACTTTAAACTTCAGGTCTTCCATTGTTTCAAAGATATGGTCGTTGCCTTTGAAGAGAGTAAGCTCAAGGTCGTTGAAAGTATCGTTACCTTTCTGATTATCAACGTAGAAGAGTGAGGTAATCTGTGGGAAACGGTCTGCAATATGTTGCATCAATGCTTTCGCGCGCTCATCGTCTCCCTCCTCGTCATAGTGGAACTGTATCAGTACCATCCATTCGCCTGTATTAGAGTTGCGCACCATGATGTGTCGCAGCAAACCATGCTGAGCACGGATGTCGTAGAATTTCATGCCAGTGCTAAGTGCATAGCCGCGAATATCTTTGCGAATCTCGTTACAGAGATCGTTCATCAGCCAGCATTTCTCAATAGGATATACCTTATCAAATGCACCTGTTATGTGGAAGCCAATAGCCCCTTCTGCTAAACCAACTCCTTCTGGTAACGCCTTTAATTCTTCTTCCGTATACCAACGCTTATTAGCACAGCCGAATTCGAGCTTATTACGATATTCTTTTGTATGTACTGAACCCATAATTGGGCGGAACTCAGGGAGTTCTACTTTGCCAATACGGCTCAGTTGGTCATACACCTGTTGCTGCTTTGCTTTTAGCTGTTCGCCGTAAGGAAGATTTTGCCACTTACATCCACCACAGATGCCAAAGTGTTCACACATAGGCTCCTCACGTACAGCGCTTTTGCTGATGAAGCGGATGACGGTTGCTTCGCAATAACTACGTTTCTTCTTACGCACCTGAAGATCTACTACATCCCCTGGTACAACAAAAGGAACAAAGACAACTTTATCGTCAACATGTGCAACACATTTACCTTCGGCAGCCACAGCTTCTATTGTGACATTCTCCAGAATGGGTAATGGCTTTCTTTTTCTACTCATAATCTGTTTTGTATTTCGGTGCAAAGTTACTATTTTTTTTCTGTTTGTAGTCTGCTTGATAGCTTTTATCGGGTCTGTGTTCGCCAACAGATTAAAAATGTAAGGTGAGGATAGCAATTTTTATAGAAAAGTTTGTTACTTTACCTATTTATTGGTATATTTGCACTAAGAAATATCTAAAAATTTATTATCATTTATAACTTATGAGCGAAAAGAGAGTTTATACCTTTGGTAATGGTAAGGCTGAAGGTAAGGCTGATATGAGAAATCTCCTTGGTGGCAAGGGTGCTAATCTGGCAGAGATGAATCTTATTGGTGTTCCTGTTCCTCCAGGATTTACGATTACCACTGATGTATGTAATGAGTATTTTGAGAAAGGTAAAGAGACTGTTGTTGGCTTGCTGAAAGCAGAAGTTGAGAACAGTGTAAAGCATGTTGAGAAATTGATGAATTCAACGTTCGGTGACCCTTCCAATCCTCTGTTGGTGAGTGTACGCTCTGGTGCACGTGCTTCTATGCCAGGTATGATGGATACCATTCTTAACCTCGGTCTGAATGATACCGTGGTTGAGGGCTTGGTAAAGAAGACGGGTAACGAGCGTTTTGCTTATGACAGCTATCGTCGTTTCGTACAGATGTACGGTGATGTCGTATTGGGTATGAAGCCTGTAAACAAGGAAGATATTGATCCTTTCGAGGCAATTATTCAACAGGTTAAGGCAAACCGTGGTGTCAAGCTTGACAATGAGATGACCGTTGAAGACCTTAAAGAACTTGTAGTTCTCTTCAAGAAAGCAATCAAGGAACAGACTGGCAAAGACTTCCCAGATGATCCAATGGAACAGCTTTGGGGTGCTGTATGCGCAGTATTCGATTCATGGATGAATGAGCGTGCTATCCTCTACCGTAAGATGGAGGGCATTCCACAGGAGTGGGGTACAGCTGTTACCGTTCAGGCAATGGTATTTGGTAATATGGGCGATTCATCTGCTACAGGTGTTTGCTTCTCTCGTGATGCTGGTACTGGTGAGGACCTATTCAATGGTGAGTACCTTATCAATGCACAGGGTGAAGACGTTGTTGCAGGTATCCGTACACCACAGCAGATTACAAAGGAGGGTTCACTCCGTTGGGCTACTCAGCAGAATATTGATGAGGAGACTCGTGCTACTAAGTATCCTTCAATGGAAGAGGCTATGCCAGAGTTGTACAAGCAACTCTATGCACTTCAGGACAAGCTGGAGAAGCACTACCATGATATGCAGGATATGGAGTTTACTGTACAGGAAGGTAAGCTTTGGTTCCTCCAGACTCGTAACGGTAAGCGTACTGGTACAGCAATGGTTAAGATTGCAATGGACTTGCTCCACGAGGGTGAGATTGACGAGAAGACTGCACTTATGCGTTGTGAGCCAAACAAGCTTGACGAACTCCTCCATCCAGTGTTTGATAAGGAGGCATTGGCACAGGCTCGTGTGTTAACTCGTGGTTTGCCAGCTTCTCCAGGTGCTGCAAGTGGTCAGGTTGTGTTCTTCGCCGATGATGCAACAAAGTGGCACGAGGATGGTCGTCAGGTTGTCATGGTTCGTATCGAAACATCTCCAGAGGACCTCGCTGGTATGTCTGCAGCTGAGGGTATCTTGACAGCTCGTGGTGGTATGACTTCACACGCTGCCGTTGTTGCACGTGGTATGGGTAAGTGTTGTGTCAGTGGTGCTGGTGCAATCATGATTGATTATAAGGCACGTACCTTAGAGATTGATGGAACTATTATCCGTGAGGGTGACTATATCTCTTTGAATGGTTCAACGGGTGAGGTTTATCTTGGTGAGGTGAAGACTCGTCCGGCTGAGGTAACAGGTGACTTTGCTGAGTTGATGGATCTTTGTAAGAAGTATAGCAAGTTGGTAGTTCGTACCAATGCAGATACTCCACACGATGCAGAGGTTGCAAGTAACTTCGGTGCTGTTGGTATCGGTCTTTGCCGTACTGAGCACATGTTCTTCGAGAACGAGAAGATTAAGGCTATGCGTGAGATGATTCTCGCTAATAGCACAGAAGAGCGTGAGAAGGCACTTGATAAGCTCTTGCCTTATCAGAAGCAGGATTTCTATGGCATCTTGAAGTGTATGGACGGTATGCCTGTTAACATTCGTCTGCTTGATCCTCCTTTGCATGAGTTCGTACCACACGATCTTAAGGGACAGGAAGTAATGGCTGAGGAGATGGGCGTAAGCGTTCAGTTCATCCAGAACCGTGTAAATGCACTCTCTGAGAGTAACCCAATGTTGGGTCTTCGTGGTTGCCGTTTGGGTAACACATTCCCAGAGATTACCGCAATGCAGACTAAGGCTATTCTCGGTGCTGCTGTTCAGTTGAAGAAGGAAGGCTTCAATCCTAAGCCAGAGATTATGGTACCATTGGTAGGTATTGTTAATGAGCTTGACATTCAAGAGAACATCATTCGCAAAACTGCAAATAAACTCTTCAAGAAGGAGGGTGTTGAGGTTGAGTTCAAGGTAGGTACGATGATTGAGATTCCTCGTGCTGCTTTGACAGCTGATGTTATTGCACAGAAAGCAGAGTACTTTAGCTTCGGTACAAATGACTTGACACAGATGACTTTCGGTTATAGCCGTGACGACATCGCAAGCTTCTTGCCAAGCTATTTGGAGAAGAAGATTCTTGATGTAGACCCATTCCAGGTTCTCGATCAGAAAGGCGTTGGTCAACTCATTAAGATGGCTGTTGAGAAGGGCCGTGAGACTCGCAAGAACCTCAAGTGTGGTATCTGTGGTGAGCATGGTGGTGAGCCAAGTTCTGTTAAGTTCTGCCATCGTGTAGGTCTTAACTACGTTAGCTGTTCTCCATTCCGTGTGCCTATCGCAAGACTTGCTGCGGCACAAGCAGCAGTGGAAGAAAAGTAGTATTTTGCTAAAATTCAATATGTTAGGCGGTGTGCCACGTGTTCACGTAGGTACTCCGCCTAATTTGCATAAGGGAGAAATGTTCATTTTTCACACTTTATGCACCCTTTTGAATAGTAAAACTTACCAAAACTTACAATACGTGTGTAAAGGAGTACATACCATTAACTTACCAAATATAACAAACGATTATGGCAATATTTAAGGCGGTAGTCAGAAGACCACGCAAAGATGGCTTCTGGCAGGTATATATCAGAGTAGGTGTAGGCGTAAAGGTCGGATATATAACAACTGGCAAGTATGTAACAAGTAAGGGACTTAGTAAGACGAACGAAATCACCGACCCATACGTTTTGCAATATTGCTCAAGTCTGATCATCGAGTATAATGATAGGCTTAACAGGGTGAACACATCAAGATGGACAGTTAAGCAAGTGGTTGACTTTTTACGCACAATGGACTCTGACTTATGTTTCAGCGAATACGCACGTAAGCACATTGATAGAATGGTTGACAGAGGGCAGCAACGCAATGCACGCAACTACGAACTTGCCTTACAACATCTTGAACGTTTTGCTGGTACAACCAAAGTCATGTTCTCTGAACTTACTTCGTTGTTCATTAACCAATGGATAAAATCTCTTGAAACAACAAAACGAGCAAAAGAGATGTACCCTATTTGCATTCGTCAAGTTTTTAAGGCTGCTCTTGTAGAATACAACGACTACGATAACAATCTCATCAGAATTAAATCCAATCCTTGGATGAATGTTGAAATACCAAAGGCAGATAGACCAGAGAAACTTGCTATTACTCCTGAAGCATGTAGAGAGTTTTTCTTTTTTCCTCTTCCCGAGAGCAAGATGGCGCATCCACTTGAAGAGTTAGGACGTGACGTTGCTATGATTGTTATCTGCCTGGCAGGAATTAACACTGTAGATTTATTCCACATGAAGAAGTCTGATTATTACGATAGCATTCTTCACTATCAGAGAGCAAAGACAAAGATGTTTCGCACTGATGGTGCTTATATGGAAATGCGTGTTCCTGCTATCCTGCAACCCCTATTTGAGAAATACAAAAGCACAGACGAGGATGATGAGCATCTTTTTTGTTTTGCAAAACGCCATACGACATCTGACAGCTTCAGCGCAAATGTAAACATTGGTATTCGACACCTTTGCGAGGCTATGGGAATCGATAAAGATAACGATTATTCTGTTTACACTTTCCGTCACACCTGGGGAACTGTAGCACAGAATGATTGCAATGCAAGTATTGAAGAAGTTGCATTTGCAATGAATCATAGCAGTGCTCACAAGGTAACACGTGGTTATATTAAAACAGATTACTCTCCAGCATGGGAACTCAACGATAAGGTTATTGATTTTATTTTCTTTTCTGATAAACCGTCACGACGTGAACAAAAACCGAAAGAAGAACGTTTTAAACTATCATACCGTTACCAAGTACATGGAGAAGCATTTTTTCAAGGACGTAAGTTAGCCGAGATAACTGATGTCGGTTTTAACAACGTTGATGAGGTTATAGCAAAACTCGCAGCGCAACTCCCTGATAGCATTCCCAATCGCTCAATGGTTATTTTCAAAATAGAAAACCAAGACAAGAAACAATCGGCTGTCTACGAGCGAATGAAAGGCAAAGGTTTTTAATTCACTTCTAACCTACAGAAGAACTTTCTTTTGTAGGTTTTCTTTTTTACTTTCATTAACAAAAGGCAAATGCTCCTCGCGTACGTACACGCGCGCGGTAGATGTATATTATTTATTTTACTTTACTTTATGCACTTTTTTCCGAAGAAATGCGTTTCAAGTGGGATTTCTTCCGAAGAAATGCGTTTCAAGTGGGATTTCTTCCGAAGAAATGCGTTTCAAGTGGGATTTCTTCCGAAGAAATGCGTTTCAAGTGGGATTTCTTCCGAAGAAATAAATTAACGTTCGTTTGCAATAATACTTTTGGGTATAAAATATCAATTCCCGAAGCCAAGAAAATGATATAAGTGCGACATATAGGGAGCATTGTAAATGATATAAAAAACACCAAAGTGCGACATATAGGGAGTATTTTGTAAATACTTGTAATTAAATTAGTTACAAATAATAAAGGGACTATTCTCACGAACAATCCCTTTTAACTAAAACAAATCAATTCAATTAATTCAACAATCTAATAAAAGCGTTTCTATAGTAGTTATTTGTAGATTCTATTTGCCTCCACCAGACAAAGCGATAAGTCTGTCCTCGATGGTCTTTTTGGTCTCTGTTGCAACGTCAAGGGTTGTTGCCTGTAATTTTGGAGCAATATAAGCTGTAAATCTCTCCATTGCTTGTATACGTTCTTTAGGCTCAAGACTTGCTAAGTCTTTCTCAAATAAGTCAGAGTCATAGTAATTGCCAGTAACATTTGCTAAAATACTTCTTACTTTTCCCGACACTTTGTTTGGAGTTCCAGCAACGCGACCACCTGTCTTCGCTATTCCTTTAGGGCGTCCTCCTTTCTTCTTTTCAGTAGTCATATTATTTGGTGTATTAAAAGTTAAACGAACCATGCAAAAGTAATGTATTATTTTCGCAGAAAATAGATAACTTTTAATAATAAGTCATTATGGGAATGATAGGAGCTGCAGTAGGAGCTGCAGGAAGTATCTTCGGTGGTATTTCGGCTTCAAAAGCTATAAACAAGATGAAAGCCAATATAGAGGCTCAGAAGAAATCTAATCAGGATTGGTACGATAGGCGTTACAACGAGGATGCAACGCAGAGAGCTGACGCACAGCGTATATTGACCATGACAGAGGAAAGTATCAAAAATCGTAACAAGGCTGCTGCAGGTGCTGCTGCCGTAATGGGTGGCACGGAGGAAAGCGTGGCGGCAGCTAAGGAGGCAAACAACAAGGCTCTTTCGGATGCAACCTCGCAGATTGCGGTTAATGCAGAGCAACGCAAGGATTCGATAGAGCAGCAGTACCAACAGCGTGATGCAGACCTTACCAATCAGCTCAACAGTCTTGAACAACAGAAAGCAGAGGCTATTGGTCAAGCTGTTCAAGGTGTTGCTGGTGCTGCTGGTAGTATGCCATTCTAATTCAGAGAGAAGAATATGAGTGCTATAAATGATATTTTAGGAAGCAAGCCTGCCGCAATGCAACCACCGCCTGCAAGTCCATCTAAAGGACTGAAAACGGAAACAGCATTGGGTGCTGCAGGAGTAGCGCAGCAGAGAGCAGAGAATGCCCACTTTAGGGAAAATAGGGCTGTTCCGACAACTCAGGCTGGAAATATTAGCGGTAACAACACCGCCCCCTCTGTTTCAGTTCCTCTTGCTCCAAGTATTGAACAGAGCGTTGCAGCAAAAGGAGAGGATAATGAAACTCCTGTAAAGGCTGCAACGCCAAAACGTATGTCTTATGTTGATATGTTTGCGAAGCTTAGTCCGTATCAACCTCCGACAGAAGAAGAGTTGGCAAAGGAACGAAAGAAGGAGAAACGTGAGAAAATCTTTGCTGCTATTAGCGACGGCATATCAGCATTATCTAATCTTTATTTCACTACAAAGTATGCACCCAACATGTATAGGCATGAGAACTCACAATCTGCTAAGACGGAAAACAAGTGGGAGAAACTTCGTGCAAACAGAGATGCGCAGCAAAATGCATATATAAGAAATCTTATGGCGGCACAGCAAGCAGACGATGAAAGGGAGGACAAGGAGAGAGCTTGGATGCGTCAATTAGGCATAGATGCCTATAATCAGAAAAAGGATGCCGATGCAGTTCAGTATAAGAAAGATCGTGACAACGTCAAGGATAACCAATGGCAAAAAGCATTTGACCAACGAGATAGTCTGTTTGCTCAAGATATGGAGCATAAAGGTAAAGTCTTAGCAGAAACAAAACGTGCACACAAGGCAAACGAGGGACTAAAAGGTGCACAGATAGCCGAAGATGGTCGTCATAACAGAGTAAGTGAAGCACAAGGTGCTGCAAGAATTAGCCAAGCTGAAAGTCATTTTAGAGCAACGCACAATCCTGATGGAACGGTTAAAAGCTCCGTTACAGGAAAAGATAGAGGCGAAAAAGAGACAATTAGACTCAAAGATGGTAATATTTATGCCTATTCAGCAGACAGAAAAGGTGCTCTTACCTCTCTTGCTCCATCAATGGTGAAAAAAGCAAAGGTAGCAGCAGAGCGTTATCGTAAAGCAGGTGACCGTAAGACAGCTCAACATTACAACGCCATAGCGGAACAGCTGGAGAAGACGCAAAGTAAAGATGGAATTGCTGCGATTGTTGTTTCTAATATAGGAGACTTCCCTTCTATGGATAGCGAAGTTCGTAGCGTGTTAGGAATGACAAACGCATCACCGTCTAAATCAACTTCGTCAGGAGGTTTCAATGCAAACAATTATCGTCGTAATAAAACAAAGCCTACGGCAAAACAAACCACAACAAATAAACCACCGTTAAATTAATACATTATGCCAAATAAGATAACATACACTATCACAACAGCCGATGGCAAAGAACATCAGGTTTCTAAGGAAAATGTCGATAAGTACGGTATTCAGTCGTATGCAGATGCATATAAGGGTGCTACAATCCGTATGCGTGATGCGCAGAAGGGAGATTATGACATTCCTTTACAGCATTTCGATAATGCGAGAAAGCAAGGACTTCATGCTTTCTCGCTTGAGCATACGCCTATTCAGAAGCAGACGGCACCAAAAGCTACACCTACTCCAACAGCAAAACCTGCTACAAGCCCAAGGGTACACCCTCAACAGAGCACACCGCAAGTTAGTAAGCCGCTTTTGTCAGACTCATTTTCCAAAGGAGCTGATTTCTTAAAGCCTAAGCCTGTAGGTTATAATCTTTCAGAAGGACATCGCACCGAAGTTCTTGGAGAGCAGGCAAAGCGTAGTGCTACTCCATCAAATCCACATGTACAGCGTGCTGTTCAGTTAGGTAACGAAGCTAAAGCTAAGCGTGTAGAGCGTGAGCAAAATCGTTTTGGTAAACCGACAATCGTTAAAGCCTTTGATGATGCTGTACATGGTGATAAGAAAGCGGCAAAGGAGTTGGGTATGCAGCAGGCTATGCAGCAGAAGAAAGACGAGATTGATTACATGCAGGCAACAGGGAAAGAATTACGTAACCCTGTTGACGCTGGATTAACATACGATGAAAATGGAGATGTAGTTCATTCAATGTTTGCTCCAACAGTAGCACGTGACGAACATGGAAACATCGTTACAAATGATGCAGGAGAGCCACTTGTGGGAGTTACGTCAGATGAAGCGCGTGCAAAAGCATACGGAGATAGTATACAGACAGGTATCGAGGCGCAACGTGAGAAAGATAAGGTTGATAATCTCTACAAAGATGCTGTTGAGAGTGTAGATGATGCCTTTAACGAAGAGTATAAAAAGAAAGAGGCTTTCAGAAAGGAACATCCTTTCTTGGGAGCAGTCAGTGATGCGCTTGAGGGATTTAGTAATCGAGGGAATGCCCTTCAGTATGTTCCAGAAGAAGCAAAAGCAGGGTTGTCGACACTTGGAATACTATCGAAAGCTGCGGTTGCGAAGAATAATGCAGACAGGTATGGGGATGCAGGAACTCTAAGTCGTCTATATGGTGGTATCATGGCAGGCTTGACAGACCCGTCAACGTATGATTTTGGCATAACTGATACATTTAACGCTGCTAATCTCTATCGTGCAGCAAAGAATTACGAAGAAGGGAAAGCAACTGATAAAGATAAGATGCTTCTTGATGCTGCAGCTATTGCTAATAACGTACAATTAGAAGCCTCTGATAAGCTTGGCGGTGCATTTGGGGCAGGTCAGAACCTTGTTGGTACTATTGGATTTATGGCGCAAATGGCTACAAATCCTGCCTCTGGGGTAGGCAAAGAAGCTGCTGCAAGTGTTGCTAAGACTGTTGCAAAAAGAGCACTGCAGAAGTTTGGTAAAGGAGCAATAGCAAAAGCTGTTACAGGTCTTGCTAAGGGTGCAACACGTGTGGGAATGGATGCTGTGGAAGCTGGCGTGGTTACAGGTATGTATAGCCCAACAAAGATTGTAGGCGATTATCTCAATCGAAAAACAGGTGATGTACAATCGGATGGTAAGGGTGGTTACATCTTCCAAAACAAGGAATATAGTGATGTAAAGGCACTCGCTAAGGCTATCAATGGTCAGTACGCTGAGAATATCTCTGAAATGTGGGGCGAATATCTACCTGGAGTGGGTAAAGTAAATGCGGCTATTGGTCGTGGCATGCGTAAGGTTGGCTTAGGAAAGGTCGTTGATGCTTTTGAACACATGAGTTCATCTAATTGGGCGAAGACCTGGAAAAATTTCCAAGAGAAAACCAAGTGGAACGGAATGGCTGGAGAATACTTCGAGGAAGTTGCTAATAATTTCTACAATGCTGTTACCAATGGAGATATGACACTTGACACAGACCCACACACTGGAGTGTTCAATCCAAAGATTAATCTTGATACGTTCTATAGTGTAGCTCTGATGAGTGGTATAATGAGCGGAGTTAACACAGCAGGTTATGCAAGAGAACGCTACAAGGCACCACATGAGCAGCGTAAAGCTGATGCACAAGCACGTTCTGTTTTTGGTGAGCGTTGGGATGAATATAAGGATGCTATTGATAATGCTGATGAAAAGCAGA
This sequence comes from Prevotella melaninogenica, assembly GCF_018128065.1. NCBI lineage: Bacteria > Pseudomonadati > Bacteroidota > Bacteroidia > Bacteroidales > Prevotellaceae > Prevotella > Prevotella melaninogenica. The sequence continues at coordinate 146,938 of NZ_CP072359.1, read as the reverse complement.
TAGGTAGCGTAATGGAAAAAATTGGCAATGATAAATCTTTGTCAAATACTCAAAAGGTTGCAGCCTTACAATATCAATATCGCACGGCTGTAGTGCATGGTGTAAATGCACAAGACACAAAGAATAAGTTGGAGGGGCAGTTTAATGCTATGGATGAAGCCTACAGTATGGGCTACAACTTGCAAGACGAAAAGGAACTCAACAATACAGCTATTCTTTATGACGAGGCGAAGAAACAAGCGACAAAAACTACTGGTTGGGATGAAGACACCCTTGAAAGTATGATAGGTAAAGATGGCGGTGCGTCAACTTTAGCTTATATGAAGCATAGTGATGAGTTTAACGACGAACAGCTACAGGCATTTACCGACTATGCCAATGCACGTGCAGCCTATAATGGTATGATTCAGCGTGTGAAAGATGATATTGACACAAAAGTACATGAAAGTAACCTTGAGGTAGACCAGCGTACAAACCTTGATACTGGTGCTATTCATCCAGCAACTATGAAAGTGGATGATAGACAAGTGTATATTGTCAATGGTAACGTTGTAATGCTCCCCGATGGTAGCGGTGTTGATCATGAACACTCTGATGATTTTGTTGTATTACGTGATGCCGATACCGGAGAACTTGAAACGGCAGACCCTTCTGCAATCTTCAAGGTGGATGCACCTATTAATCCAAAAGAAGAAAAAGAAGCTGCAGCGGACAATATTCGGCAGACATTTGCACAGCAGCAGGCTGACAAGATTGATGGTAAATTAGAGTTCAAGCAAGGCGACACCTATCCAATTATTGACAAAGAAGACGGCACGCAACACTCTTTGTCTATAATTGGTGATGCAATAGATGAGAAGACAGGACAGGTTAATCCTGAAATGGTGCTTGTTGATATTGATGGAGCTCAGCAGCCAACCCTCTTACCAAAAGCACAAGTTCAGCAGCAGGTTGATGAGGCACGTCGAGCAGCAGTTGCAGCAACGCAGGTTGTAGAGCATGCGCCAACTAACAGCTCTAATAACACTTACAATATAAACGATGAGGTTACGTTCACGGATGAGAATGGAAATATTGTTCGTGGAAGTATAACTGCCCCTGAGAATGAAGATGGTAAGTTTGAAGTCTATACAGAGCAGCCTATTAATGGAAAGAAAGTAAATCTGTTTAGTGCTGAAGAACTTGATTTGCTGACAAAAGCGCCTGCAGAGGATTCGGAAGATGCAACAATTCAGCAACCTCAGCAGCAAGAAGAAACAGAGGAAGCGGTAGAAGTGGTAGAAGCGAAAGCCCCACAACAGCAAACAACAGCTTTGGAACGCATTCCTAAAGACGAATCTGGACAGCCTCTTTATGAGCAGACAGACCCCGAGACAGCATGGGATGCTATTGTAGAGCAGACGGAAGGTGACACGAGTATGGCACAGACTGTTGCCGATGATATGGTGTCTGATTTGGAAGCTGGTGTAAAAAAGGCTGAAAAGACCAAAACAAAGAGTGGTGGTAGTATTGCAGAGAAGATTGCAGCGGAGAAAGAACGTGCTGCAGTTATTGAACAGGCTAAGGAAACACTTGCACATTGGAGGAAGATTGCAGCTGTTAATCGTATGCGTGAAGCCGCTATACAAGCAGAGGAACAGCGCAAAGCTGACGAAATGACACGTGTACGTAAAGAGGAGGAAGAAAAAGCACGTGCAGAGCAAGAAGAAGCGGAACGCATCAAGCGTGAAACTCTTAATGGCGTACCCGATTTTATAGAAGATAAGGCTCCAGATGCACGAGCAAGAGGTTACAGGCGTGTCAATGGGGATAAGGTAGACAGACAAGAGCCTATTGACGCAACGATAGGTAAAGAAGTGCAGGTTAAATTTGATGATGATAACATTCCAACAGGACACGTTGCAATCATTGAAGCTAATCAGTTACAACCAAGTCATAAGAATGGGCAACGAAATCCACAGCACTTTATCGACGAGGCACAACCAAAAGAGCGTAAAGACGATGCAAGCGTAGGTGCAGCACGTAAGATTGCAGCAAACATTCGCCCAGAAGAAATTACATCGTCTGTTACAGCTTATACAGGTGCACCAACAGTGAACAGTCGTGGAGAGGTTATTCAAGGTAATAATAGAAGTGCTGCACTTCGTGAAATGTGGAACAATCAGCAGGAACAAGGCGATAAGTACAAAAAGTATCTCATTGATAATGCAGAAACATTTGGTCTAAGAGCAGAAGACATTGCAGCAATGGATAAGCCCATACTTGTTAATATGCTCGATGTGAACGATGATGAAGCTATTTCATTAGGTCAGTTCGTCGCAAGTGATACAGAAAGTGGAGGTACAGAACGTATCAAGCCTAAGAATGTTGCTAAGAAACTTGGTGACAAGATGAAGAACTTTGCAAACATTCTTTTGCGAGCTAATGACGAGAATATCTCTTTTGCAGAGCTTGTTGATAGCAATGGTATTGACGCTTTGAAATGGCTAAATACTAATGGAGTAATTAGTCCAACACAGTATAAGAGTGCATTTGATAGCAAAGGCAATATTACTGCAGAAGCGAAGAATGATATCAAGGGTATTATGTATCAGAGTATCTTCGAGGGTGGTAATACACAGCTTGAGGAGATGTTTAATGCACTACCAGCAAAAGCACAGAAAGCAATTCTTGCAACGGCTTATCGTGATTATGATAGTCCACAAAGCGAACGTATGATAGAGGATATTCAGGACTCTATCATGGCATATTATGCTCTGTCACATGATAGCATGTTTATGAATGCTAAGAATCATAAAGATGCACGTATAGCTGTTGAGGCATGGAGAAGACAACTTGCTTTCGACGATGTTACAGGAGAAAGTTATCTTCCTGCTGAAAAATATAATAACTTTGCATTATTGCTTGCGACTATGTACAAAGGTGACAATCAGTCACTCATACAGGGTACTTTCAATAGATTGTATGACCTTATACAAGGCACACAGGAAGAAACTCTGTTCGAGCAGCCTGATAATACACCACGTTCGCTTGTGCAGGCAATCAAAGAAACATTAAATATAGAACATAATGGACAACAAAGAAGCAATGTTTTGGCTGGCGATAGTTCAGCAAGCCAAGAAGGGAGAGCAGGAAGCAATGGAGATGCTACGCCAAGAGGACGAAGTGAGAATATCGATGGGGCAGAAACCAATAAAGGAGGAACTGAAGGAGATACTGGAAGAAGCGGAAGTGGACAAAGCAGTGGAGGCAGCCAAGAAGAGGTTGCAGCAGAAAACTCACATTTAACGAAAAAGGAGGCTGCTGATTTTATAGCTCAAATGGAATTGGGTGCAGATGTAGCACAAGAAATTCCGTTAACAATAGAAAATTGGGATAAAGAATTTGGAGAAGATGGCATAGTTTCCACCCCTATTGGTGACGTTAAAATGGGCGAGAACCAATTTGCAAAACTTATGCGAGCAGGTCGTAATGGCAAATTGGGAATGTTAAAACCAACGTTGGAATATCCAGATGCCATTGTAGAAGAAAATAGTAAAGCAAAGGAGGGAACACATACAGAACGACCATCTTCTTTCATCTTTATAAAGTCTTTCAGGAAGTCTGACGGAACACGTTATTACTATTTCACATCGATAACTGTTAGTGTTGATGGGAAAGAAGTCGTTGTTTCCAATCAAGAAAAAAGCCGTAACAGAATATTACGGCTTTTGATGGAGGGTAGTGTTATTTGGCGCACTCCGAAAGATGCGACTACTTCTTCGGCTGAGAAGCAAGGTTTGGACTATGTTCACCCTGATAAAGCCGAGGGCGAGACAAAGGGCTCGGTAATAACTCCTCAAAACACTTCTTCTGCTGGCAAAGATAGCAAACAATCTGATACAAAGCAAAAAAAATCGGAAAAATCTGCTAAAAAAGATGCTGTCAGTGAAGATTTGTTTGCAATGGCTGAACGTGTAGCGGCAGAAGATAAAGCTAAACGTACACGCAAAAAAGAGGAGGCAAAGGTTGACACCAATCCGACTGAAGCACAGAAAGAAGCTGGTAACTACAAGAAAGGTCATATTAAGGTAGATGGCTTCAATGTCACTATTGAACAGCCTAAGGGCAGTGTTCGTCGTGGTAAGGATGCAAATGGCAAGGAATGGAAAACCGAGATGCATAACACCTACGGATACATTCGAGGCACGGAAAGCGTTGATGGTGATCATATCGACATATTTTTGTCAGATAACCCAACAGAGGGCAATGTCTTTGTTATAGACCAAGTAAATAAAGATGGTTCTTTCGATGAGCATAAGGTAATGTACGGATTCTCTGACATGGAAAGCGCAAGGAAAGCATATCTTTCTAATTATGAAGAGGGATGGCAAGGATTGGGCAACATTACAGAAGTTAGCAAGGAAGAATTCAAGAAGTGGATTGATAGCAGTAAACGCAAGACAAAACCGTTTGCAGAATATTCTTCTGTTAAAACAGAAGGAGATGTAAATGTACAACATCCTATTGATGATAAAGGCAGCAAGCGTCTTGTATCTAATGAACGCTACGAAGAATTAAAGAAGCGTATGCGCTCTAAGTTGGGTCAGCTTAATTTAGGTGTAGACCCTGAGATGTTAGCTATCGGTGCAGAAATGGCAGTGTATCATATAGAGAATGGCGCACGTGCCTTTGGAGCCTATGCAAAGGAAATGATTTCTGACCTCGGAGATGCTATTCGTCCATACCTCAAAGCATTCTATAATGGTGCAAGAGATTTACCAGAGATGGTAGAGTTATCAAACGAAATGACCCCCTATGAAGAAGTGAGTCGTTTTGACATTGCTACAATAGGCAATGAGGGCGAGCAGTTAACACCTTCCGCTATTGAAACAGCTGAGCAGATTAACAACGAGGCAATAGTTGAATTTAATGCAAAGCAAGAACAGAGTAATACTAATGAGTTAGAAGATGTAGACAACGACGCGTATTCTATTACCAAGCAGCACAACAACAAGAAAGATGTTGATATCTGGGTTGTACGTGGTAAGGAACGCACAGACAAGGAAGTTTACACCCAGCGTAAGCAGGTGGCAAAAGAACATAACGGTTATTACTCTTCTTTCCGTGGTGTTAATGGCTTTGTATTTAATACAGCAGAAGAAGCACATGCTTTTGCTGATGCGATTTTTAACACACAATCAGAGAAAAATTATGCGCAAAATTCAGAAGAAATCATGCGCAAGGATATTATAAATAATGAAGACTCTGAAAATCAAGACAAAAACTCGGATGAGGATATTGTCAGCTCAAATAAAGCAATTACTGCAAAAGAGGAAAAAGTAAGTGCAGAGAAAGAAAAGCCAATAAAAAAGAACAACTCAAAGAAAAAAGATGTATCTTTGGAGCAGCCTACCACAGGTGATTTGTTTGGTGGCTTCTTCAATGAAAATGAATCTAAATTAAAAGAGAATGAAGATAACCCAAGAACTCGAACAGAAAATCGAAAAGGCAATGATGAAGTTTCGCAACGAGAATCTTCTGGCAGCAGGTCAGTTAACGAAAGAGAACTGGACAAAAATACTGAAGAACGCAGGTCTGAGCGACAAGGAGATAGCCGAGTACAGAGCAGAACAGCAGAAGTGCGCAGCAGCACTGAACGACCCTCTGGACGCTTATCGAGATTAAACGTTTCTAATAATCATGCTGAGCGTGGAGCAGACTATGCGCCTACAACCGTTGACGCTCGTATTGAAGCCAATATCAAAGCTATTGAGTTGGCAAATGAACTTGTCGAGAGTGGCGAAAAAGCAACTCCCGAACAAATGTCTGTTCTCAGAAAGTTTAGTGGATGGGGAGGTTTAGGCAAAGCCTTTAACCAATCTTCATACAGCTGGAGCAAAGATTCTATTCCTGCTCGCCTACAGAGTTTGTTAGGCGCAGAGGCCTACGAACAAGCCGTGATGAGTGCTAATAGTGCTTATTACACACCAGCGTACGTTATAGACACATTGTGGGACATTGCAAAGCAGCTGGGCTTTAAGGGTGGCAATATTCTTGAAGGCTCTGCAGGTATCGGTAATATTCTTGGACTTATGCCAATGGATATAAGCGACAATAGTCATATTCAAGCTGTAGAGATAGACGGAACGTCTGGCAATATTCTTTCCTTACTATATCCTGAAGCTAATGTCAACATACAAGGCTTTGAAGAGACGCGAGTACCGAATGGAAGTGTAGATCTTGCAATTACCAATGTTCCTTTTGTTACAGGTCTTCGTGTAAACGACACGACAGGAGATGGCGACCTTTCTAAGAAGTTCCACAATATTCATGATTTCTGTATTGCTAAGAATGTACGTAAACTGCGTGAGGGTGGTATCGGTATCTTTATATCTTCAAATGGTACACTTGACAGGTCACAGAAATTGCGTGACTGGCTTGTAAGTGAAGGTAATGCAGATGTTGTTGGTGCTTTCCGATTGAATAATAAAACATTCGGTGGCACTGGTGTTACATCAGATATCATTGTTATTCGTAAGCGTGTTAATGGTCAAGTTTCGCCAAATGCAATAGATGTAAGCACTGTTACAGGTGAACGTTCGGTGGAATTTGATACTGGAGAAACAAAACGTGTTAAGGGTGTAGATATTCCAGTTGTTAAACATCTTTCGATGGATTACAATAAATACTTCATTGAACACCCAGAAATGATGGCAGGTAAGATGGAGTTCGCTTTTGAGCATGGCGACAAATATCGTGCTACCTCAAAGGGACTTTATCCTACTAATGACAAGTCGCAAGATAAGTTGTTATCAAACTTCGTTCAATCTTTTACAAAGATGAAAGATGAGGCTGTGTCAACAAAGCAAGAGGGGCAGCCAGTGAATGTGTATGAAGAGCTTGGCAGTGATATCAAAGAGGGAAGTATGCTTGTAAATAAGGATGGCCAACTCTGCGTGGCTCAACTGGGCCAAGCAGTACCACTTAATCTTAACACGAATAAAGTTAAGGGGCATACAAAAGAAGAATGCTTTAACGCTTATACTGAAATTAAGCAGGCGCTCGCTGATGTCTTGAAGTATCAGACAGAAAACGAAACCGATGAAGGCTTAAAACCATTGCTTGATAAGCTGAATAAGGCATACGACTCTTTCGTAGACACATATGGACATCTCAACAAGAATACTTCTATAGCATTTTTACGCAATGATGTCGATTATCCTAACGTATTCTCTTTAGAAAAATACGAGGAAAAGGCAGATAAAAACGGTAAGCGTGTAGAATCATTCCATAAGACAGACATTTTTAATAAGCGTGTTGTAGAGAAGAGCGTGGAACCACAGCCTAAGAATGTAAAAGATGGTATCGTGGTAAGCGTTTATAAGTTTGGGAAAATAGATATTCCATATATCAGTCATCAGCTTGGGAAGACAGAGGAAGAAATCAAGCATGAGATTATTGCAAACGGATTAGGTTTCGAGAATCCTGTAAGTAAACAGGTTGAGGTGTCATACCAATATCTTAGTGGCAACGTAAGAGAGAAGTTGAAGCAAGCTGAGGAGAATAATGAGAATGGAGAGTATAACAGTAATATCAAAGCTCTTAAAGAAGTTGTACCTAATAGCATACCTGCACATCTTATAGAGTTTAACTTAGGCTCATCATGGATTGCACCAGAACTTTATGAGGAATATGTTAAAGATAAAACGGATGTTGATGTCAAGTTTACAGCAGCAGGCGGAACATGGTTTATGAAAGAGCCGCATTGGACAGACAATGAAAAAAATCGTTCATTTGGCGTACACAGCGACTTGTTGGGTAAACATGTTATGGGACATGAACTTATAGAAGCGGCTATCCAAAATAAGACTATTACAGTCTCAACGACACGTAAACTTTATAATGGTACGACAGAAACTATTACAGACAAGGAAGCGACACAAGCGTGCTCAAGCCGTATAGACGAAATAAGACAGGAGTTTAAGGACTGGGCACGCAATAAGATGCAGAGTAATCCTGAGATGTCTGATAAGATGGAGCAGGTTTATAATGACCTTTTCAATAATTACGTACCTATAGATATACCAAGTGAATATATCCCAGAGCATTTCGGAGGTGCTACTCATAACATTACATTACGTCCACATCAAGCAAAAGCGGTTGTACGTGGAACAATGCAGCCGTTAATGCTTGCACATGAAGTAGGTACTGGTAAGACTTTTACGCTTATTTCCACAGCAATGGAAATGCGCAGACTTGGCACAGCACGTAAACCTATGATTGTTGTACAAAATGCAACAGTAGGTCAGTTTGTTGCAAGTGCGAAAGAACTATATCCAAATGCAAAGATTCTTACGCTTGAGGATAGTGACCGCAATGCAGAAGGAAGAAAGAACTTCTATGCGAAGATACGTTACAACGATTGGGATATGATTGTTGTTCCTCAATCAACCTTTGAATTTATCCCTGATAGCGAAGAGCGTCAGATGACGTTTATCCAGGATAAAATAGAAGAGAAGTTGACTGTCTTGGCAAAGATGAAAGATGCAGACAAGTCAGGTCGTAATTTAATCACTCGTCAAGCGGAGAAAGAAGTTGAGCAGCTGAAAGAAGAATTAGCAAATTTGACCAATACACTTTCAGAGAAGCGAACGGCAAAGGAAGAGAAGAAACGTGCAGTTACAAAACAGAATACGGAGGTTAAGGCTCGTGAGATGCTTGAGCGTAGAACGGATGAAACAGAGAATTTCGATGACATGGGAATTGACGCTCTGCTTATCGATGAAGCGCACGAGTATAAACATCTTGGTTTTGCTACAGCTATGCAGCGTGGTGTCAATGGTGTTGACCCTTCATATTCTAAAAAGTCACAGGGTGTTTTCTTAAAAACGCAAGCCGTGTTATCAAAGAGTCATGGACGTAACGTCATCTTTGCAACTGGTACTCCTATTAGTAATACAGCAGCAGAGATTTGGACGTTTATGCGTTATCTCATGCCTTCTGAAACTATGAAAGAGTATGGTATCTACTACTTTGACGACTTTGTGCGAAACTTTGGTAATATTCAGCAGATGCTTGAGTTTACTACCAGTGGAAAGTTTAGGGAGAATAATCGTTTTGCAGGCTATATTGATTTACCAGAGTTAGTGCGTATTTGGTCAAGTGTGTCTGACACGGTTCGAACAAAAGATGCTGGTGAAGTCAGTGATAAAATTCCTAAGATGGAAGGGGACAAGGCTCAAGACCTTTATCTACCTCAAACACCAGCACTTCGTGGTATTATGAAATATGTCAAGGCAGAACTTGAGGCATACGACAAGATGAGTGGTAAGGAGAAAAAAGAGAATTCTCATATTCCGCTTACCATGTATGGGATAGCTAAGGCAGCAGCTGTGGATGCACGATTAGTTGATGAAGCGGCAGAAGACGACCCTAATAGTAAGACCAATGAGGCTGTGCGTCAGACTTTACGCTCCCTCAAAGAAACAGCTTCTTACAATGGTACTGTAGCTTTGTTTGCAGATAATTATCAGAATAAGACGAGTGGCTTTAATCTTTACGAAGATATTAGAAGGAAACTTATAGAGGCGGGCGTTCCAGAGAAACAGATTGTTGTAATGAAGTCGGGAATGACCGTTAAGAAGAAATTAGAAATCTTCGATAAGGTCAATCGTGGAGAGGTCCGAGTAATCTTAGGAAGTACGTTTACACTCGGAACAGGTGTGAATATACAAGAACGTCTACATACACTTATACATATTGATGCGCCTAATAGACCAATGGATTATACGCAGCGTAACGGGCGTATATTACGACAAGGAAATATTCATAAGGATATGAACAAACCTGTTCGTGTGCTTCGTTTTGGTGTAGAGGATAGTCTTGATGTTACCGCTTACCAAAGACTAAAGACTAAGGGTGCTATTGCTGAAAGTATAATGAAAGGTAAACAGCTCATGGCAAACAGTATGGAGAATCGTATACTTGAAGAAGAGGAAGACGCTTTCGGAGATACTGTAGCACAGCTTTCAGGAAGCGAGTACGCTATGTTAAAGAATCAGGCAGAGAAGAATGTCCGTAAGTATGAAAGTCGCAAACGTCAGTGGGAAGCAGACCAAACCTATATTCACAATGCTAAGCCACGTCTTAATGGACTTATCAAAAATGCTCAGCTTCAAAAGGAAGAGAACGAGAAGAACCTTTCACTTGTGAATAATACCTACCCTGATGGCAAACTTAAAGCTATCATTGTTGGTAAACATAAGTATGATAGCGTGGCAGGAATGGAGGACTTCTTCAAAGACCATAACAAGAAGGTTAAAGAAGAAAGCGAAAAAGTTAAGAATGGAACCAATGCTACTTATGGCAGCACCATTAACGTTGACATTGATGGACTTGTTTTCACAATTCATACCGAGGTTTCAAAAGAAATGTCTTCTAAGGGTGTTAATCTCTTTGCTAAGTCTGTTCGTACAATGACCTATTCTCAAAAGGAACTTGGACTCAAAGATGTTCCTGTAAAGGGGGCGTTGATGCGTAATGCAATAGAGGATATTGCCGATAATATTATAACTGGTAATGATTTCAAGGAGAGAGTAGAGCGAGCAAAACAAAATATTGCACACTACCGCTCAGACTTAGAACATATCCTTTCAAGAGAAGGTAAACCTTTCGAATTCGAGAATGAACTTGAAGAAGCTAAAGCAAAGTATGTAGAGTACACAGAAGCGATGAAGAAAGAAATGGAAGAAAAGGAGAAGAAATATGCCGAGATGGATAAACACGTTGAAGCGGTCTCTTCACTTTCAGAAATTTCTGAAGACGAGGAAACTCTTATGCGTTCTGGGCAAGGTTCATTCTCTGACAACGAGCTAAGCTTTATTAATGACCCAGTTGCAAAGATGCTTGGTAAGAACAGCCGTACCGAGGAAGACCGCAAGGCTTTTGCGGAAAGGGAGCGTCAGCGCATGATAAGTCGTATAAGCGAACTTGCTGACAGGTTACACCTTAATAATATTGAAGCTGTTACAGATAGTAACGGTTTGCAGGGCAAGAAAGCTAAGGCAAAAGGATTCTATTCTAAGAGTAGTGGAAAAATTACCATCGTTATCCCTAATCATGCAAGTGTAGAAGATGTAGAGAAGACTCTGCTACATGAGGCTGTAGCGCATTATGGACTAAGGAAATTGTTTGGTGAACACTTTGAGACATTCCTTGATAACGTATATCAGAATGTAGAGCCAGAAATAAGACGCATTATAACAAGTCAAGCGGCAAATAACAACTGGGATTTCCGTACAGCAACAGAAGAGTATCTTGCAGGACTGGCAGAACGAACAGACTTCGAGAGGGTTCATTATACAATATGGAATAAGATAAAAAGTTTATTCCTAAAGATGTTGCATAGTATAGGTTTTGAGGGCTGGTCGGCTACAGAGTTAAGTGACAACGAACTTCGTTATTTGCTATGGCGCAGCTATGAAAATATGAAAGAACCAGATAGATATCGCAGCATATTAGGTGAGGCTGAAGACATAGCAAAGCAAAATGAATTAAAGGTTGGGAACTATGAGCTACAGGACACTGATTCTTCTAATGTAGCTGAACGAGGGATTCTATATAGAGAAGATGATTCTGAAGAGAAAAAGCGAGTTAATGCAAGAGAGAAGTACGAGCAGCGTGTTAATAGAGCTATGTTCCAGACGCAAGAAGCCTTACAAGATAGCATGCTTGCTCTCAAAGAGGCTATGAATGCTATTACTAAGGCAGAGGGAAAGAATGTTAACATTGAAGACATTGATGGCTATGAAAATGCCTACTTAGGCGAAAACAGATTATCATCAGTGAATAAAGCAGAGGCGGATGCTTTTGCGCATCTTTTGTTTAAGCCAATGCTTGCAGAAGTTTCTAAGATTTGCAAGAATGCACAAGAACGTACAGAACTTGTAGATTACATGATGGCAAAGCATGGTCTGGAACGTAATGCTGTCATGCGTAAGCGTGCGATAGAAGATATCCTTAATAACGAAAAGTTAAGCGATGCTCAAAAGAACGCACGTGCAGGTCTTGCAGAATATCGCGACTATGCAGGACTTACTGCATTAACAGGTAAAGATAATATAACAGAGGCAGAAGTAGATGCGGAAGTAATGGTATCAGAGTACGAGAACACCCATGACACTACCAATTTGTGGGATAAGGTAAATACAGTAAATGCAGCTATCTTGTCTAAAAGTTACGAGTGTGGGATGATGAACAAGGATACTTATGAGAAAATAAGCGATATGTACAAATACTATATTCCACTCCGTGGCTTTGATGAAACCACGAGCGAGGAAGCATATGCATACCTTTTGCATCAGAATAGCGCTTTCAATGCACCAATCAAAGTTGCTAAGGGACGCTCTTCTAAAGCAGATGACCCTTTTGCGAATATGCAAAGTATGGCCGAAAGTGCTATAACGCAGGGAAATAGAAACAAACTTGTTAAACAGCGCTTCTTTAACTTTGTACTCAATCATCCAAGCGACCTCGTTAGCATTAGTGACATGTGGTTAAAATATGATGATGTGGCAGACGAATGGAAACCTGTATTCCCTGACAACTTTGAGGAAAACGACTCCGCAGAGGATATTGAACAGAAGTTGAAAGAGTTTGAAGATAAAATGAAAAAGCTTGCTGAGCAGGCTCCTGACAAGTATAAGCATGGAAAGGAAACTGCAAATATTCCTTATAGAGTTGTCGATAGCCGTGACTTGCGTCAGCATCAAGTACTTGTTAAGCGTGGAGGAAGAGATTATGTTTTAACTCTTAATGGTAATCCACGAGCTGCTCAAGCTCTCAATGGGCAGACTAACCCAGACAATGATACATCTGGTGCTGTTGGTGCAATCCTCAAAGCTGGAGAGATGGTTAATAGACAACTAAGTGCGTTCTATACTACAAGGAATCCTGACTTCGTTGTGTCTAACTTTATTCGGGATATGCTGTATGCAAATTCAATGGTATGGGTGAAAGAAAGTCCAAACTATGCATTACGTTTCCATAGAAACATTGCACGTTGCAACCCTGCACAATTAAAACTGCTCCTTGCAAAGCATAGAAAGGGAACGCTTGATATGAATAATAAACTGGAACATATGTTCTATCAGTTTATGATGAATGGTGGCGAAACAGGCTATGCTAATGTGAGAGATATCGAGCAGCATAAGAATGATATTCGTAGAGAGTTGAAGCGTGCTAATGGTAAGTTAAGTATTACAAAGGCTTTTAATTTACTTGGAGAAAAACTTGATGAGTATAATCGTGCTGTTGAGAACTGCGCACGCTTTGCAGCTTACCTTACGTCACGTGAGATGGGTAGAATCGTAGAACGTTCTATTTACGATGCAAAAGAAATATCTGTAAACTTCAATAAGAAAGGTAGTGGTGCGAAATTTATGAACGCAGTTGGGCAGACTAAAATCGGTACTGCCAGTGCTTTTGTTTCGGGTATAGGACGCAGCGGATTTGTATTCTGGAATGCTGCAATACAAGGTACAACAAACTTTGGCAGACAGTTTAAGAAACATCCAACTAAGGCTTTTACAGCTTCAGCTATAATGTTCTTACTTGGTGCTGTAATTGCAGGCATAGGAATGGGAGACGGAGATGATGATGCAGATGCAAATAGTTATTGGAACTTGCCTGAATATGTAAGGCGTAGCAATATCTTGTTTAAGATAGGAGACCAATGGGTATCTATACCATTGCCTGTAGAGTATCGTGCAATCTATGGCATGGGTGAACTTATGGTAAGTGCTATGAGTGGAAAGGAACATTTCACAGGCTCAGAGTTAGGTAAGGCGATAGCAGGACAAGCAACTCAGGTTCTTCCTATTGACTTCTTAGAAGGTGGAGGCGGTGTTAAGGCATTTGTGCCAAGTGCTGTTAAACCATTTGCAGAAGTCTATAGCAATAAGGGTTGGACAGGTATGCCTATCTATAAAGACACTCCTTATAATAAGTACATGCCAGAGTGGACAAAAGCATACAAGAGCGCTAACAAATATCTTGTTGGAATAGCTAAGACGCTTAATGGGGCTACAGGAGGAGACGCTTACACTAAGGGGTCTATTGATATCAATCCAGCGCAGATAGAATATCTCCTTAATGGATATTTTGGTGGTGTTTCTGGCACTATAGATAAACTTTCTAAGAGCGCAGAGACTATAGCCGGGGATAGGGAGTATGACCCACGCGATTTCTTACTTCTCAATCGAATCTTAAAGAATGGAGATGAGCGCACAGAGGCACGTGCAATCAACAATGAGTATATGCGTGTTAAAGAAGAGCATGATGTCTTAAAGGCAAGAATGAAGCATTATGAGAATGATACCGACAAAGGCCTCTTTGATTATGCTGATAAGATTGATTTTCTATATAATTCTCCAGAGTTTGCTCGTTATGAGATTTTCGAAGACTATAGCAAGGATATTGATGCCCTCTATAAAGAGTTGAAAGAAGCTAATGATGGAGCAGAACATCTCTCAATTGAGAAAGAGCTTACAGAACTAAAAAAAGAGATGATTGAAGAAATGAACAAGACACGTAAATAGTTAAACTTATGATAGTGTAAGCATTGCTTATCTTTGCCTACACTATTAAATTGGATTTCAATATGCATACTGTTACAAATAAAAAGGAGAAGCTGATACCGATGAGCCGTATTACTCCAAATACAAAAAATGGGGAAATGGATACGGTTGCTTTTCGTGCAAACAATTTTGAGAGGCGTAGGGCTTTTGACGTGCTGATAGAAGCTCAACACTATTGGAACGAAATGGATCAGTTCCGAAAAGATAGACAGAGGAACAAGAGATACACCTACGGAGACCAATGGGACGATAAGATTTGCGTCGATGGCAAAACGATGACAGAGGAAGAGTATATCAAGCAGCAAGGTAACGTTCCGCTAAAGAACAATCTTATCAGAAGGCTTGTTCGTAATGTACTTGGTGTATATCGTTCACAATCGAAAGAGCCTACATGTGTAGCACGAGATAGAGATGAACAAAAACTTGGAGAAACAATGTCTACCATTCTGCAATGTAATATGCAGCTTAACAGAATGAGCGAGGTATATGCACGTACAATGGAAGAGTTTTTGATATCAGGTTTTATTGTACATCGCAAAAGTTATGGATGGCGTAACGGTAAGGAAGATTGCTGGACGGATTATGTTCAACCCAATAACTTCTTTATCGATAACAATATGCGTGATTTTCGTGGTTGGGATGTTGGTTGCTTGGGAGAGGTGCACGATATTAGCTTTGGACAACTCTGTGAACAGTTTGCTGAAACTCCAGAAGATTATCGTAAACTAAAGGAGATTTATAAATGGGCAGATGATAAAGAATATATAGCAAGCTACGCAGAGAAGTTTGGCTATAGTAGACTTGACAATTTTGATTTCCTCTTCACAAGTGAGCCTGGAAGATGTCGTGTTATAGAAGTTTGGCGCAAGGAACAGAAGCCGCGCTATCGTTGCCACGACTATCTTAATGGCGATATTTACAAAATAGATGAAGAAGATTATTACAAGGATGTCGTTTCGGTAAATGAGCAGCGTATGCAAATGGCAGAGGCTTCAGGAATGCCAGCAGAAGAAGTCCCACTTATCAAAGCTACTTGGTTCATGGATGATTATTGGTACTTCTATTATCTTTCCCCATTTGGACATATCCTTAAAGAAGGAGAGACTCCTTTTGAACACGGAAGTCACCCTTATATCTTCAAAGCTTATCCATTCATAGATGGTGAGATTCATTCGTTTGTTAGTGACGTAATAGACCAGCAGAGGTATACTAACCGACTCATTACGCTATATGATTGGATAATGAGAGCGAGTGCTAAGGGCGTTTTGTTGATGCCAGAAGATTGTTTACCTGATGGTGTTAGCATGGAAGATATTGCTGAAAGTTGGGCGGAGTTTAACGGAGTCATTGTGTTTAAACCATCTAAGACAGGACAAATGCCACATCAAGTAGCGAATAACTCTACTAATATTGGCATTACTGAATTACTCAATTTACAGCTTAAGTTCTTTGAGGACATATCAGGTGTGAATGGAGCTATACAGGGTAAGCCTGGTTTCTCTGGACAAAGTGCATCAATGTATAATCAGCAAGTTCAGAACTCTACAATGTCATTGCTTGATATGTTAGAGTGTTTTTCCTATTTTGTTATAGATGGAGCTTACAAGGATGTAAAGAATATACAGCAATTCTATGATGGGAAACGTGTGTTTAATATTGCAGGAAAAAGTGGAGCACAAATTGAATACGACCCAAAGAAAATTAGAGATGTTGAATTTGACTTGTCTATCACCGAAAGTACAACAACACCAGCATATCGTCAACTTGCTAATGATGTCCTTATGCAACTATGGCAAGCTCAAGCTATCAGTGTAGAACAACTGCTTGAACATGGAGACTTCCCATTTGCAGATGATCTACTGCAAAGCCTACAATCTCAAAAAGAACAGATGCAGCAAGGACAGTTACCTCAAGGTGTTTCACCGCAGATTATACAAAAAGCGCAACAAGGAGCTAATATGCAAGCTGTAGACCAGCTATATCAAGCGTTACAAGCTGCATAACAAAAGGCGTAGGATTTCCCTACGCCTTTTGTTTTACTTTTTCTTGTTCACGTTCGTTTGAATATTCTCTACCGCTAAAGGGTCATTGGTAAGAGTTGCAATGCCTTCAAGACTTTGTTTTATGTTGTATCTTCCCATTGCACCAAGAGTAATACTGCTGTTTCTTCAATTCAATAACAGAGGCTGGCATCTCAGCTGTCCCATTTCTATATGGGGTTGCATAAAAGCACTCTCTTTCAAGGTCAGCAACAAAAGCCTTATTGGTGATATAGCCTTTGTGTTTTAGCCGACGGAAGTTAAATCTATCCATGACAAGGAGTGCTCTCTTTGTACCTGAAGCAGGCATGACATAATAACGTTCACCAGTTCTCTCATGTGCCTCATTTGCCTTTCTTACCGCTTCACGATAGCGTAGGTAAGCTTTCAACTTTTTAAAAACATTCATCATCTTATTATATATTAAATTAAACTTATATTGTTGCAGCTGATACTGCTTTCTTCTTTTTGGGGATACGCATCTTGACACGTAGCACAATAGTTGGTATGGGCATTTCAAAGAAGCAAATGTGAAGCCCAATAGCACGTGTCATTAACAAATCATCATGCTTTCCTATAATAGCTCCAAAGGCTCCATTCTGTTTTTTTTCATAAACCACATATTCATCTAAACAGCGCTCGTCACGTTCTATGTATAAATGTTCACGTACAACCTTAATCAAAGTTGATATAATCATTGGCTTAGTTGCAATGTTGGTGTGAAAACCATACTTACGAGGTAGACCTTCCCTAATCTCGTCTTCTGTCTGTTTACGTGCATATAGATTTGGATAGACATCTTTAATCTGATTAAGAATAAAGTGTGATAAATCTCCGTCCACTTGTCTTTCCTTGTCATGTGTCTCAAGTGTATTACTCTCGATAACAAGTAATGAGTTATCATAGAATGCTGCTATTTGTGCAGCTTTCCAAGCAAGTATATCCATATCAATATGTCCGTACCATTGTGCAACAACTTCAGGTCTATCTCCGTCTATCATAAACAGACGGTCGATTACTAATATAACAGACCAGTCGGCTTTTTTCGAACGCCCACCAATATCAACTATTGTAAGATATCTATTTGTAACAACCTCTTTGTCATCAATCTCTGGCAAATCCCAAATCCATAGTAAACCTTGCGTGTCTTCTGCAAAGCGAAGATTTTTAAGTGCATCTTTACCAGAGTCACCATCTGCATAAACATCTCCAATATACTTAGGCGGTTTGCATGACGCTCTGAACTCATCAACTTTATACTTATCGAAGACACGTTCACCCGAATGTACAAAAGCCTCAACATCATCAGATGGATATTCTGATGCCATTGGAGCATGTTCGTTATACTTAGCACGCTCTTGCACATACCAATTGATTGCTTCTAATGTTGCGCCCTGTTCCCATAGCCACCATAGATACTTACCGCTCTCGGCACGAGTTGACAGGATATTACTATTATTGCGGTTCTTCCATAACCATACGGCAAAGTCTGCCTTTTCTTCTTCATTCTCAAAAGATAGCGAGTACTGTTCGATGTCAAACCAAGAAACGAACATTGCTTCAAACTGTGAAGTACCATGTTTTGCCGCATCATATTCTCGCTGAAAGAAGTTTCCAGTACCATTCGCCGTACTCTCATATACAATCATTGTATACGGCTTCAGTAAGATTCCAGAGCAAGCTGAGCGCACAATATCCTCAGGCTTCTTACCATCCGTCGTCTTCCATAGTCCTACCTCGGAAAGATGTACAAGGTTGTAATCTCCACCACGGCAAGAGTCAGGACGTTCCGCTGTTCCAATTTTTATTTTACAGTTACGTTGTGGTACACGATGAATAGAACCAGAGTGTCCTACACCTACTAACTTAGATTCATTTTCATTGTAGGTTTCACCCAGTTTATAAAGCATAGTTATAGGATAAGCTTTAATCATACGGTCAAACATATCCTTGATTTCATCAGAACCAGCACCTTGGTGAGCGATGATTAGCGAGTTAAGACCTACCTTGTGAATGAGCTGAAGCCATGCCATATATAGCTGAGAAGTTGTAGAACCTCCCCATTGTCGTGCCTTTAGTAGAACTATTCGTATAGGCTTGTTGGCTTTGCGCAACTTTTCAAGTCGCTCTACAAACTTCCTTTGAGGTCGTGTGAGTCGAAATAACACATCGTCTCCACCACCTTTGTTTTTGATGTAAACATACAATGCTGCCCAAAAAGCAAAGTCATAGCGGCACCTTAATCGTACAAATTGCTCTATAACTTTAAGACGATCTTCCTCAGAATATTCTACTTCTAATTCTTCTGTTAGGAATTTTATTATACTTCCACAGCTTATTAGCAGTTTTACCAATGGAATGCTAAGCATTTCAACAGGAATATACTGTGTTTCTAATGGGAAACCATCTATATGTACTTCAACACGTTCTCCAATAGACCCTATACCGCTGATAGGGTCAAACTTTTGGTAAACGTCAGCATTACGTTTATCATTCTCTTTTAATATGTTGATTACTTCTTTCTGCATATTACAATCGGATAGTTAAGAAGAGATGATAATATACCACATAAATAACAATACAGATGGAGCCATCCATTTGTGTATGGGAATACAAAGCCGATAATAAGATAGAACACCATCCATGCTTGATAGTACAATTTCCTACGTACTTCTAACGAAATAGAACCGAAGAGAAAAAACACAATCCCAGATAGTCCAACAGTTGGTAACGCAGAAATAGGTAAGACTTGAGAAAGTGTTTCTATTGGGAATGTTACGGCAACAATATAAGCAAGTATTAGCCTTTGCAATCTGATATTGTAGATAAAAACTAAACTGATAAGACACCAAGCGTTAAGGGTAGCATGTATGATACCCGAATGAAAGAAAGGGTAGAGACCTCTTCCTACCCACGAACCTCCTGCGTAGATGCCGACTTTGTGCAAGTCAGAAAGCTTTAATAAGGATAGAGCTATTACTATTACTGCTAAAAGCAATGACGTAACCTTTTCTTTCTTTCTTCGTATCTTTTCTTTCTCTCTTTGCATATCATAATTCTAATACTGCCAGCACTTAAATAGAATTTAGGAGCAGGCTGTGCTACAACTATCTCACAACACTTGTTTATCGACCAATGAGGGTTCTTTGTTTTAAGTTCAACAACACGTTTGTGTATTTCATGAAACATCTCACGTTTTAAAGGGCGCATCTTATAATAAGGGTGTTTACCTTTTATTATAGCCATTACTATTTTGCTTGCCCAAATTTCTGATACCCAAAATCTCCGAGAAGGCATATTGGATATCTGTTCGCAAATGTGTGGAATACTGATATATTCGCATGACGATATATGCTCATTATATAGTCGCATTATATCGTTCATGCGCTCTTCAGCATACTCCATAGTGGAACCTCGATGTTTCATAACGGTTTTATCTATGTTCCAAAGTTATAAAAAAGAACGTAAAAACTTAAACGATTTATATAATAATTGTATCCTATTTTTGCATTAAAACAACCATCATAAATTTAGAGATATAAGATTATGGCTGAAAATCCAACAGTTAAGAGTAATCGTGATAAGTTTAGAGAAAGGATGAGCAAGAAGTATCCTGATCATAACTTTGATGACGAAGAGGCTTTATATGGTCAAATCGGGGATGACTACGATGGATACGAAAAGGAAATTAATGGCTATAAGGAGCGTGAAAAGGCTTTCTCAGATCTTTTTACAAGTGATCCTCGCAGTGCTTCTTTCCTCACCAACTGGTGTAAAGGTGGCAACCCTGCCATAGAATTGGTACGTATGTTCGGAGACGACTTTGTAGAAGAGTTGAAAGACCCTGATAAGCAGGAAGAACTTGCTAAAGCAAGTCAAGAGTATGCAGAACGTGTTGCCAAAGAGAAAGACTTTGAAGAGCAGTATCAAAAAAATATTTCTGAGACGCTTTCCACGATTAAGGCGATTCAAGATGAAAAGGGATGGAGTGACGAGCAGGTCGACGAAGTAATGGAGTTCCTTGTAAACATCATGAAAGATGGAATTCTTGGTAAGTTCTCACGTGAGAGTATTGAAATGGCTTCTAAAGCTATCAATCACGATGCTAACGTTGAGGAAGCTGCACATGAAGGCGAAGTTCGAGGACGTAATGCAAAGATTGATGAAAAGCTTCGTAAAAAGACCCGCAATGATGGCACTGCTAACCTTAGTGGTAAGAACGGAGGTAGCGGCTCTAAACGACAAATGCCAGACCTTGGTGCTATTAGTCGCTACGACGGAGCTCAGTCTATTTGGGAGCGAGGTGGCGAAAAACGTACAGCCTACAAATAAGTACAAATTTTACTATTAATAATTCAAAACAAAAGGAAGAATGAAGAAAATTAAGAAAAGTTCGAGTTTTCTCTATCGCATTATGCTAACATTGTTGGCTATTGTGATGGGAGCGTCAAACGGCGTGCTGATGGCTAACGCCTCCGCACTTCCAGATGCAGGAAAAACAAATGCAGGCGCAGAGGGCACTGGTGGCACTGATGGTATTGCGACAGAAACGCAGGGACGTACAGATGGTGACGAAAACTTCTACATGAGCGACGTAGACCAGCGTATCGTTAAGATTCGTCCTATGGCTACGCCAGTGGACCAGATTAGTCGCTATGCTAAATCAAGTTCTTGTGACTCATTTGAGGTGAAGTATTATTCTGTTGGAACACGTGAGATTAAGTGTACTACTACAAAGAAGGTTGAGGCTATGACCAGTGGTGCCAGCACGTCACTTCCTGTGAGCGACACCAATATGTTTACACTTGACGATACTATTCGTGTAGTTGGCGTTAAGGGTGTAACAGACCCTAATACTGGCAAGGCATATACTGGTAGTAATATTCCTGACCTTGTGCTGTGTGTATGTGGTAAGGATGCTTCAACAAACGTCCCTACAGTATATGCTGTTAATGGCTCTATGGATAACACCTCTAAGCAGCCAATCTTTGTTCCAGAGATAAAGAGTGGAGCTACGCTTGTTAGAATGGGTAAGGCTTGTGGAGAGTTGGATGTTCAGACTGGACGTTTCAATAATATTCCAATGCCAGAGACCCAGTACTGTCAGAATTTCATGATTCAAGTAGAACAGTCAACCTTTGATAAGATTGCTTCAAAGGAGGTGAACTGGAACTTCTCTGATTTGGAAGAGGATGGTATCTACGACATGCGCCTTGCAATGGAGAACACTTACCTGTTTGGTGTTAAGAATGTTATCAAGCATATCGCAAAGGAAGGTATGAATACTTGGTTCACTGGTGGTATTTGGTGGATGGCAGGAAAGGATATCGAGGTTGGAAAGTGGGATGCGGCAAAGAATTGTGCTGTTATTTCAGATGAAGACCTTGTTGATATCACCAAGGATTTGTTTGTTGGTACTGGTATTGGAAATAAGCGTAAGATTCTTCTCTGTGGCTCAGACATGCTTTCTGCATTCTCTAAGATTAAGAGTGACAAGTTCCGTCTGAAGGACACCGTTGAAGTTTGGAACTTGAAGTTTAAGTCATGGGATACAGACTTTGGCGAGGTGCTCACGGTTCATCATGAGTTGTTTGATGTTAACGGTATGAGTGATTGTGGCTTCGCTCTTGATCCAGAATATTTGTCTAAGAAAACACACGTATCTTGGGCTCGTAATATTCTTGACTTAAAGAAAGCCGGTATTCGTAACACCGATGCTGTAGTTATTCAGGAAGTTAGTTGTCTGTACTTGCGCTATGCTAAAGCACATGCACGTATGAAACTTGCACACGCCTAACAGCAAATAATAATTAATAACACTAAGGGGTGGGATTCTCGTACATCCCATCCCTTTTTATTTATAAAGACATGACAAAGCATTATATATCAGATTCGCATATCGCAATTAACGTTACTCTTGATGGTGGAGAAAGCATGCATCTATCCTTTATTGCATTATCAAATGGTGGCAGCGTCTTTTCAACTGATAGTGAAGAATTACAGAATGCTATCGAACGACACTATCGTTTCGGAGATTTATTTTCACTTGACCATACTGAGGAACCTGAGAATACATCAGAAACAGGTACTGATGGTGAAGAGTATACCTCCATAGGAGAGAGAGAGGACGGCAATATTCAGAAAATTGCTGTGAATGACTTGGGAGAAGCTAAGAACTACCTTGCAGACACATTGGGTATTAGTCGTACGTCACTTCGTAGCCTTAAGACTATCCTCGAAGTTGCAAAGGCTAATAACATTGAATTCGAGGGTTTGGATAAGTAACAGTTCTATACAATGAAAGTATATCGTCTTGATGAAATAGCAAAAGACGTTCGCATAGCAATAGACCAAAATATGTCCAGTGAAACACTGATAGGCTTTGATGATGTGGACACTCTTTCCTTAAACGATATTATCAAGTCAAAGGTTACAGATGCTGTAAAAAGAATACATAGTACGGCTCCTGCATACCTACTTGACGGAGGTAACAACTTTGGAGACGCCATCTACTGGAAAGAACTTGAAAGCGGTTGGTGTTTGCTTCCTGAGAACTTCATGCGTCTTGTAGTATTCCAAATGGATGACTGGGAGCGTGCTGTATATAATGCTATCAGTGAGGACGATGCAGAATACAAAAAGCAAAGTAGCCGCTTTAAGGGCATACGTGGTACTCCTCAGAAGCCTGTATGTGCAATAGCTATTCGCCCAGAGGGTAGAGCTTTGGAATTTTATTCTTGTAAGAGTGAGGATGCTATGGTAAGTAGAGCTGTCTATCTTCCTTATCCAGTAATAGATGAAGATGATGGTATCGAGATTTGCGAACGCTGCTACCAAGCTGTAGTTTACACTATAGCATCATTAGTATTAACAACTTATGGCAATGCTGATTTAAGCAAGGCGTTGTCAGATTTAGCAAAATCAGCATTAATATGAGTTCTGTAAAGACAACGCAATTAGACGGTGACGTATCAGTAGGTCGTAATACTTCCATAGGTGGCAATGCTACTGTTCAAGGAAATACTCATATAAAAGGCAATTGTAAAGTAGATGGTTGGCTTGAGGCTAAGAATGTCAAGTCAGCCAACAAGGGTCTTTTTACTACTGTCGAGAAACTTCGTGAGGCATACCCACGTCCACATGACGGCTGGTGGGCTATTGTTGGACGTAGCTTGCCAAGTCCTATTTATGTAGCTGATGGTGGTGCATGGGTAGCAACAGGAGAGAATGGCGGAAACCCTACAGTGGATAGTGAGCAATATAATAGCAACATATCTGAATTGCAGGGTGACCTTAACGCTACGAAGACAGATGTTAAGGGTATCAAAGATGATGTAAAGGCACTCAAAACACAAGTAACGACACAAGGCGATAGTGTGAACCAAACTCGCACAGCCGTTGAGACAGCACAGCAGACTGCCGAAAATGCTAAGAAAGCTGCATCTGATGTAAATGCTGAATTAACCACTATAAAAGACTCGAAAGGCAAGGCAAATGGTATTGCTCCTTTAGATGAAGATGGCAAAGTACCAGCTGTTCACTTGCCAAGTTATGTTGATGATGTCATAGAGTTTGATGGTTGCATGGATAGCTTGACAGCACAGCAGCAAGCTACAGAGAAGTCATCAAAAGACGAACATGCTAAGGTTATCTATAACAGAGCTAAGAATAAGTTTGTATTAGCAGTAACATCGGACGAAGATAGTACAACCACATATTATGCTGATTGGTCTGATGCGGACAATTACGGTACTGATTCTAAAGATGGTCGCACCCCTGCAAGTGGTAAGGTATATATTGATTCTTCTGACAATATTACCTATAGGTGGAGTGGGACGAAATTAGCCCCTATTGGTTCAGACCTTGCATTGGGCTATACAGCTGGGACAGCATTTCCTGGTAATGAAGGTGCAGAACTAAAACAGAACCTTGCCAATTCGCAAAGAGATATTGAAGCATTGCAGGACGATGAGAAGGCAGCCGTTGCTCGTGGCGTTGTGAATGTCAACAAGCTATTAGGTATGGAGAATAGAGACATGACTTTCTCTGTTGCTTTGGAAAAGATTAGCGAGTACAAGGGCAAGGAGAAGATAATGATTCCTGGTATCGTCCTTACATTCAACACACCTAATAATGGTTGGGTATCTAAGCAGTGGGTCAATACAGAGAGTTGGAACAAAGAGGGTAACTGGAAAGATTTTGGCGCAAACGGCACGAATATAGGAAACACCCTCAACGTCAATACGCTTTGCCCAGACGTTGAGTATACATTGAGTACAGCTATTAAGGCAGTCCAAGATTTGGAACAAGCAAGCGGTTTTACCTATTTCAGAAGCGGAGCAGTACTTACTTTCAAGACGGCCGAGAAAGATAGCAATGGAGCACACGTATGGGCAACATTCCAATTTACTCGTGAAGTACCAGACATCAATCCAGCAGACTTGAAGCCATGGGTTGCCTTTGGAGGTGGAGGCACAGCAAAGGTGGAGTTAACAGGCACACCAAGGAACAATGAAGAGAAAGCCTTTTCAAGTGCAGGTGCGTACAAGCACATCCCAACCAATCTAAAGGTTAACACAGAAACAGAGGGTGTTGTAAAACTACAGATGACGAATGAAGCAGGAGAAAGTATAGGTGACGAGCAGCAGTTCGTTGTCGGTACTGGCTCTTCTGTTGGTGGTACAACCATAGCTATTGCATTCAAAGAGAATCCTTTGTATGGTAAAGCTGGTGGATTATTCAACGTACATGCTTCTATCTTGAGTATCACAAAGGCAGGAAATCAAGAAACAAGTAATAGTATTACAAACGTACAGTTTGTAGATCGTACCACAAAGAAAGTCGTTGCAACATTCGACACAAAGAAACCATCATCTTCAACCTTGGAAGATTATAGCTTTGTCTTTGATTTGAGTCCACTCTATGTAAATGCAGGACAAGGCAGCTTGCAGATGGTAGTTGTAGACGATAGTGGTAATACTGCAAGCAAGAACCTATCTGTAGTAGCCGTAGATGTAACTTGCGTGAGTGTGCAGACCCTACACTACACCAAAGACACAAGCCTTGAAGTGGGAGGAAACGCAAAGAACATCTTGATGTATTCTTTCCCAAAGAATAGTAGCGATAAAGGTATCCGTACCACAATTGAATTATTCAGAGACGGCACGTGGCAGCCGTTAGAGACTACTGTTATTACAGATACGTATTCACACTCTGTAAGAATAGACCCGACAGGATTAGCGCATGGTGCTTATCCTATTCGCATACAAGGTCAAGATGTTGCGTCTGGTGTGAAAGGTAATATCTTGCATACTGCCGTTATGGTCATTCAGCAGGATAGTAGCCTTGATGACTACGACAAGCCTATTGTAGTGGCACGTTGGAGTGATGACAGTGAGGGGAAGAAGAAACTATATGCTACAGTCATTTTTGATGTGGCAGTTTATCAGCGTAGCACATCACGTCCAGAGGCTGTTATTTCACTTACCAACGAGACAACAAGCAAGACAGAGATAATCACACGACAGGTGATGGCTCGTGATACTACACAGGTGATAAACAGACGTCTTATCGGCTACCACGACGGAGACAACCTACTCTTTAGTGTTAATAGCGGTGATTCCACATTAAAAGAATCGTATAAGGTTACTATTAGTGGTACGTTACTTCCTATCAGTGAAACCGAAGGTGCTGTACTTAAATTCAGTATGGCAGAGCGTAGTAATGCTGATAGTGATAAAACGATAAAGACGGTCACATCAGATGGACTGCCTGTAAGTATTAATGTAAATGGTGCAAACTACACAACTAATGGCTTTGTAAAAGATAGCTTCGGTACAAGCGATTATGGTACAGCTGGTGACAAAGGACGTATGGCATTACGTATTGCAGAAGATGTAACAGCAGAGTGTACTTATCAACCTTTTGCTTCGAACGCTATCGAAACGAATGGCTTGGCATTCTCATTCACCGTCATGACCAAGAATGTTGCAGACCGCAATGCACACCTTATTAAATGTATGGGTGAGAAGTTGGGCTTTGTTCTGACAGGAGAAGAACTCATCGTAGCGACTAATGGCTCTCTTACAGATGCGGCAACAACAGCACTTGTGCCATACGTCAATGATAAGCCAACACGCTTCGATATTGTGTTTGAACCATCTACGATTGCACCATACGGAGGTATTGGTGTTATTAAGGTGTTCTTAAATGGTGATGAGGCTGGTGCTGTCGCATATAAAGCTGGTGAGTTAGCAAATCATAGCTCAACTATTCATTTCGATGGACACAAAGCAGATGTGTACCTCTACGAGTTGACAGCATGGAATACTTACTACAACTATATTCAAGCATGCTATAACTATCTTGTTGGCTTGACAGATACCACAGCGATGATTGGAGAGTATGAGCAGAACAATGTTATGGCAAGTATTACCGCAGAGGGAACGACCAAAGACCGTCCAACGATGCAGAAATGTCTTGACGCAGGTCTGATGGTATGTGCTATCTGTAAGAATCCAGATGCAGAAGATATTGCAGCAAACTATCCTGACTATCTTGAAACGAAAGATGGAGACAAGAAAACAAAACAGATAGTTGACTGGTATTGCTACTTCCCAGACCGCCCTTGGCAGAACTGCAAGATAATCGGTATCACGCAGACCAATCAAGGCACAACATCATCATGGCGACCTATTAAGAATAAGAAAGGTAAGATGAAGATAGCCATTGTCACCTTATTGCATACACGTGAAGAAATTCAGACTATGTTCCCTGGCAATGCTGATGCACTTAGCAAGTATGATAAGTGTGTGAAAATGGCTGCTAAGAACCGCATACAAGTTGTGGAGGGTGGAAACTTTACTAACATCATCTGTATTAAGGTGGACTATTCCGATAGTTGCGGTGCACACAACGGTGCTATGATGGAATTGATGAACGAGACTCAAATAGCACTGGGTGAAAAGTACATGACACCAGCACAGGTGTACAATGAGGGTGAGTATGAGATACACACCAGCATTGATAGCGTTCCATGCGCTTTGTTCCGCACCGATAGCCGAATGAACCACAGCGATGCCGAGAACCCTACCAAGGCGTATTTCCATGCTAAGGCAAACTTCAATGCCGATAAAGGTGATGCCGACTTCTTTGGCTTCAAGGGGGTAAACGGATATAGTAAGAAGTGCCTCAACTATGGTGACTTTATAGAACTCGTAGCAGCACAGAATCAAGCACTAACAGCTTTTAAGTCGCAAGTGTTAGCAGACACTACCCAATTAATTGCAGGAAATATCTATGTTCTTAGTGAGTATTGTGGTAATAAGCATTTTGTAATAGAGAATGACGGTAAGGGTGCTATGCGAGAGGTACAGGCTGTAGAAAAGCCTGTTGCAGTCGACAAAACGCTTGCAGAAGTCCTTGCAGATGATGTTAAGAACTACACTTGGCAGAATGTGTACAAGACCAGTGATGACCACTATGTACAGTATCAAGGTGGCAACTGGATAGACACTACTGGCAGTATGACCTTTAACAAGGCTACTAAGAAATGGAGTGTTATAGGACGAGTTGTAAATCCAACAGAGTGCTACGAATACTTAAAGTATGATAGCCTATGTTGGGGTCAGGGCGTGAACAGTCTTGATGACATGATGCGTATTGACCCTGCAACAGGAGCACCCATCTGGATGAGTTATTATGAAACTCGATATCCTGATGATGACAATCTTGAAGAGTTTTACAAAGCCGGCAAGAAGGTCCCTTATAACCTTTACAAGTGGCTTGTGTTCTCACAGCAATGTAACCAACATCAGACAGAAGCAAATGGGAACATTACACTTGGTGGTGTGTCAGTACCAGGAACAAAGGAAAATCGACTAAAGAAATGGCAGCAAGAAGTACATAAGTACGCCAATCCATATTCATTGTGTTGCTACACAATTGCGTCCGATTACAAGGCAGCAGTAGACCAGCGTAGTAAGAATATGATGATTGCCTTCTATTTGGAGCCAGATGGAACGATACGAGCCTACTTTAATCATTGGTACGATGGAGACTGTGTAGATCGTAGCGATAATGATTGTGGCCTTACAATTCCTTGGGATATGGATGCCGTTACTTCACATCTATATCAAGGTTGGGATAGTGTAACATTCGTACAGACGTATGCAGCACCAAACTTATGGATAGACGATAGTGGTACAACAACCATTACACTACATGAAGTAGCAGCTGCTATGCGTAAGACAGAGCGCAATAGTAGAAAAGTGTTCAGTGCTGATGGCTGCTATTACTATTGGATTACAAAGCGTTTGTCACGTTGGGCAAAGGTTATCAGTTCTTTCGATGGTGAACGTAAGTATATTCAGAACTCTACAGCAGCAGCCAACTACTTCTATGCACTTCACGGTTTGCGTTTAGAGGACTTACCTGACTACCAGCGTAAACGCTTTAAGCTGCGTGACGGCTATTATCAAGTAGGCGACTTATATACTGCACCATTCAAAGCACGTATGATGGGAGAAATCTCAATCAAGATAACAGCAGCGCAAGATGGCTTCTTTGGATTAGGTGAAGACCGTGCGGATACGGTTACAGATAGCTGTTACCTAAGAGCAGGTGAGACTTACACCTTAAGAGCCAACGCAGCACAGGAGAGTGGCAAGATGGTGTATGTGTTTGGTGCAGACAAATTGTCGGTGCTTGATATTTCGGCTTGCACACCAAAGCAAGAGGGTTTCGACATCAGTACTTGCACACTATTGGAAGAATTGATTGTTGGCGGAGAAAGCTATACGCCTGCCTACACAACAGGCGTTCTGACTTCTCTCAATCTTCCTGCAATGCCATTCTTAAAGAAGATTGACATACAACACACCAAGGTGCTTAGTGTGCGAGCAGAAAACTGCCCACGCTTAAAGACATTCCTTGCTAAGGGTAGTACATTGCGTACATTTACTCCAGCTGAGGCTTGTCCTTTAGAAGTAGCACAGTTCCCTGCAAGTATGACAGACATTGTGTTTGTAGGTATGCCAAAAGTTACTTATCCTAATGGAGGCTTGACCTACGAGGGCTTGAGTAATGTAAGTAGCGTGCGTATACACAGATGTTCGAATATAGACCCAGTAAGAATATTAGAAGATGCTGTTGCTGCCGGTGCTACGATTAGTACCATTTTGATAAAAGACGTTGATTGTTCTAAGAAAGATACCGCACTATCTGCAATGAAAGAAATGGGTACACGTGGTATTAACTCGGAACACACTAACATCTGCGATGGTCTAAGTGGAACATGGACGCTTACGAAGTATGTTGAAGATAGCAAGCTTGCAGCTTTGAAAGAGTATTATCCAAACTTGACAATACATCAGTCGCAATACTCACTGATAGTCTTTGACGATACTGTTGATGACCCTGCTAATATCAGTAACCTCGACAATGAGACAGGTCAGATGTTTTCTAATGACTTTGTGCCAAGCGCACATGTAGCCAAGATTAGACAGCAGCTTATACCAGTTAAGGGAAAACTCAACACGGAAAGAAACGTGTGGGAGGGCGTTAAGGTTTCAGAAACGAATTATCACAACCTTGCTAACGGAGTTGAATTTGACTATACCGATAAGGCTGCCGACGGCTTTGACGTGATGATGCGTTGTCCTGCAATGTGGTACAAAGGTATCAATGACTTCAAGAATCAGAAGAAATATATTGCATGGAGTAGTCTGACAACGGAGCCATTATCTACTGCTAAGCGTGTCACACGAAAGAAGCTGAAAGATATCCTGCTGAAAGCTAATACTGGCGTGATGTCTGAAAAAATCAGATTAAACGAAAGTACCTTGGATAGTGCTGGTATCCTTGCTGAGGTGTCAAATGTAGATGTTTACAAGATTGATGTTGCAGGAATGAAGCAGGTCAGATGGCCAGGTATGAATAATGCCACAGTAGGAGCATGTTTTCTGAATGCAGCAGGCACTATCATATCGAAGTACAATCTTGCAATAGGCAATACCGCCTTTGACTTCATCGATGGAGACTACGTCTTTATAGATGTGCCACAAGGCGCTAATGAGTTTGTATTCTCGTCAAGTAATGTAAACGCTGAATTAGAGGCTATTGCAGTAGACAGTGCAGAGATAGAAGCCGTTGAGCCTGATTGGGTACGCAATGAGCCATGGTTATTGGGTGTCTATCAAGCATCAGTAGATAGTCTACTTAGACTGCGTTCTGTATCTGGAGCAACAGTGCAGAGAGGTAGTAATAATAACCGTACATCTTCTGAATGGCTATACGACGAGGAGGGTTATGCAACTAACACACCTGTACGCAAGATGGAGTTTACCTATAAAGACTTCCAAAATCTTGCACACCGCAGAGGTAATGGCTATCAGATGATAGACTATGATATGTCTAAGCTGATGGCTGTTCTCTGGTTCTCATTGTCAGGAACACGTGATTCACAGTTGATTTGTGGTTATGGCTATGGTAGTAGTGATGTTACAGGCTATCGTGATGATATTGGCAACTCTGATAGTAGACGTGAAGATAATAGAGGAACAAAGTGCTTAGGTTTTGAGAGTTTCTTTGGTGTTTATTATGAGTGGGAAGATAATGTTGCCGTGAATATACCGTCTTATCGTCAATATATGAAAGACAAGACGGTAGAGGTTAACACTTATCCGACAGACGCTGTATGGCATATCTATGACCCAATCAGCAAGACAGAACGACTTGTGCAAGGGACTAAAGACAGCAGTTACTGTATAGCACGTGTAAGACATGGACGCTATTGTGACATTATCGCTTCAAGAGTAAGCTCTGATGATAGCAGATGGGCATCCAACTATGCCGATGGACAATGGTATAATCATGCAAGAAGCCGTGTTGTCGGGCGTTCGTGTCGCGGTGCGTCGGCGGATGGCGGTCTCGTCTTTGCGGATGCGCTAACCACATCATCGCGGTCGAGTTCGAGCGTCTGTTCTCGGCTTGCCTTCCGTGGAAAAGTTGAGATAAGCGAATAAAGCGCTCACTATGGTGTCAGCATCGTGACACTATAATGACAGCGTTGTTACACCATAGTAAAAAACTATCACATCAATAGCAAGAGAAAAAGCCACGAGGACAATCCTCTGGCGTTATGTATAATCCTTTAATTTCAATTTATTATGGAAAAGAATTTAAGTTTTCTTCTAAAAGAACAGAAAATGATGGTCGGACCAATGAAGGGTAAGAAGGTATTCATCGCAACACCTACCGACCGTCGACGTATCTCACACCGTAGCTTCTGCGAGGAGGTGGCACGTGCAACAACATTCACGGGTGCAGAGGTGGAAGCCGTGTTGCGCCTGGCTGCCGAGACGGCTAAGAAACATGTTGAGAGCGGTGAGTCGGTTGACTTTGGCGACATCGGTTCGCTGACCCCATCCTTCAAGTCGAAGGCTGTTGAAAAGGCTGCCGATTTCAACGCTCAGAAGCATATCACTCGCCCCGTGGTGAAACTCCGTCCCTCAAAGCGTTACTTCACGCTGACGGACGTATCGTATGAGCGTGTCGAGCCACGTCCAAGCGAGAAGAAGAAGAAAAGCGGCGGCTCTGAATCTCCATCAGGTCCTACGGTAGAAGCTTAACCCTGCCCTCCGCTCTCTCCTCTTCATGAGGAGGGGGCGGAACTTAAAATATAAAACAGTTATGAATACAGAATTTTTCAAAGTGTACGGAGCGAAAGAACGCAATGACAGTTTATTACGGCTGTCCGATGACCATTACGTGTTGTTCTATGGCTTTGGCAAAGACAAAGACAACGACGAAAGCGGCTACTGCTGGCGTAAGGACTATGGGCACAAGCCTACAGAAGAAGAATTAAAGGGCGATATAACAACACATGTCAACAAGCTAATTGATGCGAAGATACTCACAGGATTTACCTACGAAGGAAGCCTTGTTTATCTATCCGCAGAGAATCAGTTTAATTACAAAGCAGCTTTTGACTTGTGTATGCTTACGGATGGAGGCAATCTACCTGTAACGTTCAAGTTCGGGCAAGAGAGCGCCCCCAAGTATCGCCAGTTTAACACAAAGGAGGAATTGAAAGACTTTTATTTATCTGCGATTTCGTTTGTAACCAATGCGCTTGCAGAGGGGTGGGCAGAAAAGGATATGGTTTATAAAAAGGATATGCAGTCATGGTTTACTTAATCATCTTCTCAGTAGCACTTTCAGTTGCAATGGCAATAGTTGCAGCAAAGAAAGCAAAGGAGTTGCCAGATAGTGTGAGTAGTTTCAGCTATTATGTAGGTGATGTTCGCTTTTCGTTGTGGGCAACAATGACAGCAGCAGTCTTGTTGTTCTCTTCTCTTCTTGCTTTGCCGCCTAAGCAGGGTTATATTGCAGGACTGATGAGTGTAGGCTTGTTGATGGTAGCAGCTTCTCCTTGCTATCGGACAGAAAACAAAGTACTACACTATGTAGGCGGTTATCTCTTCGGATTGGCAAGTCAGGTTGTGGTAGCATTACTCACGCCGTGGTTACTCATCTTGTGGGTGCTGTTCCCACTTGTCTTCATTCGTAAGGATTGGAAAGAGAATGCTACATTTATTGCTGAGGCAATATGTTACCTTACATTAGTCGTCAGTCTTATTGTGTCTCTATTGGCGTGAATACAAAGATAAACTTCAAAGAAAACAATGCAGTGTTAATTTTGCAAAAAACAAAAATACATCATAATGAGGAAAGTAATTAAATGGCTAAAAGAAAGTAACAGGTATAAGCACCTTATCGGCGGTGTACTTATCGGTGCTGGTGCTAACAGCTTATATTGCGCAGCGTATGCTGGTATAGGCGTTGCGACAGCATTAGAACTGAAAGATAAGATGTGGGGCGGAAAGACAGATATCGTTGATTGGGGGCTGACAGTCGGGGGTGTAGCTATAGGCTTCGGAGTAAGAACGTTAGTAAAACTTCTATAATATGGCAATGGATAAAGGCATAAGAAACGCTATGATAGGTGTTATTGGCTCAATCATTGTAGCCGTTGCAGGCTCATGGGTGCAGCTCAATCAACGCATATCAATACTCGAGGTACAGGTTATGAACGACCACCAATTGTTCGTAGGCTCTCAAGAGGATATGAAAGAAATAAAGTCGATGCTTGGTGAGATAAACATTAAGGTATCGCACCTTAACGACATCAAGGCAGACCGACCTAACATGGATAGTCATATAACACAGAAAGGCGGTGAATAATGAAAGCATCATTTAAAAGTATTATAAGCAGGTGGAGAGCAACAACACCGAAGTTCTTTAAGAATATTGTTGTATTGGGTTCAGGTGTCAGTATTGTTGCTGTTGCTATTCATACCGCTATGACAGCAGCAGCGGCTACACCTCCAGAATGGTGGATAAAGATTTATCCATACCTCGTAGGGGCAGCAGCAGGTATGGCAGCTGTAGCAAAATTAACAAGAGAGAAGTAAGATGAGAAATATACAATACATTGCGGTTCACTGCACCGCAAGCCATCAGTCACAGACGATTGAGGGCTTAAAGCAGGAGTTCAAACGTAAGGGTTGGATTAACCCTGGCTATCATTATGTAGTGTCTCCTGACGGCAAGATTACACAGCTTCTTGATGAAGACAAAGTAAGCAATGGTGTGAGGGGATTTAACTCGGTGTCGATTAATGTTGCATATATCGGTGGTATAGATGTCAATGGCAAACCCACTGATAACCGCACAGATGCACAGAAAGCAAGTCTGCGCTCGCTGTTGAAGATGCTACATAAGAAGTACCCTACAGCAGTTATTCAGGGACATCGTGATTTCTCTCCAGACTTGAATAAGGATGGAAAGATAACCCCTAACGAATGGATGAAAGCTTGTCCGTGTTTTAATGCCAAAGAGGAGTATAGCGAACTATGAGAAAGAAAATATCCTTGCTACTATTTGTAGCGTTCACTATCGCAATTTGCGTTTACGTTTCACAACGCAAATCATCAATTGACATAAAATCCATTATAAAAACGGATACCATTATTCGTCACGATACGTTAATCTATCGTACACCCATAGTAAAAGATAGCTTGATAGTTAAGTATAGGACAGCAGTCTTACCAGTGGTACGTCAGGATACAATTACAAAAGAGTTTGTACGCACGGTGATGGATAGCGTTGAGGTGAAGGTTCCGATAACACAAAAGGTGTACGAAGATAGTACCTATAAGGCGTGGGTAAGTGGATATGAGCCTCAACTTGACAGTATATTTGTTTATCAGAAGACACAAGTAATCAATCATTATATACGAGAAAAACCAAAACATTGGGGGATAGGCTTGCAGATTGGCTATGGGTGTACTGGTAAAGAGTTGCGTCCTTATATAGGAATAGGAGTTAATTATAACATATTCAGATGGTAGAAGTATGAAGACGGTTGTTTTTAAAGTTGGCAAAAACGATGTTTACCAAGAGGTCGCAAAGACCACCTCATACACAGGGGCAAAGATGGATAATGACGAAGACGCATACGATCGTATCTTTACAACTGATGAGGACAAGACAATGCTCGAACGCTTCTGGAATGAGAGTAAGAATATGATTGCTGGTAGTCTAAAAAAACTACTAAGTTCAGAGCGTGAAGAGAATGATGAATACATATTAGAACTTGAGGTGTCTAATTCCTTTGATGACAACCTCAAGGAAAGTATGCAGCGTAGTTTGTTCAGCTTCTTTGTTATGAATATAACAAGCAAGTGGTATATATTCACAAATAAGAATGAAGCAGAAGGTTATGCAACATCAGCGGCTACGGATATGGAAGATGTTATGCGTAAGGCTTATTACAAAAAGAAACCAGTACGTCCAACATACGATTAATAATATTAAAAATAAACTATATGGCAGAAAACAAGAAAGACCTAACGGTCACCGAAGAAGTAAGAGAGCTTATCTATGATGTTCAAAACAAGGCTTATCTGACAGGACAAGCAAGAGAAGCAGAAGGTAAGAAACCGTATCAGGCTGCATCAAATATGCAGGCAAGTGATGATGATGAGAACAGTTATCAGATACGACGTTCCCTTGCAAATGCTTTCTCTTCCCTCAAGAGTCTTTTAGGGGAATATCTCTACGAAGATAGAAGTACGAGTAACAATCGTATGATTAGCGAAATTGATAATAATGGGCAATTGACTTTAGCTTTTAAGTTACCTTCAAATTACAATAACGCTTCTGCGGATAGCCTTGGTAATGGTATACATTCCTATTTAGTTGATATGACACTTGCTGATTGGTTTGCTATTACTAACAAAGAAGATGCAGAGGTGTATGCAGGGCATTCAACAGTTAGCCTTGAGAATGTAAAACGTGCGCTATATAAGCGGAGTCGACCAACACGCCCAACTTATTAAGTAAAGATGCTTATGACTTGTTGTAAAGAATATGCAGCAGAGCAGCAGAAAAAGGTTGTAACGCTGACTTTCAAGCGCAAAGAATTGTTATATGATGCCAGTAACTATTCTTTTGTTGAGGCTGATATTATGCCCCAAGATACAGAACATGCCAAACATCAAGTGTTTGACATCGTTCAAGATGGCAATATAGATCGTGTTACTCGTATTCTTAACTTAGCTCATGCAGAATGCGTGGAGTTACTATATCCATACGCAAAAGAAGAAATACCTGACACAGAAGAAGTGCTTGATGATATTTTGAAAGAACCAGATACCTACACTATTAAACTTATGCTTCCTTACAACTTTTCAATGACTACGGTTAAGATGTTGGAAGAGTACATACATGAGTTTCTTGTGTGTAGTGTTCTGTCAGATTGGTTAAGCATAACATTTCCACAAAGCGCAGAGCGTTGGGAAAGTAAATTAAGAGATACAAAAATAAAAATACGCACTTCTCTTATGTCGAGAATTGGTAAAGTTAGGAGGAAGTTGAAACCATGGTAATAATCAAGGGCAGCGCTACATCACGTAGAACTGCCCTTTTGTTAAAAATCAATCTTAACCTATAAACTAAAAACCTAAACTATCTCGGCTGGTTGGTAAATCGTGGTGTGAATTGCACCGAGCAACCAGTAATTCCTTCATCATTTGAAAGGTTAGCAAGTAGCACTATACGAATGTATTTATAAGGCGTTCCCCTAAACCCACGTAAGTAATGGTCTATGGATGACCATACTGGAACCCAGTTATACAAATCATTAGAAGCATAGAGAATAGACTTCACATGTCCTTTCTTAAATACACCACGCTGTATGATGGTATCAACAGACTTATGAATGTCATAAGCATCAAGTTTTATTGGGCGTGACACAACGATACTTTTATAAACCTCGTCGGCTTTATCAGAGAAATTAACAAGGCTGCCATCATTAAGTACAGCAAGTGCATCAGGGTAGGAGTTTACGTTGTCTGCAATATTAGATTGCATCATTCCCCACTGCTTTGACTTTAGTGAGAATATATAAGCATAATTGCAATTATGCTCTTTACTATTGTTGTAAGCGATGATTCGTTGATGCTCATAGTCATATATCATTCGACAATCACGTACAAAATCCATGAAAGGTAATATTCTTAGAGTTCCTTTCGACAAGTCTGCGTGTTCTAAGATTTTATCTATCTTAGGTAACATCGTTACTGATACTGCATTTTCTCCATTGAGAATATCAGAGATGCACATTGTCTGTGAACCTTGCAGAAGCATTATACCTCTATCAGTTGTAAATAGAACAGCTGAATCAATCTGCGTGATACTCTTTGATGATAGACACACGTCACGTGTGATAGGTTGTTTGGCAGAGTATCCACCAGTAGAATTGACTTCCAAAGCCCATACTCCCTCATCTGTGAAAGCATATAGTGGGAATTGCCCGAACTGACCTTGCGATAGAGCTTTTGCGGCGGTTGCTATTCCTAAAATCCTACCTGTTCCAACAGTATTAATGCCTGTGACAGGGAAGTAGAAAGGGTTATTGACTTCGGAGGTGTATATCTTATTAGGTTTTTCAACAGTCCTTTCTACATCAGTAGAAACAGATGGTAAGTTGTTCACCTTTTCTTCTAAGTCATTCCAACCACCATAATAAAAAGAACCATTAAGAAAGGCATGCCGTTCAAGTGGCACTTCGTAGAAAGTTCCAAAGTAATCCCAAGAATTAACAACCGCTTTGTAAGCATTTGCATTTGGATAGTAAATGAATAGCACTGGATTATTTACACCAAACACTCCTGCTGTACCATTTACGACAATATCTTTTCCATCCTGTTTGATATATACATATACGGAAATTGATATTTTTCTATCTGACATTGTAGATTCTGCGTTAGACCAATGCTTTATATATCCATCAGTAAATGGCATCATTGCTCCAGCATTGAATCCCTCAAATAGTTTCTTTCTGATGCTGGTGATATTGATGCGTGAGTTATACTCAAATGCGTACTTAGGTATAATCTTATCATGACTGTCGTAGTCATCTGTCATCACCTCTCTATTGACTAAGGACTGCAAATAGTCTTCTTCTATATTGAGAAGCGTGCGTGTTGTAGTAAGCTGTTCTATCTTGATACTTTCGAGAAAGTAGAAATTTGAGCAGTTACGGATATTTTCCTTTACGGTAGAGGTGTCCTTGCGTGGTAGTCCAAGTATACCGCCAGGACGTGTGCCGAGATTATCTTTATCAAATGTCATTTGATATAGGTAGCCCATATCTTTCTTTTGATAGCGCAAAGGATATTTGGTTTTATCTGCAGCTTGATTAATATGTTTGCAAATACTATATCCCCAAGTATCATCACCGTACTCGTCGTAATTAAAGAATTTATCACATTCGCCATTCTGATCGTACGTATAGATAGGCTTTGAAATAAATATATCAACAGATTTGACAATATCAGTCCAGTCTTTCAGTAAATCTAAATCACTCTGTTTGATGACAGCATAGTCCAAAGAGTGTAACATTCCTACAACACGAACATCAGCTCTGTTCAAACCATTCTTACCATACAGATGTCGCCACATGACAATAGGAGCGCAACTTGTAGAACATACCATGAGGACTGGTGCAGAATGCCTGATGAGATTACCATCATAGAGACGATAGGCATATCTTACAAGAAAAGGAAATATGAATTTACCTTTATTAGTTGACCTGTCAGCTATGAATTTGTTTACTTTAGCCAACACTTGTGAAGTTATTTTTTTCTTGTTTTCATCGGAGAACTCATTGTAGCTAACATAGCTACCTCCATCTCCCTTTGTCTTTGTCTCCCAGTTAAGGTTATCAAACTCAAGAGTAAATTCATCAGTACGCTGCATCTCACCCTGCAAACCAAAAGAAATAGGCAATTCAGGAATATCATTGCCGAGGAATAGATAACCAGAAGTATCACCTTTCCAAAGGAAGTAGAACATACCAGCATCTGTAAGGACTATAAGAGTGTTCCCTACTCCAACTACTTGATACAACTCTTTGTCACCTATACTATACAGGTCTGTGAAGTTGCTACCGTCTATAGTCCACAGCAGTTTCTTGTTAGCAGTATTAATGATGATATAATGTGTATAGGTTGTAGCCTTATGCACATATACAACACTGTGGTTTTCTCCAAGGTTGAATACCATCTTTGGAGCCGACATAGGTTTTAATGCACTATCTTCAGGAATGAGGTTCAACAACATAGCAGAGTCTCCATCTTGACACGTATTGTCAGGTGGGACTGTTGATAGTCCGTTATACTTTATCTCTTTATTCATGTTTAGACGGCTTGTCAATCTGATAATATAGTTTGTTGTTAGTTTCTTTTACTGATACAGACAATTTGCACTTGCTTTCAGCAGGTAAGTTGTAATCATAAAAAATACGTCCAACCGATGGGGTGAGAGTCTCGAAACCTATACATTTATACTTATCGTTGTATTGTATATCACAAAGCTGTGTAGGCTTCTCAATATTTGGATTAGGTATAAAAGCAAACAGTCCACTGTCAGACACACAAAATACGAATACAACGGCTTTCTCAGCCGTATCCGAATATTTACGGATATGGCTGAAAAGCTTCTTAGATAGTGTAACAGAATTGTCTGCAGGGTCTAAGATTACATATAATCTAAGTGACCAATACCAGTTCTGTATCTTTTTGAGAATATTCATCATTCTGCAAATATATTGCACATAAAGGTTATGTGCGGTTTATCTTTTAATACTCTTTGCGAGAGCGGAACGATATTGTCTCAATAAAAATAAAAGACCGTGTA
This sequence comes from Prevotella melaninogenica, assembly GCF_018128065.1. Taxonomy (NCBI): domain Bacteria; kingdom Pseudomonadati; phylum Bacteroidota; class Bacteroidia; order Bacteroidales; family Prevotellaceae; genus Prevotella; species Prevotella melaninogenica. Next base: position 107,016 of record NZ_CP072359.1, on the reverse strand, counting down.
GTCTGTAATCCGTCACGATGCTTGTCAGCATCTTCTTTGCAGGTGAAGATGTACGAACAAATCTCGGTCTTGTCAGTCCCTTTTGTTGCTACGATGTTCGCATAATACTTGCGTCCAAATAGGAACGCAATCACTTCTTTTAATACTGTTGTTTGCATAATCTAATTTTTAATTTACAATTAAATCTCGTGACAGGGTATCAAGTCTTTTGCTTCTTCCTCCCACATATCGGCTTCGTTTCCCTCAAAATCAAGGTAAACAGTTCCATTGTTTAAGTCTGCAAGGGTTTCCAACAGGCCTCTTGCTTTTTCCGCTGTATTTATATCCATAATATTTACTTTTTACGTTTCACCTTATTAGCGTATAATTTCCGTGACTTTTCCGTGACTTTTCCGTGATGATTCGTTAGTCTACTAACTCAAAAATATACGCAACCACCCACGGATTACTTTCCCATGTACCTTTACCACTTACCTTGTCAATGAGATAGACAAAGGCTTCACATGCACTTGGAAAAGCTACAGTGTGGGCATCTCCTATATTTTTGGAAACATAAAACAAATCCTTATTGTCATAAAATTGCCAAACACCCTCACGCATAATATCCTCGTCTGATATATCTTGCAAGCGTTCAATACGCACATCTGTAATCTTGATGTGGTGGGGCATCAAATCGGCACGGACAAACATTTTATTCTTCCATCCAGCCTGAAATTCTCTATTTATCGAGCCATCTACATTGATTATAATATCGTTGTATTCCGCCATACATTCGATAATATCCTTATATGGCTGCGCTATTGCTATCACTTCGCCACCCTTATAAGGAAGATATTTCTTTGTTTCTTCCCAATTGCCAAGCGGTATATCTTTTTTCAACACTCGCCTTGTCATTGTCTTTGTTCCGTTCAGCACCACCTGCGTAAGGCAGTACTTGTCATTAAACATTATCTTCTTAGTCATAATCTATGTTATTTATCACTTTAAAAATCTCAAATGCAACTTGCGGTACCCAGGCATTTCCTAACGATTCGATGCTTTTGCTTCGCCATTTTGCGAAAGAAAGGGTAAGGTCAGCCACTCTAAAGGGTATCCCATCATTTCCGTTACATACAGGGGATTGAGTTGGGAAGTCCCGCCACCAATCTTGTGGGCAATCTGCTCTGCCAAATTGGCATTCGGTTTGCCGTGTTTTTTCAGAGCATTCATCGTCATACCTGAGCGCATTCCATCCTTTTCCATTGGTGTTAAAAGAAATCCTGAACATGCCATTGCCGTCAGTCCTTTCCCCATTTGACTGTTTGCATTGTACTTTGTTGTCCACTTCGTTCCCTCCGAAGCATTGGGTGTTGGCAGAAGCTGCATCTTTGCACATTTTGCCAATGTTGGTCGCTCTGTTGCATTTTTGCTCAATGATTTGTTTATGCGTCCTGACCCTTTGTCTATTGCTGTCGGTGTTGGCAGCAATAGAGGACTTAGAAATTCCGTTTTGCCCTTCTTGTTGCAAACTTTCAGCCCTTGCGTCTGTACGGTGGGCAACAATCCATACTCTGTCTCTTCTGTGTGGTGCTCCGACGGCACAAGCCGGAATAACAATCGGCTGGACCGAATATCCTGCATGCTCAAGGTCTTCACAGATGACATCAATAGTGAATTGTTGCTCTGTTCTGTATATGTAATTCTCTTCGAATAAATCATCCGTGCGTCCCACTTTAAGCGCATTACAGGGCTGTACCATTGAGAGGATTCCATTAACGTTTTCACCAACAACCCAAGTGGGCTGAATTTGCCGTATTGCTCGTAACATTTCACCCCAGAGGTAGCGGTTATCTTCCGCTCCCTTTCGCTTACCGGCAACACTGAATGGTTGACAAGGGAATCCTCCTGTGAGGACATCAATGCGTCCTCTCCATTTGGTGAAATCAGTTTTTGTAATGTCTTCATAAGAAATACTTTTGGGAAACCAATACTCTAAAATTTTTCGCTGAAACTCTTGTATTTCACAATGAAACATATTAGTCCAGCCTATCCACGAGGCAGCGAGTTCTGCTCCACCAATACCCGAAAAGAGGCTTGCGTGAGTATGTTCCATACGCTTTACTTCATTAATTCGGGGTTGTCGTAGATGTTACCTCTAACTTCTATATCAGACAATACACCTGCATCAAAATCACTATCTAAAACAAAATTTATTAAAGACCAAGTAGTTTTTTTTTTCAGGATAGATACACCATATCTTTTGGATATACAGACTACCCCTAAAAGTTCCTGTTCTTGAAAAAGTACATCCCCCTTAAAGATTTTCTTTCCGTTCTTATCATTGAGCCACCAGTATTGTCCTATAGAGGAAAGATCTGTAATAGGATAATAATGCTCACCGTCTTCTTCATTAGTTACAATGAAATCTTTGTAATTGCAATTATAGCAATTATAGATAGGCTTTTTGTCAAAGTGTACATAACTTCCATAACGCCAGTTGCCAAAGCATTTTGCTCTGAATAATATTTCTCTGTTCATATTACTTCTTTGTATTTTCCTAATCTCGTAGTCGCAAGAACTAACTACAAAAGATAACACTGATAATAAAATTAGTTCTTTATAATATACTATTTATTAGTAATACGGTCGCAACTCCCCATCCACTGAATGCTATCGTATATGTAATCCATCTTGCTATGGAAAAACTCTCCAATGCTTTTACATAGCTATTTTTGAATTTAATAGCATCACCAAATTTATTCTCAAAAGTTTCCGTACAAGCATCGGACAATATCCGTTCTATCTTCCTACGACCTTTCTCCGTGATGATTGGGCTAAATTCGTCGTTTTTATACAAGCCGTTCTCGTGTGAGAAAACATGAGTATTGTAAACAGTATCTCCGTTGTATTTGTCTTGAAATCCGACTCTAATATCAATTCGAAACACACCACGTTCTTGGTAATACTTCTCTGCCAAATCACGGATTTTCGTATCGTTTGACTCGGCTTTTTCTTGAAGTTTGTTATACTCATACTCGCTTAATTGTACAATTCTGTTTTCCATACTAAATTTCCTTTAAGTTAAATAAATCCGCTTGCATTACCGCTGCTTTTATATATGTCATTCTTCGCTTCCTTTCAGTTCTTTGATTAACGCATCGGCAAGCCTAATAGAAAACGTTGCAACATCTTTGTAGCTTGGGTTTGGGTTAACTCCCTCCACAATAGGAGCAGACAAAATCCCTATCATTGCCGACTTTGCTATTTCGTAACGTCGTTGTTCCCAGTTGATATTAGGCAGAAAATCCAAAGCCATATCCAGTAATTCTCTACCATCTTTCGTGGCATACTTTGTACATGTTCTTTGTACTGTTGTTACTCCACTTGGCGAAATCTCTACTATTTCGCCTGTATTTTTTACTCTTGCTTTCATAACTATTTATCTAAATAATTCTTGTTCCTTTGGTTGATTTCCGATAATAGCGTTTACACGCTTTATCTCAGCATCAACTTCTCTCTCAACTGTTTTACACTCATTAAGCACAGATTTTCTTCGTGTCTTAAAGTACTCTTGTTGAAGTTGCCGCATCAAAGCAACCTTGCTAAAAAACTCACGACTATTCATATTACTTTTCTATTTTTAGTTCCTTAAATACTCCTTGCCAACTTCGTATATTTACGTTCAAAATGAATACACGTGTTAGTATTCTCTTTGTATTCAACAGGCACCCACCACAGCATTGTATCAGGAGGATCGGGCAAGTATCTCTTGCATTGGTTACGGAGTTTACAAGCTACACCAGAACAGTAGGCGTAATCATTTTTAATTTCGTTGTTCATAAGTTTTTAGTTTCTAAAGGATTTTTCGTTTCCAAAGTTTATAATATGTGCCATTTCTCTTAATCTATCTGCAAAGCGTTCGTCATAATAACCTGAGATTTCGTTAGCAGAGAGGTTTGATGTTGAGATTGTGCAGAACTGCTCTTGATATCTATACATCATAATATCTGTAACAGCAGTGATAATATCTCCGTAGTTCATACTCTCACGTGGTTCTGCTCCAAGGTCATCAATACATAATACTTCTACATTTCGCAAGAACTTGTATTCTCCCACAGCTTGAATATTTTCCTTTGTAGGGTTATTATACGCCTTTGCAAGTAACACTAACTCTTTTGCTGTGACTATTCTAAAGCCCGTGTAAGGTAGTTCGTGCATTTTGCTTTCAGGTGTATATGTACTATCAGAGTGAACATAAGCATATAAAGATTTAAGCGCATACACCATGGTTGTTTTTCCATTACCTTTGTTGCCAGACAAGAATAAGCCAAATTTGCTGTCGTTTGACACCAGCCATTGTGAGATATCCCATATATGCTGTTTGTATTCATCAGTTGCATTGAACGTCCTCATACGTGTAGTAACCTCAACTCTACATGATGCATATAACATTGTATAAACTTGTTTAGCTGTGTAAGGAAGTCTAAAACGTCTCGGAATACGTTTTCTTTGCATCAGCTTTGAGTATATTTCCTCTACGTCCAGCTTTACTGTTGGCTCTATCTTTATCATTGCTTACTATTCTTAACCAATTATTAAAATGTTTTTTTGCATCAGAGAGATCTTCATGTTTCATTTTCCCATCAGCGATACATTGTAATTTGAATTCATCAAGCTTTGCTCTTATTTCTTCTGCTGTCATGTGATGCAGTGCTTGTAGATTATCAATCCAAACCTCAGCAGACTTTAATTCGTTTATCTCATCGTCAAGAGTGAGTGCTTCTAAGGCAGGCTCCTTGTTAATGATGTTTACTTTGTTTATATGAGTTGTTACTCCTTCTGTATCTTTCTCAAGGCAACTAAACTCACTGACACTGGCACCACGCTTACAAGTTCTATTAATATTCATATACCTTTCTTGAATGCCTTTGGAGGTAAGAATACTATTGGTTTCAAAAAGAGTTTTATTGAATAGTCCAACAGTCAGGCAGCAATTAATAACCTCTTGTATATACTGCTCATCGTAACCAGACAACTCTGAGATAATAAATGGCAGCTCTTCATCCCACTTTGTGTAATACCCATCGCGGTAGATGATACAGAGTAGGAGAGTGTACACCGTTATAGCCTTACCACCTTGATAGCGAATTAACTTTCTTATCTTGATGTCTTGAAAGAAATCAATATCGAAAGGGAAATATTCAAGACCTTGTTTTATAGCACGCCCCATATTATAAATAATACTTTAAGTAGTTATCGACTTCATTAATAAAGTCTTCAAGTGAGTGACAAACCACGTATTTATATTCTCCTTTATCTGTTACGATTCGCTCCCATTCCTTTTGCGAAGCACTTTGTCTTCCTGAAGCAGTCTTCATTTCAATAAGTAATGCACCATAGAAACGATTAGGAGCAAGGAGTATTAAATCAGCAACTCCAGCGACAACACCTTCTTCTTTTAGCTTAGCAGCAGTACGTGCATCACGCTTCCCACCATTTGGTATAGAAAACAATCTACCTTTTAAGCTTTGGTGTTTGAGGTTGAACCACCGCACACAAGAACATTGTATGCGGTGTTCCTCATCAGAAGGACGCTTACGCTTTGTAGCTACTTGCGCAGCTACTAATTCTTCAAGTGTCATATAAAATTTACACCTTATTCATTTGTTTCTTTAATTCTACAGCAATTTTAAGCCTTGCAGTGTTAACAGCTGGAATAGGAACCTGCTTACCACGTAGGTAAGACATCCTTTCCTTTGTTTTAACCACCTTAATAGTTGCAAAACTACGAAGAGAAACACTCTCACCATTAATGAGAGACTTCTTAATAGACTTAAAAATAGCATCATAAGCTTTTATAACTTGCGAGCGTGTAAGGTTAGTTGTTGAAACCACCTCTGAAATAATTTCGTTCTTTGTCATTGTTCTTAATTATTAATATGGTGTTTTGTTGAATTCTATTTCCATTCCTTTATGTGCAGCAATTACATTCTTACCAGTTGCAGCCTTTATCCCTGTCACAAATTCAGACTCATTGCTATTAGCATCAGAAAGATGAATAAGAATAATGTTATTCACTTGTGATAGATCGTTAGCTTGCAAAGTATCTAAACACGTGTTATAACTCATGTGTGATTTGATGGTGCGTTCACGACGTACTGGGGAGATGTGTCCTGTATCTGTGTTATGGTTAAGAATATCCAAACTATAGTTACATTCTATCAGTACATTGTTTAGGCCAGGGAACTTGTATTTAAGATAATATGTATCTGTTGCAAATAAGACAGTCCCACATTCCTCGTGTCTGATAAGATAGCCAAAAGGTTCTTCTGCATCATGTTGTACATCAAAAGGTATAATGTCAAATCCGCCTAAGCTGAATCGAGAGCCTGCCTCACACATTAAAGGTGAGAAACTGGCATAATCACTTGGAATCGTTTTGTGCATCGTTCCTTCTGACATTCTTACAGGTATTCTTGCTTCGAGGTATTGCAAAACATACTTTGCATGATCTCCGTGTTCATGAGTGATGCAACACCCAACAATAGAGGATATGTTAAAGTTTAATGCTTTCTTTACCTCCTGTAGCTTAATGCCAGCTTCAAGTATTAGGACCTCCCCAGTCTTTTCAGACTGGAGGAGGTAGCAGTTACCTTTGGAAGATGAACCTAAAATGTACAGTTTCATAACTTAGTAGGCAGGAGCTTTCTCAGAGGGAAGAGAAGATGCAGAAGTTATTTCGCCAGTGTCTTTATCAACTTTTGGCTCTGGCTCTCCGAAAGCAATTGATTCTTTGTTAGCATGGGTTGCTTTTTCGTGCTCTACAATCTCTACAGCATCAGCTTCCTGCATTTCGTCTTGTACATATAGTCCTGAGAGCGTATTAGGGAAAGCTTCTCTCAAAGCTTGCACCTCTGCAACCTTGCGAATCATGGTTGCTGGCATCTGCTTCCATGTTGATTGTTTTTTATCGTACTCATGCAGAGATACTGTCTGTCTGTATGGACGACGGTTCTTGCGGTAAACATCACACCATCCTCCGACAAGTGTTAAGTCCTGTGGAAAGAAAGTACCAACGAGGTTCTGAACTACACCCTCTTTGTTTACAACGATTACACCAGACTCTATTCCCTCAAAGTCAGCACAGCGATCGGCACGTTTCATAAATGCTTCCTTTGATACAATCATCTGTGAAGGAGCATCGCCATACTTGACAAGGTAAGCCTCACGTAAGAAAGGGTTTAGCTGGTTAACTTGGCAAAGCGTAATGAATTGCGCCATATCACTATCGGACACTTTCATGCCTTTGCATATAGTATCCATAAGGATACGCTTGTTGATTTTTACATCGTTTCCGTCAATACCCTTGATTGTTGCAACCATTTTGTCAACGATGCTTGCCTGCTGCGCAGGTGCTACTTGCTGCGTTGCAGCTACTTTCTGAATTTCACTCATAATTTTTTTATTTGATTACTAATTGTTTGTCTTGTGTTACCTGTAATAATATCATTTGAGACTGAATGCCCATATAGTGATTTACACTCTCTGCACCATCGATGAAAACAGGCGCATATATATTGTAGAACTGACATAAGGTGTTGATTATATCAAGACCTGCGTTTACTTGTCCAGCAGTGTTAGTAACACCGTAGGGAGTTCCATTCACAATTGGAATGCAAACTTCAAACTCGTTTCCTTCTTGCGTATAATCAAATAACTGAAATCTGACAGACTTAAACATAGCATTAATGCGCTGTTCGCAGTCTTCTATTCTCTTCTTAATGAAACTAACAGCTGTGTACTCTCTTTTCTCAAGTTCCGCAACCTGCTGTGCTAACTCACGTCCTCTGTTTTCAAGGGCTGCAATTTCATTCATAGCCTTATCGATGGTAGAACGATGACTCATACGTGTTTTAAGTTTCGTAAGAGAATCATATAACGCATCTCGCTCTTTCTCTATTTGAACAACAGGGTTATCTCCTGCTTCGGCTTTATCCAAAAGGTCTCTCAACTCTTTTACCTTTAAATCAAGGTTTTTCATTTCATTTGTTGGGACTTCTAATGAGGTAGGAGCCTGTACAAGAGGATGACGGTCAAGCTGCTGATATAGCTCTGATATATTCTGCTCTATACTATTAATAGTTTCAGCAAACTTCTCATCAGCTTCAATAGTAGACAACTCTTCTGTTAATAGATTACGTTGTGCAGCAAGCGACTTACCTTCTTCGTTGTTTGCACGAAGCTGTTCTGCTTTGTTCTGAGCAAAGATGTTGTGAGCCTCCGCAATCTTATTTTCAGGAAGACGCTGACCGCAACAAGAACAAATGTCTGAACCATTATATTCTGAAGCATTGATTGCTCTCCACTTCTCACGCAGGCTGTTTAATTTAACTTCTATGTTAGTTACCTGCTGTTTAAGATGCGTACGACGTGTTTCTGCCTGCTTGCGTTCAATAGACACTTGTGTTAGACGTTCGTGAGCCTCCTTAATCTTTCGCTCTATCTGTCTACGCTCTTCATTTGCAGTGTCAGCCTCCTTTCGCATACGGCTAAGCTCGTCTTGTTCCAACTGTATGCGCTGCATCTCCAAGTCGTGAATCTCTTTTGCTGTCTGTTTGTCTTTCTCCAGTTCAGCCTCATTTCGCTTCTCGATGTTTGTAACCTGTTCCGTGAGTGCAGCAATCTCTTTCTCTTCCTTATCAATCTCTGATTGCAAAGCATTCCAATCCTCAACTTCTGGCATCATCTTTTGTGTCTGGTCGATGCGAGGTTGTATTTCTGATAACTCGGTCTTCAAGCGTTTTTTTGTAGACGATATTTCTTTACGGAAGTCTGACAAACTCTTTCCTTTGAGTTCATCGAGTAGCTTCTTAAACTCCTCGTTGTCAGTAGCTATTTCCTCGTCTGACTTTACACCAGCTATCTGCAACAACTGTTCACGCTGAAGCTGCCATTTCATCTTCTCTGTGAAATAGCGAGGATTAGTAATCATCTTGAATACCGTCTCGTCGATGATGTTTTCAGATACACGTGTTTTAAACTCGCTTACCTTAATAGGCACACCATTCCAGATGCATTCAGTGACATTACCTGAGAACACCTCTTCTACTTGCCCACGTGGCTTAACCCACTGTTCTTTGTATTCACGCTTGAGTGTTAATTCCTCTCCATCAACAATCAAAATAGCCTCTACAGAGCACTCGCAACGATGAAGAACATTGTGCTGCTCGTCATAAGAGCGGAGTTCAAAATCCTTTCTGTCTTGAGAATCCTTGCCAAAGAGCAGCCAACAGAAAGCATCGAAGTGTCGAGATTTTCCAAGCCCATTATCTCCGCAAATACTTGTAGGAGTGTCAAGGTTAAACCTTGTGGTTCTCTCTTTTTCTCCCCTCCAGTTACGGAGAGTGATTTCCTTAATTTTAATTTGTTTCATATATTTATTTTTGAAGAATTCGGAAAACTTCTTTCCTCCGTATTCATTTTCTGTAAGAGTAATCATTTCCTGCACGGTATACTTCTCTTTATGTGGTTTTGGAAGTCTGTTCTCTATGTAGTCTCTTGTACCAGCTGCACACGCCCCTGTGATAGTCCTATATGCAGCAATAGCCTCTTCAAAGGTAAGTGTGTCATCTAAAGACATATTCTTGTACACCGAGGTGTCTCGGTCGTTAATTTTGAAGATAAGGTCTGCACGTGCATCTTGGAGTGTACTGCCGTGCGCCCAGTGGTTTTCTCCATCTGTTACAAGATAGAGCTGTTCTCTACTATTGAGTTTATGAACACGATATACATTCCCGTGATGTGAGTCAATAGCTGTAAACATATCATCAACCTTGATATAGCTTCTGTCATTCCATTTCCAGAAGATAGGTATATTTGAAACTCTGTTTATTGCAGCTATTGCTTTAGAAGAAAGATTCTTATTTACTTTTATTTCATCTGTAATGCCTGTACAGTCTTCAAGGTCAAGATAGCCACCCACCGTCAGGTTGTCGGGTAGTGCTGTAACGCCTGTGCCACGTAGGTAAAGATAGCCACCCACCGTCAGGTTGTCGGGTAGTGCTGTAACGCCTGTGCCACGTAGGTCAAGATAGCCACCCACCGTCAGGTTGTCGGGTAGTGCTGTAACGCCTGTGCCGCTTAGGTCAAGATATCCACCTACCGTTAGATTGTCGGGTAGTGCTGTAACGCCTGTGCCGCTTAGGTCAAGATATCCACCTACCGTCAGATTGTCGGGTAGTGCTGTAACGCCTGTGCCGCTTAGGTCAAGAGAGCCACCTACCGTCAGATTGTCGGGTAGTGCTGTAACGCCTGTGCCGCTTAGGTCAAGATAGCCACCCACCGTCAGGTTGTCGGGTAGTGCTGTAACGCCTGTGCAGTTTTCAAGGTCAAGAGAGCCACCCACCGTTAGATTGTCGGGTAGTGCTGTAACGCCTGTGCCACGTAGGTAAAGATATCCACCCACCGTTAGATTGTCGGGTAGTGCTGTAACGCCTGTGCCGCTTAGGTCAAGAGAGCCACCTACCGTTAGATTGTCGGGTAGTGCTGTAACGCCTGTGCCACGTAGGTCAAGAGAGCCACCTACCGTCAGATTGTCGGGTAGTGCTGTAACGCCTGTGCCACGTAGGTCAAGAGAGCCACCTACCGTCAGATTGTCGGGTAGTGCTGTAACGCCTGTGCCACGTAGGTAAAGATATCCACCTACCGTTAGATTGTCGGGTAGTGCTGTAACGCCTGTGCCACGTAGGTCAAGAGAGCCACTGTAAAACGGCTTACCATTTTCAACAACGAGATTAACACCCGTCTCTTTTCTAAACTTTTCAATTTCTTGTTTCATAGTTGAATTTATTTGTTTCTATAAATAGTCCTGTTCTGTTCGTTGGAGTTCTCTCAATCTACGTGTAGAGTACTCTCTTTTCCCAGGGCGCACACATGGATTAATCAATCCATTTTTACGCCACCTATCAACATTACCACGACCGAATATTTTATAAGCTTGTCGTTGGCTTATCATCTCAGGCTCGTTTTTATCATTCTGCAGAAATGATGTTATACGAGCTGCAAGGTCATTCATAAATGTATCGTAGGTAACGACCTTGTCAGAGAATACTATTTGCATCATAGTTTATCTTTTAAGTGTTGTTTACTTCGTTTACGTTTGCCTTATCTGCTGATGCCCGCCTACGCCCAGCTATTAACCAAACTATAGGTAGCAAAACTCTTTATTTCCACAATCCATACACCCAGTTGTTAACCAAATGCACAGCGCAGAAAGAGCGCATGACGTACGTTATGACGTAATAACTTTCTTAATCTTCTTCCTCAATGAACTCCATAATGCCATTGAGTTTTTCATTTTTATTCCAATGTTTAAATAATTGGAAAGAAATGTAACCAAGGATTGCACCTATCAACTTACTAACAAAGAATATTGTAATATCCTCGCTGTCAGAAAACAGCAAGAAGATAGTAACCATTGCTAATAGGAATAGAACGTGAAAACGCCAGTTAAGGTAGATTGATTTGTTCATATTTTCTTGTTTATACAGATTGGTAAATTTGCGTACTCGACATACGCCTTATACAGCTTACAGTATCGTCCGTTGATGCTGTTATAAGCATCGGTGCAACTTTTACATTGATTAGGCATTGTCTATTCCGTTTAGAAACTTATTCACAAAATAAACCTGCCCCTTACCAGTAACTTTTACCGTCTTGTTAATGATAGCAGAGCCGTCTGGCTTCTGAATGACTGTCTTTTTAATTTCAAACAAACCCAATTCCATTGAGTATTGAGTAGGCTCGTTGAAACATTCTCCTGTCTTCTTGCACAAGTACCCATTACTACGAAGCCACTTGAACAGTCTGCGCTGTCCTGTATCCACTCCGTTCTGCTTGATGAGCTTTGCAAGCTCTCCTACTAAAATAGAGTCAGAACTTGCTGTAACAGCATCAGCAAAGATAACCTGTGGACGAGTTTCTTGGATTTTCTTTTCCGCTACTAATCGCTTCTGCTTTTCATTCTTAAGCTCTGTTGCTAACTGAATAAGAAAGTCTGGGTTTTGAATAGCTTTCTGTAGCGCACCCTCCGTCATGTACGCCCCATGCTTGCGGATAGTTGGCAGAACCTCACTTGTTATCCACTTACGGAATTGTCTTGCTTCTGTCTTGCGACTGTCAAGAATGACATCATATAAGCCATCTTCGTTTACGAACAAGGCTTGCTGTTCTCTTCCAAGTTTGTCTGTTATGGGGTAATTTGAAATTACCTCATCTCCAAGTCGCTGATTAACACCCTTTGCCGATAACTTCAATGCCTTGCATACATCTGTAAGACAGAACTGCGGATTTTCTTCTGTTCCAGCAACACGGATGTTACCAAAAGCGGGGTTGTTGAATACTTGAATTGACTGCATACCTCACTTTTTTCTCGTTACGGTTATGGTCCGGTTCTCGCGGTCGGTCTCTGTGGTGTACACTTTGCCGCTGATTAGTCCCTCGCGGCTTGCGGAGCTTTGTACTGTTGCAAGTCTCTCGATAGGGAAGATTGCTGAATATCCAATTTTCAACTGCCTTATTTCAGCTGTTAGACTACTTTTTCTTGCCATATTCTTTGTTGTTATAAATTAATTGCATTGACTGCATACGTCAGAACTGCTTAATGAAACCTAATTCTTTTGCTTTTTGGCGTACTAAGTTCTGTACGTCAGAGTCACACTTCCAATGCATAGCGTTGTACACTGTAAGCTCACTTACTCTAAGGATTTCAGCAAGCCTTTTTTTGCATCCTTTCTTCAATTTAATGGGTTTTCTATTTGCCATTTCGATTTTTATGATTACATTTGCACACTTACTATTAAGTAACGCTATAATAGCGTTTAGTTTTCTAAACTATTACAGTGCAAAGATAGAAGTTTCTTCAATATAAAGCAAGTATTTGTAGAACTTTCTTCTATATTTTAACTTTTATAAACATTATGCGTTATGGAAAGGAAAATCGAAAGGTTTGATAAATACATGAAGTACAAGGGGTTAAACGATAATAAGGTTACGAATAGCCTCGGTCTTTCTATTGGCACCTTAGGTAAATCTCGTAAAGAAAACAGAGACTTATCTGATAGGAATATAGAAAATATATTGAAGTTCTATACTGATCTTAATAGAACTTGGCTTTTAACAGGAGAAGGTGAAATGCTGAACTCTACCGCTCATGATTCATCTATGGAAGTTTCTCAACTCGCACCAGACTCTGATGTGCATCTCATTCCGCTGCTTCCAATCTCTGCTCAGGGAGGTTCTCTGAATGATTTTGTTGCTTCTGTGAAGTTTGACGACTGCGAGAAGATAGTTTCTCCTATCAAAGGAGCTGACTGTGCGATTCCAATAACAGGGGACAGCATGGAACCTGAATATCCCAACGGCTCTATTGCCGTTGCAAAACGCATCAACGAGCGTGCGTTCATTGAGTGGGGACGTGTCTATGTATTAGACACTTGCAATGGCTCTGTCATCAAACAGCTTTTTCCATCAGACCATCCAGACACCGTAACCTGCAAATCAATCAATTCGAAATACGTTCCTTTTGAAGTCAGACTGAAGGACGTATATGGCGTCTATCGTGTGTTGATGTGTATGTCGTTGAAGTAATCAAGGTGACTTGAGGTAAACCAAGATCAAAAGTATAAACTATTAAACTTACAGACAAATGAAAAGATTTTTTTCTACGATTATCTTAATGTTAGCTTTTGTAAGCCTTGGTAGGGCACAGGGGTTGCCATCCGTTGCGGGCGTTACGTTCGGAAGTCGCTACAGCGCATGTAAAACTATACTTGATCAACGTTTCAATGGAGGAAAAGATAGCTATCAAAATTCCCCAACCATGTTAACGTATTATGATATCTCGTTCGCAGGCGAGCAATTTGATTATGTGAATTTTGAGTTTCAAGTGGAAGGCAATGCAACGTATTTGTATTATATATCCTTTTTACGTAGTTTTAATTTAAGTTCTGCTGAATACGCTAAACAGCAGAGAGATAGACTATATACAGTTTTCTCGGAGAAATACGATTTCAGGTGGAGTGGTACAGATGAAGATGGTTTTAAATATTACATTTTTGGCCATTCTCCCAATAATAGAGAAGATGGTTTTATAAATATAAAAACTTTAAAAGGTGAAACAAGGGGCGGAAAAATGAAATACTGGACAACTTTGAGCTATGGACCAGTAAACTTTGTTAATCCATCTGATGAAATATAGTCATGTCTGATAACGATAAAAAGCGATTAGGACTTGCAGAAGGGTTTATAATTATTTTGCTTATAGGGATTGTTACGTTATTGTTTTGGGTAAGTTCTCTTTCATCTCGCTTAGATGAAGTAGAAGTGAAAGTGGAGGAGTTAGAACAAACCGTAGAAGAAAACAGTTCTCGAATAAGTGATTTGGAAACTTCTGTAGAAGAGAGCAAATCTCAAATAGATGAAATAAAAGATGAACTCAACTTGTAGTATAAAACTAAAGTTTAAATTAATTCGTTTTAAGCCTTTAAATATCTCTTTATGATAAAGGTATTATCTTTTGCATTTAAAGCCGTCAGAACGAAAATAAACAGCCAAATAAGCGATTTTAATGTATCAGTTCCATTGCACCATAATCAAACTAAACAAGATGAATAAAATAATAAAAAACAATAGAAAACATGGTTTACTTACACAAGCCGTCTAACTGCTTTATTTTAAGCAACATTTATCTGCGGCACAAGCAGCAGTGGAAGAAATGAAGTAATTTCTTAGAAATATATTTTTTAGGCGGTATACCATGTTTTTACGTAGGTATACTGCCTATTTTTTATATTTTGTAAATGTATATCCAAAAGAGGTAGAGTCTTTACCTTTCACTCTCACTTCTAATTTACTAAGTTCTTTACAACAATCTTACTTTATACCAAAATGCAATTTATTAAATCAGTGTTTATAGCACTTGCATTGTTCTCTACGATAGGAGGAACGACTGCTTCTACAAAGAGAAATACGGATATCCAGTCTGGAACGGTTTACATTTGTACGGGTCCAAAGGCAAGAAAGTATCATTCAAGTCAAAATTGTCGTGGTCTTAATAGATGCTCTGGCAGTATAAAAGACCTTTCTGTGAGTGCTGCAAAGTCAAAAGGCTTTAGTCCATGCAGGATTTGTTTTAGATAGTTTGTTTATAAACTATGTTTTAAAACATAGCAAGAAGTATGTAATATGCAATCTTGAACCTTTATAGTTAAGTGTAAAGCAACGCTTTTTATATTCGTTCTCTACTATTTACAGCTTCTTTTTACTATGTGTAGAAGACTCTTAGTGCTATACACTATGTTTAATTTATGAATAGAATTATTTTTACGCGAGAAGAAATATTAATCTTACTAACGTAAGAGTTGGTTACGTCTAATAATTCTGTTTATATGTTGTTCTTTGAGTAATAAAAAGTTGTTAGCTCTTTTAAAAATGTAACGATATAACTGTAGTTTTTTTATTTTATTTTGCTGTCACTTTTAACACTTCATGTAAACGTGCTATAAGTCAGTAGGTTATACGCTGTTCTTTTGTGACACGAGTGACAGGAACTTTCATATTGAGGATTTCTTTCATTGTAGAAAATCAGAGATATTGGAATGAATGTTGGAAAGGCGTATTCTAAAACGGATTTGTTCTTGACAGTAAGGATTTTAGAGAGGGGTACAGTTATGATACATCTTATTTTTCGGTTCTTCCGAAATATGGAGTGATAAACTAAAAGTCTTATATAATAGGCACACGGAGTCAAGGAGGGGACGGAGGTAATGCAATGTCACGGAGGTGCCAGTGGCACAAAGAGCGACGGAGGTGTATCGTACATATTCTTGATAGCTATTTTGGGGTAAACGTTTTGTATATAAATTGCTAATAGAATTGGCAAACAATCTCCGTTGCTCTATGCACCAACGGTGCCTCTGTTACTTCCATTGCTTTGTTTTAATAATCCTCCGTCCTCTCCGTCCCTTCGTGTGACATTACTTCAAACTTTAAACACAAGTGGCAAACTTTATCACTCCAAAATCCTGAAGACTCATTTTTCTCCATAGTGGATGAGCCACAATAGCCCTTTTTATCATGTCATATCATCGTGCGGATACTCAGCACCAATGGTGCGGTTGGTGAACACCAATAGTGCGGACGGTTATGACACGTAAAATCACTAAAGATAAGAAAACTTGTTGGTTACGAAGAAGCCTCAAGGAGAACAGAGGTTTACGTCATAAAAATGTACAGTAGTATCATTCGAAATGTCGGATGAAACAAAAAAGGAGTGTATCAAATGATACACTCCCTTTTATATTAATTTCTGAATACTAAGCCCTCACCGAAGCTGTCGATGATGACAGGCTTGTCACGATTGACTGTGCCTGCAAGTAATGACTTACTGAGGTCGTTCAATACGTAACGTTGGATAGCACGCTTGACAGGACGCGCACCGAACTCTGGGTCGTAGCCAACATCTGAAAGATAATTGATGGCTGGGTCGGTCCACTGAAGTTCAATACCCTGTGGCTCTAACATATCCTTAACTCTCTCAAGCTGCAGGCGAACGACATCACCAATCTGCTCTTTTGTCAATGGCAAGAACATGATAGTCTCGTCGATACGGTTGAGGAACTCAGGACGAATTGTCTTCTTCAGCATATCCATTACGGTATGTTTAGCTTTGTCTATCACCTCTTCACGGTTTGTATCGTTGAGATGCTCGAACTCCTGCTGGATATATTGTGAACCAAGATTTGATGTCATAATGATAATCGTATTCTTGAAGTTCACTGTTCGTCCCTTGTTGTCTGTTAGGTGTCCATCGTCCAATACCTGTAAGAGGATGTTGAATACGTCTGGATGTGCCTTCTCAATCTCATCAAAGAGAACAACTGAGTATGGCTTACGGCGTACAGCCTCAGTCAACTGACCACCCTCATCATAACCAACGTATCCTGGAGGCGCACCGATGAGTCGAGTTACACTGAACTTTTCTTGATATTCACTCATATCAATTCGGGTCATCATTGACTCATCATTGAAGAGGTATTCTGCCAGCGCCTTTGCCAATTCTGTCTTACCAGTACCCGTTGTACCCAAGAAGATGAACGAAGCAATAGGCTTCTTTGGATCTTGCAAACCAGCACGTGAACGTCTAACAGCATCTGCGACAGCTGTGATAGCTTCATCTTGTCCGATGACACGCTTGTGCAGTTCATCCTCCAAGTGGAGCAGTTTATCTTTCTCGCTCTGTAACATTCGTGTAACAGGAATACCCGTCCAACGGCTTACAACTTCAGCGATATCGTCTGCAGTAACCTCCTCACGAACCATTGCCTGACCACCTTGCGTGTCCTGCAACTGCTGCTGGATGTTCTTAATGTCATCTTCTAATTGCTTTAGCCGTGAGTATCTAATCTCGGCAACACGCTCGTAATTACCCTCACGCTCGGCACGGTCAGCCTCATACTTAAGCTGTTCAATCTCCTGTTTGTCCTGCTGAATCTTGTTCACCAGTCCACGCTCGCCTTCCCACTTAGCACGGAAGCCATGTTCCTGCTCTTTGAGCTCGGCAATCTCTTTGTCGAGTTGTTTAATCTTTTCTGTATCGTTTTCACGCTTGATAGCCTCACGCTCAATCTCAAGTTGTTTCAATCTACGACTGATTTCATCCAACTCCTCTGGTACAGAATCACGCTCCATACGTAGTTTTGCAGCAGCCTCATCCATCAAGTCGATTGCCTTGTCAGGCAAGAAGCGGTCGGTAATATAACGTTCAGACAGCTTAACTGCTGCGATACAAGCATCGTCCTGAATACGCACTTTGTGATGGTTCTCATATCTTTCCTTCAATCCACGAAGGATAGAGATAGCATCTAACTCGTCTGGTTCATCCACCATAACTGTTTGGAAACGACGTTCCAATGCCTTGTCTTTCTCAAAGTATTTCTGATATTCGTTCAGAGTTGTGGCACCGATAGCTCTTAATTCGCCACGTGCTAAGGCTGGCTTAAGGATATTTGCAGCATCCATGGCACCTTCACCGCCACCAGCACCAACCAGTGTGTGAATCTCATCAATGAAGAGAATGATGTTACCATCAGCCTGCGTTACCTCTTTAATAACGCTCTTCAAACGCTCCTCGAACTCACCTTTATATTTTGCACCAGCGAGCATAGCACCCATATCCAATGAGTAGAGCTGCTTATGCTTAAGATTCTCTGGTACGTCACCACGGACGATTCTTTCTGCTAATCCCTCAACTATGGCAGTCTTACCTGTACCCGGCTCACCAATGAGAATTGGGTTGTTTTTTGTACGGCGAGACAAAATCTGAAGTACTCGACGAATTTCCTCGTCACGACCAATTACTGGGTCAAGTTTTCCTGCACGAGCATCCTCTATAAGGTTACGTGCATATTTCTGCAGTGACTGATAATTCTCATCACCACTCTGTGATTGCACTTTCTGTCCTTGTCTAAGGTCATTGATGGCAGCTGTCATCTCTTTCTCAGTACATCCTGCATCTTTCAAAATACGGCTTGCAGTAGAGTTTACAGCAAGTAGGGCAAGTAACATAGGTTCGATACTAACGAACTCGTCGCCCATCTTCTGTGAGATATCCATTGTGCGTTGCATCACCTGATTCGTTTCAGAAGAGAGGTAAGGCTCACCGCCTGAAACTTTCGGCAGGTGTCCCATCTCATTCTGAACAGCATTCTCTACAGCCACAGTGTTCACGCCTAATTTCTGGAAGACGTAGTTTGTTACGTCCTTTCCTTTATCCATTACACCTGCGAGTATGTGCAATGGCTCAATAGTCTGCTGTCCGTTACGCTGTGCAATGTTTATCGCACTTTGAACAGCCTCTTGTGCTTTGATTGTAAATTTCTCAAATGTCATCGTATAATCTCCTTTCTTTAGTTCGTTTCTCTTGATAGTAGGGTTAGGAACTTATTGTTAATTTTATTTCTATAAGCTATATTTCAAACCTTGTGCCTATATTATGTATGCGACAAAGTGGCATCTATTGTGGACAGAATGGCAGTCTTTGACTTTGTGAAAAGGAAGAGGGGGGGACGTAGGAAAATAATTTTTCTACGCTCAGCTCTTTTGCTGTTTTAGGTAGATAAACTCACTGACATAGATGCTAATGCCCCAAAGAATGTAGAAAATTCTTTCATAAGGCATAGTCGATTGTTGCATCCAAAGATAAATGTAGTAGAGTAAAGATAAGGAGGAAGTAGC
Organism: Prevotella melaninogenica; assembly: GCF_018128065.1. Taxonomy (NCBI): domain Bacteria; kingdom Pseudomonadati; phylum Bacteroidota; class Bacteroidia; order Bacteroidales; family Prevotellaceae; genus Prevotella; species Prevotella melaninogenica. The sequence goes on along the minus strand of NZ_CP072359.1, from coordinate 87,744 downwards.
TAAAAAGATGTATTTTCGTTTCTTGTTTCCTCCGAATATTGAGAATGAAATTATAAAACTAATAACATAGAGCAAGGTGCTATAAAGGTATAGTATACCTGTTCCCACATCGTGACCATTCCTGAAGGTGTTCTGTACAAAACTTACTCCAAGAATATAGATTACAGTGAAAACAGATATTGATACAGCTTTATTCATTTGTCTGGTTGAGCCTTATTGTTCAAATTCTCCTTCATATAGTTGTGAAGAAGGTGGGTAAACTCATAGTTCTTCAGTCCCCATTTTGGAGCGATGAGGAGGTCGGGAGGACTCTGGCTGACGAAACGTTCGAGTACAAGATCGGGGCGAAGAAGGCGGATGTATGCTGCAATGAGCTTGATATACTCTTCAACTGTATAAAGATGAAAGGGATTCTCAGCGTACATCTTTGCAAGACGAGTTCCACGAATGATCTGTAACTGATGAATCTTCAGCGTCGTTAGTGGAAGCGAAGAGATGATTGGCGCTTGTCTTAGGCTCTCTTTGGCATCTTCACCAGGTAGTCCAAGGATGATATGCGCACCAACACGGATACCACGTCGGGCAGTCTCCTCAATAGCCTTGCGAGCACAAGCAAAGTCATGCCCACGATTGACGAGCCGTAGCGTCTCATCATTACAGGTTTCAACACCATATTCAACGATGAGAAAGGTGCGGCGGTTGAGTTCTTCAAAGTAGTCTAAGAGGTCGTCATTAATGCAGTCAGGACGAGTTCCAATCACAAGTCCCACAACATCTTCCACGGCAAGTGCCTCTTCATAGAGTTTTTTTATGTGGTCATTAGTGCCGTATGTGTTGGTATAAGCTTGGAAGTAAGCAAGATATTTCATCTCTGGGTATTTTCCAGAGAAGAAACGTTTACCGTCTTCAAGCTGTTGGGTAACACTTTTCCCATTGTCACAGTAGGCTGGGTTGAACGTTTGGTTATTACAATAGATACAACCACCATGCCCAATCCTTCCATCTCGGTTAGGACATGTAAAGCCTGCATTAACCGATATCTTCTGTACTTTATAAGGGAACTGAGAACGCAGCCAGTTTCCGAAGTCGCAATAATATTGTTCCATTCCTTTGCAAATATACAGAATATTTTATATTTTTGTGCAGTTAAAACTTGAATTTATGAAACGTATATTATTTCTTTGTGTATCAATGCTAACCGCATTTCATTTGATGGCAGGAGAACCTATTTCTTTGAAAGACATTACGAATGGCACTTTTGCTGCTAAGCGTATCTCGGGAGTTAATCCTTTGGAGGGAACTTCAGAGTATGCTCAAATATCATCTGATGGTCGTCAGGTGGTAAAGTATTCTTTTAAGACGGGTTATTCTACGGGGGTTATCTTTGACCTTGCTGACGCTAAGGGTGAGCAATTAAAGTCATTTGATGATTATCAGATTTCTGCTGATGGCAGTCGACTACTTTTGCAAACGAATACGAAGCGTATCTATAGGCGTTCGTTCACAGCCGACTTCTATCTCTATGATGTGAAGACGAAGCAGTTGAAGAAGCTGTCAAAAGAGGAGGCAGAGCAGATTCCTACTTTCTCTCCTGACGGTCAACAGGTTGCTTATGTTCATCAGAATAACATCTATATTACTGATGGAGAGAATGTAAAGCAGGTTACAACTGATGGTGAATTCAATAAGATTATCAATGGTTTACCTGACTGGGTGAACGAAGAAGAGTTTGGTTTTAATAATGCACTTGCTTGGAGTGCAGATAGTAAGACGCTGAGTTGGATTAAATATGATGAGAGTGAGGTAAAAACTTATACGCTGCAATTCTATAAAGGTTCACACCCAACATATGAGATGTTTGATATCTATCCTGGTGATTACAACTATAAGTATCCAAAGGCAGGTGAAGCAAACTCGAAAGTGAGTGCGTGGTCTTATAGCTTGACCGATGGTGCTGTGCGTAAATATGATTTACCTTTGGCTGCAGATGGTTACATTCCACGTATCAAGTCAACCTTTGATGCAAACAGAATTATCCTCTATACAATGAATCGACATCAAGACGAGTTGCATCTCTATGCAGCTAACCCTCTTACAGGTGCTTGTAAACTGTTGATTAAGGAAAGTGTTCCTAAGTATGTGAAGGAAGAAGCAATGGAAGGTATTAGTATTATGAAAGATTACATCCTTGTACCTTCAGATCGTGATGGCTATATGCACCTTTATTTATATAATAAAGATGGTAAACTTTTACGTCAGATTGATAAGGGAAACTATGATGTAACAGAGATTTATGGATATGATGCAAAGACCGGTAACACTTACTTCCAAGCAGCAGCACAGAAACCAATGCAGCGAGAGATTTATGTCGCTGATAAATCAGGCAAGTTGACTTGTCTTTCTGCTCGTGCTGGTTGGAATGTTGCCTCTTTCTCAGGTGACTACAAGTATTTCCTCAATACATGGAGTGATAGTAACCATCCATACGTTTTTGCCATCTATGACAATAAGGGTAAGGAGATACGTGAGGTTCTCAATAATGATGAATTGCAAGTAAAGTTAGCGAAATATGGTAACACAGGTGTTGAGTTCTTTACCTTTACAACTTCTGAAGGTGTGAAACTCCATGGCTGGATGGTGAAGCCTGCAGACTTTGATGCAAACAAGAAGTATCCTGTTATTATGCATCAGTATAGCGGTCCAGGAAGTCAGCAGGTTGTTGATAACTGGAGTGTTGGCTCAATGGGTAGCGGTGCTCTGTTTGATTACTACTTGACACAGAAGGGTTATATCGTTGTTACTGTAGATGGGCGTGGAACTGGTGCACGTGGTGCTGAGTTTGAGAAGTGCACTTATCTGAAGCTTGGTGACTTAGAGTCAAAGGATCAAGTTGAAGCTGCATTGTGGCTGGGTAAGCAGAGTTATGTTGATGCTTCACGTATTGGTATCTGGGGTTGGAGCTTCGGAGGCTTCAATACATTGATGAGCATGAGTGAAGGACGTAATGCTTTCAAGGCGGGTGTGGCAATTGCGCCGCCGACAAATTGGCGTTATTATGATTCTGTTTATACAGAACGGTATATGCGTACACCACAAGAGAATGCAGACGGTTATGCTATTAATCCGATTCAACGTGCGGAAAAACTTCATGGTAAACTTTTAGTTTGTCATGGTTTAGCAGATGATAATGTTCATCCACAGAATGCCTTTGAGTACTCTGAGGCATTAGTACAAGCTGATAAGGACTTCAAGGAGAACCTTTATACCAATCGTAATCATGGTATTTATGGTGGTAATACACGCCATCATCTGTTGAGGCAGGTTGCTGAATGGTTCATCGAGAATCTGTAAGAGGTTTCTGTAAGGAGGTTATAAATGTCCTGCAAGCAATAAATCTTGGTGTTTTACCATATATTATAATGGCTATAAAGAAGTCTTTTTATTATCTTTTGCAGATGTGTTGATGCTTAGCACGTGATGTGTTGATGCTTAGCACGTGATGTGTTGAGGGTATGCACCATGCAAAGTGTTGATGAGATGTTAAGCAATGTCTTGTTGATAAGCGTTGTTCTGAGGCTCATCAATCACTTAAAAAGAGTCCCTATAAGGTGGAAGCATGTTGCTTAAACTTTTGGAAATAGTAGCAATAAAGTAAAAACTCGGACACTGATTAAAGTAAATCAGTATCCGAGTTTTTATCTTTAACTTCTTTCTAAACTTTCTTTTATCCAAAGAGACGCTTAAAGAAACATTTCTTCTTTGGCTTTTCTTCTTTGGGCATAGTCTCTGTTTCTATGTTGCTTGATGCGTCTGTGATAACTTCTTTTTCTGTAACAGAGTTATCTTCTGGTATATCATCGCCTTCAATGATACCTGCAGTACCCCATTGCGCAGCAAGGGTTGTAGCATCCTTACGAGCTGTATCTGCATCGATTTCATATTGGTCGCAGATTAACTCTACGAGATTGTCTACTGTAAAGGAAACCATCTTCTGCACCTCTTCCCACAAGTATGCAGAACTTTCGTTCATAGATATGATATTGCTGAAGTCGATATTCTCATCTCCTTCTGCAACGATGATATGTTCTCCGCATACTTCACGGAGGTTAAAGCCATTCTTTACTTTCATTCTTGTTGATAGTTTATATAATAATCATTATTTATGTTACATTAGATGGGACCGAAGATAGGAATCCATATACGTCTGTAAACACCTAATAAGTACCTTCGAATAGGGAGAAGTCGAGTCCACAAGAAGCTATACAGTTTCCATTTCCGACCATCAGTCAAGTCCATTTTTGTCCGTCCTTTGCGGTAGAAGCCAATGACTGCCCCAACAATGTTTTCTTTTTTGCAATATTCAACGCCAAGGTTGCCATCACCTCGTAAGGTAATGTTGTCGCCTTCTATTCTGTCAATACGATGTAAGACAAAGTGTCGTGGGGCTATCTCTGCTAAGACAGGGTCGCCAACTTTAATGGTTGAAGGTTTTACGAGCAAAGCCTTATCGCGGTCGTTCTCAAGAAAAGGACGCATAGAATATCCTCGAAGGCGCAATGTAACAGTATGACCTTCATTCAACATCTTGACAACTTCTGGCAAGAACTCAGCATTAGCAAACTGAATTTCAGAAGTAGTAAGTATAGTCTTTGACATAAGTCTTATCTTTTCGTTACAGTTTCATAGCAGACCTCTGCTGCTTCTTGGTTTGGTAAGCAGTGTAACGTGAATATTCTTCCAGTTTCAACAATCTTCGTAATGGTATCACAGACGCCATTATAAATATCCGAATCCCATTTCATGCTGGAGCAAGAGGGTAGGAGTGAGGCGAAAGCAGCAATAGGATTAGGCTTTTCAACAGAGTTCGTTGTTGCACGGTCAATTCGTGTGATGGCTCCCAAACGAGCCTTAACATTACGATAGCATGGCGTTTTACCACTCCATGGGCTACCATATATCCATGTTTCACCATCGATGATTCTTACGATAGGATTATCATCGTTCATGAGATCACTACCTGGAATATAGCGTAACCACATACTGACTTGTGTAGACTTACCTGTTCCACTCTTAGCAATGAAAGCATAGCCATAGCCATTGTTGCGAACAAGAGATGCGTGAATAAGTAACGTCTTCTTATGTGCACCTGCAAAGGCAAATATAAGCATTAGGGCGTTATTCAGACCAAAGGTGCGCATATTCATGTTGCCATTGAGTGCACATCGGCAATCGGAGAAGTCTTTATTACCCTGTAAGAGACAACAGTCTGCGCCATTGATATCTTTGATAATATATTGATAGCTGCCATCGTCTACACGATCAACGATAGTATCACCATTTCCTGTATCAAAAGCACGAATACGTTGTCTTCTCTCCTTAGGAATAGGGCGAAGCGTATCGTCAATAGTTAGTCTGAAAAACAGGTTGTTTGAAACCTCTTTGATTCTGAAAGGTTCAAATGAACTTAACAAGTGCATTCCGTTGACATTTGTCTCACGGAAGATAATCTGTGTGTCAAAGTCAGCAATTCTGAAGTTATGTATTTCCATCTTTAGCCTGTCTTCTTACTTTGACTTTACTTTTTTTGTTTTCACTTGCGTCTCTTCGTTTGAAGTAAAATTGTCTGGTGTTATAGCCTTATAGCTGAACTCTGCGTCAGAGATAAACTTTACATTATATTTCTTCTTACCCTTTTCGTATTTATTCTTCAAAGCTGCGAACTTCTTCATAGCCTTATTTTCGTTCTCAGCATACATCGTAACGCAGGTTGGATAGCTTACAAAACCATTATTCTGAAGATAATAGCGGAGCTGGTATGAGTAGTCCTCGCGATTAGCAAGGAACTTTGTACGGTCGTTTGCAAGGTAGGCATCCACTTTCTGAATATTGGTCATATAGACCGTTGAGTCATTAAATGAGGCTGCAAAACCAAACATATATACCTTTGCAGGCTTGTATCCTTTTGCATTACTACTATTTACCCATCCAAGCAGGAATACTGCTATGATTAATACCTGACGTAATTTCATCTTAAATTCTTATCTTACAGTGTTAATGTTATTGTCCTAAATAAGCCTTCAAAACCTTACTATTGGTTTGTTGGCGTAGGCGACGTATTGCTTTTTCTTTAATCTGTCTTACCCGTTCGCGAGTCAGATTGTATTTACTCCCAATCTCTTCCAACGTCATTTCACGCTGATTTATTCCGAAGTATGCCTCTATGACCATCTTCTCTCTATCTTCCAGAATTTGTAAGGCTCTTCCTATCTCTTCTCGTAGACTCTCCTCAACCAACTCTTTATCGGTGGATGGTGTGTTATCATTAGGAATGACGTCCAACAAACTACTTTGCTCATCGTCATAAAATGGTGCGTCTACTGAAACATGACGTGAACTAACTTTCATTGCATCAATAATCTTTTCTTCTGGAATGTCAGTATTTTGTGCAATCTCATCAACACTTGGGCGACGTTCGTTTTCTTGTTCAAATTGGCTCAAAACCTTATTGATTTTATTGACAGAGCTAACTTGATTTAGTGGTAGCCTAATGATTCTACTTTGTTCAGCTATGGCTTGTAAGATGCTTTGTCTTATCCACCATACAGCGTATGAGATAAACTTGAAGCCACGGGTTTCGTCAAACTTCTCTGCGGCCTTGATGAGTCCAAGATTACCTTCGTTGATAAGGTCGGGCAGGGAGAGTCCCTGATTTTGATATTGCTTTGCAACAGAGACAACGAAGCGCAGGTTCGCTTTGGTTAGACGTTCTAAAGCTTTTCGATCACCATTCCTGATTTTTTGAGCAAGTTCAACTTCTTCCTCGATACTAATCATTTCTTCGTGACCGATTTCCTGCAGATACTTGTCAAGAGAAGCACTCTCTCGATTCGTAATCGATTTTGTGATTTTCAATTGTCTCATGTGCTTAGCATTATTTAAAGTGAGGGCAAATTTACACAAAATCAGTGAGTTGAACAAATAAATAAGTAAAAAACTCATCTAAGATTCTATAATGTTTTCGTGTTCTATGTTAAGTTTTCAAACTATTGTCTGTTTGTTGTTGAGTAACTGAATGTTTATTTGTTTCTATTGCTTGTGTGTGTTGATAGTCTTTTATTTAGATTTTTTTCGTTTGGTTTGTTGAGGCTTAGATGTGATTTTACATTGGCTTTAGATAGCGTTTTAGAGTATGTTGTTGGGTTGTGTTAAAAAAAGAACTCCCCCATTCTTGCGTGTTAACTCAAGAAAGGGAGAGTTTAATATTATCAGTTTTTTAACTGAAAGTCATCAGCTGTTAGTCAGTAAGAGGAATAGCGAAGTAACCCTTCTTGCCAGTTGGGTAAATACCCTGAACGTAGAGAACTGGATCCTTACTGGTTGATGCTTTCTTAACGATATTCTGCAGATCGTCAATGCTCTTCACCATGTTTTCATTTACATTCTGAATGATAAAACCACGGTTGACTCCTGCAGCCTTTAAAGCACCATTATTAACCTTCAGTACTTCAAGACCATAGTTGATATTCAACTGCTTCTTAAGGGCATCCTGTACTGGACGGAACTGACCACCAAGAACGTCAATATCAGCCTGTTCAATTACTTTGGTTGTTCCTTGTGCATTCTTCAGCGTTATAGTCTTTGAAACTTCCTTCTTGTTATGGATATAGGTCACTGTTGCCTTGTCGCCAGGACGCTTGCTGTTAAGTGCTTGCTGGAGCTCAGACATACGTGTTACTTCCTGTCCGTCAAACTTAGTGATAACATCACCCTTTGTCAAACCTAAGGCTGCACCATTGCCATCCTCAGATACTTCGCTTACATAAACACCTGCATTTGTACCGAGGTCAACGTTCTTGCCCTCTTCTTTCTGTGCGTTGATGTAGTTCAATACATCACCACCCTGGATACCAAGCATTACACGTTGTACATTTCCATACTTCTTAATGTCATTAACAACCTTATTCATAATGGATGTTGGGATGGCAAAACCATAGCCACTATATGCGCCAGTCTGTGAGTAGAGCATCGCATTGATACCAACCAACTCACCCTGTGTGTTCACCAATGCACCACCAGAGTTACCTTGATTGATGGCAGCATCCGTCTGGATAAAGCTCTCAATGCCGTTGCGTGTAGCACCTAAGCCACGTGACTTAGCACTTACGATACCAGCTGTTACGGTATTATTGAGGTTGTATGGGTTACCTACAGCAATTACCCATTCGCCTACCTTCAACTTGTCTGAGTCGCCAATTGGTAGAGTGGGGAGGTTTGTTGCATTCACCTTTAGCAGTGCAAGGTCAGTCTGTTTGTCTGTTCCAACGATACGTGCAGAAAACTCTCGGTTGTCATTCAGTGTGACTGTAAGTTCGTCAGCTCCATCAACAACGTGATTGTTTGTTACGATATAGCCATCGGGTGAGATGATAACACCACTACCAGTAGCCTCCTTCTTAGGAGTCTGAACTTGCTGGCGACGTGAACCATTACCTTGGTTAGGATTTCCAAAGAAACCAAATGGGTCAAAGAAGCCTCCAAAAGGATCATCCTGTACATCTATGGTCTGTGTCTTAGAATTTTGTACATATTTGATATGAACAACAGCAGGAAGGGCTTTCGCTGCTGCGTATGTGAGGTCAACTGGCTGACCAGGAGTTACAATAGGTGCTTCTGCAGCATACACTTTGATGAAAGCACCAGTAGAAAAGGCGAGAGCAGTAACACATGCTGCGCCTACCAAATACTTTGATAAATTCTTCATATACTTAATTATTTGTTCGTTATTTACGTTTATGTGTGTCAATCCGTCATTATTTATAAATGTCTCGCTGACATATTTTGGTATGCAAATATAGGAGCAAATTTTGTAAAACCGACAATTTGTCAGTTATCTTTATCCGATTTTAACAATTAAAAATTAATACTTAACGGCTATTAATCTGATGTGATGTAAATTTTGCATTTATTTGTTTTGAATAGTTGTTTGATTTCTATTTGTTATCTTTTTGTTTTAGCAAGTTGACAAAATGAAAGGAAATGTAAGTCATCGTGTCATGTAGTTGATGTTATTCCGCTTTTAGAAGAGGACTTTTGGTGAGTGCGTTATTTAATATCTATAGCTACTTTAAGGTGCTGCAGAGACGCTAAAACCACTGTGTGTTGGGATTATTTTCATGAAAAGAAATAATTATGTTCACGAGTGGAAATATTTTTCTTCATGAAAAGAAATATTTATTGTCATGAAAATAATTTTGTAAAAGTGTACTCTAATGTGTGTAAAGCATTGTTTTACAATATGTAAAGTATAGGTATAATAGGTGTAAAGGTAGCTTTAAGAATCTTGTTTGATAGCTTGATATGCTATTATGTTGTTCTAATTATCTTAATGTCTATGTTTTTAGGTTCACACAATAACTTCTTTCTGTCTTTTTATGCTATTTCTTTTCTTGGCTAACTTTAGATTATCATTGAAATATTTTGGCTTTTCCATGTTTTCCATTATCTTTGCATTTAATAAGGCAGTGTTCCGGCTCTGTCGCTGGCATCTATAATGGGTGCGAGAGGAAAGTCCGGGCAGCATAGGGCATCCTGCTTCCGAAAATAGGAGCTATTGGTGACAGTAGATGTAGGCAGAAGAAAATAACCGCCATACAGGAATGTGTGGTAAGGATGAGAAGGTGGTGTAAGAGACTACCAGCAGGCGGGTGATCGTCTGGCTGTGCCGTTCAGGAGCTGCAAGTTCATGTAAACCGTTGTCTGAGGGTAGCCCGCCCAAGCGTAAGCACAACGGAGGGTAGAATGCTTTAATTGCAGGGCAACTTGTAATATAGATAAATGACAGGCATCTTCCTATTATCGAAAGATGAGGAAGAAACAGAACCCGGCTTATAGGAACACTGTTTTATTTTTTTTATATCATGCCCATCTTTTCACATTCTGATTGGAATGATGAAGAGGAGTTGCGGGTGTGAACTTTAACTAATATATAAGATTTGGATAGTCATGAACGATTTAGAAGAACAATATGTAACTGTGTTAGACGATTTCCAACATACAGTAGAAAACAAAATAAGAAATCATAAGGATGAAGCAGGTTTCCCTCAGTTGCCCGATAATGTTAGTGAGGAGGGGCTTTCTAATTACCTCTTCGACTATCAAGCGGCTTTAGATAGCGAGGGGACAGAACGTTCGCGCTATACGATAGCAGGTTTTCTTCTCTGCCTGCCTATATTGATTATGTCTGCATTTCCAGACGATTCGCTCCCGTTCAAAGGTATAGTGAATGTTTTAGCAGCTATTGGGGTAGGCTTGCTTCTCTTCTTCCTTTATAGAATAATGATGAAGGTCTTGGTTCAAAAAAAGGTTCGTCGTGCTAATAAGGATTACCCTGAGGAGAAGGCTTATGTAGATCGTGTTATGGCTTTCAAGTAAATATTATTAATATTTTAATTGCAGAATGGAATTACCTGACTTTCAAAATATAAAGATAAGTTTACTCAGCAGGGTTTCTATGATAAAATACAGCGTATTGCGAAACGTGCTGGTGCTAAGTTGGTATATGTAGCCCTACTTCTATATTATTTGATGCAGAGTGATAAGATATCGCTTAAGGACAAGGCTATTATTATTGGTGCGTTGGGTTATCTTATCTCACCACTTGATGCTGTGCCTGATGCTATTCCTATTGCGGGACTCGCAGACGATCTTGGTGTGCTGCTTTATGCATTAAATAAGGTATGGTCTTCTGTTGATGATGACATGAAGAAGCAGGCACGTGAGAAACTATCAAAGTGGTTTGATGATGATGAGATAAACGTAGCAGAGGATCTTTTTACAGAAGATACTACTGATACACCAGTTTAAAACAAAGGAAGGAGGACTTTATGTGGCAATATGTTGTTATAGTTGTTATACTTATATCAGCTATAGGCTATGTGCTTTATCGTATGTGGCAATCGTTTCGTGCAGCAAGTGATCCGTGTCATGGGTGTTCTGGTTGTGCCCTTCATGATAAATTGAAAGAGAAGCAAAAGATAGAAGGTCGTAGGAAGCCAGTTTGTTTCAAATAACTATCGGAAAGAAATTTGTCAATAGAGCCATTTATCTCTTCTCTTTATCCATTGTTTGGCGAATGGCTATGGGAATCTTTCATTGGGAAGAGTTTACAAAATGTTTATCGAAAAAAGTTTCTGATTTGTTTGGTTGAATCGAATTAATTGATTATCTTTGCACTCGCAAATCACAATGATGATTTGTTATAGAATGGTGCTTGGGCCGGGAGGTTAGGCAATGGTCTGCAAAACCATGTAGAGCGGTTCGATTCCGCTAGGCACCTCAGAAGACTCTCTGTGTTGAGAGTCTATTTTGTTTTAATATATTTTTCGTTTTTGCCAAGGTTCCAGTAGGACTTGATTTCATAGTAGTAGGGTTATAAAAAGCAAAAGAGTTGTAATCATTTGATTACAACTCTTTTGTGGGTAGTGATGGATTCGAACCACCGAAGCAAGAAGCAGCAGATTTACAGTCTGCCCCATTTGGCCACTCTGGAAACTACCCAAGGTGGTGGGCGTTGACGGATTCGAACCGCCGACCCTCTGCTTGTAAGGCAGATGCTCTAAACCAGCTGAGCTAAACGCCCTTACTTTTCGTAAGCGGTTGCAAAAGTAGTCATTTTATTTTAACTGTGCAAACTTTATCAAGTTTTTTTGTTCTTTTTCTTTATATGACATTGAAATATCATTTTGAAGATTAATTCGTTTTGGAGATACAAACAAAAACTCCCTATGAGTAACTTAATCTATCATAGGGAGTTGTTTATTACTTAAGATGTTTTTAGCTTTTTACAAAATTCAAGATAAAGAGGACTGCCAACACTACAAGTGTCCAATTCAAATCTTTCCACTGACGTGTGAAAGTCTTCATGAATACATAAGCGAGGATTCCCAGGCAGATACCATCAGCAATAGAATAACAAAGTACCATTGTTATCATTGTGATGAAAGCTGGGAATGATTCTGTTATATCTTGGAGATTGATTTTCTTTACAGAGTCGATCATCAGTACACCAACCATTACCAACGCACCGCTTGTTGCAGCACTTGGGATAAGTAGGAAGATAGGAGAGAGGAGGAGCGAGATGATGAAGAATATACCAACGGTAAAAGCTGTTACACCTGAGCGACCACCTTCTGCAATACCACTGGCACTTTCAACGTATGTTGTAAGGGTTGAACTTCCTAACATTGCACCGCAAGTTGTACCAATTGCATCACTCATCATGGCTTCTTTAACATGAGGAATATTACCATTTGGTTCTACAATACCAGTCTTATCTGCTAAGCCCATTAATGTACCAATAGTATCAAAGATATTAATTAACAGAAGAGAGAATACGACTAATACAGTCTTCAGGTTCATCAATCCAGAGAAGTCGAACTTGCAGAAGATAGGAGTGATATCTTGTGGCGCAGAGACAGGTATCCAACTGTCTGGAAACACAGTAACTCCCATTGGGATACCAATGATGGTTGTGATGATAATACCCCAGAATAGAGAGCCTTTTACGTTCCTTGCCATGAGAGCACCACTAAGCAGAATAGCAATAATACCGAGAATACAGGTGGGAGTAAAAGCTCCGAGTCCAACGAGAGTTGCTTGGTTGTCAACAATAATATCAGCATTCTTCAGACCAATAAAAGCAATAAACATACCGATACCTGCCGATATGGCATAGCGTAGATTTGTTGGGATAGCATTGAGAATCATCTCCCGCACATTGAAGAATGTAATAATGATAAAGAGAATACCCTCAATAAGCATGATAGCAAGTGCTTGCTGCCATGTGAATTGTAAAGACACGCAGAGCGTATAAGCAAAGAAAGCATTAAGACCCATAGAAGGAGCTTGAGCAAAAGGAAGCTTCGCCATAAATGCCAATAGTAATGTGGCAATAGCAGCAGCAAGAGCTGTACCGGTGAAGAGTGCTCCCTTGTCCATACCCGTAGAGGTAAGAATAGCTGGATTGACAGCTAATATGTAGCTCATCGTTAAGAATGTTGTTGCTCCAGCAATAATCTCAGTGCGGAGCTTCATGGATTTGGAGTCAAATCCGAGGGCTTTTTCTAAGAAAGTCATCATTGTTTTGAGGTTTAAAATGCACTTTAGTTTATATTGAAGTTTTATTTATCCAATCATCAAGAATCATTCGTGCTATTGATAATGGTTCAGGAATTGTTGGGAGATTGTCCTTTGTGAACCAAGCTCCTTTTGATATTTCGCTTCGTTGTAGGTGTAGGCTTCCACCATCATAATCGGCATTGAAGCCTGCCATGAGCCCGCAAGGGTAGGGCCAAGGTTGTGAACCAAAATAGCGAAGGTTCTTCACTTTTATTCCTGTTTCTTCTTCCACCTCACGATGTACAGCCTCTTCAAGTGTTTCACCTGTTTCAACAAAGCCTGCTACCAGTCCATAGAAATCGGTCTTAAAATTGCGAGCATGGACGAGAAGAACTTCATCTGCTCTATGCACAAGTACGATAACTGCTGTTGCTAATTGTGGCCAAATCTCTTTCCCACAGTTTGTACAACGCTTTGATATATCGGTGTGCATCTTCATTGGTGCGCCACATACGCCACAAAACTTGGTGTTGTTATCCCAGTAAAGTAACTCATGACATTTGCCGGCTTTAAGATAAAACTCCTTGGAAAGGCGATAAAAGGAAGGACGTAAACCACACATTTCGTATTGTGGATTGTCTGTTATAGGCTGGTCAACCATAACAGCTTTCACCTCTGTACCATCCTCCATTGGTGTGACATTCAGTACATGTGTCCATAGATGTAGTGATATAGGAGCCTCTTCAGAAAGTGGAATAGAGTAATGCTCACCCACTTTCTCAAGCATGATATCTGTTTTGCAGAAAACAAACCAGTATTTTTTCATTAGTCTCAGTGTTAAAACTTTGCCTAATTCGTTTAATATAGAACTCTAATCTCTTAATGTGTGAGTTCTATTTAATCAACGATTATCTCTTTCTTTTTATTCTCCAAAAAGGAGTTTGCGGTCACGTGCAGCAGCAGGAATAGTCCATGCTTCTGGAACGAACTTCCAATTATGGTTTGGCAGTGGGTTCATTACCCCAGCTTTTTTTATCTCTTCCATGAGATAATGGCGTTGATCCTTTGGACTTTCCCAGATGATTCTACTCTTCAAGGCATCACGTGGGATGCCTGCTCCCTTGGTTAAGAGCTCTCCTCCACCATTAGCACGATAACTATTCACAGCTACGGTGTACCACTTATCCTCATCAAATGGTTCACCATTACTCATGCGGAGAATATGTACCTTCTCTCCATCAGGTTTGGTTACGTCTACTTCATAATCGATACCTGCCGCTGAATCGAAGTTGAAAGAGAAGTTCTTAAAGCCGAGACGTTGTGCATCATTCTGTGTATTTGAAAGTAAAAGCAGATGGTCTTCAGGGCTCTTCATCGTGTTGCACCATAGGTCATAACTCATCTCAAGATGCTTACGAATCTCCTTACCAGTGAGACGCATGGTACAAAGATTGTTCTCATACTTATAGAGATTGAACATATCTGCTACAGTAATTGGTCCCGCTTTTATAGATGAGTTGAATAACAAAGGTGCATTAAAAGCAATGTCAGCCTTCGTAATCTTCAGTTCCAAATTGAGAATAAGGTCGTTGAAAGCAGAGTTACCGAAGTAACTATCCTTTGTATAAATTGTATTTTCAAACTTTCCAATTACCTGATCACCCCACGCTTTTACGGCATCAATCTCTGTTTGGAAATGCTGTATGAAAGCTTCGTTAGCCTTGATTTCCTTTACATCAACAAGTTCTCCCATTGCTTTCGTCACTGTATATTGACGCTTCCCTTTGACAGTCTTAGGTCTAAGCGTTAATGTTGCTATTGCTACTCGTTGTGCATTGTTGGCAGGATCGAGACAGATAACGTCTTTACCAACAGTATTCTTTTCAATAGAACTGTGTGGCGTGTGGTCATGACCGAAGAAGACAACATCAAAACCTGGTACTTCCTTTGCAACCTTCTGAGACGCATCTTCATCATATTCTGGTGTTTTTATACCCCCATCCCAGCCTGAATGGAACAATCCAACAATGACATCAGGCTTCTCTCTCATCTTCACTTCTGCCATTGTTCTTTTGGCACAAGACACCATTTCCTCAAAGCGCAGACCACTCCATATACTCTCTTTCAGCCAGTTTGGTATTGCTGGAGTAAGCATACCTATGACACAAACCTTAATACCATTCTTTTTCTTGATGGTATAATAAGGTAAGATATAAGGTTTGTTTGTCTTTGTATCAATAATGTTTGCACCAAGGATAGGGAATTTCAGTTCCTTAAACCATTTGTCATATACCTCGTGTCCTGTTTCAATATCGTGGTTTCCAACAGTTGCCACATCGTATCCCATATAGTTAAGGATACTTGCAGCGATATTTGTTTTCTCTGGAACTACATAATTATAATAGTAAGAAATAGGCTGACCTTGTAGGATATCACCGTTGTCCATCAGATAAATGTTATCTTTTCCATTCCTCTTTCGAAGTTCTTCTACGAGTGTGTAGACTCTTGCCATAGAACCGCTTTTAGGCTTTCGAGTGATGAAATCGTATGGAAAGAAAGAACCATGTACATCAGATGTTTCTACAAGTTTGATCGTAATCTCTTTCTGTTGCGCCATAGTTGAAGAACTGAGTCCTAACATAATGGAAAGTACTATTGTTGAAAGTTTCATAATCTAATTTTATATTCTGCTACAAAAGTACTAAATTATACGGAAATAAACGAACTTGTCTTGTTATGTTTTGGTTTGTCTCAAGGTTTCTCTTGTCAACAAATCTTAGATGTGGATGATTGTGTTTTCGGATTAGATGTTGAGTTGTTTGATGAGATGTTTTGTTTTTTAGATGCATAGTCTATTATTTTTGATTATAAATTTAATATAAGGAGCACACAAGCTAAACCCTATATAAAGGTTTAACCTGTGTGCTCCTGTCTTTTGTTTTCAGATAATAAAAGTGCTACGGGGTTAAATAATGCCTTGCGCCATCATTGCTTTAGCAACCTTGATAAAGCCAGCAACGTTTGCACCCTTTACATAGTTGATATATCCGTCTGCCTCTGTACCATACTTCACGCAGTTTGAATGAATATCATCCATTATCTGATGGAGTCTCTCATCAACTTCTACACGGCTCCACTTTAGTCGTCCAGAGTTCTGACTCATCTCAAGTCCTGACACTGCTACACCACCAGCGTTGCTCGCTTTACCAGGACAATAGAGAACTTTTGCATCTTGGAAAATCTTTACAGCTTCTGGAGTAGAAGGCATGTTAGCACCTTCTGTCACAGCAATAACACCATTCTTTACAAGTTCTGCGGCAGCTTCTCCGTTGATCTCATTCTGTGTTGCACATGGAGTTGCGATATCAGCTTTCTCAGACCAAGGTCTTCCTCCTGCTACATACTTCACGTTATACTTCTCTGCATACTCACGAATACGTCCGCGCTCAATGTTCTTGAGTTCCATGATATAGGCGAGTTTCTCCTCATCAATACCATCTGGGTCGTATATGTAACCATCAGAATCAGAACAAGTCAGAGGCTTTGCACCCAATTCAAGAAGTTTCTCTATCGTATATTGCGCTACATTACCAGAACCTGAAACAAGTACTGTCTTGCCCTTAATATCAATGTTACGGGTCTTGAGCATATTTTGCAGGAAGTAGACATTGCCATATCCTGTTGCTTCAGGACGGATGAGGGAACCTCCAAACTCTTGTCCCTTACCTGTAAGGATACCAACAAACTGGTTGGTCAATTTCTTATATTGTCCAAACATATAGCCGACTTCACGTCCACCAACACCGATGTCACCAGCAGGAACATCGCAGTCTGGACCGATATAGTTCCACAACTCTCTCATGAAAGCCTGACAGAAACGCATCACCTCCGCATTTGATTTGCCTCGAGGGGAGAAGTCTGACCCACCTTTAGCACCACCCATAGGCAGTGTTGTGAGAGCGTTCTTAAATGTTTGCTCAAAGGCAAGGAACTTTAAGATAGAGTCGTTTACTGATGCATGGAAACGAAGTCCCCCTTTGTAAGGACCAATGCTATTGTTATGTTGTACACGGAAACCCATATTGGTTTGTACATTTCCCTTGTCATCAACCCAGTTTACACGGAACTTGATGATTCTGTCTGGTATGCAGAGTCGCTCAATGAGGTTAGCCTGGTCAAAATCAGGGTGTCGGTTATACTCATCTTCAATAGTCTCTAATACTTGTGAAACTGCCTGGATATACTCTGGCTCATTTGGAAAACGCTGCTTTAATCTCTCTACGACTTCTGTTGCTTTCATAATTAATTGATGTTTTTGTTCTATCCTGAGATATGTTAATATTATATTTGTTCTAATTTATATTGCAAAGATAATGTTATTTGCTTAAATATCTGTCATTTTATCACTAAATATTGGATAATAGTGTAAATAAGTCAGTAACAGTAGTACGATATAAATCATCTTTTATTCTTACACCTTATTCTATATAGTCTTATTTTATTTTTAGCTGTGTATGCATGTTTTTCTTTTTGATATTAACAATCTAATAGCTGGATAAATTCAGGTTATCTCGTTAGTTAGAATACTATTTTGTCAACTTTTTTCCTCTCTTCATTTTTTATTGAGGCTTAATAGCATTTGAATTAAGGCTTAATTGACTTCTAAAAGATGCTCTTTTGAGGTCTTACTAAGGCTCTTTTGAAAGCTAACTAAGCACCTTTTCTTACATGATTTTGTAACTGTTTTATAATAAGCGGGTTACGATGGTGATTAAAAAGGCTTTTTTATCCTCTATTTTTACAAAGATGTTAAGAAATAATGTAAAGAAAATTCACATATTTAATGTGTTAGAAACTATGGCAATTACTATGATTAAAAAGATGATGAGGTAATTGATAAATCTGGATAAAGCAATGCCCGTAACCCTTATTGATGGGTTACGGGCATTATATAAGTGTGTGTAAATACTAATTTTACTTCTTACCGAGTCCACGAAGCCACTTTAATGGTTTTTTGATAAGTGCCTTCAATCCAGATTCGTTTTTGGACGTTGATGGCAACTCCTCACGAATATCATACTTAGTACTTCTTCTTACAGATTTCTCTTCTGGTGTACGCTGGCGGTTGTTACGCTTCTTGCGCTTATTGTTAGGCTTCTTGTTCTGCTGATTGGTAGTGTTTTCAGCATTAGCTTTATTGTCAGCAGGTTTTCTATCATTGCGCTTCTCGTTCTCAGCTTTTGGCTGACGCTCCTGCTGCTTACCCTTATTCTGACGATTATTCTTCTTGTTTACTGGTTTACCCTCAGTTGCTGCAGGATTGTTATCTTGCTGCTTTTGAGGTCTATGGTTCTGTTTGTTTCCAGCCTTACGCTCCTGTTGGTTCGCGTTGTTCTCGTCAGTGTTGTTCTGAGTCTGAGGTGCAGGACGTCTGTTGCGCTGCTTGTTGTTCCCCTGCTTTTTGTCCTTATGACTCTGATGGTCACGGTCCTTACGGCGACGGCTTTTTGCACTATTGCCCCCCTTCTTAGGCTTTCCGTTGCTCTTATACTCAGGACCTTCGCCAAGTTCTGCAGGTAGTTGTGCCTTCTCAATCTCCTTTTCTAAGAACGATTCTATCTGTTGGAAGAAATAAATTTCGTCTTCATTTACAAAGGTAATCGCCTTTCCATCACGATCAGCACGTGCTGTACGACCAATACGGTGTACATAATCCTCTGCGTCATGAGGCACATCATAGTTGATGACCATTGCAATGTCGTCGATATCAATACCGCGTGAAACGATGTCAGTAGCAACCAATACGTCAATTTGACCACTCTTGAACTTGAACATAACGTCGTTGCGCTGCTCCTGATCAAGGTCAGAGTGCATCTCACCACAGTTAATATGCATACGATTGAGCGATGCTGCAATCTGCTTTACTTTCTGTTTTGAACCAGAGAAGATAATGACACGCTTGAGATCGCCAGCCTTGAAGATATCTTTTATGATACCCATCTTCTGTGTCTCATAGCATACATATGCTGTCTGCTGAATCTTCTCAGCAGGTTTACTTACAGCGAGTTTAATTTCAACAGGGTTCTTTAGCAGCGTCTTAGCAAGATCTTCAATCTTTGTAGGCATTGTAGCTGAGAACATAATTGTCTGACAAGTTGAAGGCAACTTCTTTGCAATTGTCATAATGTCATCAGCGAATCCCATATCAAGCATACGATCGGCCTCGTCAAGAATAAAGAAACTCACCTTTGATAAGTCTACGTTTCCAAGAGAGATATGTGAGATGAAACGTCCTGGTGTTGCAATCACTACATCGGCTCCTAATGCAAGGCTCTTCAGTTCCTGGTCGTATCTATTCCCATCATTTCCGCCATAGACAGCAACACAAGATACACCATTAAGATAGTAGGCAAATCCCTGCATAGCTTGGTCAATCTGCTGTGCTAACTCGCGCGTAGGCGACATGATGACACAATTAATTGCTGACTCTGGATAGCCGCCATCAGCCAATTTGGATAGAACAGGAAGGAGGTAAGCCGCAGTCTTGCCTGTTCCTGTTTGGGCTACTCCCAAGACATCGTTTCCTTTTAATATTTCGGGAATACACTTCTCCTGAACTGGAGTGCATTCATCAAAACGCATATCATATAGTGCGTCAAGTACTTTATCGTTTAAATCTAAATCTTCAAAATACATATTTTACAGTTTTTCCCTTCATCATGAGGGTTGTTCTTAATTTTGTTTTATTCGCCTTATTAGCTTGGTGCATTCCGATAGCAGAAGTAAGCGATAACTGCAAAGATGATGTTCGGAATCCATGCAGCCAATATTGGGGGGGTATCTGCCTGAATGGCAAAGGATGCTGATACGGTTTGGAGCATAATATAGCCGAAACTGAGTGCTAAACCAATTCCAAGATAAAGTCCCATTCCTCCTTTTCGCTTGCGGGAAGAGAGGGAAAGACCGATGATGGTGAGGATGAAAGAAGAGAATGACATTGCTATTCGTTTGTGAAACTCAACTTCATACTGTACCACGTTGCCTGAACCACGGCTGGTTTGTTTGGAGATATAATCCAATAGTTCAGGGGAAGTAAAGGTCTCCTGCTGCCCC
Organism: Prevotella melaninogenica; assembly: GCF_018128065.1. Lineage (NCBI taxonomy): Bacteria > Pseudomonadati > Bacteroidota > Bacteroidia > Bacteroidales > Prevotellaceae > Prevotella > Prevotella melaninogenica. Next base: position 67,515 of record NZ_CP072359.1, on the reverse strand, counting down.
TTTGAGTAGACAAGGTCTGTCGGCTCCATTAGTAAGACCGTGTCCTTTGAAGCACCACTTTGGATGTGTTCTTTCAGTCCTTTGAGTGTACGAATCTTCCAGTTGCTAACCTTCCAATGATACTTTGTGTCTGCAACAGTATCATACTGAATCTCCATGGCTGTCATGTGACTAATAATCTTTTTGTCTTTGAACTTTACAAGGGAGAACCCATAACCACGCTTATACTGATCGTCATAATTCTGTATATAGGCAACAGTGTTCTTTGCGACCTGCAGTTGCACATTCTCTGCTGATGTATTCTTCTTTGAGTTACGATAAAGTGATTCAAAGTTCTGTCGAATAACAGTGCCATGAGGGATTACAAAGCTGTTAAGATAGAATGTCAAACCTGCAATGAGAATACATGATATCATGTAAGGGCGCATCAGTCGTCTGATAGACACGCCTGCTGCCATCATTGCTATAATCTCAGAGTTTCCTGCCAGTTTGGAAGTAAAGAAGATAACGGCAATGAATACAAATAGTGGCGAGAAGAGGTTAGAATAGTAAGGGATAAAGTTTGCATAGTAATCAAAGATGATTGCACGCCATGGAGCATGATATTGTGTGAACTTCGAGAGGTTCTCATTAAAGTCGAACACAATAGCAATAGAGATAATCAATAAGATAGCATAGATGTATGTACCAATGAACTTCTTTATGATATACCAGTCCAGAACACCTATATAGCGAGAAAGGGAGAGCATCTGTAATAGATGTCCAACCCTCTTCAATATAGGAAATCGTTTTATAACGCGTTGTCCGAAATGATTAATCAGTTTCTTAACTTTATCAACAATCTCTTTAACCTTACTCATTTGGCTTCTTCTTAAATTCTTCTTCCTAACTGTTCGATGACGGAAGCTTTCCACTGTACGAAGTCACCTTGCTCAATATGTGTACGTGCGTCCGTAACAAGGCGGAGATAGAACGCGAGGTTATGGATACTGGCAATCTGCATAGCAAGCAGTTCTCCAGCTTTGAAGAGATGATGAAGATAGGCTTTGCTTGTGATGACATCAATGTCACAGCCATCAGGATCAATTGGTGAGAAGTCATTTTCCCACTTCTTATTCTTCATATTCATCGTACCATTGTAAGTGAAGAGCATAGCATTACGTCCATTACGAGTAGGCATAACACAGTCGAACATATCTACGCCACGCTCAATGGCTTCAAGAATATTTTGTGGTGTGCCAACTCCCATCAAGTAACGAGGCTTGTCTTTAGGAAGAATCTCGTTTACCACTTCAATCATTTCATACATCACCTCTGTCGGCTCACCTACTGCTAAACCGCCGATAGCATTACCATCTGCCCCCTTGTCAGCCACAAACTTAGCTGCTTCACAGCGTAAGTCTTTATATGTACACCCTTGAACGATAGGGAAGAGGCTTTGGTTGTAACCATAGAGTGGTTCTGTTTCATTGAATCGTTTGATGCAACGGTCGAGCCATCGTTGGGTTAATTCCAAACTCTTTTTGGCATATTGATAATCACTCTTCCCTGGAGGGCATTCGTCGAAAGCCATCATGATATCGGCACCAATGATTCGTTCTGTGTCCATCACATTCTCTGGTGTGAAGATATGCTTAGATCCATCGATGTGACTTCTGAACTCACAGCCTTCTTCTGACAGTTTGCGGATACCTGTCAAAGAGAATACTTGGAAGCCGCCTGAGTCTGTCAGGATTGGACGCTCCCATCCATTGAAGCCATGCAAGCCGCCTGCTGCTTTGATAATATCAAGTCCTGGACGTAGGTAAAGATGATAAGTATTACCAAGAATAATCTGTGCCTTGACCTGCTTGCGTAACTCCTCAAAGTGCACACCCTTAACAGAACCAACGGTACCAACAGGCATAAAGATAGGCGTCTTTATCTGTCCATGGTCGGTTGTGATGATACCTGTGCGCGCATCACTGGCTTTATCTGTATGCTGAAGTTCAAATGTCATTATTTTGCTTCCTCCTTCTTCTCTTCTGCAATCGTAAAGTCTACAGGATGTTCTACCTTCTCATCAGTTAATGCAAAGTCCCATACTTGTTGAATGTTCTCAACAAAATGGAAATGAAGTCCTTGGCGGTAAACCTCTGGGATTTCCTCAACATCTTTCTTGTTCTCTGAACACATGACGATATCTGTAATCCCTGCACGCTTAGCTGCAAGCATCTTTTCCTTGATTCCACCCACTGGGAGAACCTTACCACGTAGCGTTATCTCACCCGTCATAGCGGTGTTCTTACGTACCTTGCGCTGTGTGAGAGCTGAAGCAATACTTGTTGCAATTGTTATACCAGCTGAAGGACCATCCTTTGGTGTAGCTCCTTCTGGTACATGGATATGGATATTCCACTGTTCAAAGATGCGATAGTCTACATTCAATGCGCTGATATGCGCCTTAACATATTCTAATGCAATGACAGCAGACTCCTTCATCACATCACCAAGATTACCTGTCAGTGTTAACTTACCCGCTTTACCTTTAGAAAGAGAGGTCTCAATAAAGAGAATCTCACCTCCGACGCTGGTCCAAGCAAGTCCTGTTACGACACCTGCATATTTGTTTCCTTGGTAAATGTCACGTGTGTAAGGTGGCTTGCCTAACAAGTCTTCCAACTTATCTGGTGTGATCTTCGTGTAAGGAAGTTGTTTATCCATAGCCTGTTTGAAAGCCAATTTGCGCATAGCCTTGTTGATTTGCTTTTCAAGCTGGCGCACGCCGCTCTCACGTGTATAGCTTTCAATAATCTTCTCCAGTGTAGCCTTGGCAAACTTTGGTTTCTCTTCTAACTGGTCTAAACCTGTATTTTCGAGTTCTTTGGGTACGAGATGGCGTTTTGCTATCTCAACTTTCTCTTCCGTGATATAGCCAGAGACCTCAATGAGTTCCATACGGTCAAGTAGTGGACGTGGGATAGTGTTGAGGTCGTTTGCTGTTGCTATGAACAATACCTTTGATAAGTCATAATCCATATCCAGATAATTATCATGGAAGGCATTGTTTTGCTCAGGGTCAAGAACCTCTAATAATGCTGATGAAGGGTCACCATTAATTGTGTTCTGGGTAACCTTATCAATCTCGTCAAGAATGAATACAGGATTTGATGAACCTGCTTTCTGGATGTTCTTGATGATGCGTCCAGGCATAGCACCAATGTAAGTCTTACGATGTCCTCTGATTTCAGACTCGTCGTGAAGACCACCTAATGACACACGTACATACTTACGCTTCATTGCTTCGGCAATACTCTTGCCCAAACTGGTCTTACCAACCCCCGGAGGACCATAGAGACAGAGGATTGGTGATTTCAAATTGCCACGCAACTGAAGTACTGCAATGTATTCAAGGATACGTTCTTTCACCTTGTCCATACCATAGTGATCCTTGTCAAGTATACGTTTTGCACGCTTCAAGTCAAGGTCATCCTTGGTATATTCGTTCCATGGTAAGCTAACCATAGTCTGCAGGTAATTCACCTGCACACTATAATCTGGACTTTGTGGGTTCAAGGTTTCAAGTTTGTCTAATTCCTTTTGGAATATCTTGGCAATATCTTCTGACCACTTCTTGTTCTTTGCCTTTTCGAGTAGTTCTTTCTTGTCAGGTGCAGAATCACCATCGCCCAACTCCTCTTTGATATTCTTAATCTGTTGATGCAGGAAGTATTCTCTCTGCTGTTCGTCAAGGTCTTCTCGTGTCTTTGAGCGTATATCCTGACGAAGATGCTGGAATTGAATTTCACGATTTAGCACCTTCATCAGTGTAAACAGTCGGTCCTTGATAGAGTTTTCTTCTAACATCTGAAGCTTGTCTGTTACAGAGAAGGGCATAGTTGAACACACATAATTGACAGCAACAACAGGGTTGTTGATGTTGTCAAGTGCAAATTGTGTGTCATCTGGGATGTCATCGCTACCATGGATGTATTCCTTTGCGACCAATTTCATGTCTTCAACAGCCGTAGAGAATTCCTTGTCTCTCTTTGGTTCTGCTTCTTCTGGTAAAGCTACGGTGTATCCCTTCATATAGGGGTAAACTGTTGTAATTTTCTTTATCTTACATTTACCAAGTCCTTGTAAAATGACAGTGCGGTTGTTTCCTTCGTAATTGCCAGGCATGTCAAAGGCACGTACGAAACGTGCATAGATACCCGTCATGTAGACATCGTCTACTTGAGGGTCGTTAATGTTGCTATCCTTCTGGCTTACAATTGCTATAATCGTGTTCGGGTTCTCCTCCAAATGCTTAACAAGAGCCAAAGTTGGCTTTCTACCAACAAGGATAGGAGAGAGTATTCCTGGGAACATTACGAGATTACGAGTTACGAAAATGGGGATTTCGCCATCAACTTGTACATCCAAGTTTGGCATGTCACCTTCGTAGTCTGTAATCATTTGTATAGAGCTATCTTGTTTCATAAAGTTTTTTATACCTACTTTTAGCCTGCAAAGTTACAAAATAAAACCGAAAGACTGAAAGAATAATTGTGCTTTAATTGGCTATCTTGTAAAAAGATGAGGATATGAGCGTATGAAGCTGGTGATAAATTGCATGGTATTGTAAAGAAGAACTGTTTTTATGTGCTATCTCTTAACTATGGCTGCTTGATAAGAATTAATAGCTAACATGCCAATATATAATCTCTGTGAAATAAACGACGTCTGTTGGTCTTTGGTTCAACAAGACTTTAACTAACAAGCTAAAGCATATTTACTTAGGGTAGTATGGTGTTTACTAAATAATCTTTTATGTTTGCTCAAATAGCACATAGCAATGGTGCTGGGGCTCCGCACCATACGTGCTGAGTATTCGCACCATACGTGTTAAGCCTTCACACTACAATAAAAGGTGATGTTTAAATCTACTATTCTTATTTAATGTAGAACGCATCTGTCAGATTCTGATACCATTTTGTACGTGCTTCATCTGCATCGTTTAGTATTTGTTCTTCGCAACAATATGGTGTAGTAAAATCCTTTCCAATTTCAATCAGACAACGTTTAGCAGGCTTTGAATGTTTAGTTTTATATATATTATCTTCTGTGTTGATAATCCGTTGAATATAGCTTCTGCTTCAAGCAAATCTTTGTTGTCATAAGGAATGATAATTGATAGTGTTCCGTTTGCTTTAAGAAGTCTTTGTGAATGATAGATAAGCTCTTGGTGAGAGAGATAATCTGTGTGTCTTGCAGTCGTTCTTTGTTGTAAAGGATTTCTAAGGGAGTTGATAAAGTAAGGTGGATTACAAACGATAGCATCGTATACCCCTTCCTCTTGCATCTCGTTATATGGTTTATAATCCTGCAATGAGCTGTTGATAATATTTATTCTATCGCTAAATGGAGACTGTGAAACATTAAAGAGGGCATCTTTACAAGCATCTTTATCTATCTCAATAGCATCAATCTTTGCTGATGGGAAACGTTGTGCCATCATAAGGGCAACGAGTCCCGTCCCTGTTCCAATATCAAGAATTCTCAAACCTCCTTCCGCCCAGGCTCCAAGCAAGACCCCATCCGTCCCGACTTTCATAGCCGTGTGATCGTCAGTGATATGAAATTGCTTGAAAGTGAAGCCCATTTGTTTGGCTTTTGATTTTATATATTTAGTTTACGCAGTATGTTTTTGTTGATAGCCTGCACCCTTCTGCTTTGCTTTGTAAGGTCTTGTCTCATCAAATCAAAGTTGTAGAAAATCTCAGAAAAGGCTGTTTGCAACATATTTGGCTGTCTATTCTCTTTACCTCCCTTAGGATTTACAATGATGTTGATACCTTTTGGAACAACAGATATATCCACATCAGCCTCAGATGTGATTGGATCGCCATCATAATGAATGATACCTTCTTTCTTACGGTGTATATGAATATGTTTAGCTTTGAAAGTTTTTATTTTTAGGTTTTTATCCAATGTCTTATTGAAAAGTTCAATGGCAACCTGTGGTGCATCAATGATGTCGAATGGTTCCATGATAATAATATCCAACAAACCATCACTCATAGATGCTTGTGGGGCAATATATGCGTTATTACCATACTGTGAGGCATTGGCTGCAGAAACGAGGAATGCTTTGTAACGATGTGTTCCATCCTCGTCTTCTATGACATAGGTTTCTGGCTTATAGCTCAATCCTTCTTCAAGGATTTTCTGCATATAAGTGATAGGACCACGCTTACCAGCTTCAGCAAACTTCATAGAAATGAAAGCATCAAAGCCCATTCCACAAGTACAGAAGAAGGGGTGACCGTTGATGATACCATAGTCAAGTTCTTTTACATCATATGAATTCAAGATATCAACACATTTCTTAAGATTCATCGGTAGGTTTAGATGCCTTGCGAGTCCATTTCCTGATCCACAAGGGAGTATGCCCATAGCCGACTTTGTATTGATAAGTGCTCTTCCAACCTCGTTGACAGTACCATCTCCACCCACAGCAACAACAACGTCAATACCTTCTTCCACAGCTTCCCGTGCAAGTTCAGTCGCATGACCAGCATGTTGTGTTTCAGCAATGCGATAGTCAAACTTATTTTGTCGAGTCGTTCTTCAATAAGGTCAGGAATACCTGCCTTACTAACGGTACCCGATATAGGATTTAGGATAAAAACAATTTTTTTCTTATACATTGTGCTAAATAATCAGCGCATGGTTTATTTCTACAAAGATATATAATTATTGGTTATGTCATGGATATAATGAGAGTAAAAATGTTTAAAAATCACTTTTCTAATCAAAATGGGTGTTTTGTCATTCTAAATTAGTATCTTTGCAGCCTAAAATAATATTTAAGTAGTCAAGGACTACACTGTATTAAAAATAATGGGACAGTTACAAGACAAGTACAAAAGCTATCGCGAGCCGCAGAAGTTTATGGAAGCAGGCGTTTATCCATACTTCCGTGAGATTACAAGTAAGCAAGGAACAGAAGTTACAGATATTGATGGCAACAAGATTCTTATGTTTGGCTCTAATGCCTATACAGGCTTGCCAAATGATCCACGTGTGATTAGTGCTGCTCAACAAGCTCTTGAGAAGTATGGCTCAGGTTGTGCTGGAAGTCGTTTCTTAAATGGTACACTCGACCTTCACGTGCAGTTGGAGAAAGAACTTGCAGCGTTTGAAGGTAAGGATGAGGCACTTGTTTTCTCAACAGGCTTTTCTGTAAATGCTGGCGTTCTATCTGTTGTCGTAGGGCGTGGTGATTATGTAATTTGTGATGATCGTGATCACGCAAGTATCGTTGATGGACGTCGTTTGAGTTTTGCCACTCAGCTTCGTTATAAACACAATGATATGGAAGATTTGGAGCGTGTACTCCAACGCCTTCCTCATGAAGCTGTTAAGCTGATTGTTGTTGATGGTGTCTTCTCTATGGAAGGCGATTTAGCGAATCTACCAGCTATTGTCGAATTGAAGCACAAGTATAATTGTTCAATCATGGTTGATGAGGCTCATGGCATAGGTGTTTTCGGACGTCAGGGTAGGGGTGTCTGTGATCATTTCGGCTTGACAGATGAAGTAGACCTTATTATGGGTACCTTCTCAAAGAGTTTGGCCTCAATCGGTGGTTTCATTGCTGGCGACAAGGATACTATTAATTATCTCCGCCATACTTGTCGCACCTACATTTTCTCTGCAAGTAACGCTCCAGCAGCAACAGCGGCAGCTTTGGAAGCACTGCACATCATTGAGCAGGAGCCAGAGCGTTTAGAGCAGTTGTGGAAGGTTACTAACTATGCTTTGAAGCGCTTCAAAGAAGAAGGCTTTGAGATTGGTGATACTGAGAGCCCGATTATCCCTCTCTATGTTCGTGATATTGAAAAGACTTTCATAGTAACTAAGTTGGCTTATGAAGCTGGTGTGTTTATCAATCCAGTTATTCCTCCAGCTTGTGCCCCACAGGATACTTTAGTACGTTTTGCGTTGATGGCAACTCACACAGAGGAGCAGGTTGAGCGTGGCGTTCAGGCTTTGACTAAGATTTTCAAGGCACAGGGTATTATTAAATAAGTAGTATTTACGTCTTACGTAATAGGATTTGTAATATAAATAAACGGAGGGATTATTCTTGTTGAGTAATCCTTTCGTTTTTGTTTTACACCTTATATATAATTGATGTATGGGGAAATGTTTGTTGGGTGTTTGAAAAGGATACGATGATTTTTGGAGGGATAAGCTTTGTCTTTTTATTTGGAACCTTAGAAAAGTCACATAGAGAAACTGAGTAAACGGATGATTTTTGCGCGTTTTATTGTATTTTTTATTCGTTTGGTCTGTGAATTGTGTTTATCTCCCAAGATATTAGTAATCGCTGAACTATGTTTCTGTTTCTCTTTGTGTTATAGCTATCTCTTTCTAATATTATCATAATCCAGCCTATCGTTATTCATTACGCATACTGTTATTGGTAAATAAGTTTGGTGTTGGTGGTGCGCACATGTGGTGCGGATGGTAAACACGTCTGGTGCGGATGGTAAACACAAAGCATGTTAAGTGCAAAATAGTTTGTAAGAGTACTCTGGTTGGATACCAATTTATGTTAGAAAGAAGATATTTTATTAAAAATATATCTCAAAGATGAGTTGTAGATACATAGCTAACGACACAATACGTGAAGAAACCTTCTTCTATCACAATGATTACCTCGGATCAACGCCTTACATCACAGATGATAAAGCCAACATCACGCAGAATGATGCTTACCTGCCGTAGGTGAACTCCTCGTTGACGAGCATTTCTTATCCGAAGACCTGTCGTGTAAGTTCTATTGTAAGCTGCTTGATGAAGATGCCTGTCCGTACCATTATGATGCAAGATATTTGAGTCCAAAGGTAAATTTATGGTATGAGGTAGACCCTTTGGTGAATTTTCCACAAAAAAATAATAGGGTTTTCAGTATTTGCTTTTTTGGATTATCCATCTTTATAGTTGCTTGTTTATCAATTACTTTACTATTGTTGTAGGACTTTTTTGTTCGGATTACATAATAAAGGTGTTGATTTTTATTGAAAAAAAACAAAGAAAAGTTTGGAGATATCAGATATATATAGTACCTTTGCACTCGCAATTCGGAAATGAGCTAATCATAATGAATATGCAACGGGGTGTAGCGCAGCTCGGTAGCGCATCTGGTTTGGGACCAGGCGGTCGCAGGTTCGAATCCTGTCACCCCGACTTTTTGTCTAACTCTTTAGAGAAAGAGAGACGTTAAATGCGGCAATAGCTCAGTTGGTAGAGCACGACCTTGCCAAGGTCGGGGTCGCGAGTTCGAGTCTCGTTTGCCGCTCTTTGATATTCTGAAAGCATAGAAGTTATATTTCTTCTTTATGCCCAGGTGGCGGAATTGGTAGACGCGCACGTTTCAGGTGCGTGTGTTTCACGACGTGCAGGTTCGAGTCCTGTTCTGGGCACATTTTCTATTCGGAATGTCATGTATATGCTGGAGAGGTGGCGGAATTGGTAGACGCGCTACTTTGAGGGGGTAGTGAAAATTGTTTCGTGGGAGTTCGAGTCTCCTCCTCTTCACATAGAATTTTAAAGTAAGTAGTTACTTACTTAGTACATGCGGCAATAGCTCAGTTGGTAGAGCACGACCTTGCCAAGGTCGGGGTCGCGAGTTCGAGCCTCGTTTGCCGCTCTTTTTTAGAGAAACATACATAGCAATTTCTTTATGAATTTATATTTGCGATATTTCGATAGTGAAGTATTAGTGCATAATGTTGAGGAAGCTTTGGATTTCTTAAGTTCTATTCCCGACATTCAGCTTACTCCTGATTTGGAAGATGATATTCGGAATTATGCTTCCAACGATGTGTTCTATCCAAAACGTTATAAGGTTCGTCCTCGTGTTTATTTCATAGTTATTAAGACAGAAGCTGCGACTATGATGGATTTCAAGCAGAAGAAGGCTCTTCGCCCTGTTGTTGATGGAATTGTTCGTAAGGATAATCCAGCTATTATGCATCTTAATGAGGAACGTGAAGGGTGGTATGAAGGCGAACTTGATTTTAAGCGTGTGGTTTTGATTCCTGCCTCAGGTAAGCATGAATATCGTGATACTCATTTCGTAGCACAGTGTAAGGCGGTATCAGGATGGGATTGTTATAATCGTATCGTTGAATATTTGAAGGATAGGGTAGATAATAGAAGTCAGTTCCCTTCAGCTAAAGGTAAGAATTTTAAATTTAGATATTTAGGTATGTGGAAGTAATTTCACATGCCTTTGTGTTGTTATTTTCTTATGAATAAAGTAATGTTGATTGGTAATGTTGGTCGTGAGCCAAATATAAAGTACTATGAGGCTGACCAATGTGTTGCCTCGTTTACTTTGGCTACAACGGAGCGTGGATATACGCTTCCCAATGGTACAACTGTACCCGATCATACTGATTGGCATAATATTGTTCTGTTTAAAGCCTTGGCTAAGTATGCTGAGAAATATATTCATAAAGGAGATAAACTTTATATTGAGGGACGTGTACGTTATCGTACTTATGATGATAAGAAAGGTGTGCAACGTCATATTACAGAGATTTATGGCGATAACCTTGAATGGCTTTCTGCTTCTCGTAAAATCGAGAGTGTATCTGGAGCGAAAGTAGAAGATGGTTCGACTGAAGCTGCAGATAAATCTAATTTACCTTTTTAATGGATAGTTTTTTAGTAGATTTTTCTTCTTATGTAAGCGTTAATCCGATAGAATTCAGTGTTATCATTGCGTTTCTATTGGCGGTCTCCCTACTATTTTTGTCAGCGTTTGCAAGTGCTTCGGAGATAGCTTTTTTTAGTCTTTCTCCAACAGATATAGAGTCACTTGATCCAGATAAAAATGCTTCAGACAAACTTATCCAACAGCTAAAAGATGATAGTGAACGTACTTTGGCAACAATTCTTATAACGAATAACCTTGTCAACGTTGCTATTATCATGCTGTGTAATTATATCTTTTCCAGCTTATTTACATTTGGTGAAGAATGGTTGCAGTTTATTTGTGTTACTATTCTTTTGACATTTCTTCTTTTACTCTTTGGTGAGATTATTCCGAAGGTTTATAGTAGAAGAAACCCATTAGCATTCTGTAGAAATGCTGTTAAGGGTATTGTTTTTTTTCGTAGATTATTTTGGCCTATTGAAACTATACTATTGAAAAGCGGTGCTTTTGCGGAGAAAGTGGTTCAAAAGGAATCCCGTCAGTTATCTGTTGATGACCTTGAGCAGGCTTTGGAACTGACGGATAAGAATGATATTAAAGATGAGCAGGGAATGCTCCAAGGTATTATCCGTTTTGGTGACGAAACGGCAAAAGAAGTGATGACCTCTCGTCAAGACATTGTAGACTTAAATATCAGTTGCTCGTATGAAGATGTTCTGAAGTGCATAGTTGATAATAATTATTCTCGAATACCTGTTTATCAAGATAATCAAGATAATATTCGTGGTGTACTTTATATTAAAGATCTTTTGCCTCATCTGTCGAAACCAACAAGTTTTAGATGGCAGAGCTTGATTCGTCCACCTTACTTTGTTCCAGAGACAAAGAAGATTGATGACCTTTTACGTGATTTCCAAGAAAATAAAGTTCATATAGCTATTGTAGTTGATGAATTTGGGGGTACGAGTGGTATTGTAACATTGGAAGATATTCTTGAAGAAATTGTGGGCGAGATTAATGATGAGTTTGATGAAGAGGAACATAACTATTCCAAGTTAGGCTCTAATACCTATCTCTTTGAAGGGAAAACTCTCTTAAAAGATTTCTTAAAGATTTTAAATCTGCCTGATGATGAGTTTGATGAGATTGAAGGTGATGCTGATTCTCTTGCAGGCTTACTTTTAGAAATTAAAGGTGATTTTCCTGCTATACACGAAATACTGAAATATAAGAACTATAAATTTGAGATCTTAGCCATTGAAGAACGTCGTATTAGTAAAGTAAAAGTTACGGTCTGTGGTACGAATAACGAGTGATGCAGAGGGAGGAGTAACACTCGGTTTGTTGGAGATTAAAAAAGGACGACAGGCGGAGAAAGAGGGAGTGTATTGTCTTCTAACAAAGATGTTAGGTTATAAACCTTTGTTAGAACATAATGAGGATGGTAAACCAATTATAAAAGATTATCATATTAGTATCTCTCATACAATTGGTTATGTAGCTGTTATCATCTCTCGTGAGTATGAAGTAGGAGTTGATATCGAATATGTTTCGGATAGGGTAAATCGTATTTCATCTCGTTTTCTGAGAGATGAAGAAGATTTTACAGATACAACAGATAAGCTTATAGCTTGGTGTGCTAAGGAAACTATGTATAAGCTTTATTCTTCTGAACATTTGGCTTTAAAGGATATCAAAGTAGATCCATATTTAAGATTAGCAACCAATCTAAAGCGTGATAAAACGATTGAATTCAAATGCGAATGTAATTCAAAGTATATTCTGACTTATACTTGGTGTTAAAGTTTTTCTTGTATAACTTTGTGGAGTATAATTGCATGTGTGATTAAAGATGCATTTTATATTACAAAAATAATGATTATGTGGTAAAAAATATTTAAATAATCAATTGTTTTTACCTTTTAACTTGCTTTTTATTTTCATTTTGCTTATATTTGTATCAGCCATTTAGCGGATAACAATAATATATTTACCAATTGATCTAATTTACAGGAGGCAATAAACATGAAGGAGAACAAAACACAGGGATTCTTTGAAGATTACGACTTCGAGAACCAAAACAGTCAAGACCGCACCGATGTGAATCAAACACTTGGTGGGGAAATTTGGTACAACTAAGTTGTATGAATATTAGAACATATATTTTATAACTGATTTTAGAATGCACTTGCTCTATGAGTTTAAGTGCATTCTTTATAATGTACGCTTTGCATGAACATTGTTTTAATGGATGCAAGTGTAGATCGGTGTATGTCGAACGTTATGCATGATAGTGATAGAGAACGGTTAAATATGAATAGGAGGTTAATACCTATTATTAGTATTAACCTCCTATTCTATTAGAAATTCCACCAATGTTTTTTCTTAGGTGGTTCATGTTCTTCAAATGAACGATGTGCAAAGTTACGGCTTTCCCATGTTTCATTGTTGGTAATCATTTGGTAGATTGTTCCCCAATCAGGTAGACCACCAAGATTACGATCGTCAATAAAAATTTCTACCTTTAGCTTTCTGGAAAAATGATTGTTCTTCTCTTTTTCCTCTTCAGGATAGTCTTTGTTTACAGCCCAAAAGTCTACACCACGTTCATGACACCAATCAACAGCTTCTTGGAGTAATTCGCCTTCCCTGACACTCCATAAGATGAGTTGGTGACCGTCTTTTATCAGCATTTTAAGCGTATCGGTAGCAAAGGGGATTTCGCTACCGATTTTAGGATATTTATGTTCTACGATGGTTCCATCGAAGTCAACTGCAATAATCATTGTATCTTTAGAATTATTCTCTTGTTTTAGATTTTATCTCTTTACAGAGTTGTCATTCTTATTACCATAGTGACTGTTAGTATAGTTACCGTAGTTGCCATAGTTCCCATACTGTCCATAGCTTGTACCATAGCTTGCTTTACCATACCTACCGTACTTACCATAACCACCATATCCGTAGTAATAGCTATACTTTCTCTTCGACATGTCGATACCATTAAGAACAATAGCCATGTTAGGGAACTTCTTCTCGTTTGCAAGAGCATTAATCAAGTTGAAGCTTGACTTTGGTGTATAGTCTGCACGACACATATAAATAGATGCATCTGCAACACGTGCAATCTGAAGAGTATCCGTAACCAAACCTACTGGAGCAGTATCAATCATGATATAATCATACTTCTCTTTCAAGAGATTAATAATAATCTCTAATGATTTACGAGCAATAAGCTCTGTAGGGTTTGGTGGGATAGGACCGGCCATAAGGAGGTCCAAGTTTTTGTTAACTCCTGAAGGCAAAATCTGTTCCTGTAAATCTTCTGCAGTTGGATTATCCTTAACAAGAAGATTTGTAATACCATGCTTGTGATCATTGATTCCGAAAAGTTCGGCCAAACGTGGACGACGAATATCAAGACCAACCAGAATAACTTTCTTACCTAAGAGACCAAAACTTACTGATAGGTTAGCAGCGTTAAAGGTCTTACCTTCACCAGATGTAGATGAAGTGAAGAGAATAACCTTCTCTCCTTCCTTCAGCATAAATTGAAGGTTGGTACGCATTGAACGGAAGATTTCCTCCATTTGGTTGTTCTGATTTCATGTACAACGATGTCAGCTTTTCCCTTCGCCTTGTTACTTGCAACAGCAACGTCAGCAATGATTGGTAATTTAGTAAGGCGTGCAACATCATCATGACCTTCAATCTTATAGCGGAAGAATTGAAGAATAAAGATTACTAATACAGGGATAAGCAAACCAATAATCAATGCAATAAGCATAATTGTTGTTGACTTAGGGCTAATCTTACCAATTAGCTGTGGGTCATCAATAAGCTTACCCTTATCGGCTGTTGCGGCCAAAGAAATATTGTTTTCCTCACGTTTTTGAAGCAACATAAGGTAAAGTCCAGACTTAACCTCCTGCTGACGATCAATCTGTGTCAGCATACGTTCCTGCTGTGGAGTCTCAGCAACCTGCCCATTGAATTTATTAACCTGTGCTGAAACGGCATCACGCTGAATCTGTAAGTTTTGACGAGCAGCTGAAATAGCACGACGGATGTTACCATTTAACTCTCGAATCTGAGCTGTAAGTGGTTCTACAACAGGAGAGCTTTCTGATGCACTGCGGAGCAATCGATTGCGTTCAAGTACTAATTCGTTGTATTTATTAATCAGAGAAGTAGAACTCTGGTCATCCAAACCAACATTAGATGGAATCACTTGAGATAGATTACGAGATGAACTTTCGACCTCTCGTGCAATCGTATTAAATAATTCTATCTGTGTTTCTACATCGGCAAGTTTTAATTCAGAGTTATTCTGATTGGCAACAGAATTACCAGCATTCATCTTCAATTCAACAATGCCATTCTTCTGTTTATAGCTCTGTAAAGCTCCTTCAGTCTTGCCGAGTTCCGCATTAATCTTACCTAAACGGTCGTTAATAAATTTATCTGTACGAAGCGCAATAGTATTTTTGTCCTCGTTTGCCTGACGGTTGTATACTATTGCTAACTGCTTGAGATAATCAAGAGAGCGCTGTGGAACCTCGTCAGTAAGCTGTAACTGTGCAATTGAAGTTGATTTTGCTGTTTGTGCAACCTGAAGTTCACTCACATACTTGTCAGATTCCATTCTTGGTGAAAGAATGCTAACATTAAGAACTTGTGCACTTCTCATTGCATATCCGTTGTGAGCACTGATAGTAATAATACCAGCACGGGTTGCTATTGTTGCAGGAAGGCTTGTAAACTTTCTATTGATAGAATAAGGCCCTTCACTTGAATTATCGTTAGTTGGTACATAATAAGTTCCATTAACAGTATATGTCAAGCTGTCTTTTGTAATGGTCAAGTTAATAGGGGCATTCAATCTTTCAAGATGAGCTTGGTCAACATCAATATTAAGAGGCTGATTACGATAGAGGATAACATCCTTGACTCTTCCCTTTGTTGAGTAGTTAACATATAATTTTAAGTCTCTAATAGCATCCTCTGCAATAGAATGAGATGTAAGAATCTCCATCTCATTGTCAATACCTGTTGAATTTGAAATGATACCAAGGTTTGACATATTCTGCAATGATTGTCCACGTCTACTGCTATTACTTTCGTCTTTGATAAGTAATTTTGCAGTTGATTGATACATTGGTGTGGTATATCTGAGATAGATAGCACCTAAACTACCAAAGATAATCAATGACAGAACGAACCAGTACCAGTTAAGAACAACGGTTCGATACAGAGCGACAAAGTCAAAGGAGGAGTTTTCTTCGTGTACTTCCTGTTCTTTCCCTTGTTCTAATTTAGTTGTTTCTTCCATATTTATTAATTTTCTTATTATTCAGTAAAAGATTTCTTGTCTTACTTTTTCTCCTCAATGAGTTGAAGCAGATATTTACCATAGTTGTTCTTAGTCATTGGTTGTGCTTCTTCCCATAGTTTCTCTGAAGTTATCCAACCTTTCTTATATGCTATTTCTTCTAAGCATGCAACCTTAAGTCCTTGGCGTTTCTCAATACATTCTATAAATGTACTTGCCTCTGCCAAACTGTCATGTGTACCTGTGTCAAGCCAAGCAAAACCACGCTGAAGAGTTTGTACCATTAAATTATCTTGTTTTAGATAACATTGGTTAACTGTTGTTATCTCTAATTCTCCTCGTGGGGATGGTTTAATGTTTTTTGCAATTTCAACGACACTATTTGGATAGAAGTAAAGTCCTACAACAGCATAGTTGCTCTTTGGATGCTCGGGCTTTTCTTCTATACTAAGACATTTTCCTGTCTCATCAAACTCAGCTACTCCATATCTCTCAGGATCATTTACGTAATAACCAAAGACAGTTGCCTTGTTTTCTTTTTCTGCCAGCTGTACGCTATTACGCAGCAAGGAACTAAAACCTGCTCCATAAAAAATGTTATCTCCTAAAACTAAGCATACTGAATCATTGCCAATAAATTCTTCGCCAATAATAAAAGCCTGTGCCAATCCATCTGGTGAAGGCTGCTCTTCATATTCAAAATGCACTCCAAAACTACTCCCGTCTCCTAATAGGCGTTTGAAGCCAGGTAAGTCAAATGGCGTAGAGATAATCAAAATCTCTTTAATTCCAGCCAGCATTAATACGGATACTGGATAGTAAATCATTGGCTTGTCGTAAATAGGGATGAGTTGTTTGCTTATACCTTTGGTAATAGGGTAGAGACGTGTGCCAGAACCGCCTGCGAGAACTATTCCTTTCATAATAGTATGGTTTGATATTTGTTTTTTTATTAGTAGTTATTGCTTATATGTTTAAGCGTTAAATTCCTATGGATATGTTCTGCCTTATATTCTGTAAATGTAAACATAGGCAGCAATAGGAGCATACTCAAAATGACCAAGTCTTTGAGAACAACCAATCCTTTCGTTAAGTATTTGTCGTTACACGCTTTCATTTGCAATATTGCATATCTTGATTGCAAAGGTAATAAATTTAATTTAATTAAAAGCTGTGAAAATGAGAAATCATTTATTTAATAGGTGATTTTCATGTTTTTTTATTAACTTTGCAATCGAAAAAATAATATAAGTTCGACTTAATAACTTTAAAACTTTAAACAAAAGATATGGGATTCTTATCGAAACTCTTTGGAAAGAATGATGCCACACAGTCTAAGGCTGGTGGTATGGGGGACTATATGACACTTGTTCGAGTTTATTTTCAGGCAGTACTTGCAACTCGTTTGGGTATCAATAATTTAGCAATGCTTCCAGATCTTCGTACATATAAGCAAACATTCCGTGTTCCAACATTGAATAACAAGTTAGGTCTTGGTGAAAAAGCGAGCGTACGCAAGACCATGAAAAATATTTATAATGTCGATGATAACTTCTTTGACGAGATAGATGCAAGCATCAAAAAGAATTGTAAGAAGATGCAAGATATCCAACCTTATCTTTATCAGTTCCAAGGATTCACACAAGAATTAATGATGTTGGTAGGTAACTTAATGAAGTTTAAGTTGCGTGTCCCAGGCTTTTTTCGGAAAGCTATCTATACAATGACAGAGAAAACGGTAAATGATATTTACGATAAAAACAGTTTCTCTGATCCTGGTGTTATAAAGGCTGTGATGTCAGTTCGTCAGTATAATCAGCGTCTTGGATTCAGTCGTAAGTGGACAACAGACTTTATTTATAAAGTTGTGTCGCTTGCTAAGAAAGAACCAAAACCAGCAGAGAAAGCTGAGTCAAAATAATTAGGTATATATTTGCTTAAATAAAAACTTTAATGTAATTTTGTAGCCAAACTAATAGATTAGCTATGAATTCAAATGAGAAGGTCCTGAATACGTTTGCGACACGTGTCCGTCAGATGATTCTTCAGTACGAAGCACTGAAGAATGAGAATGACGAGTTGTATGCGCTTGTCGATCAGCGTGAGCAGGAGATAAAGCAGCTGCAAGAGAAGTTGTCTCAAGCAGAAGCTGATTATAACTCGTTGAAGATGGCCAAAATGCTTGAAGTTACGGATGGAGATATGGAAACTGCACAAAAGCGTGTTGCCAAACTTATCCGAGATGTAAATAAGTGTATTACACTTCTAAGTGAGAAATAAAACAGAATATAATGGCAGACGATAAGCTACATATAAGATTGCATGTCTATGATGCAGAACTTTCGGTAAACGTCCCACGAGAGGATGAGGAGTATTATCGTTCGGCAGCCAAGCTTATTACCGACACAATTAATACTTATTCAACTCTTTTTAAGGGTAAGAAGGGGGATAAGGATATTATATATATGGCAATGTTAGATATAGCATTGCGATATAAGAAAGAAAGTGCACGTAATGATACGGCTCCATTTAATGATATTCTCAGTAAACTCACTTCAGAAATTGAAGATGCACTGAAGTAATAAGTGAGAATATTTAATTTAAATCATAAATAGAATCAATGAGTCCAATAGTAACAGTTATAATAGCTGTGGTATGCCTTTCGGCTGGATGTGCTGGTGGATTTGCTATTTTCCGTTATATCTTAACAGGAAAATACAAAGATACAATGGATAAAGCGGAGAAAGCTGCAGAGGTAATTAAAGAAAAGAAACTTCTTGAGGTTAAAGAGAAGTTTTTGAACAAGAAAAGTGAACTTGAGAAAGAAGTTCAACAGCGTACGTTGAAGATACAACAAGGTGAAAACCGATTGAAGCAGCGTGAAGTTGCATTGAATCAGCGTCAGGAAGAAATTAATCGTCGTAAGCAGGATGTAGATCAGCAGCAACAGCGTGTTGATAATGAGAAGAAATTACTGCAGATTAAGCAACAAGATCTTGAGAAAATGCAAGAGCAAGAGCGAATGAAACTTGAGGAACTCTCAGGTCTTAGCTCAGAAGAAGCAAAAAAGCGTTTGATTGAAAGTTTGAAGGATAAAGCGAAACTGGATGCTGCATCATATATTAATGAAATAGTAGATGAGGCAAAGCTTAATGCTAATCAACAGGCAAAACGAATTGTTATACAGACTATCCAACGTGTTGCTACAGAAACTGCTATTGAAAACTCTGTAAGTGTTTTTCATATTGACAGCGACGAGGTGAAGGGACGTATTATCGGTCGTGAAGGTCGTAATATCCGTGCTTTAGAGGCGGCAACAGGTGTAGAGATTGTTGTAGATGATACGCCAGAAGCTATTGTTATCTCAGCTTTTGATCCTGTACGTCGTGAGATTTGTCGTTTAGCTCTTCATCAGCTTGTTGCTGATGGACGTATTCATCCAGCTCGTATTGAGGAAGTTGTTGCTAAGGTTAAGAAGCAGCTTGATAATGAGATTATTGAAACTGGTAAACGCACTGCTATTGACCTTGGTATTCATGGTCTTCATCCAGAGTTGATTCGTATTATAGGTAAGATGAAGTATCGTTCATCATACGGACAGAATCTTTTGCAGCATGCCCGTGAAACAGCAAATCTCTGTGCGGTTATGGCAAGCGAATTAGGATTGAATCCCAAAAAGGCAAAGCGTGCAGGATTGTTGCATGATATTGGTAAGGTTCCAGATGAAGAGACTGACTTACCACATGCACTTTATGGTGGTAAGATAGCAGAGAAATATAAGGAGAAACCAGATATCTGTAATGCTATCGCAGCTCACCATGATGAAGTGGAGATGACTACACTTCTTGCTCCAATAGTACAGGTCTGTGATGCTATCTCTGGTGCTCGACCAGGTGCTCGCCGAGAGATTGTGGAAGCTTATATCAAGCGTCTGAACGATCTTGAAGCAATTGCAATGAGTTATCCAGGTGTAACCAAGACTTATGCTATTCAGGCTGGTCGTGAGCTTCGTGTCATTGTTGGTGCAGACAAGATGGATGATATTGAAAGCGAGAAGCTCAGCTCAGAAATCGCAGAGAAGATACAGAATGAGATGACTTACCCTGGTCAAGTTAAGATTACGGTAATTCGTGAAATCCGTTCTGTTGCTTATGCAAAGTAAACTTTGATTTTTATTTGAGTTGTTATAGAAGGCACCTCCGCAAGGAGGTGCTTTTTTGCTTACGCTCGGTACAAGCTTTGTCTAATGGGTGGAAGCTAATTGTGGGAATTACATAGCTAAAGTAAGTATTCTCAGATAAGAGAGATATTATTATGGATAACGAAAGAATAGTTTTATATTAGTTTGCTGTCACTTTTAACATTTAGTGTATCTTGCTTTATTATAACAAGTTAAGTGCCTAATACAAATGATAGGAATGATAGGAATTTTAGTTTTTGATTTGCTCGGTAAAACGAAATTGGCTAATTGATATAGATACTTTCTTCCATGATATAAATGAACGAAAAAATTAAGAAATTCTCCATCATTTTCTTATTGAGCCTAAAAAAGCCCTCGCAAATTCATTTCTTTAAATTCATGAATTGACGAGGACTTTAATTATTTTAGTTTTGTTAGCAGCCAGAGCCATCAAGACGGCATGAAACTGCTGCGGGTTCATCTTTGAGAGTGATGCCAGCCTCTGTAAGTGACAAAGTTACAGTACCATCTTCAAGTACAAAGCAAGGAATACCAGCATAACCATGTCTTTTTGCTTCATCAAATACGACATTGTTATCACGAAGACGAAGGAACTCCTTCAAATACTTTATATGTGAACCAATATCAATTACCTCATAACGGCTGTCGCCTTCTACGTGCTTGTCAACTGCAATACAGTCTGGACAAGTTTTCATTCCATAAATCTTAATCATGATTGAATCTTTTTTATCAATATATATATGTCTTATAGCTTGACAAACTTAGTGGTTACAAATCTTAGTCGTGTCAACAGTAAATCCATCCTTAGCAGGCATAAACTTACCACGCTCTGTCAAGAAATCTACTAATTCTTCTGCATTCATACCATCGACAGAACAAGTGTGAAATTGCTCTTCCTCACCGAAATGCTCGATGATAGCCTTAACCAACTCTTCTTTTGTCTCATAACTATTACCCTCCATCATGTGGAGTACATCATGTCCATGTGCCATTTATTTTTTCTGTTTTGTTAATAATTTAGTGCATAGAACCAGTCTTTGCAAACACTTCTTACATGCAAAAGATGTGCCATGTGTTGAATTAACCAATTTTAGTAGTTCAAAAATGATAATATGGCATAATTTAATTACTTTTGTGTTTACTGACAGATATTATTGAGATAATGTCAGTCGCATTTGATTTTATTCTTGCTTAAGTATCTTTTGCGTATTAGTTTTAGAAAAGTATCATATTTATAAAAAATATTTGATAATAGTTATTTTATGATGAAGAAACTTTTGCTTGCTTTTGCAGCTACAATGTTGTTGTTATCATCATGTGGCACTCATAAAACAGTAGTAGGGAATTCTAATATTGTAAATTATACAGAGGCTCATAATTTCTTTCATATTGGTGATGAAAGTAGACCTATAATAAAGAAAATTACTTCACAAGAAAATCTTGCAAAAGAGTTTGGCGAAGCGGCTTTTATGGGTAAGGGCGGTGAACCAACAAAAATTAATTTTAATAAGTACTTTGCAATTGCTTATATCCTTCCTCAAACAAACCGAAAGACCCTTTTGGCTCCGCTTTCATTGACGTTAAAGAGAAAGCACCTTGAGTTACAGTATAAGTTAGAAAAAGGGAAAGTTCAATCTTTCTTTACACAACCATTTTTTATTATTGTAGTTGATAAGAAGTACGTTGATTATAAGATTGTTGAGATTGAAGGCTGGGATTAGTCACAGTTGGTAGAACCGTATGAAGGTGGTAATTAATTGAAGCCACCTAAAAAATAAGACGACTGGGCAGATAAGGCAGATAGTACCGTATCTCTTCATAATCATTTTTTCGTCTTCTAAAATCAACTTTGCTCCTTTGTTTGTTAGAGTATGTAATTTATTTTCGTACCCTTTAAAATCTATATATGCTCTTTTGGCTTCGAAAAAATGCTTACTTATCTTGCAATAGATGCCCTTTTGAAGTCTTACTAACGCCCTTTTGAAGTTCAATTGAGTACCTTTTCCAAAGCCTTTCGTAACTATTTGATTTTGTGTTAGTCACAAACCTTCTTTTTAAGCATGCTTTGGGTTGTTTCTAAAGGACTTTCTCTTTAGATTATGTAATAATTTAGGACACTGCACTTGCGTTTTTATATCTAAATACACCCTAAATATACCGAATTAATGCCTATAATTTAGCTTGTTCTAATAAATGAAAGTGTAGGATTAAAGAGCATAATGTGTTGTTTTTCAGTGATTTAAAATAAGAGCGGAATACGGGAATCGAACCCGCCTCCCAGGCTTGGGAAGCCCGTGCACTACCGATGTGCTAATTCCGCAAATGGAGCCGATACCCGGACTCGAACCGGGGACCTACGCATTACGAATGCGTTGCTCTACCAACTGAGCCATATCGGCGGTATTGCGCTGCAAAGTTACATCAAAAAAAACAAACAGCCAAATTTTTGAATTATGTTTTTTCTCCTGTTACATAACTCTCATCTCATACGCTACAATAATAATGGTTTTCTGATTTTTCTTTTTGTCGGTAGTGTTTCTTTGTATTTTATATTATAATTATAATTTGAGTTGTGAATTTTATCTTTAAGTTTTGTCTTTTTCATAATTATTGATATCTTTGTATTCTACAACTAATGGGATAAAAATCAATCTTTTTTGATGTCTGTAATGATATTCCTATAGTAACTGAACATAAAAATCTAATTTATTAAAAAGACCTATGAGAAAAATTATCACTCTTCTGTTTTTAACTGTTGTGATGACAGTTGCAGCGCAAGATTTTAGTCATTATTTTGAGGATGCAACACTCCGACTTGATTATATCTTTGCTGGTAATGCTAAGCATCAGACGATTGCCGTAGATGAGTTATCGCGTATTCCACGCTGGTATGGTAAACATGAGCGTTTGTCGGAAGTCCCTGTTGAGGGGAATGGTCAGGTCATTGTTCGTGACCATCATACACAAAAGGTCATCTACCGCAACTCTTTCTCAACGCTTTTTCAAGAATGGTTGACATATGATGAAGCTAAGAAACCATCACAAAAATCATTTGAGAATGTTTTTCTTGTTCCATTCCCAAAAGATTCTGTTGACATTACGGTTGAACTGAGAAACAATCGTCGTGAAGTTACAATCTCAATGATGCATACTGTGGACCCACGTGATATTCTTATTCGTCGTATAGGGGAACGAGCCGTTACACCATACGAAACGTTGCAAAAGGCTGCTGATACAACACATTGCATCCACATTGCTTATATAGCAGAAGGTTACACGGAAGCCGATATGTCTAACTTCATTAAGGACTGTCAAACTGCAAGCGAAGCCCTCTTTGCTCACGAACCATTTAAGTCATTACGTCAACGGTTCAATGTTGTTGCAGTTAAGTCTCCGTCTGCTGAAAGTGGTACTTCTGAGCCTTCAAAAGGTATTTGGAAGAATACGGCCCTTCATTCACATTTTGACACTTTCTATAGTGACAGATATCTTACAACATTACACCTAAAGGAGCTGCATGACTGGTTGGCTGGTACGCCTTATGAGCATATTATTGTACTTGTAAATACAGAAAAGTATGGTGGTGGTGGTATCTTAAATTCGTATAATCTCTCGATGGTACGTAATTCTTATTTCAAGCCAGTTGTTGTTCATGAATTTGGGCATTCTTTTGCTGGACTGGGCGATGAATATGCATACGATAAAGAGCAAATTAATATGTACCCTACAGATGTAGAGCCTTGGGAACCTAATCTAACAACTTTGGTAGATTTCCATGGTAAGTGGGAGAATCTTATTAACAAAAAAACTCCTGTTCCAACTCCTCAGCCAGCAGACCTTGATAAGCCTAATGCTCGTCATGATAAATGGAAGGTTGGTGCTTATGAACCTGCGGGCTATTCACAACATGGTGTTTATCGTGCCTTCCCTGATTGCCGTATGCGTACCAATATGCATCCAGAGTTCTGTCCGGCATGTACTTTGGGACTTACAAAGCTTATTAAGTTCTATACAGGAGAGTAGGGGAAAATCTGTTTTGCTTAAATTTCCTTTTATAAAGGAATATGTAAAGATTCATTTTAATACGGCTTATGTGTTTCCCATGAGAGCACATAAGTCGTATTTATTTTCAAGAATGTCCTATTTCTGCTTTTGCTGATAGCCCTGTTTTATCTTGTGCTACAAAGTGTTGGTATTTCTTTTCATGAACTATACATGAACGGCTTTCGCCAAAGGGAATGAAAAGGGATTTTAGCATCTTTGTCATATTAACCCCTTAACCCTTATAGGATATGGCAACACAGAAGAAAGAAGTCTGCTTTGAAGAGGTTGTAGCTCATGGTTGTAGGCTTGATGTTTACCAGGAAGAGGTTGTGGCAACAGTCAATGAAACGGACATAGAGAAAGAGACTTGTACATTCCTGTCAACAATGATATTTTTGAAAGAATAAAAGGAATGGCTATTGGTACATGATGTAATTCATTCGGGCATGGAAAGTTATTTTTAGTAGAGCATGTTATACGAACAGAGGTGTACCAAATAATTGGCACACCTCTGTCATGGTTTAGTATCGAATAGTATTGATACTTAGATATTTTATGTTTAGTAAGCAAAGAGAGGATAATCCTTCATAGTCTCATTTACTTTCTCACGTACGCGCTTGATAACCTGCTCGTCCTCTGGGTTTGATAAAACCTCATCAATAAGGTCAGCACAGAGCAACATCATGTCTTCCTTACAGCCACGTGTTGTCATTGCGGCAGTACCAAGACGCAAACCGCTGGTCTGGAATGCTGAACGCTCATCATATGGAACCTTATTTTTATTGGCTGTGATATCAGCTGCAACGAGAGCATTTTCAGCTACTTTACCTGTCAGATCTGGATACTTCTGGCGCAAGTCAAGTAACATAGAGTGATTATCTGTACCACCACTGACAATGCTAAACCCTTTTTCAACAAGTGCCTGAGCAAGGACAGATGCATTCTTCTTTACCTGCATAGCATATTCCTTCCAACTTGGTAAGAGGTTTTCACCGAAGCCGACAGCCTTAGCTGCAATAACGTGCTCTAATGGACCACCTTGATTACCAGGGAATACTGCTGAATTAATCAACATTGACATTGGTTTTAAATCGCCTTTCTTGGTTTTTAGTCCCCATGGGTTATCGAAGTCTTTACCCATCATAATAACACCACCACGAGGACCACGGAGAGTCTTATGAGTTGTAGTGGTAACAATATGAGCGTATTTTACAGGATTGTCAAGCAGCCCAGCAGCAATAAGCCCAGCAGGGTGAGCCATATCAACCATTAGCAGAGCACCTACCTCATCAGCAATCTGACGCATACGCTTGTAGTCCCACTCGCGGCTGTAAGCAGAGCCACCTCCAATGATGAGTTTTGGCTTATGCTCACGAGCAAGACGTTCCATTTCGTCATAGTCAACACGACCAGTCTCACGATTCAGCGTATATCCTACATGATTATAAAGGATACCAGATGTATTCACCTCACTTCCATGAGAGAGATGTCCACCTTGATCAAGATCCAGTCCCATAAAGGTATCGCCCGGTTTCAGTACAGCAAGCAATACCGCTTGGTTCGCCTGTGCACCAGAGTGTGGCTGTACATTGGCATACTCAGCACCAAAGAGTTGTTTTACACGCTCAATGGCGAGAGTTTCAACTTGGTCAACAACTTGGCATCCACCATAATAACGTTTGCCAGGATAACCTTCTGCATACTTATTAGTTAGGTAAGATCCCATGGCTTGCATTACTTCGTCACTGACGAAATTCTCTGATGCAATCAGCTCCATACCTTTGAGCTGGCGCTTGTGTTCCTTCTCAATAAGGTCAAAAATTTCTTGGTCTCTTCTCATGTGTATTGAAATGTTTATGGGATTCATTTTTTGTAATTGAACCCCTGGTTAGTGATAACGTTGCAAATATACGAATTAATGTTCTAACTTGCAAGTGTATCAAAAAAATAATGTATCTTTGCATTTACAATAGTTTGTATGCTATTTGTTTGTATCACTGTCTTGATGTAGATAAAGAGTTAATAGACAAAATATTACAGCATAATATATGAAGTTAAAAGAATTATTTCAAGCTTACGAATTTGAAGAAATTTACCCTCTGTTAGGACTTATGTTTCCTAAAGGTCGCCATTTGCGTGTACAATTTGGCAATGCGTACAAGTTATTATTAACGCTTAATCCTGTTGCATCAAAGAAACAGATTCGTTATCAACTGATGGAAGATCCTGATACAAATGAGATGTTCTTTGGTGCTGATGATCATGATTTCAATGGTCCATGGGAGGTCCTTCTTGGTAAGGAGGTGAGAAAAGAGCCAAAGGTTGACCTTACGAGTGAGGAGATGGTTGCTAATTGCTTGCTGAACACAGTGTTAATTGGTCGTCATCCTCGTGCGTTTGAAAAAGATTATCAAGCAATAATGAAGTAAGATAGTTAACGTGTAAACAAGTTGACGAGTAAACAAGTTAAATGTGAACGAGTTGACAAGTTAACATTGTTCTATAACGAATCGTGTGGGTTGTTTGCCCCGATTAGAATAATATCTGTTGTATTCATAAAAAGAAGTTATTTGTTCAGTTTAGTTTTACTCTTTAACACTTTAGCCAATAGAAAAGGATGTTTTAAGGTCTTATTTCATACAATATTCGTGAATGTTTACCATCATTTGCTGTTGTGCTGATACTCTGCACATGTAGTGCAGGTGCTTAGCACATATGGTGCGGAGGGTTAACACCACATGTGCGGAGGACTAAATTCACTATGATATAAGGATGACAGGGAATGAAATGTGAGCAAAATGTTGTAATACTAAGAATAAACGTAAGCATCCAAAAATCGCCGTCTTGCCACTTCACAAAAAACCCTTATATGACTGGCTTCATATAAGGGTTCTATGCTATTTATAGTTTATGGGTAGCAGTTTAATCAATTCCTCATCCTCCATGTCCAGCAAGGGTTTTGCTAATACCTGCCTTAACCACATGTTAGGTTCTATCTTTGCTTCCCTACAACATGCCATGAACGTATAGAAGATGGCATTGTTTTCAGCTCCTTCGTTGTTGCCACAGAAAAGATAGTTCTTCCTTCCTAACGTAATGGGTCTGATGGCTTGCTCCATAAGATTGTTATCTATATTGAAATGCCCATCTTGTACGTATCGGCTGATACGTATCCATACGGAGAAGGCATAGCGCAGAGCTTTCTCCATAGCTTCGCCAGGGAGATACTCCTTGTGTACCTCCTTCATATATGCTTCAAGAGCCTTTAATATAGGATATGCTTTGGATTTTCTTTCAGCCTGAATCTCTTCGTAGCTGGCGTTACTGTGTTTTAAGTTTGCTTCTAACTCGTAGAGTACAGCGATCATCTTAACGATATGGGCGGCATTCTTATCATTTGTTGATAAATGCTCGAACTTTCGCCGGACATGTGCCATACATCCCAAGAGCTCTATGCCTTGAACGTTTTCAAATCTGCTGTAAGCTTCATACCCATCGGATTGTATAGCACCATGATAACCCTTGAAGAGTTCGTCGGGTACGGCTCCCGATCGTGAACCTTCCTTCCAATGAAAGAAGACCCCTCGGCAGTGCAGCGCATCTCTTACTCCCCACAGATAACCCTTGCGAGTCTTACCCTTACGGTCGGCAACTTGTACGCTTGTCTCATCAACTTGCAAGTAGGGACTCTGTAAAATCAACTTCGCTTGGAGTTTATATAGAGGATATAAAGCATTAGCTGTGCTGTGAACCCAGCTGTTTATGGTAGAGGTTGGGATGTTGATGCCATGCTTTTCCATCTGGTGCTTTGTCTATACTCTGGCAAATGATAGACAAACTTTCCTGTGATAATCTCAGCCAGCAGAGAGGCATCGGCAAAACAATCCACAGCTTGCTTCTGTAAAGGAGCTTCCAGTATGTCAATCTTTGCATCCGTGGGTTTTGCATCTTTCAAACGGCAGACGATGCGGTCTTCAACCTTAACATAAAAGCTTGAGGGACGTAAGCACAAGTGTTCTGTCTTATCGTGACCGATGATAACCATACGGTTTTCATCATAACCGTCTGGATAAATCTCAGTAACCACACGCTCTATATCATTAGGAACATAAGAGGCATATGGCTTGCCTTTTCTCGTAGAAGGAGCGTTGCGGCTTGCTTCCCTGCGCTGCTTAGCTTGCTTCTCTACTTCCTTGATGATAGTTGGTATTTCCCCCGAAAGTTGTTTACCTTCTTTTGCCCAATCTGTATCAAAGAACGAACCTGCCCAGCCGTTGGGACTCTCAGGTAAACGCTTTTCGCTACGTCTACCGAATACCATACGCTCAAGTTCAAGAATACGTTGAGATTTTCTTGCTAACTCTGCATCCTTTTGCTTAAGCTCTTCGTCCTTTTGCTTAAGTTCTGCATCCTTTTGCTTAAGTTCTACATCCTTACTTTTAAGCTCCATGTCTTTCTGCTCAAGAAGATTTATAACATCTTCTCGAGTTAAAAAATGATAGTTAGACGCAGGCTTATTGTTGGATGTATTCATCAGAAAACCAGTTATTTATATGATACAAAGGTACGAAAAATATATGGATTTTGCAAGAAATTTCTAAGGTTTATTGTAACGTTTTCTTCGATAACAATGAGGATTTATACCTTCTATATAAAGGACCAATTCATCCCATCGAAGTTCATAAAATCCCTTGGTTTGCTGCATGATTTTACCACTTAAACAACCCTGTGCCATCTGCTTGTGGTATACGACAAAACCACATCGTTCCCAATGAAGCAGCTTGATACGATTGCGAGAACGATTATAGAACACATAAACACAACCATCAGATGGATTAAAATCGTTACCACGGACGAATTGACATAATCGAAGCATCCCCTGGCGCATATCCACAGGAGAACAACAAACCCGATAAACATTTGTTTCATTCAGTGCAAACATCTTTTTTGTGCAAAGGTAGCAACAATGCGGTATCCACAAAAGACGGTGAATTTTGGATGCTTACGAATAAACAGGAGGTGTGTAGAAGCTTGTTTAGCTCAAACTCCTTTATATTTGTAGATTAATCCGTCTTCATCTGTTCAGCCATAAAGCCATTAAACACAGGAACGCTGGCAAGGAAAAACTCTTCACCCACACGATTCGTTATAGAATCGTTAACATGAAAACGAGTTTACAAGTTGTGTGATAAATAGTCGTTGATCCTCTTAATCACTTCAACTTGTCAACTCGTTTGCTTTTCTTAATTTATTTGTCAACTCGTTTCCTGTCAACTCGCCTATATTCAACTTGTCAACTCGTCTACATTTAATTTGTCAACTCGTTCACTTGTCAACTTGTCAACTTGTCAACAAAATCCTTACCCCCTAATCATTGTTATTATCATCTTGAATCTTTCTGGTGCATTTACAGAATGAGGTGCTCCACTCGGGATGATGAAGCTCTCGCCGGCACTTATGACATGTTTTATATTCTCAACTGTCAGTTCCATCTTTCCATCTACAACTTGAATGAAGGCATCGAATGGTGCGGTGTGTTCTGAGAGTCCCTGACCAGCATCAAAACTGAATAAGGTAACACTTCCTGCATTGCTGTGTACCAATTCCTTACTTACTACACCACCTTCTGCATAGTCAATCACATTGTTTGAGGTGAAAATAACTCCTTTTCTACTTTAGCCATGCTCTTATCTTCTTTATTTAATTTGTAATACTTTGTTTATCTTTCTATTGTATGTATTACAAAGTCGATGCCAAATTAGAAAGTGGGAACAAATGTTACTCTTTAATTAATTTGTATCGTAGCTATTTGATGCTTACAATTTACATTTTGTTACGGTAATATTTCGTTTTAGTCCATCATATTTGACACGCTTCACAGCTGAACCTTTGAAAAGGCGTTGATAATCTTCGACGGTGAGATTATGCCACTTTTCCTTGCTCATGCTGAGAAGTTCTGGTTTAGGTTGGAGTGCAGGCTCAGTGTTGGGAGTAGCAAAGCGGTTCCATGGACAAGCTGTTTGGCATCGATCACAACCATAGATGGTATTACCCATATTGTTTTTTGCTTCATCAGACAATTCTCCTCGGTTTTCAATTAACTGATAGGATAGACAGCGTTCGGCATGGAAGTCCTCATTCGGAATGATGGCTTGGGTAGGGCAGGCATCTATACAACGATGACAGTTTCCACAGCGATTCGACATTGGTTCATCATAAACATCAGCTTCATAAGGTAAGAATATCTCCCCCAAGAAGAACATTGAACCAGCATGTGGGATAATAAGTTGATGATTACGTCCAATCCAACCAAGTCCAGCTTTCTGTGCCCAGTAACGTTCAAGTACTGGAGCTGTGTCACAGAAACAGCGTATTGATGGTTCTTCTCCATTTTCTTTTGATGGAAGCTGCCATCGCTCTGTTATCTTTATAGCCAACTCCCTCATCTTTTGTTTCATCAAGTCATGGTAATCTTGACCGAGTGCGTAGGCTGCAATCTGGTATTCACCTTCAGGTATTTGTTGAGCAGGAGCATAGTTAAGAGCAAGTGAAATAATGCTTCGTACGCCAGGAACAAGGAGTCGTGGATCAAGACGTTTTTCTAAATAATTTGACATATACGCCATGGAAGCCTCTTCTCCATTTTCCAACCATCTTCGATATTTTTGTGCTATCGCTTCATCAACAGGTGCTGCCTTCGCTATGCCACAAGCAAAGAACCCCATATCTTGAGCTAAGGACTTGATCGTTGCTGATTGAACAGTAGCAAAATCTTCCTCATGGATGTTAGAGCTGTTGGCGTTTGTTGATGTCATACGATGAGGTTAAAAGTTTTAATGTAATCGCATTAACTGGTACTGTGAAGTATATGACTTGATACCCATGGTTATACTCCATGTTATACCATAAGATGTTATTCTTTTATTTCAAATATTATTGAGGTGTATCAATTTCTTCTTAAAAAGTTTCTGCAGGGTCATCAGGGAAAACCTTGAATTCATAACCTTGGTCTTTAAGCCATTGCAAAGACTCTGGTAGTGCAGTGCGAAGCTTATCAATACTCTTGAGTGAATCATGAAAAGTAATGATAGAGCCATTACGTGAGTATTTCTTAATATTGTTTACCACGTCTGCTGCTGTCAACCATTTGGAATAATCACGTGTTACAAGATCCCACATTACAACACGATAATTCTGTTTTACCCACCAATAAACTGTATGACGTAACCATCCATGTGGAGGACGGAAGTATGGTGAATTGAGTAGTGCATCAGCTTTGGTTACATCTACAGCATAGGTCAATGTCCAATGTCTGAAAGAACCAAGGTGATGATAGGTGTGATTACCTACTTTGTGTCCACGACGAATAACCTCCTCATATATCTCTGGATGTTTTCTTACATTATCAGCAACCATGAAAAACATGGCCTTTGCATTGAATTGGTCAAGTGTGTCAAGAATAAAAGGTGTTGCCTCAGGTATTGGTCCATCATCAAATGTGAGATAGACAGAATGTTCGTTCTTGTCCATACGCCAAAGAGCGTGTGGATAAAAGATACGTAACCAGCGTGCAGGTTGTTCTATTAGCATATTATTCGATGTGTCCCTAATATCTTCTCAAAGATTGAGAAAGAAATTATTTGTTGATTATTACTATTCTAATTTATCCAGTTAATGTACCCATTAGACTAAGGTTATATCTGGATAGTGTAAAACAAAAAGCCAGAGTTTGGTAGTCTTTTAAGACAACCAGATTCTGGCTTTTAGTTTTAATTATCTATTATGAGGATTATTGTAATCCTACATCAATGCGCCACCTTTGCTTTGAAACCTTGTAAAGAGATTGTTCAACTGATCTGCATGTTTATTCGCCCATGTACGATCACTTTGTTCGTTCTCATTAACAAGATTCATCATTATCTGGAAATTCATTTTGCATGATCCTTGGGTCATATTGAAGAGACGAGGATTAAGACTCAGATAGTAGTTAACATACTGAAGTGAAATCTTCCACAACGCATCATATAACTGACGTGCCTTTGCTTTCTGTCCCAGCAATGCGTATGCACGTGCCATCTCACCAGAACCGCTCATGTAGCTAATTGGAACATTATAGGTTGGTATTTCCTTCTCAGCCTTCTGCAAAACCTTCAACGCCTTAGTTTTTTCTCCCTTTGTAATAAGGTGGAGTGCAAGGTCAGCCATCTCACGACGATGCGTATAACACATACGAGCTACAGTTTCATCAATATAGAGTCCTGGTCGGTTAAGACCGCCCCACTTAAAGCGCTTCATCATTACATCGTATGTCTTCTCTGTGTCGAAGTTACGCATGTTGATACCAGTCGTATTTGCTTTATCCTCTGTTGAGAATGGAGTGATACGATTTACAAGACCCTCTTGAACAAAATTCTCTCCTAAGTTCATAAAGTTCTCCGCACCAACAGTGATTGCTACATACAGAGGTCGAGTCCAATTACAATTAGCAATCATTTCAAGCATCATCAAGTCGTTCTTGTACAATGCCTGCTTTCTTGCCAATGAGATAGCCATACGATCTGGAATAGAATTACCAGGACGCATCATACCACTACGACGAACGGCCTCCTTGTCGATTGTCATGTAGATGGTATCAGTAGGAATAATATGATTTTCTGTATTCTTTGAGCGTACCCAATACTTGAGAATATTCTTCAATTCAAATGGGTCGTCACCAAACTGTGCCTTTGCTGCAGCTGGGTCTTGCTTATAGAAGTCTCGAATCTGCTGCTTAAACTCTGGTGCAACTTGTACATATTCATTTGTACCACTTACATAGTCAAGGCGTGGCCACGAAATAGGTACACTTGGTGAGTTGTATGCAGGACGACGCATCTGGTCGATATACCAGTCTGTCTGCAGATAAGAAAGGTTGCAGACACGTGAATCTATGCGTACTCCTTCAACCTCTTGGTTGTACCAAAGTGGGAAAGTGTCATTATCACCATTTGTGAAGATAATTGGATTACCCTTCTGCTGCAATGAATTAAGGTAATTCTGACCGAAATCACGACATGCATATCGGTCTGAACGATCGTGGTCGTCCCATGTCTGAGATGCCATCTGAATAGGAACAAACAGACAGGCAAGTGAAATGGCAGAGGCTGAAAGTACGGGTGCAACCTTTAACTTACGTGCCCAGTCATAGAGTGCCAATACACCCAAACCACACCATATTGCGTATGCGTAGAATGAGCCAGCATAAGCATAGTCACGCTCACGTGGCTGACTTGGGGTTTGGTTCAGATAGATAACGATAGCAAGACCAGTCATAAAGAATAAGAAGAATACAACCCAAAACTGCTGTATACCACGCTTTCCACGCCATGCCTGCCAGAAAAGACCTATTAGACCGAGCAATAAAGGTAGACAGTAGAAGACATTGTGTCCTTTATTTGCTTTTAACTCATCTGGTAACAAGTTTTGATCGCCATAGAGTGCGTTATCAATGAATGAGATACCAGTAATCCAATTACCATGCTCTGGCTCACCATTGCCTTGTATGTCGTTCTGTCGACCAGCAAAGTTCCACATAAAGTAACGCCAGTACATGAAGTTACATTGGTAAGAAAGGAAGAACTTCATGTTCTCCAATTGTGTAGGCATCTTTACGCCATCAACATCATGACCAGTAATACCGCCCATCCACTGTTCGTATTGATCTGCAGAACCTGGGTTGTACATACGTGGGAAAAACATATTCTGCTCAAACACCTGTGTAGCCTTATGACGTACAATGAAGTAAGAGTCCTTCTCATCCTTAGATGCTTTTTCCTTACGCTCATAAACTGGTGCCCCCTCATCAAACTTATAGTGCATACCATCTTCTGCAACTGCTGGCTGACTTGAGTATGCCTGACCGTAGAGTAATGGACGATCACCATACTGGTCACGACTCAGATAACTACCCAAAGTAAAGATATCCTCTGGTGAGTTCTGATCCATTGGTGGATTGGCTGTTGAGCGTATAACGATTACAGCATATGAAGAGTAGCCGATAAACAACATCAGCATACAAAGTAAAGCTGTGTTCTTAATGCGTGAAGATACAAGTGCAACACGCTGCTTCTTACCATCTTTGTTGAATGGACGCTGCCACTGAAGCAGTACGTAAACGAGTGCAAGTACGACAAGTCCAGTAAAGAATGCTGCCCAGCCATAGCCATAGAATGGAATACCAATCAGTCCCAATGCAGCCAAGAATGCTATATTCTGACGGCGTGGACTCTTGTTCTGATATGTCTCATAAATACCCCAAATGAAGGAAGCAATGAGTAAGGCAATATAAATAATAGTACCAGTATTGAATGGCATGCCAAGTGTATTCGTAAAGAACAACTCAAACCATCCACCTACAGTAATAATACCTGGAACAACACCATAAAGAACGGCCGCAACGAGAATCACTGAGAGGAGCAAAGCAAATAGTGAACCTTTTAGGTTTGCATCAGGCACCTTCTTATAATAGTAAACCAGTGCAATGGCTGGAATACAAAGGAGGTTGAGAAGGTGCACACCAATAGATAGACCTGTCATATAGGTAATCAGTACCAACCAACGGTCAGAATGAGGTCTGTCAGCATTATCTTCCCATTTCAAGATAAGCCAGAACACAACAGCGGTAAAGGCTGAAGAGTAGGCATATACCTCTCCCTCAACTGCTGAGAACCAGAAAGTATCACTGAAAGTATAAATCAGTGCACCAACCAGACCTGCACCTTCGATGGCTATAGTTTTTGCAAGTGAAGGAGCTTCACCGTCACGCACAATCAGTCGACGTGAGAGGTGGGTGATGGTCCAAAAAAGGAACATGATACACGTTGCCGAAAGCAATGCGCTCATGGTGTTGACCATACGTGCTACCTCTGTTGGGTCGCTCGCAAAATGTGAGAAGAGATTGGCTGTAAGCATAAAGAATGGTGCCCCAGGAGGGTGACCAATCTCCAGTTTATACCCTGTTGTAATGAATTCGGGACAGTCCCAAAAGCTGGCTGTCGGTTCAATTGTGGAACAATAGACGAAAGCTGCAATAAAAAATGCAAGCCATCCGACGATGTTGTCCACCAGTCTGAATTGTTTCATTATACGATTAGAATTTACTGTCCACTCATCTTTGTTGGATAAGCAGAGATTTTTTATTTCGAAATAATTGCTGCAAAGGTAATAATATTAATTATAACAACAGAATGACAAAAGAGAAATTATAATAAAAAGTATCGAACCTTAATTCCGCAGCACTTTTTCTTGTGAGATAACTTAATGTGTTGAGATATCTTTTTTGCTTCTACATGTGATAAGAAGCGAGCTTAGGCTGGAATTTGCCCTTGCAGGCGCATAAAATCCTTCACTCAAGCCAATGGAGAAATGAATGCCACAAAGAAATGCTGTTTATTCAAGGAAAACTTCAGAGTAGTATGCTTTATTGGTATAAAGGTTTAGAACGTTCTGCCTTCCTGTGCGCACCCATTTCGCTGGCACACTGACAAAATTCATAACCAACCTCAACGCTCTTCCATTCTTCCAGCTGGCAGAACTCCTCGTGTCGGGTGCTACAGTTGGCAGCACGTATATAGAATGTGTTACAGCATTGCTCTACGGTTTGGATAATTTCCTTTGAGAACGACCCACAGTCGGCACGGAAACGCTCTATTGTCACACCAAGTTCTGAGATTACTCGGTCCATAATGCGACGAAGCGTGTCTTCCTGATGAAATTTCACATTGGTGTTTCCATCACGATTCTCACCTCCAACGATAATGCCCCCCAATGGAAGCCCAACCAGGGAAGTAGCCAAAATCCTGTTTGTAAGAATACTTTGCATCGAACTTGTGGGCAGGAATAAACTGATGATCAAAGTCCAAGTCAACATGGCTGCCTACCTTTATAAGCCCCATCTGTCGTATCATTCGCAGAAGTAAGGTGTTCCGTTTCTCTGCTGCATTGAAGCTATACGACTTCCCAGAGATCTCGCTCTTATAGACGATATTCTCTTCGGCAAGTTCCTTAAGTCCACGTCCTACAGTGTCGGCACCAGGCAGTTGCGTGCCAGGTCTCTGCCTGAACTGCCCTATAAGCGCATTGATATCCTCAAGACATTCTCCACCACAAAGGTAACTGAAGAAGAGAGAACCGAAAATGTTTCCATGACTAAAAGCCTTATCGCTACACCCACATTTGCCCAAGACAGATTCTGTAAGTTTTTCAAAGCCCAACTTTGAAAATACGTCCATAATATGATAAATTCCACCGAAAGAAGTGATATTCTCGTTTTTAATTGCTATCTTTGTCATGTCACTTGTTTTGCTTGCTTTTTATTTAACAGCACTATGTTAGGTGAAATTTCTGACATATCCAAGTGTTTTGAAGACTTTGTCACTCAGGCACTTGGGTTTCTTATAAGATTTTGTTCTGCGGAATTAAGGTATAACAAGATAGTTGGGAGATAAATGTATGGATTCCAAGATAAAAATGATAATTTTATTTGTAGTTCTTTTCGTCTTCGGTGATTGTACCTCAGAAATTAGGTACAATAGTCAAATACCAAACTATGATTATCGACAATTTGATGGAGTGTTAATCTATAATAGAGATTTTGATACTATAATTTTTGAATTATATAGGATAAAAGGGAGCGGTCTCGTTTTTGTAGATAATAATCTCAAAATTAAAAAAAAACCGAGTAATTATATGTTGAAGGACAAAGAGATAATTACCTTAATCAAGGTGTATAAAAGGTTAAATTTATCATATTGTCGTATTGATTATGGTAAAATAATAAGAGTCATATCTAATGGCACAGATTATATTAAAATAAACAAACACTATACTGATAAAGTATATCTTTTTAATGAGCACAAACAAGAATATAAATATATAGGAAATGATTGGTATGTTAAATAGGAATCGGGGACAGTAGATATTCAGTGTGGATACGCATATAGTTTAGCAAGTCTAAAAAGAAAGAAACTTTTATCTACAACCCCTCTTAAGTTAGCCCTAAATAGTTTTATTTTCGCATTGAAGGATTCAGCTGCAGCGTTTGTAGACCTGTTAATATAAAAGTTAAGTATGTCATCGTAATGCTCGTAGAAAGTTGCGGCAATGACATTAAAGGAATGAAAGCCTGCTTCTTCAACCTTATTATACCATTTTGCCAATGATAGTCTGGCTGCATCTTTGATAGTATTCTTAGCAAAAATCATTCTTAGCGAATGTGATAAGCCGTAAGCCTTCTTAATGTCAGGATATTCTCTAAATAGTATCTTGGCTCTTAGCTTCTGCTCATCAGTCCATTTCTCTGATGATTTAAATAACAGATACCTGCTTCTTACCAGCAGTTCACTACGTGTATCTCCATTCTCAAAAGTCACAGGTTGATAGGGTCTGTTTTCTAACTTTGCATTCTCTTTCTCGTCATTTGCTTGCTGTAAGGCAGACCAGCGGTGCTCTATTCTCATCTGTTGCACGGCATCACTTGCAAGTTTCTGTATATGAAAGCGATCAACAACTCGTTTAGCTTTGGGAAAACAATGTCTTACTATCTTACGCATACTATCGGATAAGTCCAAGGTGACCTCTTCTACTTCTTCCCGCTTCTTTTCATCTATCTTATCCAACACTTTGCAGACATCCAAAGACTTGGTTCCTGCAACAATTGCTACAAGACATCTTTCCCTGCCATGTTTATCCCTATTAGTCACAATCGTATAGAGTTCACCATTGGACAAGGATGTCTCGTCTATAGCTAAGTTTTTGCCAATATTATCCTCAAAGAGAAGCCACTTCTGTGCATGAGGCAACTGCTCCCAGGACCTGTAACCGCTTAATGTTTCCTTATATTGTTTCTCAAAACTATGTCCATTGATATGATAGAATTCCTCAAGTGTACGGCAGGTCACTGGGGATGTCTCCATACGTTTCTTTTAAAAAAGCTCCGAACTCTTTGGAATAACGAACCCCGGAGGCTGTAATATCAATCTGCAAGGGAAGAGAGAAACTCTTACCCGTACGAATATCTACCCATCGACGTCTACGAAGAACCAATATGACCTTATGGTCCCGAATCGGGAAGTCTGTCACTTCGACAGCAGCCATAAAACCTTTAGATTCAAAATGAAGATCATCGGAAAGTTCTTTCTCCATCTTCTCATCAAGATAAATGCGTAACAAAGAACTATTAGACTCTATATTAACAATAGAGAAATAATGTAAGACATCGCCTGGTAAAACGAATTCGGCTAATTGATATAGGTATTTTTCTTCCATAATACAAAGGAAAGAAAAATATATTAATTAAGAAAATTTCCACACCTCTTTTCTACTGAGCCAGGAATCGCCGTATGCGGAACCGCATGTACGGTGGTGTGAGAGGTTGGTAAACGTGAAGATAGGAGATAAACACCTATAATTAGCGTTTACCTCCTACTCGATTTGCACTCAGTGATTCGCATGGGGCTCGAACCCATGACCCCAACATTAAAAGTGTTGTGCTCTACCAGCTGAGCTAGCGAATCTCCCTATGCTTTTGTAAAGCGAGTGCAAAGGTAATAAGATTTTCTGATTATTCCAAACTTTTTATAACTTTTCTTTTTCTTTTTCGCTAAGGCATGCATGAACAAAGGGATAAATGAGGTTTTAATGTGATGTTTTTGTGGAATTATAGACATTAAGTCATAGCGTTTGTTATCAAAAATATCAGTAACCTGTGCGCTACGTCCCTGTTTCTTTTTGTACCATCGGCACATCCGTGACATTGCTTTTGTCTACGTTCTCCGCTCTGTAAGCTGATTGATGACTTTAGTCTGTTACCACTAATCCACTTTTGAGCGAGTGAATAGTAAATAGGTGAGACTTCTACATCAGTAATTTCTAATTCAAAATCACAATCATTATACCCTGCATAATAGTAGTTTACAGCTTTATATTTTACTTGTTCACCAAAGTCTGCCTTTGAAAAGCCCATTGGTTTCAGGATTTTTGAATATATTCCGTGTTGTTTGCGATATGGCTGTGACCCTTCTACAAGTTCGTTTCCCCGTTGTTTTTCTATATATTTGCTATGTAAACGTCATACACAAGGATTACTTTGCGAGGTAGTGAATTGTCAAAAAATCCCTATGATGTTAGATCTATAAACAACAAGTCGTTTTCCTTTCATAATTTCACACCAAAATGCAGACGATAATGGTTTACTCGTAGTGCATTGACTTAGCTGGATGAATACGACTGATGAGATAGCTTGGCGCAATCAGAACAGCTATACATACCAACATAGTCGCAAGGTTCAGACCAATGATAAGGAGGATGTCTATTTCTACTGGCACAGTACTTACATAATAAGTCTGTGGGTCAAGCTTAATAAGACCAGTCCACTTCTGTAAGAAGATAATACCCAATCCTATGAAATTGCCTATAAGCAAACCTCTACCAATAATAAAGGTAGCAAACCAAAGGAAAATATGGCGTATCTGACGATTACGAGATCCGAGTGCCTTCAATATACCAATCATCTGAGTACGCTCCAGAATGATAATCAACAGACCCGATATCATCGAAACCCCAGCTACGGCTATCATCAATGCAAGGATTATCCATACGTTCAAATCCATTAGATCGAGCCAAGAGAATATCTGTGGATTTTGCTCAATGATGCTCTCTGCAGAGTAAGTCTCGCCATAATGGTCAATTGTATTCTTGATTTTGCTAAGCACATGGTATGTAATGGTATTAAGCTGTGAAAAGTCGTTCACCAACAGTTCTGCTCCACTACATTGGTCAGACTCCCAACCATTAAGCTTATTAGTGGTATAAAGATCTGTGAAACAAATCTGTGAATCAAATTGCTTCATGTTTGTTTCATAGATACCAGCGATAGTAAACTTACGTGTACGAACACCCTCTTCGTTAATAAAGTAAGCAAAAAGACGTTGTCCAACTTTTAGGTTAAGTTTATCAGCAATAGTCTTAGAGATAACCAATTTCTGTTGATTTTCTGTGTCAGAAAAGCGAGGAAGACTCCCTTCAACCATATTATTATGAATAAAAGTAGAGTCAAAGTCTGGTCCAACTCCTTTCAACATGACACCCAGAAAATCATTATCGGTCTTCAATATGCCTTGAGTATACGCATAACGCTGTACATGTTTTACTCCGGGAACAGCCTTTAATTGCTTTACAAGTGAGTCATTTACCACAATTGGATATTGCTCGGAACTCTGCAGGGTTAGGAAATTGGCAACAGTTATATTACTACCAAAGCCTACCACCTTATCACGGATGGAATGTTTAAAGCCCAATACAACACATACTGATACTATCATCACTGCCAAACCGATTGCAACACCTACTGTAGCAATGGTAATAGCGGGCTTTGACACCTTTCGAGTTTTGTCTCCTCCGTTATATATCTTACGAGCAATAAAAAGCGGATAGTTCATTATTTTAATTTATAATTCAAAATTCAGAATTCATAATTATGATTACCATCATACTGTATGGCTGAATAATCTATTCCAATAGCTTAATTATACAACAAATTTCTTATTCTTTGTTTACAACTATATGCCTATCTCTTGTTAGAAAAATACATCTTAATCTATTTGAGAAGACCCTTTTAAGCAACAAACATAAGTAATCATAATTATGAATTCTGAATCATGAATTGTGAATTATAAATTGACTTTATTCTTCTTCAACACGTCCCGGATAAACCTCCAAAGCCTTTTGAAGAACTATCAGAGCACGTTGCAAATCTTCACGTTTGAGTACGTAAGCGATGCGAACTTGATTACGACCAGCACCAGGTGTTGTGTAGAAACCACTGGCTGGTGCCATCATAACTGTTTCGCCTTCATAGCTGAACTCTTCCAAGCACCAGCGACAGAACTTGTCAGAATCGTCAACAGGAAGCTTAGCTACAGTATAAAAGGCTCCCATAGGGATTGGAGAGTAGACACCTGGGATACGGTTCAATCCATCAATGAGACATTTACGACGCTCCACATACTCATCGTAGACATCGCGATAGTAAGATGCTGGGGCATCAAGACTTGCTTCGGCTACAATCTGACCAATCAGTGGGGGAGAGAGACGAGCCTGACAGAACTTCATCACAGCCTTACGTATCTCCTCATTCTTCGTAATCAGTGCACCAATACGAATACCACACTCGCTATAACGCTTTGATACTGAGTCAATAAGTACGGTGTTATTCTCAATTCCCTGCAAGTGCATTGCTGAGATATAAGGCGAGCCAGTATAGATATACTCACGATAAACCTCATCCGAAAAGAGGTAGAGGTCGTACTTCTTGACAAGGTCGCGAATCTGATTCATCTCTCTTCTTGTATACAGATAACCCGTAGGATTGTTTGGATTACATATCATAATGGCACGAGTCTTCTCATTGATAAGCTCTTCAAACTTTTCAACCTTAGGCAGTGCAAAACCCTCCTCTATAGAGGTTGCTATCGTCTTAATCTTCGCACCTGCTGATATCGCAAATGCCATATAGTTAGCGTATGCAGGTTCTGGGACGATGATTTCATCTCCAGGATTCAGACATGCCATAAAGGAATACAGCACAGCTTCAGAGCCACCAGAAGTAATGATGATGTCATCTGGAGTAACGTTTATGTTAAACTTCTCATAAAAGTTACAGAGTTTTTCTCTATAAGAAAGAAAGCCTTGAGATGGTGAGTACTCTAAAAGTTTACGATCAATCTTTTTCAGTGCGTCCAATCCACATTGCGGTGTTGGAAGATCAGGTTGACCGATATTCAAGTGGTAAACTTTAGTACCACGTTTCTTTGCTTCAACAGCAAGTGGAGCCAATTTTCTGATAGGTGACTCTGGCATTTCAAGTCCACGAACTGATATTTCTGGCATATTGACTTTTTTATTCTCCCGATAATGAATGAGAGTAGAAGATGTCTGCTCTTATATTCTTTACTGTGATGCAAAGGTAGACATTTTTTTTATTTTAACCGCACTTTTATCAGATTAACGCAGAATTTTTACTACTTTTGCACATCTATAAAAATCGCCTAACGCTCTTTGGTTTGTCTTTATCTGATAACTGAAAAGTAAGGCTTAAAACTTAAAAAATAATTATGAGAAGTAGAACGAGCACTTGGTTTGAAACGCGAGTTAGATATGACAAGACTATGGAAGATGGCCAGAACAAGAAAGTCATTGAACAGTATGTGGTTGATGCACTCAGTTTCTCTGAGGCTGAGGAGTTTATCACAGAGGAGATGTCACATTATGTTAGCGGTGAGTTTGACGTGAAAGCTATTTCACCAGCACCATTCGGTGAGATTTTCTTTAGCGATATTGATACTGATGATAAGTGGTTCAAGGCAAAGCTTGCTTTCATCACGTTGGACGAAAAGACAGAAAAGGAGAAGCGCACTTCTGTAACCTATCTTGTTCAGGCTCATTCTGTAAGTGGGGCTGTCAAGCATGTAGATGAGGTGATGGGTTCAACAATGATTGATTATGAGATTGTTGCCATTACTGAAACAAAGATAATGGATGTCTTTGAACATCGTGCTGGAAAGAAGAACGAAAAACCAGAGTTCGAGAAGTAATATAATTCTTTTAGTAGAAAGAAACTTGCAATTATGTTTGATGTAGCAAAGAATTTACACGAGGTGCTTAGGAATCTTCCTGATGGTGTGAAGTTGGTTGCCATCAGTAAGTTTCACCCAAATGAATACTTAGAAGCTGCTTATCGTGAAGGGCAGCGTATCTTTGGTGAGAGTCAGGTACAAGAACTTACACGTAAGGTTGAGACACTTTCAAAAGATATAGAGTGGCACTTTATTGGTCATCTTCAGACCAATAAAGTGAAGTATATTGCACCCTATATTTCTATGATTGAAGCTGTTGACACTTTGAAGTTATTGAAAGAAATCAATAAGCAAGCTGCGAAGTACAACCGTGTTATCAATGTTCTTCTCGAACTTCATATTGCAAAAGAAGAATCTAAATATGGTTTTACTCCAGATGCTTGTCGAGAACTATTAGAGAGTGGCGAATGGAAGCAACTCAAGAATGTACATATCTCGGGATTAATGATGATGGCATCGAATGTAGATGACCGTAATCAGATTAAGAAGGAGATGACAATGGCAGCCGACCTCTTTGATGAACTGAAAGCTAAGTATTTTGCTGATGATCCTGATTTCAAGGAGCGTTCGTGGGGTATGAGTCACGATTACGACATAGCCGTAGAATGTCGTTCAACAATGGTTCGCGTGGGTACAACTATCTTTGGACCACGTGTTTATTAAGTCCTTTTTGCAAGAGTTTTAGCATTTAGCACAATTGGTGTTTACCCACAGCACAATTGGTGCTAACCGTTAGCACTATTTGTGCTTACCATCAGCACCACATCTGATGGATAAGATATTCGACTTATCTAACCATGATGTTCTAATTAAAATGATATCAATTATAAGCAATAAGGTTATTTTGTAGGCTTATAACACCTCAGTATACCAAGAATTTCAGCGTTTTCAGCCTTAGAACCTATTGTTATGCGTAAACAATTGTTGCATAACGATAGGTTAGAACAATTCCTAACTTTAATACCTTTTTCGCACAGATAGTTATATACGCTTTCTGCATCTTTCATCTGAGCTAAGAAGAAATTGGCATTTGATGGATAAACTTTCTCACAACAAGTTAAACTCGCAAAGGCACTTATCATACGCTTGCGTTCTAACAAAAGTATCTTTATCCAATCCTCAATGTCATAGCGGTGCCTAAGAACATCAATAGCTTGTTCTTGTGTTAATTGGTTGATACTGTAAGGACTACTCACCTTGTTGAATACGTTAATGATAGCCTCTTGCGCATAAATCACACCTAAACGAATAGCTGCACTTGCCCATGCCTTAGAGAAAGTGTTGAGTACTATCATGTTAGGAAACTCAGAGACACGTTCTCGAAAGGTTTGTGAACGTGAGAAGTCAGCGTAAGCCTCATCAATGACGACAATACCATTAAACCCTTTCACCACCTTCTCAACCTCTTCTACATTCAGAATATTACCCGTTGGTGTATTAGGAGAGCATAGCCAAATCAGCTTAGTTTGCTTATTACAAGCTCTAAG
This sequence comes from Prevotella melaninogenica, assembly GCF_018128065.1. Classification (NCBI taxonomy): domain Bacteria; kingdom Pseudomonadati; phylum Bacteroidota; class Bacteroidia; order Bacteroidales; family Prevotellaceae; genus Prevotella; species Prevotella melaninogenica. Next base: position 23,081 of record NZ_CP072359.1, on the reverse strand, counting down.
AAGTTCTGAAGCATTCAACTGAAAATACTCATTCAAAAGTACTGAACGGTATTCAATATCATTTAATCTTGCAAAACGTTTGTATAGTTCGCAAGTCGGTTCTATTGCTACAACATTATCAACCTTTGGCTGACAGAAGATACGATAGCACATGTCTATCGCCTCAGTAGAGCCATTGCTTAAGAAAATTTCCTTAGACGTAACACCTTTTAGCTTTGCCAGTTCTTCCTTCAACTCAATCTGATCGTCAGAAGGATAGCGGTTAAAAGGTTTGTTATATGGATTTTCATTCGCATCAAGCATAATATGTTGAGAATCCCTTACATCTTCTTCAGCTTTTATTTCAGCGCAAGAGATAAGTTCTCTAATATTTGTTCTGACTAATTTTTGTAAGTCTATCATATTACGTTTCTTTGTAGGTTAGTAGTTATTTATTCCCTAAAAAGGTAGCTTTCATCGTCTTCTAAATTCAGCACAAACAATAGATGTTGCAATTGCCACATTCAAAGACTCTGCAGTTTCACGCTCTGGAGGATAGTTTGGAATGAGAAGTTTTCGGTTAATCTTTGTTCTAAGCTGTGGAGAAATACCTTTTCCCTCATTTCCCATTACAATCATTCCGTGATGAGAGAGTTCTTGCTCATAGATATTATTGCCATCAAGTAGGGTAGCATAGATAGGATAGTCAGCAGGGAGTTGATCTATCAAATCATTCAGATTCAGATAATGAAGCTTCACTCTTGCAATACTTCCCATTGTCGCCTGAACAACTTTTGGATTCCAACAGTCTGCCGTTTCATGCGAACAAAAGATATTCTCAATACCAAACCAATCTGCAATGCGAATGATAGTACCAAGGTTGCCAGGGTCTTGTACGCCATCAAGCGCTAAAACAAGATGGTTATCAACCACTTTGTTGAATAAACTTAAGTAATCATTCGGACATTTTAAAGTTACTTCTGGCAACTTGAAAACACCCAAAAGAGGTTGTGGATGTTGTAGGAAAGAAACCTTCTTGATATCTTCTATATCGTCTAATATCTCATCTGCTACAAATCCCTCGTGTAGCAGATCATTGACAACTTTCGGTCCTTCTGCTACAAACAGTCCTACTTTCTCTCTTCCTTTTTTTGTTTCAAGAGAGTGGATAAGCTTTATCTTATTTTTTGATATCACTTCGCAAATTTACAAAAAACTATCCACCCGCTGTCTATTACTTCTTAACTTTTTACTACCTTTGCATAAAATATATTAGGATATCAATGTTATTTTCAAAGTCATATAGATTTCTTACCCTTATCTTCATCGTGATGACTACTCTTGTGGTCATAGCTTGCTCATCAGATAAGTTTGTCCCTGATGGGCAATATCTTTTGGACAAGGTTGAACTGCGTTCTGACAGAAAGGATGTTAACTCTTCGCTTTTGATGCAGTATGTGCGCCAGAAAGGAAACTCACGTTGGTTTTCTCTCTTTAAGATTCCATTAGGAACGTACGCTATGGCAGGACGAGACACAACAAAATGGATTAACCGTACACTCCGAAGAATGGGCGAGGAACCTGTGTTGTACGACTCTGTTCAGGCTCGTCTTTCTTCTGAGGATTTGACTGTTGCAATGCAGAATATGGGTTATATGAATGCTACGGTTGACGTTGATAAGAAGGTTAAAGGTAAGAAACTAACCCTTAATTACCTACTTCATCCTGGTGATCCTTATTTTATTGATCGATTTAATTACGATATTGAGGATTCTGTTATCGAAAAAGTACTTTCTTCTCACCTTAAAACAGATACAAAACGTCCACGCCAGTTTACTGTTACAACATTAGATGACGAACGTAAAAGGCTGACGCACATACTGAATGATTCTGGTTTCTACCGTTTTCATAAGGATTTCATATATTATACTGCCGATTCAACCCAAGGTAAACAGCATGTAAACGTGACGCTACACTTGATGAAATATGTTGAGAATAGCGATGCAGAACCAACACTTCATCCACGTTATATTATCAATAACGTTAATTTTATTCCGGGTGATTCAACAGGTTTTCATCTTAGAAAGGGTGTCTTGGAAGACAATACACTCATAGAAAAGGGTAAATACTTTTCTGCAACAGACTTACAAAAGACTTATAATAACTTCTCTCGCCTTGGCGCAGTACGCTATACAAACATCAATTTTAGGGAAGTGCCTCGCTATGATAGTTTAGTGATAGGTAAGACTTTCACCTATACAACCTCTTCTACGCATTACTTAGATGCAGATATTCAAGTCTCAAACAACAAACCTAATACTATCTCTTTCCAACCAGAAGGAACGAATACAGCTGGAGACTTAGGTGCTGCAGCCGTACTCTCTTATCAGAACAGAAACCTTTTTAGAGGGAGTGAACATTTAAGTGTAGAGTTTCGAGCAGCCTTTGAAGCTATCAAAGGACTTGAGGGCTATAAGAATAGTGATTATGAGGAATATAGTGTACAAGCACATCTGCAGTTCCCTCGCTTCTTAGCTCCATTTATCTCAAAGAACTTTAAAAGAAAGAGCAGTGCCCTGTCAGAAGTATCTGTGGGATGGAACCTACAAAACAGACCAGAGTTCCATCGTCGAGTCTTTTCTTCTGCATGGAAATATCATTGGTCTGACCCAGTTCGTCATCTGACATACGACTTCGATCTTCTTAATCTTAGCTATGTGTATATGCCTTGGATTAGTGAGACCTTTAAGCATGACTACCTCGATAATGCGACAACACGTAATGCGATTTTGCGATATAATTATCAGGATTTGTTTATCTTGCGAACAGGCTTTGGACTGAATTATAGTGGTGCGGACCATGCTTTCAGAGCAAAAGTGGAATTAGCTGGTAATGTGTTGAATGGCTTAAGTGGTATCTTTGATTTCAAGAAAAACAGCGAAGGGAAACGAACACTGTTTAACATAGCCTATGCCCAGTATGCAAAGTTCGACTTTGATTATACAAAAGTATTACGTTTTGACGAGCGTAATTCCTTAGCTTTACATGGAGGCTTGGGTATAGCGATTCCATACGGTAATAGTACAGTACTGCCATTTGAGAAGCGTTACTTCTCTGGTGGTGCTAACTCTGTTCGTGGCTGGAGCGTAAGAGAGTTAGGACCAGGTAAGTTTAAGGGTGTTGATGGTCGAATTGACTTTATTAATCAGACAGGTGATATGAAGCTTGATTTAAATGCAGAGTATCGCACTCATCTCTTTTGGAAACTTGATGCAGCTGCCTTTATAGATGCAGGAAATATCTGGACGTTACGTGATTATGCTGATCAACCAGGAGGACAGTTTCGTTTCAAGGACTTCTATAAGCAGATAGCAGTCGCATACGGTCTTGGTTTACGACTTAATTTCGATTACTTCATCCTTCGTTTTGATGGTGGTATGAAAGCTGTTAATCCTGCTTATACAAGTACGGAGGAGCATTATGCTTTATGGCATCCAAATCTGAAACGTGACTTTACATTCCATTTCGCAGTTGGACTTCCGTTTTGATTGTTTCGTTGATACTTATATGATTAATTATTCCTAAAACAATAGTAATAAAACTGGCAAACGTAAACAATAATTTTGTCTATCAAAATACTTTTGTTACATTTGCCTAAAATAAAATATAATGCTGAAGTTTTTATCTTTTGGCAGTGGTAGTAGTGGAAATTGCTATCTTTTATATACTGACACAGATTGTTTGATGATTGATTGTGGTGTTGGTATTCGTTCATTAAAGAAGCATTTCCAGAACTATGGTCTGCAACTAAATATGGTTCATAATGTGCTTATCACTCATGATCATGCCGATCATGTAAAGTCGGTTGGCTCTATTAGTGGTTATTTACAACTACCAGTATATACAACAGAAGATGTTCATAGGGGAATTAGTCAGAACTGGTGTGTAAGGCGTAAGGTTGATACAAAGTATGTCAGAAACTTGAAAAAGGGCGAAGAAGTTGCTATTGGTGAATTTAAAGTAACACCATTTGAAGTACCTCATGATAGTACAGACTGCGTTGGTTATTCGGTAGAGTATGAAGGAATCCGATTTACATTAATCACTGATTGTGGACATATCACAGATGAGATTGCACGGTTTATTTCTATTTCTAATTACTTGGTAATAGAGGCAAACCATGAACCAGAGAAGTTAGCTGCTGGTCCATATCCACGTCATTTAAAGGAGCGTATCAGTGGACCTAACGGTCATCTTAGTAATGAGGCTTGTGCGAAAGCACTCGTCGAGAATGCTTCTCCTGCTTTACGCCATGTATGGTTATGCCATCTGAGTGACGAAAATAATCATCCCGAATTAGCTAAAAAGACGATAGAAGCCGTATTGCGTGATAGTGGAATTATTATCGGAAAGGAATTTATGCTTGATGTTTTGAAACGAAAATACCAAGTGAAGTATGCGTATTAAATCTTTAAGGATATTTTGTTCTTAGTGTGTGCGGATGATGTATTTAGTTGTAAATCAATATATTTTGCAGCTATTGGTAACGTTAAAGTATAATGGGGATAGCATTTTTTAACTATTAAGTTGTGTAATTATTACAAAATACTTGTAACTTTGCAAGCGATATAATTCAAATTAAAAACATTTTTAACATTATAAACAGAAACATTATGAAGAAGTACGAGTGCGAGACATGTGGTTATATTTATGACCCGGAGCTTGGTGATCCAGATAGCGGCATTGAGCCAGGTACAGCATTTGAGGATATTCCAGATGATTGGGTTTGCCCTCTTTGCGGTGTAGGTAAGGATGATTTCAAGCCTGTAGACGAGTAATTGATTTACAACTATAGAATTAAAGCCTGCTCATTCAATTGAGTGGGCTTTTTCCATTACTATATAAAGTCGAAACGCAAAAGCTAAATAGGGAAAAGAACATGATAACATCCCAAAATTGTGTTAAGCTAATATATATTCTGAGGAATGATTAAAAGTGGAGAAAGCAGTCAGGATAGTTCTTTTAATAGTTTACTTTCGTGCATCTTTGTAATATTTTTCCTAAACTCGTTTTTAAAAGAGGCTTAATAGCACGGTAACTAAGGCTTAATTGCCTTGCTAAAGATGCCCAATTGAAGGCTAACTAACGCCCTTTAAGAGCTCAATTAAGCACCTTTTATTTTTGTGTTATCATAACGCCTTGACTTACTGTATATTATACAGATTCTTAAGATACGGTTTTTTAGCTTTTTCTTAAGCGAAAAACAGCTCAAAAGTGTAAATATATTTCACAGCTTACATGCTCAGATTTGTTGCTAAGAATTTGTTCAATAAAGCATAGAGAAGTATTGAAAAATCTCCGATAAAATTTCCTTTACATGCTCGTATGTAGGCTGATACGAAAGAAATAGTGCTTCATAAAGACTTAATCGAGAAAAAAAAGTTATCTTTGCAGAAGCTAAGCTGCACTCGGCAAATTAGAAGCAAGCTTCTTTTGCGCTCGTTTGCATTATCTTTGCAAAAGATAAGTTGCACTCGACAAATTAGAAGTGAGCTACATTTAGCAGTTTGAGAATTCTTTTCTCTGCTGATGCTTGTCTAACGTTTACAATAGAAAAACAAAAGATATAACAATGATTGACGTCAAAGTAAAAGATAACGATATACGCAAAGCCGTTGAAAAAGGAATGGACAGTTTTGTTCAGGTCTTTGTTGATGTCATCGGTAATGCAATAGATAATAAGCTGACATTGGAGACGATGCAGCAGCTTAATTCTGACCAGATAACACTGTTGGCATGGAGTTATCTTCATCAGGAGGTGATGGATGGTGGTTATGTCCAGTTGATTTACAATGGTTATGGTGCATTTATTTTTAAGAATCCGTTTGCCGTTGCTATGCGCAACTGGGGGATTCGTGAACTATACACACATGTCCGGCACAGTAAAAAGTATTACGAAAAGTATCACGAAGCAATTGAGGCTGTAGAATCTGATGAAGACTTTATGGCTCTATATGAGCAGATGCCAGAATTTGACGAGTTTGATGATGAATTTGTGGTCAATGAGGAACGTTGGACTGCAATGATCGCAGCCTATATTGATGACCATATTGAGAATTTTGCAACAATTGAATAATGAATAAAGAACAACAAGAAAAAAGAAAGAAATCACCTGTACAGATTAGAAACAAGAAAGCTTCTTTTGAGTATTTCTTTGTTGATACTTTCACGGCAGGGATAGTCCTCACTGGTACAGAGATTAAGTCTATCCGTGCTGGTAAGGCTTCGTTGGTTGATTCTTATTGTTATATAACAAAGGGTGAAATGTGGGTACAAGGGATGAATATATCACCATACTTCTATGGTTCCTATGCTAATCATGAAGCGAAACGTCCACGAAAACTCCTGTTAACACGCAAAGAAATACGCAACCTTGAAGCTGAGTCGAAGACGCCAGGTTACACAATTATTCCAACACTTATCTTTATAGATGAAAACGGACGGGCAAAGGTTGACATAGCATTGGCTAAGGGTAAGAAAGAATACGACAAACGACAAACACTAAAAGAAAAAGAAGACCGTCGAGAGATGGACCGGGCAAGGAAACACTATTAAGTAAGAGAATGAAGCTAAGGGATAACATTAAAGATAGAATACTGATTTTAGATGGTGCAATGGGCACTATGATTCAAGGTTACAACCTGAAGGAAAAGGATTTTCGTGGTGATCTTGAACTCCTACAGATGCTCAATTATCAGGGTAATAATGATATGTTGAATTTATCACGTCCTGACATTATTGAGGATATCCATCGTAGATATTTAGAGGCTGGAGCTGATATTATCAGTACAAATACCTTCTCTGCACAGCGTATTTCACAAGCGGATTATCACATGGAAAGCTTCTCTCGGGATATTGCCTTTGCAGGAGCAAGACTTGCACGAAAGTGTGCTGATGAATATTCAACTCCAAATAAACCTCGTTTTGTAGCTGGTAGTATTGGTCCTACGAACAAAACCTGTTCTATGTCGCCTGATGTAAGCGACCCCGCTAAGCGTGACCTTACGTATGATGCCCTGTTTGATGCTTATAGTGAACAGGTGGCAGCGATCATAGAAGGTGGTATTGATGCTGTCTTAATTGAGACAATATTTGATACGCTTAATGCAAAGGTTGTTATTGATGCTTCTTTGTCTGAGATGAAGAAGGCTGGTGTAAACCTACCGATAATGTTATCAGTGACTATTACTGACCTCTCGGGTAGAACACTCAGCGGACAGACACTCGATGCTTTCCTTGCGTCAGTATCGTCTTATCCTATCTTTTCTGTTGGTCTTAACTGTTCGTTCGGAGCAGAACAGATGCGCCCTTATTTGAAGGAGTTGGCTGCAATGGCACCTTATTATATTAGTATCCATCCTAATGCGGGTCTGCCAAACTCGATGGGAAAGTATGATGAAACACCTGAAATCATGGTGCCACAGATGGCTTCATTCGTAGATGAAGGACTGGTAAATATCATTGGTGGCTGTTGTGGAACAACGGAAGCGTTCATTGCTGGCTACGTAAAAGTTGTTGAAGGAAAGAAACCTCATATACCTGTTGATGCACCAAAGGGGATGATTCTCTCTGGACTTGAGCAGTTCCGATTGACCCCAGAAATATCATTTGTAAATGTTGGTGAGCGTTGTAATGTTGCCGGAAGCCGTAAGTTCCTTCGCTTAGTAAAAGAGAAGAACTATGAGGAGGCACTGACGATTGCTCGTAAGCAGGTGGATGATGGTGCGTTGGTATTAGATATCAATATGGACGATGGTCTGTTGGAAGCCAAAGATGAGATGGCTCATTTCGTCAATATGATTTCATCAGAACCAGAGATTGCTCGTATTCCGTTGATGATTGACTCATCTGATTGGGAGGTAGTTGTATCTGCTTTGAAGTGTGTACAGGGTAAAGCAATTGTCAACTCTATTTCTTTGAAAGAAGGTGAAGAGGTCTTTATTCGCCACGCAAAGGATGTACTACGCTTTGGTGCAGCTGTTGTTGTGATGTGCTTTGATGAAGAGGGACAGGCAACAAGCTATGAGCGTCGTATCGAGATAGCTAATAGAGCTTATAAGATTCTTACCGAGAAAGTGGGTTTTCCACCTCAGGATATTATCTTCGACCCTAATATTCTTGCTATTTGTACGGGTATGAAAGAGCATAAAAGCTATGCTGTCGACTTCATCCGTGCTACCGAATGGATAAAGAAAAACTTACCTGGTGCCCATGTCAGCGGTGGTGTAAGTAATCTTTCATTTAGCTTCCGAGGTAATAACTATATCCGTGAGGCTATGCATGCCGTATTCCTTTATCATGCCATTCAGGTGGGTATGGACTTTGGTATTGTCAATCCAGCTACCAAAGTGACATACGCCGATATACCAGAAGACCATCTGAAGATAATTGAAGATGTTGTTTTAGATAGGGTAGAGGGAGCCGACGAACTACTGATTGAATTGGCTAACAAGATTCTTGAGGAAAAAGAAGCACAAAAGAATGGTGGTGCTACGCAGGAAGTAGCACAGGAAGCATGGCGTAATGATGCGTTGGAAGACAGATTAAAATATGCACTGCGTAAAGGTATTTCAACCTATTTGAATGAGGATATTCATGAAGCATTGGAGAAGTATCCACACGCTGTGAACATTATTGAAGGTCCTTTGATGCAGGGTATGAACGAAGTCGGTGACTTGTTCGGTGCTGGCAAGATGTTCTTACCACAGGTTGTCAAGACTGCCCGCACAATGAAAGATGCTGTTGCTATCCTTCAACCATATATTGAAAAGGAGAAGGTAGACGGTAAGGCTATTGCAGGAAAGGTGCTATTGGCTACTGTAAAGGGCGATGTGCACGATATCGGAAAGAATATTGTGGGTGTCGTAATGGCTTGTAACAACTATGAAGTAATTGATTTGGGAGTTATGGTGCCAGCTGACCAGATTATCAAGAAAGCTAAGGAAGAGAATGTAGACTTGATTGGACTGTCTGGTCTCATTACACCAAGTCTTCAGGAGATGGTTAATAGTGTTGTAGCTTTTAAGGAAGCAGGACTGAATATCCCTGTCATGATTGGTGGTGCAACAACCTCTCAACTTCATGTAGCACTGAAGATTGCTCCATTATACGATGCTCCAATTGTATGGGTTAAAGACGCTTCTGTCAATCCTTCCATAGCAGCCGCACTGCTTAATGACAAAGAGTGTGGTCCTTTTTGTGAAGACCTGGAGGCTACTTACGAAAAACTAAGAGCAGGCTATAAGGAACAACAACAGAAGGTCTTGTCTTTAAGTAAGGCAAGAGAGAACAAACTCAACCTTTTTGATTGACAACCGAAATCTGGTAAACAGAAGTCTAAATCAGTCCTTGTAAAAGTCTTTCATATATCATACCCTTCAGCAAGAAAGGACATGATTTATTTTGTTTTGTCTTTGAATTATAGTACTTTTGCAGAAACTTAGCAGCATTGTACGTAATGAAAACTTAGTTTTCTTGCAATGGCTTGCTTTATTCTTGCAAAAAGATAATATTGATGATATGCATTTGAAAAAAAGAAGATGGCATTGTCTTCCAGGACAAGAGCCTACCGATATGGATTTAAAGATAATAGAGTTTGAGAAGAAGGGTAAACTCGTTCCTACACGTGACTTGATTAAGACACCTGAGCAGATTGAAGGTATCCGAAAGAGTGGTATAGTCAATACTGGCTGCTTGGATGCTGTCGCTGAGGCTATCCACGTAGGAATGAATACACAGGAGATTGATGATATCTGTATGCAGTATTGCAAGGATCATAACGCTATCCCTGCCTGCTTGAACTATGAGGGATATCCAAAGAGTGTATGCACAAGTATCAATGAGGTTGTATGTCATGGTGTTCCAAAGGAAGAAGATGTACTCCAAGAAGGTGATATTATCAATGTTGATATGACAACGATTGTAGATGGCTATTATGCAGACGCAAGTCGTATGTTCATTCTTGGAAAGACAACACCCGAGAAGGAACGTTTGGTACGTGTTGCTAAAGAATGTCTTGAGATAGGTGCTGAAGCTGCGAAGCCTTATTCTTTTGTTGGTGACATCGGTCATGCTATTCAGAAGCATGCAGAGAAGAATGGTTATGGTGTCGTTCGTGACTTATGTGGTCATGGTGTAGGTATCGAATTCCACGAGCAGCCAGATGTTGTCCACTATGGTAATAGAGGAACTGGAATGCTATTGGTTCCTGGTATGGTATTCACCATCGAACCTATGATTAATATGGGTACATGGAAAGTCTTTATTGATGCTGACGATCCGTACGGATGGGAAGTTATCACAGGAGATGAAAAACCTTCTGCACAGTGGGAGCATACCTTCGTGATGACAGAACACGGATTGGAGGTCCTGACACATTAATGTCTTTAATTCTCATAGCAGAGAATCTAACAGAAAATGGAAAAAGAAGATATTTATATATTAGGTATAGAAAGCAGTTGTGATGATACAAGTGCTGCTATTTTGAGGAACGGCGTAATCCTCAGTAATGTTACAGCTTCACAAGAGGTACACAAGGCTTACGGAGGTGTTGTCCCAGAGCTTGCTTCAAGAGCGCACCAGCAGAATGTGGTTCCAGTTGTTGATCAGGCATTAAAGCGAGCTGGTATTACAAAGGAACAGCTTTCAGCCATAGCGTTTACACGCGGTCCAGGATTGATGGGTAGTCTTTTGGTCGGAGTGAACTTCGCCAAAGGTTTTGCTCGTTCATTAAATATACCAATGATTGAGGTAAACCACTTGCAGGGTCATGTCATGGCTCATTTTATCAAGGAAAGCGATGACGACAACCACATGCCTCCATTCCCATTTATCTGCCTTTTGGTATCTGGTGGTAATTCTCAGATTGTAAAGGTGAATGCCTATAATGATATGGAGGTACTCGGTCAGACTATTGATGATGCTGCCGGTGAAGCAATCGATAAGTGTTCAAAGGTGATGGGTCTCGGCTATCCTGGTGGTCCAATTATTGATAGACTGGCTCGACAAGGTAATCCTTTGGCTTATAAGTTTGCAGAACCAAATGTAGCAGGTTTTGATTATTCTTTCTCTGGTCTCAAGACATCTTTCTTATACAATATGAGAAAGTGGGTACAGGAAGAACCAGACTTCATCGAACATCATAAAGAAGACATTGCGGCAAGTCTTGAGCATGCCATTGTTGACATACTTATGAAGAAGTTGCGCTTAGCTGTTAAAGAGACAGGTATTAAGCATGTGGCTGTTGCAGGTGGTGTGTCAGCTAATAACGGTCTTCGTAATGCATTTAAAGACCATGCTGAACGTTATGGTTGGACGATTTATATCCCGAAGTTTAGCTATACTACTGACAATGCAGCAATGATTGCCAGTGTAGGAAACTTCAAATATAAAGACAAAGATTTTACACAAATGGATATCCCTGTATTCAGTAAGGTTACATTTGAATAACAATAGAATATTAGTTTCTCACTAAAAATAAGGTTATGGATTTTGAAAGTAAGATAATATCACGTCAGATTGGTGACATCCTATATGCATCAGGATACACAATTGGTACGGCAGAGAGTTGCACAGGCGGTCGTATCAGTGAGGCAATTATAGCTATCCCAGGTTCTTCCGATTATTATAAAGGTGGTGTCGTAGCTTATACAGATGAAGTTAAGGAAAAACTCCTTGGCGTCTCTCATGAGATGCTCGAGGAGAAAACAGCGGTGTCAGAAGAGGTTGCACGTGAAATGGTATTAGGTACTATCAATGCCATTGATGTTGATTTTGCTATCGCATCCACTGGTTTTGCTGGTCCTGGTGGAGGTACAAGTGAGAACCCAGTAGGTACAATTTGGTTAGCTTATGGTTGCAAAGATGAGATAAGAACCTTTAAACTAACAGAAGATTTTGGGCGTGATATAAACCTTGCAATAGCAACAAATAAGGCTATCCGTTTAATGCTCGATTTCCTTAAAGATAGGGATATAAAGTCTGAATAGACGCACAAAAAAGATTAAATTTAGCAATTATCATAGGAAAAGTTTTGCTCATTTGAAACTTTTTGTAATTTTGCACCCTGTTTGGAATAGGTATCAATTAACGAATCACAAAACAAAGATAGAAATGTCTAAGATTTGTCAAATCACAGGAAAGAAGGCACAGATAGGTTGTAACGTGTCTCACTCAAAGCACCGTACAAAGAGAAGCTTTGACGTCAACCTCTTCAGCAAGAAGTTCTACTATGTAGAGGAAGCTTGTTGGATTCAGCTGAAGATTAGTGCTGCTGGTCTTCGTCTTATTAACAAGGTAGGTCTTGATGCAGCACTCAAGCAGGCTGTCTCTAAGGGTTATGTTGACTGGAAGGACATTAAGGTAATAGGAGACTAAATATCATGGCAAAGAAAGCTAAAGGAAACAGAGTCCAAGTTATCTTGGAATGTACCGAGATGAAGGATAGTGGTATGGCTGGTACAAGCCGTTATGTTACTACAAAGAATCGTAAGAATACTCCTGAGCGTCTTGAGCTCAAGAAGTATAACCCTATTCTTAAGAAGGTAACCCTTCACAAGGAGATTAAGTAAGCTCGCTAAAGAGTATAGTTAATAGTTAAAACAGATAAACTATGGCAAAGAAAGCGGTCGCTACCCTCCACGAAGGTTCTACGGATGGTCGCGCATATTCAAAGGTTATCAAGATGGTAAAGAGTCCTAAGACTGGTGCTTACATCTTCGATGAGCAGATGGTCCCAAATGAGGACGTTAAGGATTTCTTTAAGAATTAATTCTATAAAGATATAATAAGTAAAAGGCTATAGGTTTTCCTATAGCCTTTATTGTTGGTATGTTCGGTATGAATCCTTGTCTAATGTCCCAAATAATACAAAGCTAAATACCCCAAAGGTATAGTGAGGTGTTATTACATATCTTACAAGAATAGTTTTGTATTAATTTGCTGTCATTTTTAACATTTACTATATTCTGCTGTAAATTAAAAAATTGTGTGTTGTCAATGGGTGACAGGAGTGACAGGAGATTAAGTTTTGACCAATGTTCTAGCAATTAAACTAATATATAAAAGCACAAAGTTTAGCCTAAAAGCTAAACTTCTTATGTAGTCGATAGGGGAATCGAACCCCTATGCCAAGATTGAGAATCTTGTATCCTAACCGTTAGATGAATCGACCATAATATGTATTTCCCATTAAGAGAATTTTTTGTAGTCGATAGGGGAATCGAACCCCTATGCCAAGATTGAGAATCTTGTATCCTAACCGTTAGATGAATCGACCAAAATGCATTTGAGATTATGAGATAAAGCGGAAGGAGGGGGATTCGAACCCCCGGTACGCGAATGCGCACGGCAGTTTAGCAAACTGCTGGTTTCAGCCACTCACCCATCCTTCCAAGATGACCTATAACCGATTTACCAAGCACTATCTCAAATGCGAGTGCAAAGATAGTACTTTATTTTCATACCTCAAAATTTTTCGTTGTCTTTTTATTTTATTCCATGGAAAAATGCAATTATTATTAAAAGATAGATGATAAAAGAAATAACTTCTTCATTAGCCAGGTTAAATTTGAAAACATGACATAGTTGATAGATTTTTTAGGAAATGTTTGCACATATCAGATATAATAACGACTTTTGCATAAAGTATATGCATATTAGAGAATTTGTTAGCAAATACAAATGGGTTTAAAACAAAGTAGAAATCTCCAATCTTTGGTATAGACGTATAAAAAATCGTGTTATAACAAACTGAAATTATAATTTAAAAGAGCATCATGATTAAAAAGAAACTATCTTTCTTATTGCTATTTATTGCTATTCCAACTATTATCAGCACGGACGAACACAATTGCTATTCCTTAACACTACGGGTGAAAGCTTTGCTACACCGATAAACATATATCTTCTAAACGTAATATTTCCTGAGGAAGAAATAATGAATGTAGGATTGAAACTCTCAGCTATTATGCCGATAACGGAAAAATCTACTTGGTTTAAGAGATTGGGAGGTCGTTTTATCCGAGAGGCTCAGAGTGACTTTTGGGGCGGTTAAGCCTTGAGCTTTTATTCTCAATATAATCATTTGTCATTAGTTAAAGACGGACCAGTACAATGTAGCTACCTGTTCTTTGTAAAAAAATAGCATCCATTTCTGGCAATCAAGTATCAGGGAGTTAAGCTACACGGCTGAGGTATGCACATAGACGCTATCGTTCTGACTCTTATAAGCTATGCTCATGGCGCATACTCTTATTCATTACAAAAAATAGGCTGTAGGAAACAATATTATCGTATTTTATTACTATCTTTGCCATGTCGTGAAGAATTATACTTCTTTTTTGACATCATAAAGTTAGTGAAAATTCTGCAAATGACAAAACTATGGGGAACTTGTTGTTCTTCAGAAACTTATAAAATCTATTGACAAGAAATCACGTGTTAGGTTGAGGACTTAACGATATCTATTAACAAATAAATTAAAATATCTATTATGGTAATAACAAAAGCAATTTATCAGGGAAAGGTCGTGTTGAAGCAACGCATTTGAAATCAGAAGTAATGGTTACAACAGATGCAGGTAAGGCTGTTGGTGGATTGGGTGAAAATCAAAATCCTGTTCAGTTATTAGGTAATGCCTTGGCTGCTTGTGTACTTACACTTATGGGGTTACAAGCTGAGCGAGGATGTGTTGATTTTGCTGGCTGCTATGCAGAAGTAGGGGAGTGTGAAGAAGATATGGAAAAACTTACAGTTACTCGTATTCCTATTACTTTCCACCTCAAAGCTAATTTTGATAAAAAGCAGCGAAAGAAGTTTGAATATATAGCTACGAAGGCTTGCTTTGTTGGTAATACATTAACAGCAGAAAAAGTATTTACCTTTGTATATGATTAATATTTGATTACGAAGCTTTGTTTATCAATAGAATGCGGAATTACCTGTTTAAGGATAATTCCGCATTATTGTTTGGTATTTCTGTTAAAATAGGCGACAAGTTATATTATCTTACTGAGCCTTAACTTGGGAGAATGTAAGTTTTACCATAACAGGATAGTGATCAGAAATATTACGACGAGTCTTACCATTCCAATAGCTGTTGGTGAAGATGCCATAATGAGATATCACAAAGTCAGAAGAAACAAAGACATGGTCAATTCGGGCTTTATTACGACTATCCTGCATAAAATCATTCCATGTTCCAGTGGGTGCCATACGTTGTAGAGCATTGGTATAACAATCACGTAGTAATTCTGAGTTGGAGAATATCTGATATATTTCATCTGTCTCGTCAACGTTGAAATCCCCTGTCAGAATTGTAGGCAATCCTTTTGATAGCTGATTAATACGTTTCAAAATCAGTTGGGCACTTTCTCTTCGCGCTATAACTCCCACATGGTCCATGTGAGTATTGAAGAATAAAAATTGCTTTCCCGATGTCTTATCTTGGAACTTCCCCCATGTACAAATGCGAAAACAAGCAGCATCCCACCCCAAGGAAGCATGCTCTGGAGTCGGTGATAGCCAAAAATTACCACTGTCTAACAATCTAAGCTGGTCTTTCTTATAAAATATTGCGGCATATTCTCCCCTTTCCTTGCCATCATCACGTCCGACACCTATATAATCATAACCATCCAATCTTTTCTTTAAATCAAGTAGTTGGTCTACTAAGACCTCCTGTGTGCCAAATATGTCTGGCTGTTCAAAATTGATGAAGTCACATAGTTGTGGACAGCGCATTGCCCATGCGTTACCTTCTTTTTCATCGTTAGAATTATTGTATCGGATGTTATACGTACCTACATAGAGTCGTTGAGCAGATAGGCTACAGCTTAGGAGCATTGCAAGGAGTACGGTAGTTAGTTTATACATAATTTAGTTCTTTGATATTAAACGAACAGCAAAAAATGAGGGGTAGTTCTCATTTCTTGTATGCAAATTATTTCACAAAAGTACATAATGTTTTCCAAACTTCAATATATTGCCCTACTTTTATTCTTAAAAGATAATCTTACATGATTGGTTCTGACCTGATATCAACAAGATGTCTTTTATAAAATTCTTTCATAGTGCTTAGCCAATAAGGAAGGGCATATTGTCTTCTTGATAGATATATCAGATGTATAGGAAGCGTTATGAGGAGTTGAAAAAGAGAATAGGAAGAATACTACTTTAGCTTCTTCCTATTCAACCTTTATTAAGGAGTAAAATTCTAAACAATCAATGACATTGTATTAGGAAAGTTTACTCTCATCCATTAATCTTGGGTTAGGACACAGAAAATTGGCAAGTTCCGCAAACCTGGATAGTCTTAATAAGCACGGATGAATCTTATGAAGATAATTAGTATCTTTATCATCCATATAATTAGGAATGTGAACAGCCCATCCTCCTATTTTAAGTACAGGCGCAACATCTTCAGTATAAGAATCTCCAACCGTAAGTAGTTGTCCTGTTTTTACGCCAAACTGTTTACAAAGTCGTATATAAGCATCAGGTGTCTTTTCAGAGACGATAACAATATCATCAAAATAGGGACGTAACCCCGAACGTCGAAACTTGTTTTCCTGGTCAAGCAGTTCTCCTTTTGTAAACACGATCATTCGGTATCTACCAGTATCTCGAAGTTTTGCCAAAGTGATTTTAACACCATCGAAAGGATGACCTGGTAGTCGCAACAATTCTTTGCTTACCTCAACAATCTGTCCGATGTCATATCCATTTACCTTTCCGTGACTGATTTTGACCGCATTCTCTATTAATGATAACATGAAAGCTTTACTTCCATAACCAAGAAGTGGTATGTTAGCCTTTTCAGTGACACGAAGAGTATGGGACACTTCATCAGCTGAAGCATACGGAGCAAGAATCTCACAGTATACTTTTTCCACCGTATTAAAGTAGGTCTGACTACCCCACAGTGTATCGTCAGCATCAAATGCTATAAGTGAAATCTCCGTCATAAGCCTAAAAATTAGATGTTATTGTTATCGTGAACATTCTCTTCTTCATGGAATCTTGTTCTATGAAGGCTGGTCGCAGACGGTAAATAATAAAATTCCTTTTAAAATAATAATCCTCCTTTTCTTTTTGCAGCAAAGATAATCTTTTTTTTCTTTATTGCAAGTTTTTCCACAATATTTTACCTTTATAAATGTTAATTTTACTTTTATTAATCATATGCGAATATATAATATTTATCGACAAAACAAATGTTTCTATTAATAAGCGTAATTATATCATGGAGAAAATTAACATTATTGAATATGAAATCAACTCTGAAATTATTGTAAATAAGGTGCCTTTGTCAAGTGGATTGATAGAAAATATCATCTTTATGAACTGATATAATATGGCCATGTAATTTCAGATGGTCATAGAGAAAGGATAAACAAAAAGACAACTGAACAGACTGATAGTGCAAAATATCCTCATAGCTATATTTTTCGTCTTCTAAAATCAATTTGCTCTTATGTTTGTTAGAATGTGTAAAATATTTTCACACCTTTTGAAGCGCGACATATGGTCTTTTAGCTTTGAAAAGACGCCCAATTGGCTTGCAAAACATGCCCTCTTGAGGTCTTACTAACGCCCTTTTAAGGTTCAATTAAGCACCTTTTACAAGCTTGTCTGTAATCATTTGATTTTGTGATAGTTACAAACCTGCTTTTTTATATATGTTTTGGCTATTTCTAAAGGATTTTTCTTTACGTTATGTAAAGATTTTTCAGACCACTAATGGTTGTTTTAGACATTAGATAGAATAAATTCTCTGCTCTTCTATATATAACAATCGTCTACGCATTTAACGGAAGAACCATAAATAATGTATTGAAAAATTTGATTATATCAATTATTTTTGCTTTCTTTGTGTTCGCTTAAATCTGAGGGGATGATGTGTTTATGAATACCATTTTTCATGAATATCACATCAGTACAAATCCTAATAATATATCTATTCAGAAATAAAGAATATAATGGAACACAAACTCCTGACTATTGCCTTGTTTTCTTCAGCTATTGGGGCATGTCAAAAAGCTGTTGCGCAAACACATGGTACAAATACAGATAAACCAAATGTTATTATTATATTAGCTGATGATCTTGGCTATGGTGACTTAGAATGCTATGGTGCAAAAAACGTTCAGACTCCTAATATCAATCGACTTGCACAGTCAGGTATTCGTTTTATGAATGGACATGCTGTTGCTGCAACGAGTACTCCTTCGCGCTATTCACTTCTTACGGGTGAATATGCTTGGAGACGTGCGGGGACAGATGTTGCTGCGGGTAATGCTGGTATGATAATCAAGCCAAGTCAGTTTACTATGGCTGATATGTTCAAGAGCTGTGGCTATACTACTTGTGCTATTGGCAAGTGGCACCTTGGTCTTGGCGATAAGGGAGGTGAACAAGATTGGAATGCACCGTTACCAGAGTCATTAGGCGATATTGGCTTTGATTACCATTATATTATGGCAGCAACAGCTGACCGAGTTCCTTGTGTCTTTATCGAGAATGGGATGGTAGCAAACTATGACCCAGCTCATCCAATTGAGGTGTCATACGTAAGAAACTTTGCAGGTGAACCAACAGGTCGAAAGAATCCAGAACTACTTTATAATATGCAGTCGAGCCATGGGCATGACATGTCTATCGTTAATGGAATAGGAAGGATTGGATATATGAAGGGTGGGGGAAAGGCACTTTGGAAAGATGAGAACCTTGCCGACTCAATGCTTGCGCATGCTGTGAAGTTTATTGAAAATCATAAGAAGGAGCCTTTCTTTATGTATTTTGCAACGAATGATGTTCATGTACCTCGTTTCCCACATGAACGCTTCCGTGGTAAGAACCTAATGGGAGTAAGAGGTGATGCGATTGTTCAGTTTGACTGGACAGTCGGTCAGTTAATGAAGAAACTACGTGAACTAAAGATAGCCGATAATACATTTGTTATTCTTACCAGTGACAATGGACCTGTCGTAGATGATGGTTATAAAGACCAAGCTGAAGAACTTCTTAATGGTCATAGTCCAGCAGGTCCTTTTCGTGGAAACAAATACAGTGCATTTGAGGGAGGAACAGCTGTTCCGCTTGTTGTTTCTTGGCCTCGCAAAATTAAAAGTGGAGTTGTGTCTAAGGCACTTGTAAGTCAGATAGATTTCTTTCTTCTTTGGGTTCACTTGTTCGTGCACGATTCCCAAAAGGTAGTGCACCAGACAGCCGTGATTATCTCTCTACGCTGTTAGGCAATGACCAGAAAGGACGTGACTATGTCATTGGGCAATCTAACACCCATGTCCTTTCAGTTCTAACATCTCAATATCGTTATATCGAACCAAGTAACGGTCCTAAGATGATTCAGTGGGGGCCAAAGATTGAAACAGGAAACTTACCTGTTCCTCAGCTTTATGATATGACAGTTAGCCCTTACGAAACCAATAATGTTGCTACTGAACATCCTGATGAGGTAGCCCATATGCAGTCGATTTTGAAAATAGAGAGGGATAGATAAAAGATAATCGAATATGCCTCTACTCTCCTTTTTTCTGTGTGCCAAATTATATAGGGAGACTTAATCTCTTCACTCCTGATTGCGGAAAAACCAGAAAAATATCTGTTCCATTTAGCCGATTTCGTTTTACCAAACAATCCATAAACTGAATTTCCTGTCATTCCCGTCATTTGTAGTGTAGGTTTAACTTGTTATATAACAGTAAGATACTTAAAATGTTAAAAATGACAGCAAACTGAAATAAAACGATTCTTGTATTTTATGTGATAATATCTTTCTTCTTTGGGAACTCTTGTTATTCCAAAGTTTAGAAGGGCTGTTCTCTAATAAGTTTTTTGTGTAACTATTTCCCAGCCTTTCTCCTACTGACCCTCGAATATATAATACTGGATTTATGTTAGACGCTATAAAAGCATAAATCCCGACTCCAAAGGGGGAGACCGGGATTATGTTGTTTGTTTGGAATAGTTGATTGTTTGTTTCGCTTTAAGCTTCTTGCTTTACAGTTTTAGCAGCGTAAACTTCCTCAGAAAGGACAGAAACAGTACTCTTATTGTACTTGCCCTTGTGGAAGTAAACAACACCGTCTGCAAGTGCATACAATGTGTCGTCCTTACCCTGTGCAACATTCTCGCCTGGGAAATGCTTGTTACCGCGCTGGCGAACGATGATGTTACCTGCGATAATCTTCTGGCCACCCCAGATCTTAACACCTAAACGCTTTGAAGCTGATTCGCGACCGTTCTTAGAACTACCTACACCTTTTTTATGTGCCATTCTTAAGTCCTCCTTGTTAAGCGTTAATTGATTTAATTTCTACCTGAGTGAAGTGGGTACGATGACCATTCTTCTTTCTGTAGTCCTTACGACGTTTCATCTTGAAGACGATTACCTTGTCGCCCTTTACGAGTGGAGCTACAACCTCAGCTACTACCTTTGCGCCCTCAACAGTTGGTGCGCCTACTGTGACTGTTCCGTTGTTATCTACCAACAGAACCTTGTCAAACTCAACAGCCTTGCCTTCTTCCGCATCTTTGATGTGGTTTACGAAGAGCTTCTTGCCCTCCTCAGCCTTGAACTGCTGACCGTTAATTTCTACAATTGCGTACATTTTTATATTGTAAACGGGTTTGTACCGTTGGGCGGCTGAGCATCTTTCCAGCACTTGTTCTGAGCCCGAAACGGCATAATCAGTTGCAAAGTTACTAAAAATTAATGTTATGTAACATAGTAATAGATGATAATTCTCCTTAATTAACAATAATTAGAGCATTTTGCGACGTTTTTTTCTGTAAAAGACCTTATAATGTCATGAATTCAAAATAGAACGTCATGTTAACGCGAAGTGTTATATCACTTTGTCATCTATTTGAATTCTGAAATTTTATATACGATATTCTATTGTCCTTCAAATCTATATTGAAGGATAAAAACGTAAGATATTAATTATTAAGGCTATAACAGCGAGATTTATGAGTTTAATTATCTCAGTATTGTTATAGCCTTAGTATTTTCAATTGTATGTTACATCGAAAGAGCAATCATCTAAATTATCAAGTTGACGCTCATCTTCCTGATAGATGTTGTCAAGATTAAACTCATGTTCATTGTGCATCTTTGGTTTACGTTTCATAGTTATGTCCTCCATAGGGTAGCTCAGCCGCAGAGCAGACCTCTGATAGTAAGTGTTTTAGGTTGCGGCAAACCCTTATTATTTCGTTTACAAATATATAAAATTAAAATGACATATTTGTCAATAAATTAGAAATAATATTTTTTCTTTCAATTATATAGTAGTTTTAGTGTGAGGTGGTATCAGGCTTACTGATTATTATCGGTGACACAAGAGCAAACAATAGGCGTATTATTTGTTCATTAAAACGAAAGATAATAACTTTGTATTCGTATAATCAAAAGTTTAGGGAATAATGGATAAGATGAAGCAACGCAGTGATGAGGATATGAAATGGAGTGTCGTTTCCTCAGAGCAACTTATTGACCGTCCTTGGATGAAGGCTCGCCGTGATACTGTTCAGTTACCCAATGGAAGAGTATATGATGAGTATTACGTACTCTCATATCCAACATGGATTAATGTAATTGCAGAAACAGAAGACGGAGAATTAATCTTAGAACGTCAGTACAGACATGGGCTTGGTGTTGTCTCAACGGAGATATGTGCAGGAGTTGTGGAAGAAGGAGAAACACCACTACATGCTGCACAGCGTGAATTGGAAGAGGAAACAGGATACACTGGAGGTGAATGGGAAGAGATTATGACAATAGCACCTAATCCTGGAATTATGAATAATCTCTGTCATTGCTTCTATGCTTGTGGCGTAAGGAAGACAAACAAACAACACCTTGATGAAACAGAGGATATCGAAGTCTTCCTCTGTCCTAAGAAAGAAGTAAAAGATATGTTGTTACGTGGAGAGTTTATACAAGCATTGATGGTAGCTCCACTATGGAAATACTTCTTTCTCAAAGATTAATTTTGTATTAAAGAAATTTCCTTATTCATATAAAAAAACTATAATGATAACGAAAGATAGTGTAGAAGCAGCTTATTGCTTCTTTCATCAGAAATATCAGGTTTATGCCTTTTCAAATAGTGAACACCAAAAAGAAGACATAGAATATGCCATCAGTTCGTATGTAGACGCTATGAGTCCAGAGTTATATAAACAATTAGCTAATGGACGAGAAGAGTACCTTTTAACGCATAGTAGCTTTGCTGCAGATATGCAAGATGCTATCAGAAAGTTATCTAAGTTGCTCCTTTAATCTTTTTATGAGCCATATATAAGCAGGAATAAGGAATATATCTGCCATTATCCAAGCTATTGGGTCAGCATAACAAACACCTATCCATGCAAAAACTGATACTAACCAAAGACTCACACCACAGCGTGCTATCATCTCCATGATACCGCTCATTAGGCTTAGGTTGCTATATCCCAGTCCCTGGATACTATATCGAAGGATGACAAGGATTCCCAATGATGGATAGAACCAGTTTGAAATACGCATTAAAGATGCAGCATTTGATATCACTTCTTGTTCACTACTGTTGACAAAGATTTCCATCATCTTGTCCGCAAAGGGATAAATGATGATGACAGTAATAGCGAAATAAGCCATCATAATCCACATAGCATCTTTCACACCTGTTCTTATGCGTACAAGTTTCTTTGCCCCGAGGTTTTGTCCGCAGTATGTTGCCATAGCCACGCCAATATTCTCCAATACGCAAGTGAATAGATACTTGATGCGAATGGCTGCCGTAAAAGAAGCAATATACACGGTTCCTAAAGCATTATTAGCACTTTGCAACATGATAATACCAACGGAGGTAATTGAGAATTGTAGTCCCATTGGTATTCCATTGTTCAATAATATACTGATTCTTTTATTATCAAAACGACGTTCATCTCCAGTCGGGACAAGGATTTTCATGCGGTGTTTAATAAACCACCAGCATAGCATTGAAGCAAATAACTGACTGAGAAACGTCGCAAAA